>JBGUWZ010000078.1:0-94327 GCA_045221675.1 Lachnospiraceae bacterium | reverse complement strand
CGCAGGTCTTTTTAAGGTTACCCTTTTTTAACAATTCCGGTGCTTTTCATTTTTAATTGCTTCTTGACATATCACCAAATTGCTTATTATATTCACACTTTATGTTACATAGTGCAAATGCATACTGTGTTATCCCTTGACCGATCCTACCATGATGCCGCTGTCGAAATACTTCTGGAAGAACGGGTACATGATAAGAAGCGGAAGACTGGAAATAATAATGGTCGCGTACTTAAGAAGCTCCGCAAGCTGTGCTCTGGCCGCTGTACTCTGCATATCCGAGATCATGCCGGACTCCGGCTGGTTCTGGATAAGGATTGAGCGAAGAACGAGCTGCAGGGGCTGCTTCGATGCGGAATTGAGGTAGATCATTGCGTCGAAATAGCTGTTCCACATACCGACGAACTGCCACAGCGCAAGAACGGTAATGACCGGCGTGCAGACCGGGAGCAGAATCATGAAGTAATAAGTCAGTTCATTTGCTCCGTCAACATCCGCAGCCTCACGCAATTCGGCAGGTATGCCCTGATAATAACTTCGCGCGATGATCATGTTCCAGACGCTGAAAGCGCCGGGCAGGATAACTGCCCACATACTGTTCAGAAGTCCCAGGTTGCTGATCAAGAGGTAAGTCGGGATCAGACCGCCGCCAAAGAACATGGTGATCATGAAGATCGTGTTGAATAATCCTCTTCCTTTAAAGTCCGCTCTGGACATCGGATACGCTGCGAGCAGCGTTACACCGACGGAAACAACCGTAAATACAACGGAATAAATAATTGCGTTGCGGAAACCGACCCAGATCTGGCTGTTGGAGAGAACTCGCTCATAAGCTGTCGTCGTCCATTTGTCCAAATCGAAAGATATGCCGGAATTCTGCAGTGTGATAGGATCCATAAAGGAAGCGATGACGATGTAAATAATCGGGATAATAATCGCAATGACAAACAGTGCCAGCAGAAGGTATCCAACCAGGAGAAGCACTTTGTCAGAAAGCGACATTTTTGAAAATTTGACTTTTTTCATCTCACACCTCCGTTTACAGGCCCTTGCCGTCGTTCATCTTCTCGACGATCTTGTTGACCACGATCAGCAGTATGACGTTAATGACCGTATTAAACAGACCTACCGCTGTCGAGAACGAATAGTCGCCGTCAAGAAGACCCTTTTTGTACACGTACGTCGAGATGATCTCGGCAGTGGACAGGTTCAGGTCAGTCTGCAGAGCGTAGGCTTTTTCGAAGCCGATGCTCATGATATTACCTGCCTGCAGGATGAACTGGATGACGACCATATCCTTGATAGCCGGCCATTCAACGACCTGGATCTGCTGGAAAATGTTCGCACCGTCCATGATAGCCGCCTCACGAAGTTCCTGGCTCGCGCCTGAAAGAGCAGCGGTATACATGATGGACGCCCAGCCTGCTCCCTGCCAGATACCGGACATAATGTAGATCGTACGGAATGCGCCCGGCATCGTCATGAAGTTGATCTGAGTCCCCATGATGTGGTTCAAAGGACCGGTGACGGACAGCAGAATACGGACAAGTCCGCAGAGAACGATAACGGAAATAAAGTTCGGAAGATACAGAACAGTCTGTACTTTCTGCTTGATTCCCGCGCTCTGGATCCGATTCAGGAGAAGGGCGAGCAGGATAGGAACCGGGAAGCCCCAGAGAAGGCCGTAAATACTCAGTTTCAGTGTATTCGCCAGATATCTCAGGAAATCCGGTGAGGAAAGAAACCGGTGGAAATACTTAAAGCCGACCCATCTGCTGCCCAGTATTCCGCGGATCGGGTTATAATCCTGAAACGCGATCAGAATTCCGCCCATCGGAAGATATCGGAAGATAATTGTCAGAAGCAGTGCCGGCAGCAGAAAGAAAACATACAGCTGCCAGTGCTGTCTGACGTACAGCATTGTTTTTCGCATTTTCTGCAATCCTCCCTATATAACTATAGTTACCCTTTTGATGTTTGAAATAGAGGCTGACTGCGGCCGCTCTGTCATCACTCATTCCCCCCATCTATACAATTGCATTTTATATCAATTCAGCTATATGCACAAGAAAAAACGGTGCATTTGCACCATTTGAAAATAATATTGTTGCATTTGCACTATTCGATACTCCTATATTTATGCACTTTGATTATGGAATTTTCGGCACATGAACGATAAAATAAATTAACGTGCACAAATGCAACTTTGATGTTATTACATTTGACACTCCGAGTTCCCTATATTACAATTGCAATGTATCGTTGGAATTTTGCAAAAGAATGTCACATGCCATTATTCCCAAACACCCAATTAGTGACACAATTTAACTACATAAGCCGGAACCGTCTGCAGGCATAATTGGAGATAGCTCCTGATTGTCTGCTTTTTCAGAGAAGGGAACATGAGAGTGCTGAAAGATGAGAGAAAGAGTTACTATACAGGATATTGCAAGTGCGTTAGGATTATCAAGAAATACAGTCTCTAAGGCAATTAACAACACAGGACCGGTTGCGGACAGCACGCGTGCAGCTGTACTGAAGAAGGCAGCGGAGATGGGATACAAACAGTTTTCTTATCTGAAAGTATCCGCGCCGGGGCAGGCCAGTGACTCCTTTTTAATGAACTTATCCATGAATCCGATGGCGGACCCTGATAACAGAGATTTCCGTCCGCCCTCTTCAGGACCGACTGAAATCGCTTTTCTCACGACCGGAAGGCTTGACAACTCGCATTTCGGTTCGCCCATGCTGGACTTGATCTGCCACGAAATGTCGCTTGTAGGCTATAGTGTGACGATCTATCGTCTCCTGCCTGCCGATATTGCAGCGCTGCGCGTGCCGGACGGCATCAGACCTACCAGAACTGCCGGCATCATCTGCGCTGAACTCTTAGACCGGAATTACTGCAGGATGGCGGCCGATCTCGGATATCCGATTCTATTCGTTGATTTTCCTGTGTATACGGATGAAGATACTCCCGACGCGGACATCCTGCTCATGGACAACGAGAAATGCATTGCTTCATTTATTAGGCAGATGAAGGAAAAGGGGTATACACGATTCGGGTTCATGGGAGATAAGTTCCACTGCCGCTCATTTTTTGAGCGTTACAGAGGATTCAGAAATGCATTAGAGACGTATGGTCTTACCTACGACCCGGCAATAAGCCTCGAAGAGAGATATGAAAGCCCCGAATTCGATGATTACGAGACCTTTATCCTGCATTTGAAAAACAGACTGCAGGCAATGCCATCCCTGCCGGACGCGTTTATATGCGCAAATGATTTTAACGCGGTCGATCTGATCACCGCTCTCCGGGGCTTGGGAAAGCGAATTCCTGAAGACGTCATGATCCTCGGTTTTGATGATTCTCCGGAATCCCGGATCATAACACCAACTATGTCTACTGTCCATATTCACAGTCAGGCTATGGGTATTCTTGCCGTCAGAATGCTTCTGTCCCGGATAAAAGAGCCGGATATGTATTCCTATACAATACATGCCGAGACGACTCTGGTCCTTCGGGCTTCGACTGACAGAGAAGCCTTATGATCGAGACTCTTTGCGATTTTAGAACTGCATCCTGCGCCTTCGTCTCGTGAAAATGACTTGAAACAGTAAAGGAGAAAGTATGAGAAGTCTGCTGAACCCTGAAAGCCCCGCGATGCGCTTTCTGACAAAAATAGGTTATACGATCATCCTAAATCTGCTCTGGTTCTTATGCAGTCTTCCGCTCTTCACGATCGGTGCCTCCACAACGGCTCTCTACGCAGTTATGCAGAAACTTGTTCGCAACGAAGAAAGCGGGATTGCTTCCGCTTTCTTTACTGCTTTTAAGCAGAACTTCAAGCAGGCAACGAAGATCTGGCTCGTCCTCTTAGCTGCCCTGATTTTTCTCGGCTTCGATGGCTATATCCTGCTGCATCTGCGCAACCTGAACGCGTTCTGGACTATCCTGACCGCCGTATGGTTCGTCCTTGCGGCCGCCTGTGTAATTGTGCTCCTCTACGTTTTTCCTCTGACCGCCAGATTTAACAACACGACATTTGCAATGATACGGAATTCCCTGATGACAGGCATGCACTTCCTTTTCTGCACTGTTCTGATTGCACTTTTTCATTTCACGGTTTTCTATGTCATTATCTACGTCTATACACCCGTTATGTTTCTGGGTGAAGGTCTGTGCGCGCTCTTTTCCGCATGGATCATGAACGGAGTCCTTCTGCAGCTCGAGGAGATATCGAACGCACAGAATCAGGTTCCGTCAAAGACTGCTCTCTCTGACAGCATAGACACGGTACCTTTTGATGCCGCATCGCCTGACAGCACGGATACGGCGGCTGTATCGCATGGCGACGTCGGGCAGGAATAAAAGGAGTCTCAATTATTCATGAAGAAATCAGATCTCAGCTTATCCTCGAAGATACAATATATATGGGATTATTACAAAGTGCCGCTTTTAACAGCGGCACTCTTAATCTACATTATCTGTTATATTATCTTCAGGCACGCGACAGACAAAGATATTCTCCTGTACGTCGCAGCCGTAAATACTCCTGTGCAGAAAGAGACAGAAGATTTCATTAATTCCTTTCCGGAGTCGGATTACGCAGTTTCGGATGCGGATGCTAAGGACAGCATGGAAAGCAAGAATTCAGTCGTCAGCCTCGCGAAGGACCTGTACCTGACCTCGGACCCGGACAGCGAATACCATCAGTATGTATACGCCTCACGCCTCAAGATCCTAGCCTCCATCGAGGCGGAAAAGCTGGATATTGTACTCGCGGACCGCGAGGCAATGGATGCTTTCGCGGCCCAGGGCTTCCTCATGCCGCTTGAAAGTGTCTTCGCGGATGATCCTCAGATCCTGGACCGGCTGGAGACAGGTACCGTCATTCTGGAAGACAATCAGATCGATGTCTTGCTCGATGATTCCGTTACCTATGAAGCTGTCACCCGTGATGAAAAGGCATATCTTGATCTTTCAGGTCTGAACGTGCTTCCAGGTATGCCAGAAGGCCGCCAGGTCTACATCGGCATCATAGCCAATTCGCCGAGGCAGGATACGGCTGTGGCATTTGTGCGGCGATTGTTTGCGGAGTAAGCAATTTAGCGGCATCACGCCAGTAAAGAACGGTCGATATGGATCTCAATCCCGTCTGCCGCTGCAACACGAAGGTCGATTTCCTCGCCTCTTCTGTCCATTTCCACACAGATATCTCCGGACACAGAGTGATAAACACATCTGAGATGATTTATAGATGATGGCAGCCAGGGTTTCACCTGTACCTTTGTAAATCCCGGTTCCAGAGGGCAGATTCCTGCAAGCCCATTATAGAACCACTCAATAATATGTCCCATCATATCGTGGCAATGGCTTCTGGGATTCGGCTCCCAGTACTCTCCCAGCGTTGTGAGCCCGTCAAGGACAAAGGCATAATAGGACGGATGTTCCGGCCGCGTGATAAAATCCGCGATCATATCATTCATACCCAGTTTTCTGGCTGTCTGGATGATGTAGGGAAGGCCTACCTCACCGGAGGCGAAGCAGTTCTTCTCTGTCAATGCTCTCCGAAATGCGTCCTCAACACCCTGTTTCTTATCAGAAGGCACCATTCCCCAGTACAGAGGCAGAGCTTCACAGGCCTGGGTGATCACGATTGCATCCTTGTGCTCATAGCTCCTGTAGACCCAGCGTCCATCTGCATCCCGCACAAGGAGTCTCTTGTTATAATTCGCCTTGACAGCTTCTGCAAATGCGGAAAGTTCTTCCGCGTCCTCATGTCTCCCGAGCAGCTCAGCAAACTCTGCAAGTGTTTTGGCGTCCGCATAGAGAAAAGCGGTCTCGATGTTTTCTCTTGCCAGCTCATTGTCCGGGTTACCCCAGTCTCCGAGGCCGTGGCAGATAAATCCTTCTTCTGTCATGCGGCTTTTCAGGTGAGCAAGATACCGCCTGCCGGCCTCGTAGTTCTCTTCGACGACCTTAATGTCTCCGTAAAACAGATAATGCCAGCGTGTGCCTAAAATGATTGAACTTCCCCAGGGAATAATGTCATAAAAGCTGCCCATTCCGGGAACAGGGATCACATTCGGGATATAGCACGGGCACTGGCTCGGCACAAGTCCGTCTCCCGGGAAAATCGTATTTCCCTCATAGTCTTTGAAAGTGTCTGATGCTGTATGCTGACCAAGCCGCATGTCCATGAGGAATTTATTCCACAGCTGTTTTCCATCCTTCATATAGAAGATGGACGGAGCCATAAGGTGATTGGGCTCCTGCCACGCAAAGCGCTCGATTGTCGGGCAGTCCGTGTGCACGCTCACCATGTTGGCTTCCACAGCCTTCTCGATGATGCGATAAATCTTATTATAGCGCTCGTCGTCGCACTCAAAGATGCCATCCTGTTTCCATGCGCTGGTAATGGCATGACCGTAAATTGTATCTATCTGAATGTCAGGACTGCTTTTCTCAATCGCCAGGTCTTTACCTGCGAAATAAGTGAATTTCTCACGCCACGACTCCCAGCACTCATCAGTACCGATCTTGTAGGTGATAACAGTGTCAATATTCATCCAGCCTTTTGCCATCTGATCCGCATCGCCGTTCTCATTCAGTTTCTCTGCAGGATAGATGCGGAGGCTGTCCCCTTTCTTTCCTTTCACCCGAATTTCCAGCATACCGGCCATGTTCTGTCCAAAGTCGTAGATACTCCTGCCATTTGTCTCATGAAGATACTTTGCCTCATAGGTGTGAATGACCTTGATGGGCGGCTGGAACTGCTCCATCAGTATTCCCTTCGGAGCTTCGGCTTCGGTGAGGATCTTTGCCTCATGCCACTCAGCGTCATCGAATTCCGGACACGAGAAATCTTTTTGGCACAGGGCAGCATCAACTATCTCCGAGCCATAGACATTGCTGCGGCGCACTTCGTGAGGAGCGGTCTTCCAGCTGTCATCCGCATAAAATGATTCCACGGAACCATCCTCATACGTGACGGTCAGATTCATTGCAAATATCAGAGATTCGCCAAACGGAACATACGGGTTAGGATTAGGAGGCATAAAAGGCGGAAAATGAAAGCTGTATCCTTCCGCGTCATCCATCAGGAACCAGCCGTTCCCAATCTCCGCTCCCAGAGCGTTTTTTCCAATGCGCAGTACATCTGTCAGGTCAAATGCGACGTACTGAATTGCTTTACGATAGTCGGTCCAGCCGGGGTCCAGTTCATGATCTCCCACCTTGCTGCCGTTGACAGAGAATACGAACTGGCCAAGGCCGCAGACTTTAGCGGTCGCTGCCCGAACAGGTTTTGGCAGTTCAATGGTTGTCCTTGCGTAAAACGGCTGTCCGGACCCGTCGGTGATCCAATTTCCCAGTATACTCATTATATTTCTCCTTTGATATTAAGATCAGCGCAGGGATTTGGTTTTAAAACAATCTCAACCTGCATTGACCCAAATCTCCTGCTCTTTCGTCTCGCGAGCGAGACCTTATGTAATTATGCCTGGCCGTTTCTTCTGGCTTCCAGAGTGCGGATTACTTCATCGGAGATCTGATCGTAATGGTAGACAAATCGAAGGATCAGATAGATCACGATCAGTGTTACCGCCGGTGACCAGGCGTAAAGAGTTATGATACCGTTATTGGTTGCTGCGCTCTGAGTTGCATTTGCCACATATCCTGTGATAGCCAGCACCCAGCCGACACACGCCATGGCGATACCGGAGCTGATCTTCTGTGAAAGTCATCACGCAGGACAATTCCCTGCAGAATCCGCTCTCAGCTCAGTTGCACTTCTCGCGCGTAAAGGTTTGTCTAGTACTGCGACTCTGGCTCCATGTCTTACGCGCCACTTTACCCATCTTGACTTTTCGCGCGTAATTGCTTGTCTGGTGCTGGGGCGATAATTCCTTGCATTACGCGCCATTTTGCCTATTCCTGCCTTTCGCGCGTAATTTATTGTTTAGATTTTGTCTCAAGAACGAGATTTTACGCGCGTGTTTCTCATTCAGGTGATTCGGCGCGTAAAATAGTTGTTGGACTTTGTCTCAGTAATGAGATTTTACGCGCCAATTTACCTATCCTAATATTTGGCGCGTAAAAATAATTATAGACTTTGTCTTAGTAATGAAAATTTACGCGCTATTTCATCATTCTGTATCATCATCGCGTAATACATCATTAGGAAATTACGCGCCATTCTTCCCTTTCCTGCTTCTCGCGCGTAATTGCTTGTCTGATACCGGGGCGATAGTTCCATGCATTACGCGCTATTCTGCCTATTCTTGCTTTTCGCGCGTAATTGCTTGTCTTATGCCGGGGCGATAGTTCCTTGCATTACGCGCTATTTACTCATTTTCACTTTTCGCGCGTAATTTATCTTTAACGAGGGGCGGATAACGGGGTGTTATAAGACGTAAAGACTGCACGTTCACGTTCTCTTTGACAAAGAATTGGAATTAAGGTATCGTTAAACCGTGAAATATAGAAGGGAGTTCACTTCATTTGAATCAAGATAAACGTGAGAAAAGACAAATCAGAAAACTGAACCGGCGCATGAGGCGGAAAAGCTTCTTTGAAGAAGTAAGAAAACAGCTTACTGAACACAGACGGTCGTTTATTGTATTCTCCATCCTGCGTATACTCGTAATAGCGACAATGATCCGTCAGTTCATGCTGGGCAATTTCGAATCCTTTATGCTCTGCATACTCACTCTGATTCTTCTCTTTTTGCCAAGCGTGATCGAAGTCAGGTTCAGGGTTGCCCTTCCTCAGTCCCTGCAGATTATCATTTATTGTTTTATATACGCTGCGGAAATTCTCGGGGAAGTCAACAGCTATTATACCGCAATACCTATCTGGGATACTATGCTTCACACGCTCAACGGATTTCTTGCCGCCGCGGTTGGCTTTTCTATGGTCATGCTGCTCGATAAAAACGACAGCATTATTTTCGATCTTGCTCCGGGTTATCTGGCTCTTGTCGCTTTCTGCTTCTCTATGACAATCGGTGTCATGTGGGAGTTTTTTGAGTTCTCGATGGACCATCTTTTTCTCTTTGATATGCAGAAGGACACCGTCATCTCAACCATCAGCAGCGTCATGCTGAACGAGCGGGGAATGCAGGTACCGGTTGTCATACGCAATATAAAGGAAGTTACGGTCAATGGACAGGTGCTGCCAATGAGCGGATATCTGGATGTAGGGCTCATCGACACAATGAAAGACCTGTTCGTCAATTTCATAGGGGCTCTCGTTTTCTCTGTCATCGGCTATTTTGCTCTGCGCACGAAACGGGGAGATTTCGGCATTATGAGCAGGTTCATCGTCACAAAGCAGGACACTTCTGCTGATGTTAAGGGGTATTTCGGGGCAGACGGAAACGTGGTACAGAATCCGCCGAAGAACCCGGATAGCCTTTAATCACTTCCATGTCTTCCAGACATCCGGCGCGTATCCGACTGTGGCCATACGTCCGTTCCTGACAATCGGCTGACGGAGGACACTCTGGTTCTCCATCACCTTTTCTGCTCGCTCATCCGCCGAAATGTAGGTGACCAGAGCGAGCAGATCTTTATCCTTGCACGCTGGGTCGATCATCACGTCCACTCCGCCGACAGCCTGCATGACAGAATTGAATTCGCCCTTGCTGAGTTCTTTCTCCTTCATGTCAATGAACTGAAATTTTATGCCTCGTTCCTTGAAAAAGCGCTCAGCTTTGCGTGTATCCGAACTTTTCTTTGTTCCAAAAATCTGTATGTTCATAAATATAATCCTCATTTGTAATGAATCTCCACGCCGATGCGGTACAGCGGCTCCTATAGACGTGGTACTCTGCTGCTACACTTCATAGACGAAAACCCACGGCTATCTTGCCGTGGGTTTAGTTATAGACATCTCAAATTCGTACGACATCTGCCCCGAAAGGTCTCAGGGACAGCTTCGCAATTTTAAAGAACTGTTTGCCGAACGGAATACCTATGATCGTGATGCACCATACGCAGCCAATTATGAAATTGCCAAGAGCCATCCACCATCCGTTCACAAAAAACCAGATTATATTTACCAGGAACGAAACCGCCCCGCCGCCATATACAATTTCTCTTCCGAACGGCCAGAATGAAATCATGGCAAATTTATAGCACTGCATGCCATAAGGTACTCCAATGATCGTAATGCACCACAGAACCCCCGACAAGACCCATGCCATGCCGCTGAGAAAACCTCCGAATACAAACCAGCAGATATTACCTAACAACCTCATTTAACTCTGCCTCTCAATATTAATGTCTTTCCTGAATTCCTTCACATCCTTGCAAAGTAATTATATTATATCCTCTATGCCGGTTCTACATCAACACCCAGCCTATAAAGTTTCTCCCTGAGTTCCGATATGTCATCATGAAAAACGATTCCCTGCATGCCTGCATTAAGAGCCGCCTCAATGTTGGCTGTCACGTCGTCGATAAAAACGCACTCCTCCGGAGCGACGTTAAACTTTTCCAGAGCACATCTGTAGAGCTCAGGCTGCGGCTTTATAAAACCGTGAAAAGCGCTGACGCACAAATCGTCAAAATACTCATGTCCGGGAATACGTTGCCAGTAATCCGGCAAGTCCTTTGCAGCGTTGGATAGCAGATAGATTCCATATCCTTTGCCTTTCAGCTCTTCCACGAGCTCTTTTATACCTTCTACAGGAATGATATCTTCATTCCAGCGGCATACGAGATTATACACTGCCTCATGCAGCTTTTTCGGAAGATGCCTGCATACGATTTCTACAGTCTGCTCCGGAGTGTGAGTTCCCCGGTCCTGCATGATCCACTCCGCGCTCAGATACACTTCTCTAAGGAGCAGAGTTCTTTCCTCTGTAGTATAGACCGAAGCAAAGCGGTTCAAAAAGACCCCTGGGTTAAATCGGATCAGCACTTGTCCCATGTCGAAAATAATATTTCGGATCATTTATATTTGCTCTCCTTTTATACTTAACAATCACAGCACCAACTCAAACAGCTCAAAATCCACTCTTCCCGTATCCTCATAGAAAAGCTTGATAGTATCCACATAGGAAAACCCCATCGCCGGATATAGTCTTTCAGCCGGTACATTGCCCTTCAGCACATCAAGCCGTATCGCCTTCATTCCGGCAGCTCCGGCTGTGTCTATAGCAAATCTCACCATTTCCTTTGCCAGTCCTCTTCCCGCAAAGTCATTGTGGACACCCAGCATATGGATGACCATGAACTCCGAACGTTTGATCGGCTTTGTCCAGACTATGTCCTCATATTCCGGGTTGTACTGCTGATTCAGGACCATGGCCGCCGCGATGCGCTCACCTACCCGGCCTATATATAATTCACCTCTATCAATAGCATCCCGCATGTCTTCCGGTGCCGGATAGATGTCTTTTTGCCACTTGGGGTGGTATTTAGTCCCTTCCAGAGCGTCGGTCATTGAGTGGTAAAAGAATCTGACAGATTCATATTCATCCCTCGCAGCTTTTGATATAACCATATTCTGCAACTACTCCTCTTTTGTCAAAGGCAACTGCCAATCTCAGATGATCAGCACTTTCGGCCTCTGACATTGCTCTATAAAAATCCCCCTCCAAGTTTCGGGAGAGGGATTTTTAATTATCATATTATTTTGTCACGTTTGCAGGACATAAGCGCAGCACATATGTACAGCACAGGATGACAAAGCTATTCACCGAATCCCCTCAATCTCGGATTATCCGAAATACTTCACACCAGCCTCAAAGATCTTAAGATCCTGCTCGCCGTAGATATTGATGGCGACACCGTCATCGCGGCGCTCCACATGCGCCATCTTGCCGAACACGCGGCCGTCCGGGGATGTGATACCCTCAATTGCAGCGTAGGAGCCGTTAACATTCCACTCCTCATCCATGGAGACATTGCCGAACGGATCGCAGTACTGGGTGGCGACCTGACCATTTGCAAACAGTCTGTCGATCCACTCCTTCGGAGCTACGAAGCGGCCTTCGCCATGGGAAGCCGGGTTGACATAAACTCCGCCGAGATCCGCGAGCTGAAGCCACGGAGACTTGTTCGTCATGACCTTCGTGTAGACCATGTGTGAAATGTGGCGGCCGATCGTATTGTAAGTCAGCGTCGGGGAATCCGCCTGCTGACCTATAATCTCGCCGTAAGGCACAAGGCCGAGCTTTATGAGAGCCTGGAAGCCGTTGCATACGCCGAGCGCAAGACCATCGCGCTCGTTAAGCAGCTTCATGACCGCCTCCTTGATGGCTGCGTTCTGGAAAGCTGTTGCGAAGAACTTCGCGGAGCCGTCCGGCTCATCGCCCGCGGAGAATCCGCCAGGGAACATGATGATCTGAGCCTGTCCGATCTGCTTCTCGAATTCCTTCACTGACTCACGGATATCCTCGGCTGTGAGGTTCTTAAACACAGTCGTGGTGACCGTTGCACCCGCGCGCTCGAATGCCTTAGTGGAGTCATACTCGCAGTTGGTCCCGGGCATGACCGGGATGAACACGTGCGGTTTTGCCACTTTGTTCTTGCAAATGTATACACTGCCGCCATCATAGACCTCAGATTCGACCTCGGACCTGTCGTCTGTCGTGCGCGTCTTAAAGACACCTTCAAGCGTGCCCATCCAGCTGCCGAGGGCTTCATCGAGAGCGATGGCAGCGTTGCCGTAGCGGAATGTGTCATCACATGTAACTTCACCGATCACCCTGTAGGAAGATACAAGATTTCCGACCTGGCCGTCAGCCACCTCGACGAGAAGATCGCCGTACGCCGGTGAGAAGAAATCTCTCGGGTCGAGATCATGCTCGATCTTGACGCCAAGCCTGTTGCCGAACGCCATCTTGCTGACCGCTTCTGCTATGCCGTGGCGCTCCAGCGCGTAAGCGGAAATAATACGGCCGGCTTTCATGTCCTCACGGACTTTTGCGTATACATCAAGAACGCCGCTGTAGACCGGGAGTTGATACTCATCGCGCGGCACGCGGATCCAGACGATCTTGCTGCCGGCCTTCTTGAATTCCGGCGTAATGATATCGCTGAGTTTAGCTACATCGACCGCGAAGGACACGAGTGTCGGCGGAACGTCGATGTGTTCAAATGTACCTGACATGGAATCCTTGCCGCCGATTGACGGAAGGCCAAAGCCGATCTGGGCTGCATAAGCGCCGAGAAGGGCTGCAAATGGCTGACTCCAGCGGGACGGATCCTCTGTCATCCTGCGGAAATACTCCTGGAATGTGAAGCGGATCTTCGATACGTCACCGCCCGCCGCTGCGATCTTGGCAACAGATGTTGTGACAGCCCAGGCGGCACCGTGATACGGGCTCCACTTCATGAGATAGGGATCATAACCGTAGCTCATGAGGGTGACAGTCTCTGTCTTTCCGTCAAGTACCGGGACCTTGGCTGCCATTGCCTGTGTCTCGGTCAGCTGATACTGGCCGCCGTACGGCATGGTGACAGTGCCTGCTCCGATTGACGCGTCAAATCTCTCAACGAGGCCTCTCTGCGAGCAGACGTTGAGGTCAGCGAGGGTATTCAGCCATGTGTTTCTGATACCTTCAGAGTCATTGACATCGGACGGAACGAACGGATTCTGATTCAACTCGCTGTCGGCAAAGTTCGGAACATCCACTTTGACGGATGCCTCCTGATGGGCACCGTTGGTATCAAGGAAATCTCGGGAGATATCGACTATTGTCTTTCCCCTCCAGTGCATGACAAGTCTCGGAGACTTCGTGACAGTGGCTACAATAACTGATTCGAGATTCTCCTCGTGCGCATATTCCATGAACTGCTTTGCATCTTTCTTGTCAACGACAACAGCCATTCTTTCCTGGGACTCGGAGATGGCGATTTCTGTGCCGTCAAGGCCGGCATATTTCTTCGGGACCTTATCAAGATCAATATCAAGACCTCTTGCCAGCTCACCGATAGCAACGGAGACACCGCCTGCGCCGAAGTCGTTGCACTTCTTGATCAGGTGGGCGGCATCCGTCCTCCTGAAGAGTCTCTGAAGCTTGCGCTCTGTCGGAGCATTGCCCTTCTGGACCTCTGCGCCGCAGACCAGGGTAGATTCCTCTGTGTGTACCTTTGAGGATCCGGTCGCGCCGCCGATGCCGTCGCGGCCTGTGCGTCCGCCGAGCAGGATGATGACATCGCCCGGGTCGGAATTCTCGCGGATAACAGCAGATCTCGGAGCTGCCGCGATGACTGCGCCGATCTCCATGCGCTTAGCAACATAATCCGGATGGTAGATTTCTTTTACAAGACCTGTGGCAAGACCGATCTGGTTACCGTAAGAGCTGTAGCCGTGGGCTGCCTCCTGGACGATCTTCTTCTGTGGAAGCTTGCCCTTCAGTGTCTCGGACTGCGGACGTGTCGGATCGGCTGCACCGGTCACGCGCATAGCCTGGTAGACATAAGTTCTTCCTGAGAGCGGGTCGCGAATCGCGCCGCCGAGACAGGTAGCCGCGCCACCGAACGGCTCGATTTCTGTCGGATGGTTGTGAGTCTCATTCTTGAAATTGATGAGCCACTCCTCTTCTTTCCCGTCAACATCTACCGGAACAACGATGGAGCATGCATTAATCTCATCAGATTCTTCCTGATCATCAAGTTTTCCTTCCGCCTTCAGCTTCCTGGCTCCGAGAAGAGCAAGGTCCATCAGGCAGACGAACTTGTCACTCCTTCTGGCATAGAGGGCATCGCGGTCAGCCAGATACTGCTTGAAAGTATCCTCAAGGGGCTTCTTCATGTCGCCCTCGCCGAACTCAACATCTTTAAGTTCTGTCTGGAAAGTCGTGTGGCGGCAGTGGTCGGACCAGTATGTGTCGAGTACGCGGATCTCAGTGATCGTGGGGTTGCGCTTCTCCTCGTCTTTGAAATATTTGCGGATGAACTTGAAATCCGCGAATGTCATCGCAAGGTTCAGAGAATTATACAACTCCTCGAGATCCGTGAGGTTCATGGAGCGGAAATTTGCAAAAATCTGAACATCCTCCGGCTCCGGGTAGACAGCCACGAGTGTCTCCGGTACGGTCTCATCCGTCTGGCGAGAGTCGACCGGGTTGATTCTGTCCTTCACGAACTTCTCAAAATCCTCATCGGAAATCTCACCGATGAGCATATATGTCGTTGCGGAGTGGACCCGGGCATTCTCCTTCTCATTCAGGAATCGGATGCACTGCTCTGCAGAGTCCGCTCTCTGGTCGAACTGACCCGGCAGGTACTCAACGGAAAAGACGCGGTGCGGTCTCTCTTCCTCCGGGAGCTGTCCTTCATAAATATCATCAACGGGCGGCTCCGCGAACACAGTGCGCGCAGCCTTCTCAAATGTCTCATCTGTTATATCTTCTACATCATAGCGGATAAAGACCCTCACATCCTCCACACCTTCTATGTGCAGATAATGCTTTGCTTCGTGCAGGAGATCGTGTGCCTGGACGGCAAATTCAGGCTTCTTCTCCACGTATACTCTTCTGACCATTTTGTCTCCTCCTGATTTCAGTTGTGTGTGTATGTGTCTCGGGGACATGTTTTGTGTCCCCTTGAGGCTCTGGTGATTCACTCGCTCCTTTGGAGCGGGAAATAGTGTTATTGATTCACCCGCTTCTTTGGAGCAGATAATTGTGTTATTGATTCGCTCGCTTCTTTGAAGCAGATAATTGTGTTATTGATTCGCTTACTTCTTTGAAGCGGGAACACTGTTACAGTAATCCATCTGTTTCTCTGGAACAAAGTTATATTCAATACACTCGCATCTTTGAAACTGAACTACTGCTCTATAACATATGAAATATCCATTTATATATAACACAAGCTTCTCTTATTTGGCAAATAGATTATCCCGGCACCCGCCGGTCCTTTTATGTGGCATTTACACAAGACACATACAATTTCAGCGACCAAAGCAACTAATCCATGCCATGTCACCATATTTGCTGCCTCTGCCTGAGACCCGATGAAACTCACTTTGGTCAAAGGCAGCAAAAGTGCCTCGGAAGCAAGATTTTGCTGCTTCTGGCTAAGACCCGATGAAACTCACTTTGATCAAAGGCAGCAAAAGTGCCTCGGAAGCAAGATTTTGCTGCTTCCGCCGAAGACCCGATGAAACTCACCAAGACCAAAGGCAGCAAAAGTGCCTCAGGAAGCAAGATTTTGCTGCCTCTGCCTGAGACCCGATGAAACTCACTTTGGTCAAAGGCAGCAAAAGTGCCTCAAGAAGCAGGATTTTGCTGCTTCTGCCTAAGACCCATTGAATCTCTATTGGTCAAAGGCAGCAAACTTGCTCAAAATGAGCCCTTTCTGCTGCTTCTGGCGAAATCTCACAAAGATCAAGTGTAAATCCAGCGCAAGTATGAAGGACAAATCCATCTATGGCAAGTCCACACATTGCCAGAACAAGTCCACACACCGCTCCAGATCAAATCACACCCCCTCCCAGAACCTATCCAGCACCGCCCTCACCTGTTCCACCTTGCAAGGCACATACTCCGTCCACTCCCTCGGGAACATGCGAAGACAGTCCGCAGTAAGGAACCTGTCATCGAGGAGCACAATGACGCCCCGGTCCTGATCGGTCCGGATTACCCTGCCGGCCGACTGCAGCACCTTGTTCATGCCGGGGTAAAGATAAGCATAGTTAAACCCGTCCCCGGTCTTCTCCTCATAGTAGGTTCGAAGGAGCTCCGTTCTTGTGCCGACCTGAGGAAGCCCGCAACCGACAACGATCGCGCCGATGAGCCTCGATCCGACAAGGTCGATTCCCTCCGCAAACACGCCGCCCATCACGCAGAAGCCGACCATAGTCATCTCGGGATCCTCATAGAAGTTTTCAAGGAAGATTTCTCTGTCCATCTCATTCATATACCGGCTCTGCGCGACCCAGTTAATATCCGATTCATCGAACTCCGCACGATAAACAGAAAGCACGTCGGTCATGAACTTATAGGACGGGAAAAAAGCCATATAATTCCCACGCCTGGCCATGGCCGTGTCGTGAATATACCTCGCGATCTTCCGGTACATGGAAGCGCCGCGGCTCCTGTACCTTGTGCTGACGTCGCTGCCTACGATGACAACTTTCTGCTCGCTTGCAAATGGGCTCCTCGCGTAAACCGCATACGTCTCCTCCCGTGTCGTAAACAGCTTTTTATAATAGTCGACCGGCAGCAACGTCGCGGAGAAAAAGACTGCGCTCCTGCCCCGATCTATCATACTCTGCAGATTTCTTGCCGGGTTTACGCAGAAAAGATTCAGGGAGAGATGTTCTTCCTCGTTAAAGTCCGCATAAACCACGTAGTCATCATCCATCCCCTCGAAAGTGGAAACGAAATCAGATATCTCAAAATAGAAATCCAGAAGCTCTTCCCTGAAAGAGGCATCTCTCTGCTCCCTGAACAGGATCTGCAGTTCACCGAACGCCCGCAGGGCTTCGTTCTGGATCCGCCCCTGGACCGTGCTGTCTGTGAGGACAAGATATGGATTTCTGCCATCCACTAAGAGAAGTTCCTTTTTTACAGCCAGAAGCTCCCTGTTGAGTCTTTCAAGTGCTCTCGCTGCCGATCTGCTGACATTCTTCACGAACTTTTTGGCAGCAAGCACATCCTCCTTCACGATACCGGCAGAATACATCTCCCTGGCCCTATCGACCAGATTGTGGGCTTCATCGACGAGAAATATGTAGTCACCCTTCTTTCCCTCTCCGAAAAATCTGCGAAGATGGGCTTTCGGATCAAATGCGTAATTATAATCACACAGGACCGCGTCACACCAGCTTGCTACGTCGAGACCCATTTCAAACGGGCAGACATTCCACTCTTTAGCCTGAGCCAAAATCACATCACGGTCAAAATAATCCTTCTTTTCAAGCAGATCAAAGACCGCGTCGTTTACACGGTCAAAATGACCTCTTGCATACGGACAGTCATCCGGATTGCATGACGGCTCATTCATCGGACAGATCTTCTCCTTGGAGGTGAGCACGATCGTCTTCATAATAAGCCCACGATCCGCAAGGATCCGAAATGCTTCTGCCCCCACTGTCAGCGTCTGGTTTTTAGCCGTCAGATAAAAAATCATATCCGCATAGCCCTGACCTACAGCCCGGACCGAAGGGTAAACGACAGACAGGGTCTTTCCGACACCGGTTGGTGCCATGAGGAATAGCTCCTGCTTCCCGAGAATCGTGCGGTAGACCGATGATACAAGATTTTTCTGACCGGTTCTATATTCAAACGGAAAAGTGAGAGGTCCCATAGAGGCGTCTCTCTTTCTCTTGTGGTCGATGTGATGACGGCACCATAAAGAGTAGCGCTCCACAATAGAATCAAACCAGGCAAGCAGTTCTTCCCTGCCGTAGTCAGAATCAAACATGTTGATCCTGTCATCATGCTCAAGGTCAACGTAGGTCATGCGAACACCGATGCGTTCTCGGTCGTGCTCCGGCTCTGTATCATCCGGCAGAGAATCATCCCAAGCGGCAAAATCCGTGAGAAAAAGAATAGCCGCATAGCACTTTGCCTGGGCGAGATGGACCTCCTGCGGCTCAGTGAGTTCGCGGACATCCATAAAAATGCCTTTTATCTCATCGACGCAAAGCCTGGGCATGATTTTAGAATCTGCCAATATTCCGCCGTCATCATCATCATCATCATCATCAGAAGAAGAAGAAGAGCGTCCTCTTTCGGACCTGTCGCTCTGTGTCGTTACATCATCCGTAAAAATTCCGTCCGCCCTGCCCTCAACACGCAGCACAAAATCGCCGCGGTCCGTCTCCATAGCGAGCGGTACCTCGGCACGGTAATCACCTGCTTTTCCTTTCTGGATCTTCCTGTGAACCCGTCCTCCCGCCAGCATAGCCTCCGGATCGACCCCGCTACCGGTCCTGTTATCAATGTCGCCGCTCCGCAAAATAAACTCCACAAGAGAGCGCACCGAGATTCGAATCAGTTCAGGTTTTGAATTCACAATATCATTCTTTTCACTCATGCGCTTATTATAACATCTTTTAGTTGTTTTTTACGGCACAAGGGGGTAATATTGAAATTACTTTCCTAAGGGAATCATCTTAATGAAATGGAGGCACTTATGAAGGCACTCGAAGAGAGAATTCTGAAAGACGGTCAGGTCCGCCCCGGCCACATCCTGAAAGTAGACAGTTTTCTGAACCACCAGATGGATATCCCGTTCATTAACGAGATCGGCAAGGAGTTTAAGCGTATTTTCGCTGACCGGCAGGTGGATAAGATCCTCACGATCGAAGCATCCGGCATCGGCATCGCCTGCATTACCGCCCAGTACTTTGGCGTACCGGTTGTTTTTGCAAAAAAAGCCAAGAGCATCAACCTGGACGGCGATCAGTACACCGCCAAGGTCAAATCCTACACACATAATAAGACTTACGATGTCATTCTCACTAAGAGGTATCTCAACGAAGGCGAGCATGTGCTCGTTATCGACGATTTTCTTGCAAATGGCTGCGCCGCCCGCGGTCTCATTGAAATCATCGAAAAATCCGGCGCAATTCTCGAGGGCGTCGGCATCGTCATCGAAAAAGGCTTCCAGGAAGGCGGCAAGGATCTCCGTGCCCGCGGCATCAATCTGAAGTCTCTCGCTATCATTAAATCCATGTCAGATGACGGGCTTGAGTTCGAGGAGCTTGATTATTAAGCGACGTCTCACTCCCCACCTGCCGACATCGGCAGGTAAAAATCCAAAATGAAAGAGATTGCGCTTTTTCAGCGCTTGAAACGTCTTTAGTATTAATTCAGACAGCAGAAAGAGGCTGTTGCAGCAGATGATATCTCCGCTTATTGAAGCGTTGATGCACCTTACTGCGACAGCCTCTGTTTTTTATAGGACAGACTTTTTCGTTCTTCTATACGATAAGACTTTTCAATTTTCTCTGTCGGCAGAACTATAAAAATTACTTCCTTGTCTTCCTAAGGCTCACCTTCCGGTCCGTCTTATCTCCCTTGACCTGCAGTTCGGGTATACTGTCGATGAACTTATAAAGCTGGCTGTAGCCATAGATCTTGACATTGAAGCCCCTGTGCCTGCGCCGTATCTCCTGGCCGAGTGTTGCCAGAGCGATCGGTTTCGCCCTCTTTGATACGATCTCAACAATATCCGCGATGACCATCTCCTCGTCGGTCTTCTCCTCCCTGAGACTTACCGTCACCTGATTGTTGGCTTTGGTGACCTCGATCGCAGGCATGTCCTCCAGGAACTTGCTGAGCTGGCTGTATCCGAATGTACGGATGTCGAAATCCGGGTACTTATTCTGCAGCTTGCTCCCGATCTCACCGGAGCCTGTAATCTTCCCCTTGTTGTCATTCATGGTGATGATATTGATGATATCGGCCTCAATAGCCTCCTTATCCGTCGCGCTGACATTCTGCTCGGTCTCGACCAGATTTTCAAGCTCAGTGAAAATCGTGCAGGCCGCGCGGAACGAATCCGGCGTCTTCTTCTCTCCCATGCCGATGACGATTTTACCGGACTCTCTCAGGCGGCTCGCCAGTCTGGTAAAGTCACTGTCGGAGGAGACGATGCAGAAGCCGTCCACATTGGACGTATAGAGAAGATCCATCGCGTCGATAATCAGGGCTGAATCCGTTGCGTTCTTCCCGCTCGTATTGGAGAACTGCTGGATCGGTATGATGGATTTCTCCAGGAGCTTCTCGCTCCAGCGCGCGTTGAGCTGGGACGTGAAGTCACCGTAGATACGTCTGTAGGTGATAATTCCATACTGGGACAGCTCGTCGAAAATGCCGTTCAGATACTTGGAGGACACATTGTCCGAATCGATCAGAAGGGCAAGTTTTCTGTCTTCTGTTTCCATATTGTTCCTTTCTTTAATACTTACAATTTCACCCCGTTCATGAGAAGCAGCCGTCTTGCGCTCTCCACGGAGTCCACACCTGTCCTGTTTTTCACAGGTGCAAATTCAGCCTCCCGGACCACTTCAAATGGCAGGCACCCGGGAATATCGCGCAGAAGGTCGAAGATGAAGAGTTCGAACTTGCAGCCATTTGCATCTTCAGGCTCAACAATATTGCCATCCCCGTCGATGCAGTTAATCTTTTTCCGCGCGATGTGGTAGGTCATTTTCTCATCCATCACTTTTTCGAGAGCGTCTACACGGAAGAGGTAGTTCAAAATGACACCGTAGTAGAACAGATAATTTCCATCATCATCCTTTGCGTTCCGCATCTCGTCCGTCATCTCCGAGTACTCTACGACAGCTGTTTTGCCGTCCTCCAGACACATGACGCCGACTTTCTCATCCGGTGACGTCTTCCTGACGACCTTTGAGCCGGAGGCGCAGCCGGACATAATCGTCGCGCCGATAAAGACCGGATCGCAGATGTGCTGCAGGACATTGTCGACACCGAACACGTTCAACCACTCAACGCCGTCCTCCCTCAGGTAATCGACCAGCCCGCACCGCACCATTGAGGAGAACCAACCGCCGTTCCCGTTCGGTGATGTGGATATTCTGTCTTTGCTTTCAAGCAGGACTTTTCCGTCAAAGCCGACCGTCGGTGCCATATCCTGTACAAAGAACTGAATGTAGGCAGGATTGTATCCGAAAAAATCGTTCTTCTTGAAAAATTCGCGGGTCTTTTCGTCGTTCTTGTCACTTGTCATGATGAGAAGATGGATCCATCTTTTCGCTTTTCTCGTCACTGCGAGGAGGTTGGTCACCAGACGCTCGAAAATATAGACACGTCTTGAAATGCCTACGTCATACATGCCTTTCGGATCGGAGCTTCCGAGACGGGTACCCATGCCGCCCGCGAGAAGGACCGCTGCCATCTTTCCCGCGCGGATGGCTTCCATCCCACAATCAAAAAATTCATCCCTGCGTTCATCGATTTCCGGAATCTGCATCGTTTTAAGAGGCTGAAGCTCGCCCCGGGCGGTGTTCTCCGCCTCGTGGCAGAGGGCGTCCACGACCGAAAAATCCGTTTCCATAATCTGGTCGCACAGAGCTGCTTTCTTTTCGCTGCTGAGTTCATCGTAAAATTTCAGAAGGTGGGTCTGACCGCACCCGGCAAGTTTTTTGTATGCATCTTCATATGTGGACATTCTGTTTTACCTCACTATAGCGAACTGAGAAAAGGATGCTGCATATGCCCGTTCGCACATATACAACATCCTCATTTTACCAAATAAAGCCGTAATTATCCACCTTTAGCGAAAAAGTATGTATAAAACGGACAATTCGACAGCAGTTCAGACGGGCTGCTGCACAGTCTGTGTTATTTTTCTTTCACCACCTGGAAAATGTAGAACTTGAGATACGAGCTCTCCGCAGCCGACCACAAAATGGGATGATCCGGCGCCTGTGTCCTCGCTTCGACCTGACGCAGGCGCACATGGGCTTCGCGAGCCGCCTCATGAACCATCTTCTCAAAAAGCTCTCGAGTCATAAAATGTGAGCATGTGCAGGTCGCAAGGAAGCCGCCGTCTTTTACCAGACGCATGCCCGCGCGGTTAATTTTCCGATAGCCCTTCTCCGCATTCTTTACGTTCTGTCTGGATTTTGCAAATGCAGGCGGATCCAATATAACGACATCATACTGTAATCCCTCCTTTTCCATCTGCGGCAGAAGTTCTACAAGATCTGCGGTCATGAAACCGAGTTTTGTGCCGGATTCATTTGTCATGAAACGTCCTGTCAGAGCATCCTCCGGAATCGCTCCGCCCGCACCGGATTTTTCAGTCTGTACATCCTGCGCTGTCTTTCCGTCTACACCGGAATTTCCAGCCTGTGCGTCCTGCGTCGCCCTTCCGGTATCATACGAAAATCCGTTCAGCTCCGCGTTCCGGATTGCCTGACGCAGTGCTGTCTCCGACGCATCCACCGCAAGTACGCTTTTGGCCCCCGCCAGAGCGGCATTCAGGGCAAATGATCCCGTATGTGTAAAACAGTCCAGCACTTTTGCTCCGCGGCACACAGGCCGAATGGCTGCGCGATTATATTTCTGATCGAGGAAAAATCCGGTCTTCTGGCCTTCCGCCACATCGACAAGATAGTGAACACCGTTCTCTGTAATCGGGACCTGCGTGTCGAAGGGCTGACCGATGAATCCCTTTTTCCTCTCCATGCCCTCTTTGAGCCTCTCCTTCGCGTCGCTGCGCTCATAAATCCCCCGGATCTTTATACCATCCTCAGCGAGGATTTCAGTCAGAATATCCAGAATAAGTTCCTTCATCCTGTCCATGCCCAGAGACAGCGACTCTATGACAAGTATATCCTCATACTTGTCAATCGTGATACCCGGCAGAAAATCCGCGTCGCCGAAGACAATTCGACAGCTTCCTGTGTCAACGGTCTTCCTGCGATAGTCCCACGCAGCTCTCAGTCTTTTCGTGAGAAATTCTCTGTCGATCTCCGTATCCTGATCTCTGGTCAGCATGCGCACTCGAATTTTCGAGTTCATGTTGATAACACCCTTTCCCATGGGATAGCCGTCAAAGTCTCTGACACTAACAACGTCTCCATTAAGAAAGCTTCCCTCTATATCGGCGATTTCATTGTCAAAGATCCATGCTCCCCCGGATTTGAGAAGTCTGCCCTCTCCCTTTTTCAGTGTAATGACCGCAGAAACCTTCATAGCTCACTCCTCGAAAAATATTTTACGATTTTTCAAATTTTTCTCTAATGTTCATAGTTTGTTCATTTTTATATGCTACTATAAATATGTGCTGAGAAGCACTCACTTTTTCAATGCCGGTTCGCCGGCATCCCCGGAAGGCCGCAACCCCTCATAGCGGCCTTCTTTTTTTGATTTTTTCATCTCTGAGCTCAGTTTTAAAGTGATTTGCATCATATTTCAGAGTGATTTACATCATATAGGCATGCCAACATTTTCTTTATTTTACTGACCCGTCAAATCGAGAAAAGTCAGAACTGATATTTCTTTGGTTTCCGCACTCTCAATCTCCACACTGCCGTCACTTACATGGATTCGAATATACGAAAAAACCTCTCCCGTCTCTGCATCCGACACCGTATATATAAGTGCATCTTCCTCTGTCGCAGTGTCTGATATTACGAACTCAGAACCGATATAATTTTCAACGATTTTTCGTATCTCTGGCTCACCGAGCCGCACAGGCATGTCCGCCCGGTCATCTGTTGTATCTTCCGCTGCCTCTTCATCGTCTGACCATTCCGCCTCAGCGCCTGCAGTTCCGCCCGCTGCTGCCTCTGATTTCACACCGGCATTACCACCGACTGCAGCTCCCGGTGCTGCATTCGTCGTTCCTCCGTTCTCGGTCCCACTGCCCGTCAGTGCCGGCTGATCTCCCGCATCCTGAGCTCCGACCATTGTATCCGCTTCTGCCTCTTCTGACGCATAATCCTTTGCCTCCTCATATTCCGCACTGCCGGCTGACGAAGGGCTCATGACCGGCATACTGAATCTTATGATCCCGGCGATGAGGATAAGAACGCAGGCCACAGCAAGACCGGCGAGAATTATTGATGCAGGAAATCTTTTTCTGCCTGTGAATGTTCTGACGGAATCTTCGTCCGCGCCCATTTTGAGAGACTCAAGTCTTGCCGGGTCAGCGCTGCCAATTTCCGTGAGAACACGCCGCCGCATCTCATCGGTGACGACGACTTTGTCCATGATCTCATTGTACTTTTTACTCAAAGTCATACGCCTCCTTCAGGATTTCTTTCAGCTTTTTTCGCGCCCTGGAAAGATCTGACCGGACCGTCACCTCTCTGCGGCCGAGAATGGCACCGATCTCCGCCGTCGTAAATCCTTCCTGATAGAACAAATGAATGACCTCACGGTAATTCTCCGGCAGCTGACTGACAGCCTCCCACACGAACCTTAGATCCTCCTTCTCCTCTGCGACCAGCTCCTCCATGAGCTCATCGTGGTTCCGATAACCGTTATAACGGATCCTGTTCTTGCTCAGATTTCCTGCAACGCGGAAGAGCCAGGCTTTGGCGTGGGCTTCATTTGCAAATGCAGGCTTATTCACCAAATATGACAGCAGCGTGTCCTGAAGAATCTCCTCCGCATCGGACATATTATGGAGATAGGAGTAGGCGAACCGGAGAATGCTGTCGCCATACTGATCCATAAGCCGGGCTGCTGTCTCGTTTGCTGCCTCGTCGATTACGGATTTTGTCTTAGGCTCGAACGAGCGGACAGCAAAGAGCAGCTGCAAAATCTTCTCTATTCTGTTGTCATTCCACGGAATGGCCAGTGTCATATCTGCTCCTCAACTTTAATACAACTGTGTGTATTTATATGTTGCAGTCCATTATCATGAAAAGCGGTCCAGCAGTTATGTGTACGTCACACAATGCTGAACCGTCTCATAAAACGACTCAATATCCAACATTAATTTCTCAGGAAGTACGGACGAATGTCTGTGACCGAAGAGTGAATGAGCGCGATCCTGTTCGCGACGTCTCTCGCATAGCCGATACTGGAGGCATCATCCACGATATCAAAGTTGGCCCAGTCCTGATCACTGGCTTCAAAGTCGTCGATACATGTCAGAATGAGATCTGCCGCTCCGTCCTCACATACATAGAGTTCCTTCGTCGTCTCATCGATGATGTATGTCAGCTCTTTCTTGGATACGATAAGATAGTTACGGTCCTCTGAAATAATCGGCAGTACTATCGTCCATGCCGGGTTCTCGATCTCTGTGAACGCGCGGAACTGGGGAAGGAAAGTTCCCGTGATGTCCTGCGTATAGATCAGGGTGATGTCAAGCGGCTTTTCTGTTCCGACGTCAAATGTCAGATGGGCTTTCCCGCGTGCCGGTACAGAAAGATTGATTCTCTCGCTCATAGTGTGTCTCCTCCTTACAAAACATATAGTCATCTCGGTTTTGTATGCTGCTGCTCATTTGCTGTGCCGTGCGGTGCCCAAATAATGAAGCTTGCCGCACCTCGGTACTTTTTTATTATATATCATCAGCCCGGCTTTTTAAACCCACAAGTTCCCGCTGAAATTATCAGAAATTCCCCGGCGTTTTTGCCGAGCTCCGCAGGGTGAGAAGCACTTTTCCTGCCGCGAGGCTGCGATTCTCAGAACTTCAGCTGCACTTCGTCGTTGACGATATGCATGATTTCGGCTGTGAGATCTGCGATTCCGGTCTCACTGTTCAGATCGGTCCTGCCGATCGTTCCTACCGGGTAGGCCTTGCCTGCCACAATATCGCGCAGATAATTGTACCACTTTCCGCCCAGATCAAATACACGGCCGTCTTTATAGAGAATCAGTTCAGATCCGACCGAGTGCTCGTACATATCATAGTCCACATAGGTGTCGTACCAGTAATAAATCCGGACATATTCATGTGAGGGATCCCATCCCTCAGCCGACGCAATGAGATACTTGTCTAGCTGGCTCTCCTTAATTTCTTTTGCCGCCGCCCCGTCCGAGATCCATTTTTCGGGCAGGATGCCAGCCGCCGCATCCTCAAAGGCTTCCGCCAGTTTTACGAGAACGGCCTCATCCTCCGCAGGTACCGGGTATTCTTTTTCAAAATACAGTTCATAACAATTCATTGATATTTACCTCCAAAGCCGGCATGTCATACGCCGTCATGAGCATTATACAGCCGGCTCACGAACTTTTCCACACCCACATAAGCATCCACGACAGGCGGCTATCCGCATCTGTAACAGTTCAGACAGGCTGTTACCCGCAATTCTCATCCGCAGTGCTAGATGATCCTGTACTCCGGAAAATCATTTTCCCCGATACCGTACAGTTTTCTCAAGTACACATCATTAAGGACCTCCGTCCCCCCATCCGCGTCCATATGGCCGTCCTTCAGACAGATCACGCGGTCCGATACCAGCCGCACAAGCTCCAGCTCATGCAGAGACATCAGAATCGTCACATGCTGCTTCTCCGCCAGCAGGCGAAGGAGATTCAGGAATTCCAGCTTATATCGGATATCAAGAAACGTTGTCGGCTCATCAAGGATCAGAATACTTGGTTCCTGGCAGATCGCTTTGGCCAGAAGGACCCGCTGCCGCTGACCGTCGCTGATCTCCGTTACATATAAATCTGCCAGATCACTTGTCCCGGTCAGCTCCATTGCCCCGTCAACAGCCTCAGTATCTGCCGCCCTAAGTTTTCCCAGAAGCCCCGTGTATGGATAGCGCCCGGATGCCACCATCTCCCGGCAGGTCATCCACTCCGGCCTTATGTTCCCGGTCATCATGACCGCCATGGCTTTCGCGATCTCGCTTCTCGTCAGCTCCCCAAGATCTCTGTCTCCCAGAAAAACGTTTCCTTTAAGAGGTGTAAGGTCACCCATCAGAGTCTTTAGCAGGGTCGACTTGCCGGACCCGTTCGGCCCGATCAGAGAAATGATCCTGCCTTCAGCGAGGTCGAAATTTATATCCGACAGCACGATCTTATTGCCATAGCCCGCACTGAGATTGCGCGCGGACAGGGTAATTTTGTCATTCATGAGTCATCTACCTTTTTCTCAATGCCCTTAGTCCCCACACGGCTCTGATCGTGAGAATTCGCCGGGCTGCTGTTTCATTATCTCAAAAACTATGTCTTCAGGTTACATTCCTGACCAATCCGGGCTTGCAGAATCTATATTCATCAGATTGGCCGCTTGTTCCGTGTCATCATGATCCAGATAACGCACGGAGCTCCGAACACGGCCGTCACCGTGCTGATGCTCAGCTCAGTCGGTGCGAAAAGAGTCCTTGCGATGAGATCTGAAAAGAGACAGAATACCGCTCCGCCGAGAAAGCATGCGGGTATCATGACAATCGGTTTCTGTGTCTTCATGAGATTTCTGATAAGATGGGGCACCGCGACTCCTACAAAAGAGACAGGTCCTGCAAATGCAGTCACCACCGCGGACAGCACACTCGACAGCAGAATCACTGCGATCCGAAGACGAAGAACGTTGACCCCGAGGCTGCCGGCAGCGGATTCGCCGAGCTGGTAGGCTCCGATCGGCTTTGAGAGCAGAAATGCGGCTGTGACCGCAAGCGCGACCACAGAGCCTGCCAATGCGACATCGCTCCAGGTCGATCCTGAAAATGTTCCCAGCGACCAGTTGTGGAGATTAACGATATTGGAATCATCCGCGAAAGTAACGACGATCTCCGTTATCGCAGAACATATGTAGCCGACCATGACTCCGCATATAATCAGGACACTCATGCGATGGACCTGCTGCGATGCGGCAAGTATAAATCCGGTGACAGCCATAGCTCCTGCAAATGCCGCAAGGACCATGGCAAACGATCCCAGATGCAGTCCCGCACCTAACGAAAATATCATGACAAGAGCGACCGCAAGCTTAGATCCGGATGAGATACCGAGAATAAAAGGTCCCGCAATCGGATTGTTAAAGAAAGTCTGAAGCAGAAAACCGGACACAGCCAGAGCTCCGCCGAGTATCATTGCCGTCACGATCCTCGGCAGGCGTATGCTCCAGATGATGCTGTGGGCTGTGCCGCCCTCACTGCCCATCAATATAGCCGGAATATCGGAGATTGCCACAGCCCTGCTGCCATTTGCGACATTGAGGACAAAAAGAAGAATGAGCATAGCCGCGAGCAATATGAAACTTGTCAGTATCCTTTTATTTTCTCTCATATCTATACACCGATAGCAGAACTCAAAACCCGAATTAATCTCCTAAGCACAGTCTCCATCATTACCCAACTTTGTGCAGATATGTAAGGTCATCCCCCGCCCCGCCTGTGATAACAAGCCTGATCTCGCGAATCATTTCCGCAGAGGATGTCGTGTGCTGGAACATATCCTGCTCCGTGCACCAGACATTGTCATTCTTTACGGCCTTAAAATCCGCAAAAAGGGGACTCTTTTGAAGAAGATCATCCACTGTCCCAATCTCACCGTCAATAGTTGAATTATAAATCAATATGTCGGCATCCACGCACCCGGCATAGAAGTCTTCCATCTGCATATTCATGGTGGAAAGAGCGTTCTCTGATTCCATTCCCGGAAGCTCGGGCACGTAGGAGCCTCCTGCAAGGCGGATCATCTCGGCGACATAGTCTCCGGACTTTCGGACATTTGCAAGACCGGCTGAAGTGATATAGAAGAAGGCGGTGGTCTTTTTGTCCTGTGTATCCACGCTCTCCCTTATCACATCTTCCGCAATTTCTTTCTGCTCATTAAAGAAACTCTCCGCCTCGTCCTCACGGTCAAAAAGCAGACCGTACAGGCGGATCCATTCCGTGCGGCCGATCGGGTGGGACTCGTAACTTGAGTGCTCGACCATGACCGGAATTCCCAGAGACTCGATTTTTTCCTTCACCTCCGGTGTGTGATAGATCATAGTCGACTCAATTGCCAGGCTGCACTCTTCCATAAGAAGGGCTTCGTAGTCTGGAGCGCTGTACTTGCCGACATAAATCATATCCCCGCTCCCGAGCGCCTCAGCCGCAGAGTTAATGCTCCAGTCCTCTTCCTTCGTGCTGGTCATTGTCACACAGGGAACAGTGCCCAGCACGTCCATGAAATCCATGGCTGAGGAAGCAGCCAGATAAACATTTTTAAGCGGCTTTCGGATCACGGTCACGTCATCCGGAAGCCCGGAAGGTGCGTCATAGCCTTCCTCGACGACCAGGTATCGCCCGGTGCCCTCGATCGTAACAAGCTCACAGGCGTCACCGTAGTAGTCCACTTGGAACTGATCCGCATAGACAAGCTCCATGCTGCGGTCCGGCTTCATGTCGGCCCAGACCGGGGCATGTTCCGCAGAATTCCGGCCGGAAGCGCTCTGCGCATCTCCATCACCGGTGTTCTGCCCGTGACCTATTGCCTCGTTGCCACTGACATCATCGGTGCTCTGCCTGTGACCGGACACACCACTGCCACCGCCACTGTCCTGCCCTCCGCATGCCATAAGACAAACTGCCGCAAACACTGCGGCAGCTGTCCATTTCAATTTATTTAATTGTCTTTGAATCAAATGTAAGAGTGTATTCAATTTCATAAGGCTTGCTCATCGCTGTTGTGTCGGCTGTGACCTGCATCGGCCTGTCGAAAACGGTGACCGGTATCTCGAACGTCGATCCGCCCTCGAGAGTGACCGGATCATATCTTGTTCCGTCGACAATCATATAGTCGTAATTGGAAGAGCCCCAGATAATCGTTGCGGTCGCAGTGTCTCCTTCAATCTTAAGATTTGCCGGCGACTGGACCGAAGCTCTGCCCGAACCGCCCGACAGAGTCACATCCACTTCATAATCTCCGTCAGTCAGTCCCAGATCTGCTGCTTTTGTCAGCGCTTCATCCTTCCATGCGGATATCGGCAGCGAATCAGACCTTGCGACCAGAGTTCTCGCATACCACTTTTCCTTGCGTTTGCTGAAAGCCGCGCAGTCGATGCCTTTATCCAAAGCTTCGATCGGGATCGTGAATGTGTGAACTCCATCTGCGTTTTCTGCAAATGGCAGATACTCCTTCTCACCTGCATTCACCGCCTCCTCCGGCGTCCCCATAAAGAGGTATAAGTAGCCTGTTCCCTTCATTGTCAGCACGGCATACATGTGGTCATCTTCTACGGTAAGCTCTGCTGACTCGATGCTGAACATGGATGAGCTTGAAGCCACTGTCACGGGATAAGTACCTTCTACAAGACTGTCGCACCCGATGGGCACCATCCAGTCTTCAACCACGGTCTCCACTTCAGTCATCTCGGAGGCGTCCGCGATCCTTGAATCTGTTCCCTCTGAACTCTTCTCGCTATCAGTTTCTGCCGCACTGCTCTCTGAATCCGGGACTTCTGCAGTAGATTCGGCTTTTTCCTCGGCACTCACGTCCACGGAATCCACTGTGGCGCTCTCATTGGCAGCCACGCTCTGGGCAGTGCCGCTTACGCTGCTGCCGCAGCCTGCCAGTGTACCTGATGCTACAAGTGCCGCCAACAATATAGCAGCCAATTTGTTTTTCATCGTATGTCTCCTTACGTTGCTCATTACCGCCTTTATGGCTGAATACTCGCTGTCAAACATCAACTGCGCAGGAATCCGCCTCCGGGTTGTCATCGTGACAGTTCAGACAGGCTGTTCTTATGTTACGTTTCCGGCAGCAAAACATCCATCTTCGTGAGAAAAGCATTGCATATCCGACTGAGAGATCGCAACAAGCGAAGCGTGTTGCAAGCTCGCAGGGAAGGATATGCGCTTTTCGATGAAGATGATGTTTGCGCCGTATAATGAACCTCCGCTACAGCCTGTCTGAACTGTCACATATCAACAAACCCAGACCGAATCCCGTGCGAAGGTATATGCTAATGTGGAGATTATTCAGCAAGAGCGGATTCCACGAACTTCTGCAAATGCTCCACATACAGCTGCTGGATCTCCGGCTGCTGGCCAAGGCCTTCAAGAACACACTCCACGCTGTAGCCTTCCGCTTCGAACTGGCTCTTCCAGGAATCTTCCTCATCGCCCGCCATGTCATTATTTGCATGATCACCGGCAACGACCATCAGCGGCATGAGGACTACTCTCTTGTACTCTCCCTCGCCGACAGCAGCCATCACATCTTCAAGAGACGGAGTAGCTTCAACAGTTCCTACAAAGTAATTCTCGAAACCGTCAGCTGTGAGAATTTCCTGCATTTTAGCATATACGGCATTGGATTCCGCCTCTGTTCCGTGGCCCATGAAGCAGATTGCAGTCTCGCCGTCATCATATTCCGCTGTCCGCACTGTGATGATTTTCGCAACTTTCTCGAAATCTCCATCCTCCGCGAGAAGGTTTTCGCCCATGGTGATGCTTTCAAATGCATCCGCGTACGACATGACCTCCTCCTCAAGATCATGGTACTCTAAGCCTGCCATGAGGTGTGTCGGCTGCACGACCAGGTTCTTTACTCCATTGTCCACAGCCCGGTCAAGAGCTTCTTTCACATTATCGATCTTGACGCCGTCACGCTTATTGACATGATCGATAATGATCTGGCTCGTGAAAGCCCTGCGGACGGACCAGTCCGGGAACGCTTCACGGATCGCGTTTTCGATGCTGCCGATCGTAAGCCTTCTGCTGTCATTGAAGCTCGTGCCGAAGCTCACAACGAGAATCTCATTCTCTCCGATCTCATCCTGGTTGCCCGGATCATCGAGGGATGCGTCCCCTGTCTCATAATTCTCTTCGTCTTCTTCATCTGCCGCTTCGCTCTCATCTGTCATAGGAACGGACTCTGCCGCGGATTCCTCGGTCACGTCAGCTGCAGATTCTGCCGTATCCGCAGTCTCCCCCGACGGGGCAGCGTTTTCGGCTGTACCTCCGCATCCGATGAGTGTGCCGATCAGGGCTGCGCTGAGTAATAATGCTGCAATTCTTCTTTTCATGTTGTGCCTCCTTTGATTTTCCCGCTGCGGATCAAAAAAGGCATGCAGGAAAAAACCCTCCGCATGGGAGGGCGCACTTATCCCTGCAGCTGCCCCGCAGGGATGATGGTACGACCAATGCCTCGTGATCCGGAGCGGATGCTCCTGTACCGGCATACGGCAGGTTTCCTGGCTTTGGATCATCACGCGCCGCGCTGCCTTCCCGGCTTTCGCCAGTGACATTCTGCGCGCCGCACTTCCCTTCACAGTGACGAGATCGTACAGGATTTGCACCTGTTTCCCTTTTACCCTCCGCGCTGACTCCGCGCGCAGGCACCGTATACCTATTAAGTTTATGCGGGTAACCCCGCGATACGAAGAGTATACCACGCAAAGCCCCGGCGGTAAAGGGTGCTGTGGGGGAACGTGACAGCGTGACAGTTCAGACGGGCTGCACCGAAGTCTCAAAAGCCGGCAGTGCTTTTCTCACGAAGATGATGCCTCACTGCCGGCAACGAACTATGAAAGCAGCCCATCCAAACTGTCACCGATGAATCGCGCTCTGAGACACAAATCTGAGATTTGCAATAGCACTGTTTCCCACGTATAATGACATTATAAACTGCGCGAGGGTAACGGTCGGAATCCGAACTTTCGCCCCGCAAGCAGTACCTCAACGAACGGAAGGAGTCCCCATGACGACCGGACTTATACTGACGCTTGTAAAATACGCGTTTTCTGCACTGCTCACTTTCATATCGATCGCGTGCACTAAAAATATAAAATATACTATATCATCGCTTCTTGAACTCGGCTGCATCTTCCTCATTGTCAACGCTCTCCTGCCGGCAGCCCGGGTTCCCGCGATTGTCTTAAGTGACCTGCTCAGTCTCCTTTTCAACGCCCAGATGCTGGTCCTGTCCTTCGGAGCTGTCTACATCACTCTGGTCATGCTCACGAACCTGGACTCCCTGGAAGACCTCTTCGGCAAGCTCGTTCAGTACCTGATTGCGATCGCAGTCGTACTGGCGTTCACGTTCCTGCCGGTGAGTCACATAGCCGGGATCCCGACATTCATCCTGCCGGTGGTAGTAGTAGCTGACATTGCTTTTCTGGTCATATTTGGTGCGCAGTACTCCCCGACATATGGTCTCTATGACCTGATCCGCACTGTAGTGCTGAACATACGCCGCACAAAGCTTGTGCAGAAGCTCCCCGATGCCAAAGAGAAATTTGCCAGAGACGGCATCGATGATTACAGGGAAAAGCCGAAGAGCCTGCCCGAGAATCCCAACATTATTCTGATTTTCACAGAAGGGCTCTCCCAGCACATGATCTCCGACAAGCGGAGCATCATGCCGAACTTTCAGTCTTACCAGAAAAAATCGCTGAACTTTACGAACTATTACAACCACACCTACGCGACCTACTGTGCCCTGATTGGCCAGCTGACAAGCGGCTATCAGCTCAACAATTACGACCAAAGTGCTCTTACATCACTGCAGGGGATCCTGAAAGACCGCGGCTATCACACGACCGTGATCAACACAGAGCCGCGAAACAAGCTCTTTACAGCTTATCTGGGCGGAATGGGATTTGATGAGGTGAGCGGATCCGAGATCACCGACCTTCAGGGCGAAGCCCACAGCCTCTCCGACCGACAGGCCTACGAGCGCCTCTTTGATGCCGCCATGGAGAATCACGCTAAAGGCGCCCCGCACCTGACTGTGATCTACACATTCGGCTCACACATCTCATTTGACTCGCCGGATGAGAAATACGGAAATGGCAAGGACACGACGCTGAATAAAATGTATAATCTTGATATACAGTTCGGCCGTTTCATGGAGAAATTCGAAGCAAGTGATATGGCGGACGACACCATTATCGTAATGACCGGCGACCACTGCGCATACGGCGACTTCTTCTATCGAGGAGCCTATCCGCATTATGTGCGTGCAAATGTCGACTGCGACGAAATGCCCCTCTTCATCCACCACAAAAATGTCCGTCCGGAAAACGTCGATGCATGCGGACGAAATACCCTGTGCATGGTCCCCACCCTGCTCGACTATCTGGATGTCAGCGCTCCGAATTATTTCCTTGGGACGTCTCTTTTCGGGCCTTCCGGGAAATACGACACCATTTTCTTTGACGCGACTTACCAGCTGACAACAAAAAACGGACAGATCCGGGAGCTGACAAAAGAAGAAACACGCCAGCTGGAACCTGTCCTCATGGACTATTTCGCGGCGAAAGCCAAGCCGTAAGTTTGATGAAAGCAGTTGCTGCCTGAATTTAGACACACAAGCGCATCACTCAGCTCGCGCGAGATCAGAGATTGCGATTTACCGTTTCACGAATTGGCATGCTACAATATTATCGGAACCGCTTCGCGAACCCGATAATCATAATTCGGGCGATTTCATCGCCCTTTTATTGGGAGTTCCTTGCGTAACTTCCGATAAGATATATTACCGGATTTGAGCAATCAGATTGGAGACAGATATGAGAATAAAAAAACTTACCGCATATGTCCTGTGTCTCATCATGGCGGCCTGCCTGTCCGCCTGTACCGGCATAGTCGAACCCACCTCCGACCAGTCGACGACTGTGGACACAGCAGAGCATTTCAATGTGGCTGTCTTCTACTTTGACTACGCCGACGCGTATATATCCGCGGTGCGCACAGCCCTGAACAAGGATCTGACCGACAGCGGCATACCCTACACGGAATATGACGCCGCTTCCAACCAGGCGACGCAGAACTCCCAGATCGACAACGCCCTCGCCCACGGTGCAAGCATGCTGCTGGTCAATATTGTCAGTTCCGGTTCAACAGATATCGCTGACTCCATATGCCTCAAGGCATACGTTGCCCACGTTCCGGTCGTCTTCTTCAACCGCTCCGTCGAAGCAGAAGGAGACGAGGGTGTCATCCTCGACTTCTACAGCAATGTGGCCTTTGTCGGGACCGACCCTGCGGAGGCAGGACACCTGCAGGGCCAGATGATCGGGCATTATCTTATCGAAAACTATGACAGATGCGATCTCAACGGTGACGGTGTCATCAGCTACGCCTCCTTTAAAGGCGAGGCCAAGAACGCCGAGGCTATCTACCGCACACTGTACTCCGCCGTAGATACCAATCGCATACTGAGAGCCAACGGAAAGCCTGCCCTCAGCTACTTCAACCCGTCTAGTGTAGATGAATTCCAGCTGGATCTGACAGGCAAATGGTCCATGGACGCAGTCAGGGACTACATGATGACCAACCTCGGTCAGTACAACGAGACCAGCGAAAACATGATCGAGCTCGTTATCTGCAATAGCGACACAATGGCGGAGGGGGCCATACGCGCCCTTCAGGCTTTCGGCTATAACACCGGGGATGAAGCATCAACGACAATTCCCGTCTTCGGCGTCGACGCCTCTCCGGCAGGCCGACAGCTGATTTCTGAAGGTAAGATGACTGGCACAGTCGTCCAGGATGCCCAGGGCATGGCACACTGTATCAGCCTGCTGACATCAAATATAAGTGAAGGAAAAGATCTCCTTGACGGGACAGAGAATTACGCGAGAGATGCCAAGAACAAAATTGAGCACAAGCTGTATATCCCCTATTCGGTCTATGAACCGGAAAAATAAATATTTGGTATTGACATATCGATACATTCTTATTAATATATTATGTAGAACATTCTATGTACTGTGTTTTATATTTGGAGGTCAATATGTCTGATTTTATGTTCAAAGTCCCGCAGGAACTCATCTTTGGCTACAACAGCCTTGAAAAATTACCGTCTATACTCTCTAGAGAATCCATCGATTCCGTAATGCTTATTTCAGATCGCGGACTCGAAAAAATCGGTGTTGTAAAGAAAGTATCCGATATTCTTGTATCCGCAGGTGTGCGTGTCACAGAATTTCTGGATGTTCTGCCGGATCCTGCCACGGAAGTCGTTGACGCAGCTGTAGCAGTCTATAAAGATTGCGAAGCACAGGCGCTTGTAGCTTTGGGCGGCGGCTCACCGATGGATGTGGCTAAAGCGGTTGGCGTACAAGCCCGCTACGGCGGCTCCATCACCGAATATGAAGGCGCAGATAAAGTGCCCGGTGAAATTGTACCGATTATCGCAATTCCGACAACTGCGGGAACCGGAAGTGAAGTCACACCGTTCTCTGTCATCACGGACACTGCCAGAAATTATAAGCTCACAGTCTACAGCTACAAAATTCTCCCCCATTTTGCCATCCTCGATCCGCAACTTATTATGACCGCACCGGCCGGAATTGCCGCTGCCTGCGGGGTAGACGCACTGATCCACGCCTGGGAGGCATATACATCCCTTTGGGCGAACCCATTCTCCGATGCCATGGCTGAGAAGGCTCTTGAGATGATTGGCCGAAGTATCCGCAGGTTTGTCGCCAACCGCAGCGACCTTGACGCAGCCAGTGACATGATGACGGGAAGCAATTTTGCCGGTCTGGCTTTCGCCTGGGCAAGGCTTGGCAACGTGCACGCTATGTCTCATCCGGTCAGCGCTTATTTCCACGTACCGCACGGCGTTGCAAATGCAATTCTTCTCCCGACCATCGTAGAATACAACGCGCTTGCAGACAATGGACGCTTCGAAAAAATATATAACTATATCCACCAGGGCAGACAGGGCCGTCCTTTCGTCCCGTCGATGCTTGCGGATGAAGCACGCAGCCTGCTTGCTGAACTTTCACTTCCCGCCTCACTCTCAGAAGTCGGCGTGACAGAGGATCTGTTCGAAAAAATGGCAGATGACGCGATGGCCAGCGGCAATATAAAGGTGAACCCGCGGCAGACGACCAGGAAAGACGTCATTGAACTTTATAGAAAAGCCTTTTAAATCCACATTTCTCACGCAGTCTGTTGAGAATCGGGAGCAGCGTCAGCTGACTACAGCGAAACGCTGCTCTTTTTTCATAAAGAATCGAATCATTAAGGGGCTGCCGCATTAGACGGTGTCCGCACTATATATAGCAGCAATTTGCAAATATCGTCTGCTATATAGTGCCGACCCGCCTTAACGCGGCAGCCCCTTAATCAAACATCTATGGAGAAATATGACTTCAATCAGGATACTCTATGGCTTCTCCTCCGACACTTACCCGATTCTCCGGAGCGTACTGTCTGCAGAGCTCTGCGCATCTCACGATCGGTTCGTCCTTCTTTTTCATCATATTGACGCCCTGTACCTCGCACTCCGAGCCTATCATTTTGTATTTGAGTTCCCCCAGATTATGATAGGGTAATATGTTAATTTCCGGCTTGCCCGGGAGTGTCGCAACAAACTTCGCAATTCCAATCGTGCAGGATTCCTCATCATTATATCCCGGGATAAACGGTCTGCGTATGATCACCCGCTTACCGCGCTCTGACATGTATTCACACAACTTCCGTATGTTTTCCAATATGAGTTCATTGGGGACCCCGGTGATCTCTTTGTGACGATCAGAGTCAATATGTTTCATGTCAACAAAGACTGTATCGCAGTACTGGGCCACCTCCAACAGGTGTTCCCATTTCGCAAATGCTGACGTCTCTATACATGTATCAATATAATCCCGCTTACAGATCTTCAGCAGTTCCGCGGCTATTTCATGCTGCATCAGAACTTCTCCTCCGGAAAGAGTAAGACCTCCGCGATCTCTCCTTGTGAAAGTCAGTTCCCGCTGCACTTTCTTATACAGCTGCTCAGCCGTATACTTGGTACCTGAAATCTGACGGCACTTCTGCGGGCAAAGCTGTACGCACAGTCCGCAGGCTTTACATTTGTCGAAATCCATCTCGACTTTATGATCATCCGGATTGATCCGATTTACCCCTTTGGAACACAGTTTTACGCACATTCCGCATCCGACGCACCGCTCCCTGTTGACAGCAAGCTGCGGGGCAACAGAAAGACCGAACGGATTCGAGCACCATTTGCAGCGAAGCGGGCAGCCCTTAAAAAATATCATCGTGCGTATTCCATACCCATCCGTATTTCTGAAGTGACCAAAATCGAATACAATAGCTTCTTTCTTTTCAGCCATTTTTTCCATCCTCTCTCTTTACGCAGTGCCTCCTGCCCGCAATGTGTGTTACCCAAAGACCCTGTTCCGGTTCTCTTCCTTGCCGTCCATAATACCATTATATGTCACATATAAAAAATAACAAAGAACCGTCCACAGCGAATGTGACTACGCTGAAATACGTATTATACTGAAAATGCTGCAGACGGCTAAGCCATCTGCAGCATAACGAATGATCCCGCCGGCCAGACGGTCAGAACCTATAGCTCACATCCTGCCCATCTGTCTATCGGAAAGAAGGAGGCCGTCCATCGGAGGCTCCAACTCACAGATTAAAACTGATGTTCCGTTCTGTGGATAATATCATCCTGCACTCTCTCAGCGATGTCTGTCCAGTATACACTGTAGCCCGCAACACGTACCATAAGAGTAGGATACTTCTCAGGGTGCTTCTTGGCATCTACAAGAGTAGACTTGTCAATGGTATTGAACTGTACATGGTATACGCCATAGTCGTTCACCATTGTACGAACAAGATTCATGAAGTTTCTCATGCCAGCCTCTTTGTAGGTCGGCATTTTATAAGTACCTTCCGGTGTGTTAAGACCTGTCTCTCGAATTGTCTGCATAATGATTTCCTCCTTTCTTCAGAAGTTAAACTTCCATCATTTCGGACTGGCTGATCCACATGTTCAGCAGCGTGCCGTTGCTGTACTTAGTGTAATCAAGTTTGCCATAGCTTCTTGCCGCTGCCAGCGGTCCATTCGTATCTGCCTGCTGAGATGCTGACATTGTATCAGATGTCGGCTGACCTGCAAGACGTCCGTTCGGAGTCGCGCCTGTCATAGCGCCGTAACCGACATTGGACTGTACCATCTGAATTGCCGCATCGCAATAATTGCCACGATACATCTTGAGATGATTGACCGTGTCGCCAAAGAATGACCATACTCTGCATGCGATGTCATCTGCGAAATCATCATCATTGCCATACTTCGGAGCAGCGATCAGTTTTGCTCTGAGTTCTTCATAGCCTACGAAGTTCGCTTCAATAGCATTTGCGACATCGCGAAGAGTAGCCTCGTGATCTGTATAAACAACCTTCTTGATAGCTGCCATGGAGTCGACTGCAGTTCCGAAACCGCTCATCTGGATTGTCGGACCGATATTGACTTTCGCGCCGCCGTTTGTAGCGTCAAGACCTTTTTCAAGGGCACCGTCAAGCAGCATTGTAAATGTCGGAAGGTTGAACTGTTCAGCGAGAAGCTTCTCAACGATAATAAGGTTGGAGTGGCACTCTTTGATTGCGTATTCAATCTGATCCAGGCACACCTTTTCAAACTTCTCATATGTGTCAAAGAGTTCCGGAGCGCCGCTCGCATAAGTTACGACCTGGCCGCAGCGTGTTCCGTCAACGCCCTTAGCCTTCTTGCCGTCGCATACTGCAGCATAGATGCAGCCAGCAACATTAATGATACCTGAATCGGTATGACCGTACTGCATGCCCTCGACACCGGGCTCTACGCAGCCGATCGGGCTTCCGTACTTTTTAATATCATAGCTTGTGTAATTGCTGTGCATGTTTGCGCACGCGCCGCGGTTCTCAAGCATCTTGTACAGTGTTTCTACGTCAAAGAAGCTCGGATGTCCGTGTCCGTCAACGGAAAGCTCGCATGCTTCGCGGAGCAGAGAATCCGGAGTTTTCTGATGCAGCATCAGGCAGACTGCCGGTGATGTTGTCTTGACATAGCGCATAGCGCGCAGGCACAGATAAGACAGCTCGTTGCTTGCGTCTCTTCCGTTCTCATCGAGACCGCCGACATCAAGATGCGGATAGCGATAGTAACCGCCGAAGATGTAAGCCATCTGTGTGGACTGGAACCATACGTTGGAAGTGACCTTGATGTACATTTCCTCTATAAGCTCCATTGCGCTCTCCGGTGTGATGATACCGGCTTCGATGTCTCTCTTATAGTACGGATACATGTACTGATCCCAGCGTCCCCAGGTAATGGACGGGCCTGCGCCCTCTACGAACAGGAAGAAGCATACGACCCAGGAAGTCTCCACTGCGTCATGGAAAGATGTTGCCGGTCCCCACGGAACCCTTCTCATCATGGCTGCCATATCTTTCAGCTCTTTCTTGCGGACCGGATCCTTCTCGGCTTCAGCTTTTCTCAGGCAGGCTGCGGCAAGACGATCTGCCCAGTTCTTGATAGCCTCGCAGACCTCAATAATGCCCTGATAGAAGTATCTCTTGTCGACGGATGTCGGATCATTCGGATCAAGTTCGTCGAGAAGGACCTTCGCTTCATTGTAGTATTTCTGGAAGCCATGCTTAATAACGTCAGTCCAGGCCGGGATGAAGTGAGAACCATTTGCGCAGATGTAGTTAGAGACATCCGATACGCCGCCAAACTGAGCTCTGTCCCACTCTTCCGGTGTGACATAATGTGCCCACTGGGCAGCTGCCGTCTTATCCTGCCAGTACGGAAGAATATCCTCTTCAAGTTCCTTGTAGTCTTCATCTGAAATCTCGAACGGATCATATGTACGGTCACGAAGATTCTTGAGATCGTCCTTCATCCAGTGAGCGTGAAGCTCGACTGCGAAGTTTGCGCCGCGGATGCGCTTTGTCGGCCATCCGACAAGCTGCTCATAATCATAAACGTTATCTGAAAGTGTACGATAAACCTCAGCGATTGCTTTATAGCGGCGAAGAAGTGCCGGAAGGCCTTCTGTCTCGCGATAAACTTTTGTGAAAGCTCTTGCGCGTGTGATATCTACATTCGGACGATTGGAATGAAGCATACCATTCAGTTCCTGCACCCGCTTCGTGCTTCCCATCTTCGCTGCATAACCGGATCTGAGTTCATTTCCAAGCTTGGCGCCGGCACATTTTGCATCACTCATTTGTTTGTTTCCTCCTTACATGTGTTGTCATTAAGTAATAGTGTCATCTTTATTTCGAGCTCTTGCCCGGCCACTTCCAGTTGCCGGTCTCAGAGTCGATAAAATTCAATCCTTCGTTGCAGCAGAGGCCAAGGACCACACCGCCGCAGAGTGTAATAGCAAGAATCGGATATGCCTTAAAATTGTAGAAGCCGCCAACTGCTGTCCTGCCCGGTCCCATAATCGCGATTGTCATATTGGAGCACCAGAAAGAGTTCGATATAGCTCCGAAATGTGCCGGAACTACGTTGAACGGTAGTGAAGACGGCAGTGTAAAATGTATTGCGCATTCAACGATGCAGACGATCGCTACGACCACTGCGATATTGAGCCATGCAGGAACTCCCATGACGGCAACTCTGTCCATGATCCAGAGATAGCCCATTGCCCACAGAACACCGCACAGATAGCTGCAGATGTAATTAAAGAATTCCGACCTCTTAGCACCGGCAGTGAAATAAATCGGAAGCGCGGTAAATGTCGCGTAAACGATCTGCCAGCCCGGAAGCACTTTAGCTCCTGTATAAGCTCCCACGGTCAGAAGATAAATTGCACAGTAGATTCCGGATACTACTCCGATCCAGATGGACCAATTCACTAGACCTTTTTTGTTCATCTTTTCTCTCCTTTTAATTCAAGTCTCTCAGTCAGCAGTTCCCTCACTTTAAAGCAGCTTCAGATATTCGACCAGCGGCTGTACCTGCCCTCTGTCTGTAAAATCTCCACCGCTCTTAAATCTCCTTAGAAGCTCCAGATCACTCTCCGTTCGATCGGGATGTCTGGTAATCATCATCTCCTGAAGTCTCAGAAGGATTTTGTCATTGGTGGTAAGCCGATCCCGGTCAAGTCCTCCGGCAAAGTAAAAGAATGCTTCAGGTCTTTGCTCCTTAAAATTATATTTGAGGATATTTTCTTTCACTTTTTCGTCCGGCATCCTAAGTCCGGTGGCAAATAATATCAACCGCGTATCGGGGCTTTTCTCTCTGAGAAATTTGCGGATCCTTCTGATTTCGCACAGCTCCTGACTGTGGACCGGAACTCCGATGAGCAGGTACGGCGCTTTAAGGTCGTCCTTTCCTATCTCTTTTAATTCACATAGAGTAAGGCCTGTGTCTTCCGCGATCCACTGGGCACAGCGCTTTGTGAAACCGGAAAATGATACTATTCCTGCTTTTCCTGTCATATACCCACCGTCTTGCCGCCTTTGTATTTTGTATTTTATTCTATGTTCTACATTATACATAGAATAAAATCTCTTGTCAACATAAACCGGACTGACATTATACTCAAATTTTACGTGTCAGTATTGTTACTTCTGCCCAATCATTGCGCAGTAAGATTCCAGTCTCGCTTGTTAGGCTTAGCTCAGGATTCGGGTCGGTGTCAGCTGACAATTCGAAACTGACTCCCCCACTGAAATATGCGGCTGCCGCAGAGATCCGGTCAGGAACCATACTCTGATGTCACTGACCGGCATCCTGATTTTTGTTCAGCGGGACTGGATGTCATTTGTCATAATGCAACTTGCGGCAGCCGCTTCTTACTGACAGATCAGCCAAGAGCCGGATGATCGTTCACCTGCTCTACGGTGTAATATGTCAGAAGAACAGCATCGGGAAGGCGGGTGCCATCGCACACGAATATCTTCTCTGTCATCCACTTGAGGGACTCATCATAGACTTCAAATCTCGGGGTCGTTACATAGTAGAAAAGCTTCGGATCGACAGCACCGCCTGCTTTTACAGTTTCGGCATACTCCTTCGGAACTGTGCGGATACCTTCTACATGGATATACAGTGTGCGGCCATCATCAAGCTGGAAGCCGTAAGAAGCATTGATTTCAGCGACACCATCGCTTCTGACAAGCTGATGATCGATACCGGCCGGCAAAATATATCCGTGGAAATCCGGGCCTGTAATCTCACCTTCGGGGCAGGGAACCAGCTGTCTGCGTCCGTTGTGCTCATAATCCTGTCCGCAGAGTGTTGTTGTGCATCCTGTAAGTCTTACTTCGAACTGTTTCTTTAAACTTAAACTCATAATTTATCTCCTATTCACATCCTTATACAAGACAAGCTGTTTCACATGTTCGTCGGACAGTTCCCGACACAGAGTATTCACTCATAAGCGCAGGATACTCGAAGCTTGCGTTACTTAAGTGCCGCCGCAGCGTCCGCTCCTGACCTGATATTGTTCGGAATCTTACCAAGCTTATTGGCATCGCCTACGAAAATGACATTTTCAAAATTTTCTTTGACCGCGTTCGGAAGTGTCATGTTCGGGCGGATTCCCATTGAAAGGATAACTGCGTCGACATCAATCTTCTTTTCTGTATCGGTCTTAAGATCCTTCACATTGATCCCCTCCGGCTCAATGTTCATCAGCTGATGTTCATAATGTATTTTAACTCCGTCTGTGAATGCGTCTCCGAAGCTCAGCTTATCAGCAATCGGCAATGTCTTCTCCGGCAGCATTTCTATGACCGTGACGTCGTTATTCTTAAGAGCAAGGAAATGTGCCGTCTCGATACCGGTCATACCGCCTCCGATGATGGCAATCTTTTTGCCCCTGAAAGAAACTTTCTTCTCCAGGACATCGCGCACGCGGTATACATTATCACCGAAAATACCGGGGATCCTGCCCGGAACAACTTCATCCGTGCCTGTAGCCACAAATACAGCATATGGCTCGATCTCTTTAAGCTTCTCTACTGTCGCCTCGCAGGACAAACGCACTTCTATGTCAAGACGCCTGATCTGTCTCTCATAGTAGTCAATGATCCAGCGAAGTTTGCTCTTGTGCGGCGGTACTGTCGCAAGATCCACCAGTCCTCCCAGATAGTTCTTTCTCTCGAAGATGACCGGCTTAAAGCCTCTCTCAGCAAGTACAACGGCTGCCTCAAGGCCTGAAGGTCCTGCACCTATGACAGCGACGGTTCTTCCTGCTCCATCCTTACGAAGTTCCGGAACAGCTCTCTCGCATTTGCAATACGGATTTACCGTACAGCCCGGAACAGAGTCATCATCCGGGACCTGAGTAAAGCAGTACAGGCAGGAGACACAATACCGAAGTTCCTGTTCTCTTCCTTCCTCGCACTTCCTGACCCAGTCGGGATCCGCGTAGAACTCACGGCCCATGGCAACAACGTCGCATCTTCCGTCTCTGATCAGCTGATGAATATAATCCGGATGACGGATGTTTCCTGTAGCCGCGACCGGAACACTGACATATTTCTTTACAGTCGCGGCAAAATCAGCTTTCCAGCCCTCGGGCTGATGTCCGTTGTCACTCATATAGTTGTAACCGACAAGCGCGCCGCCTGCGTTCACCGTGAACATTTTGGCACCGGCCTTCTCCAATATAGCGGCAGCCTGGCCTGCACGGTCGGGAGTGATGCCGTCTTCTGTGAAGTCACTGCCCTGAAGCTTTACGATACAGGTAAATGTATCATCACAGTATTTCTCATTGATCTGCTCGATTACTTCCCGCGCAAATCTGGTCGCGTTCTCAATCGTATCGCAGCCATACTCATCCGTTCGCTTGTTGAATGTCGGGCTGAGGAGCTGAGACGCAAAATACGTGTGAGCCATATGGAATTCAACACCATCCGCTCCCGCTGCCTTAACAATTTCCGTCGCCTTGAGGAACTTCTTCTCAAGATCATGAATCTGTTCTGTTGAAAATTCATTGATCATCGAGACAAGTCCGCCGGGAGTGACATAGCATCCGCTGTGCCATACCTGGAACATGATCAGCGAGCCTTCCTCATGGACTGCGTCAATCACACGGCGAAGTCCCGGGATGAACTTTTCATCATAGAGATGGGGATTCTTCGTGCCGCGGAAAAATGGCGGTTCGTGCTGTGTGTCATCGAGCAATGAAATGCCCGGAACGATCAGGGCTGCCCCGCCCTTTGCTATTCTTCTGTAAAACTCAACGAACTGATCACTGATCGTACCGTCTTCATTACAGATATACTCAGCCATGGCAGGCTTTATAATCCTATTTCTTAATGTGTGGGGACCGACCTTAATCGGTTCAAGAAAACTGTATCCCATGCTGTCTCCTTATCTATTATCTGGTCACAATTATCTGGTCGCTATCCTTTGGTCGCTAGCCTCTGCTTAGCAATAAGGACCGCCTCTGCGTTCTTGCCGCTCACCTTTAATCCATTCGATTATATACAATGACCTCTTCTGTGGATTTCTTGGAAGATCTGTGACCGCTATGAGCCGGATATCCGACAGTAGCAACAGCAACGACCATATAGTCGTCCGGTATATTCAAGACTTCCCTCACCTTCTCCGGATAGAACCATCCGAGCCAGCAGAATCCAAGTCCCTGCTCAATTGCCTCCAGCGTCATATAGGACATACCGATCGTACAATCGACCGTTCGCGCGCTCTGGCCGCATACCATGGTGCGGTCTCCCTGCGAGCAGGATACAAGTATGACCGGTGCAGTTCCGACCCATCCGACATTCTTGCAGGCAGGAACCATCTTTTTGATGAGCTCCGGGTCCGTCACTGCGATATGCTTCCATTTCTGCTCATTGCTGGCGGTCGGGGCCAGGCGGCCGGCTTCCATGATCTGGGCCAGCTTTTCCGGTTCCACCGGTCTGTCGGCATATGACCTGACACTCCATCTGGCCTCAATGGCCTCCATTACTGTCATTGTTCAATCTCCTTCCTGAGCCTTTCGGCTTCCTCTTTGCGTCCGCTCATCTCCAGAATCTCTATCTGCCTTCCGATGATCGCACGATACGCATCTGTCCGACCGCTATCATTCTTCATCAGTTTTCCGGCATCCTCATAATTCCTGAGAGCCGTATCATAATCACTGCGAAGCAGAGCGGCTTTAGCTCCTGCCGCAAGCGCGGCGGCATAATCGATACCGTCACTCTGGCCGGCTGACTCAAGAAGTCCCATTGCAGACTTTGCGTATTCATCTGCTTCATCGGCATTGCCCATTATCACAAGAAGGTTGGCAATGTTAATGCAGCTGACTGCTGCCGCTCTCCCGGCTCCCGGCAAAGCTCGCACTATTTCCAGTGCCTTCTTCATAAGAGGCATAGCCTTCTCGTTCTCACCGCGCTCCCGATAGACAAGGCTCAGGTTGTTGTACAGGGTCGCCAGACGATAATCATTTGCAGGAAGCTCCTTTTCATAGATGTCTTTAACAATAAGGAAATACCGTTCCGCCTCATCCAGATTTCCAAGTACACGGTTGGCATTGGAAACATTCAGCATGAGTGTCGCGTATTCGAGTCCGCCTTTGAGACGTATATGCCTGATTTCCCTAAGGAGCACCTTCATATAGTGCTCGCACTCCTGCAGCCTGTTCCTCTCACGGTAGAAGCCCATAAGCTCATTAGATACCGTGATCCGGTCCGCATGATTTTGCTCGTCCACTGAGGCTTCCTGAAAAGCCTCAAGCAGGAACTCTTCTGCTTTGTCATATTCATGATGCCCGATCAGGGCATCAAGCTGCATGTAAAATGTTGTATCCATCATACATACCCGTTCTGCTTTCTCAGTTCATCGAATCCCGGGAATACAGGCTTTCCGCTGTAGGAAAGCGGAGTCTCCTCGCCCCTTAGGACCCTGACAGCGCCCGCTGCCAGAGCATCCATCTCATATTCTCCCGGATATACATGAACCGGCGCGATAAATCCGATCTGTTCTTCCAGCATTCCGACCATCTTCCGTGAATAGGCGATTCCACCGGTGATCAGGACTGCGTCAACTTTGCCTTTCAGGGCAGCTGCCATTGCAGCGATATCTTTGCCAATCTGGAAAACCGTCGTATTATAGACAATCTCTGCGTAGCTGTCGCCGGAAGCGATTTTCTTCTCAACTTCTCTCGCGTCCGAAGTGCCGAGGTGGGCTGTCCAGCCGCCCTGTTTCATGATTTTGGCAAGCATTTCATCTTTTGTGAACTGCCCTGAGTAGCACATCTCAACGACATCCGCAAGAGGTGCTGCACCGCTCCTTGTCGGAGCCATACGGCCTTCTCCCCTTGTGCTGTCAACAGAATCGATCATTTTTCCCTTCTCGTGGGCACTGACCGATATTCCGCCTCCCAGATGAGCGATGACGAGATTCAGCTCCTCATACTTTTTGCCTGTATCTGATGCATATTTTCTTCCGACAGCTTTCTGATTGAGAGGATGTCCTCTCTCTGTTCGAATCAATTCAACAAAGCCTGTCATTCTGGCTTCCGGGATCATCTCATCGAGACTGCTCGGATCTACTACAAATGCTCTTGCGCCGGTTTCCTCAGCAAAATCTCTTGCCAGCATCGGTCCGAGGTTTCCCGGATGGCGGCTGCCCGGTCCATAGGATCCGTGTTCATACATGATCTCGTTGACTTCAAAAACACCGCCGGGCATCGGAAGAAGCCCTGTACAGATTGCTGAAAACGCGTCCACGTTCATGAGATCAATCTCTTTTTCCTCAAGCATGTCGAGAATGACTTTTTTTCTGTAAGGCAGCTGATCCACTATTTTTTCAAATTTACCGAGTTCTTCTGCAGGATGAGACAGATTTTCGGAGAAAATCTGTCTGTCATCTTCATAGAATGCGACTTTTGTCGATGTCGAACCCGGGTTCAACACGATTACTCTGTACATTCATCCTCCTCACTGCTGCATACGTGCAGCAAGTCTGGCCACTGCTATTGTGTATAATTTGGATTCTGCAGTACTTGCTCTTGATGTCAGGGCTATTGGTGTCTTGGCACCTAGGATAACTCCGGCCTTTTTGGCATGAGCGAAATACTCCATAGACTTGATGAGAAGATTTCCGGCCTCGATGTCGGGAACCATGATTATATCAGCCTTACCCGCAACTTCGCCCTTAACACCTTTGTGAGCTGCAGCTTCAGGTGATATCGCATTGTCAAGGGCAAACGGTCCTTCCACTATGCAGCCTGTAATTTCACCGCGTTTGTTCATCTCCGCAAGCTCTGCGGCGTCGACAGTGCACTGCATTTTCGGATTTACCTTCTCTACTGCGCAGCAGACAGCGACTTTCGGGTTTTCATTTCCAAGTGCATGAGCAACTGTTACGGCATTTCGAATAATATCCGCTTTCTCTTCCAAATTCGGAGCGACGCTCATAGCAGAGTCTGTTACATGAAAGAGTTTATCGAAGCCGGGAACTTCCAGTACAAGATCATGAGTAATGCGTCTTCCTGTGCGAAGTCCGTTCTCACGGTTCAGTACTGCTCTCATGATAACTGCGGTATCTACGAATCCTTTCATCAGAAAATCTGCCTTGCCGTCACGCACAAGGGCTGCCGCTTTCATGCAGGCCTCCGTTTTGTCCTCTACATCGACAATTTCGAAGGCATTCCCGTCACAGTGGAGATCTTCGAGTATTTTTACAATTTCAGTCTTGTTTCCCACAAGAATCGGTGTTACTATGCCAAGCTCGCTGGCTTTGACAACCGCTCCAAGCACATATTCATCCTGCGCGCATGCGACTGCCAGTCTGCCCGGTGTACCTTTCGCTGCCTCCTTAAGGAGGTCCTGCATTGAATTAATCATATTATTCTCCCCAAACTTCCTCATCCGTCGGAATCTTTGTCTCCGGGATCGTGATCGCGATACGAGCGATGTTTACAAGATGATGCCACCAGAGGTTCTCACTGATAGAGTTGTTGCCCCAGCTGCCGCAGCCAAGTGTAGCTGTCGGGTTGAGTCCATTGTCATAGCTGCCGCCAAGTCCGGAGGAACCGATCATATTGACGCCGATACGGGATACCGGAAGCTGTTCGCCGGCATAGTCGATGTGCTCTTTGTTAAAGGAACGGACGACCGTGCTGTGGCCTGCGCCTTCGTTCAGCAGATTCGTCTTTGCATTTGCAACTGCCTCCTCCCAGGTCTCATACTCTGTGATGCAGATGACCGGGCAAAGCTTTTCTTTAGCGAGGAACTCTTCCTTGCCATATTTCTCAATGCGGATCATCAGGAACTTGGCATCTTCCGGAACTTCGATACCTGCCTGGGCTGCAATGAAGTGAGCGCTTGCGCCTACACAGACCTTATTGATCATGCCGTTCGGGAACAGAGCCGCGCGCATTGCGTCAACTTCCTCAGGTTTGCTGATGTACGCAGCGCCCTCTGCCTTGAGAAGCTCCACCATCTTGTCATACTGTGTCTTATGGACATGGACGCACTGTTCGCATGTGCAGAGAACACCGTTATCGTAGGTACGGCTCTTTGCGATCTGCTTGGCGGATAATTCGAGATCCGCATCAAGGTCTACCAGAGACTGGACATTTCCTGCGCCTACACCGTAGGACGGCTTGCCGGATGAATATGCCGCCTTGACCATGCCCGGACCGCCGGTCGCGATTGTTGCGTCACACATTGACATGACCAGACCGGAGATCTCAACTGTCGGATCCGGGATGATCTGGATCAGATCGACGGGTGCACCGACTGCCGCAAGTGCATCTCTCATAAGGCGGACAGTCTCGACACCTGTCTTCTTGGCACGCGGATGCGGGCTGATAAGAAGCGCATTACCGCCCTTCAGTGCGCACATAGCGTTGTGGACCGGAGTCATGGTCGGGTTTGTTGTCGGAGGAATGCATCCGATAACGCCGATCGGCTTAGCAACTTCAATAATGCCGATCTCATCATGACGAGCGATGATACCACGGGACTTGACACCTTTCAGTCTGTACCAGGTAATTTTGGTCTTGCCGGCGTTCTTAGCGATCTTATCCTCATACTTGCCCATTCTTGTCTCGTCTACCGCAAGTCTGGCCAGCGGCTCAGCTGCATCAAAAACTGCCTTGCCGATTGCGCGGACAGCTTTGTCGACCTGTTCCTGAGAATAATTCTCGAATTCTGCCTGAGCGACGCGTGCTCTGTCAATATAAGACTGTACATATTCTCTTGGTTCCATGGTATTTCCTCCTTGTTTTATGATGTTGATTGAACTGTGTCATTTGTTTAACGTAATTTGTTGTATGTTCAATGTACTACATACTATAATATATGTCAATAGCTCTTTGCGCACAAAAAAGTACCTCTCGATTTGTGGAAAACTGACGAATCGATATTCAAAGAATAAAATACTGCTTTCTGGACAATCGCATAAAAATACGCCGGTTACCTTTGCGGTACCGGCGCGCATTATATATTTTCACTATTACAGAAGCAGCTTTTTCCATATCTCCAGACGTTCATCCATAAATGGCAGAACCTCCGCCTCGGAACGTCTTTCCAGTATATCTACTTCTTTCATGTAATTGTCGGGCAGAAGCATGGGCTCTCCCAACTCTTTAGATCTCTCAATCGCTTTATTTCTGGTAAACTTGGCTACCTTATGAATGATGGCATCCAGCTGATCAAGCATCCTGTTATGTGTGATTTCGCTGAGGAAGACATTGAACTCCATACTCGCATGGTAACAATCCTCGTGGCTGGAGGCAGGGTCTTTCATCAGGTCGCTGAACCTCTGCCCAAGTACACGAAGGTGCGTCAATTCAGCATCTGTTGCCTCTTTCATCGCAATATACATAATTGATGAGGAAAGCGCTAATTTAACATTAAGCAGCTCTTCCATATTGTGTTCCGAGAGAATCAGACCGTAAATCATGGGGTTGAGAAGATTCCTGTTATACTCACTTACAACAAATGTCCCCTCTGCTCTTCTGATCTCCAGCACTCCAAAAGCAACCAGTACCTTGATGGCTTCGCGAACCGCATTTCTGCCTACTCCCAGGCGCTCCGAGAACTCTGTCTCAGTTGGAATTTTGTCTCCTGGTTTAAGTTCACCGGAAACCAGGGCCTGCGTAATTCGATCTATGATTATCTCTGATATAGAGCCCTTTGGCATCTGTTCAAAAAGAATACTCTTTGCCATAATTCATCCCTCATAACATACTATAATTCAAATGTACTACATTCACATTGTAGCATGTTTCAGGTTTTATCTCAATACCCGTTTGAGATGATTGTTAAACATTTTTAACTAAGCGGCATGCATGTAAAGAATGCCCTGCATAAAACAACGTCATTGCCGCAGTTGACTGATACATCAACGGTAGTAAGCCTGCGCCCTCTTTTAATGACACGGGCTTCCGCATAGATTTGATCAATCTTCAGGGCAGGCCTGAGATAATGAAATGAAGTGTCAACCGTTGTTATTCTGTCACCGTAAGAGGCCGCAGCCGCACTTGCGGCGGCGTCTGCCAATGTAAAGAGACACCCTCCGTGTACAGAACCGACAGGATTCGTATGATTTTCAGTCACCTGAAGTGCTGCCTTGGCATATCCCTCCGATATTTCTACTACTGTAATTCCGTTGCTGACAGGAAATCTGTTGACAGAGTTCCTCTCCTCAGCCATTTTCTTATAGTCCATCTTTTACCTCTCTGTACTTTCTTTTTGTAATTCCACAAAAGATGCCTGTTTTAAGCACTTTCTCCTCAATGCTACAATGCATATGTATACTTTTTTTTAATTCCTGTGTACTCCGCCCTCAAAGCTTATGCTTTACCGGATGCATATCCAACTGCCATAACTATGATACCAACCAGGATGCCCGGAAATACTGCCGCAAGCGGAAATGTTATGATTCCCAGTACTTTCAGGACTCCATATATAAGGGCGACCAGGCTGCCTGCAACAACAGAAACAAATGCATATTGACTTTTCACTCTTCCAGCAGCCCAGAAAGCGAAGCAAAGCGGCGCAAATACCGTGCATCCTCTGAGTGCCATCGAAAGGAAAGCAAAATCCTGGATCGTGTCAGCGGGCAGTACACATGTCAGGGAAGCGGCGACAAATAAAATACCTGCAATAAGCATTTTATTTATCATATCATATTTCTTTGATGCTGATCCACCTGCGCCCTTGTGGATCAGATCTCTGTTGATAACTGTTGCAATTCCCAGCGAGAGCCCTGCTCCGGTGCCTACAGACGCGATAAAGAGCGCACCAAGCATTCCTCCGGCGATTATATCGGGAATGCCTGAATACTCAAGTATAAACGAAGTCAACGCTGTTTTAGCCAAAACCGCGTTTTCTGCTGCTGCCACAGCAGGATCCGCAACACTTCTCATATACAGACCGACAAGTATTCCAAAGATTCCAAGGATCGGGATCAGGACAGCGCTGATCAGGGCTCCAAGTCTGGCATCGGAATCACTCTTTGCATTCAAGATCGCCTGCGCATAGGTCTGGGTAGTAAGAACACCCAATATCAGACTCATACAGGAACCGAAATCTGTCCAGAATCCTCTGCCGAACAAACTCCACAGGTTTCTGGTGACAGCCTCTCCCTCTGTTGTTACGAGTGAGATCTTGTTTACAACGGAAACAAAACCATGAACTCCCCCTGAAAATTTAAGGACCAGGGCTCCGCATATTACCATTGTGATATACAGTAGTACCAATTTCAGTATACCTACAACGCCTGCCCCTTTTGTCCCTCCGAAGATGACATACAGGATCATAAATACTCCGGATATAATTATTGCCGCTATATTCCCCCATCTAGGGAAGATGACAAGGATAACAGCGCTGGCAGCAATCAGCTGTGAGAGTATATTTATAAATGTTCCGACAGAATTGAGTATTGTAGCTGCCATGCCGACATTCTGGCCGTATTCATCACGTACCATGCCGACCAACGTGGGACTCTTCTGCAGTCGAAGCGGTTTCACATAGATGAGAGCCAGTACGAGACAACCCAGTCCGCCTCCGAGCGTGAACCACCATGCAGTCATACCGAAATTATATGCAAGCTGAGCTGTGCCTACTGTCGACGTTCCTCCTACCAGGGTGCCCATAATCAGACCGGCTGCAATGCCGAAACCAATCTTATTCCCGCCTTTCTGCTTCTGCATACCGGTATAAATGGATAAACCCACAATTGCAATAATAACCGCTGCCATTCCGACAAGCATACTTCCATTCATGATGCGCAGCCTCCTTTTTTGTTATATGTACTATGTACTACATTCTACGCTTCATGTCAATGGGTATTCGAAAACTTTGGTTATTTTTTGTTATATGTGGATGTGCAGGGATTCGGTTAGAAGTCTGTCAGATAGCGCTGACCCGAATCCTGCACTCAGCCTCGCGGGCGAGACTTGAAAATCATGTTGTAATTCAATCAGAACTATTATTTTCCCGATCCTGCCGCATCACCTCATTGACTTCCGCGCCAATCATAATGATATACATGCTGAAATACAGCCAGAACATGACAATTGCAAGCGTAGTCAGCGAGCCATACGTTGAAAACGCGTGAAACGCGCCGAGATAAACCGTTACGAACAGGGAAAACGCCATCCAGCCGATTGTAGCCACAAAAGCCCCCGGCAGCTGCTCTGAAAACTTCAGCTTCTTGTGCGGGAACCATCTGTACATGAGCGAAATTCCCAGGGTCATGAGGAATATGACATAGACCGTGCGCATGGCGGTGGAATAGAGGTACAGAGGTACTCCCTTCGGCCTCATATGCAGTAGGAAGGTCCTTACATTTCTCCAGAAGACTGTCATCGCTGCGGCGAACATGAGCAGAATCGCAAGACAGATTGTATAGAGCAATGCCCAGAGTCTTATAATGAACCAGTTCTTGAGCTCCGTTATTCCCGCGATTCGGTCAAGTCCGGTCGACAGGGCATGCATGGATTTCGAGGCCGCCCACAGTGTCGTGACAGATGATATTCCGATATATCCGAAGGATGAGGAATACAGTTCCTGAAGAATGTCATGCAGGGCCGGCAGCAGATAGTCCGGGAAAATGGAGTCGACCGCAAAGAGCAGGTCCTCCTGGCTGACCGGCGCGTATTTCATAAGCTGCAGGAGCAGGATCAGGAATGGAAACAGCGACATCAGTATGAAGAAAGCTGACTGCGCTGCGTAAGCCCCGACCTGATCATCCGTCGATTTGCCCATGACACGAACGACAAAACCAGCCGGCTCAAATATCTTCTTTATGAGTCTCTTCATGTTTCTAAACCCTCAGCAGATAACAACTGCGGCATCTTACCGACCTAAACCTTCACATCAATGTATCCTTCTCTGCCTCTCTGTGTACCAGTCTGATTGCAATGAGCGTGAGAACAATGATCATGACCAGAACGAAATATATGGCAATATCACTCTCAGTAGTCAGGCAGAAATCCCACGTTCCGTGAATAAGGATGGGGATGAGCAGACCGATCATCTTCCTTCTTCTGCATAAATTTGTCCACCCATCAATCTCGGCGGTCTTTGCCCAGCCCATAAAGTAGCCCATGAAGATACCGCATACGACGTGGACCGGGATCAGTCTGGAGATTGCAATCTCGGATCCGAACTGTGTCATATACATTATGTTTTCGAGAGCCGCAAAACCAAGAGCTGACGTAGCGTAATAAATGATTGCGTCGAAGTGGTAATTGAATTCCGGCGATTTCCACACTGAGATATTGGCCATGAGTCTCTTGGAGAATTCTTCAGAGAAGCCGACGACCAGAAAGAAGTAAATCAGGTTATAGACAGTTCCCTGAGTATAACCCGGATAGACCCTGTCCAGTACAAAACCGAGGCCAAGTTCCAGGATAATTGCGGGTATAACAGAAATCATACCGAAAATAAATGTTTTGAAAATGAGACCCACCGGCTCTTTATCGACTTTATCAAGCCTGTACATATACACCATAAGAAGTACCGGAGGGACAAGACCCCACATTAGAATTGCTCTCATTTTTCTCTCCTTTCTTATTTAACTGATCTGCCACCTGACATGGCTTCCCTCGTCATCCTTGGTAACCACCAGCTGGTTATCTATCTCCTGCTTGAGCTCTGTGACATGCGAGATAATTCCTATGAGCTTGGAACCTCCCGCCATATTCATGAGAACTCGGACAGCCTGATTTCTCGAATGGTCATCCAAAGAACCGAAGCCCTCATCGATGAACATTACATCGAGGTTGACAGCCGCAGATCTCTCCTGAATCTGATCCGCCATGCCGAGGGCGAGCGACAGCGCTGCCATAAATGATTCGCCTCCGGACAGCGTCCGAACTTCCCGCTCCTTCCCGGTGACGGATGAGTAGACCATGAGGTCTAGCCCCTTGTTCTTGCCCTCGCCTGCCTTGTCGAGATCATACATGCGAAGCTCGAACTGTCCTGCGGACATCTCTGAGAAGCGAAGGTTGGCAGCATACAGGATTCTCTCCAGATAGTAGCGCTGGACATAGGTTTCGAGGTCCATTCGGGACCCTGCGACTTTGCCGGTCACGAGTCTGTACAGGGTGTCAAGCTTTGTGTGGTCATCCACTGTCTTCCTGCGCTCATCCATCTTCGGCAGAAGCGCATTAAGGGCATCCCTGTCGGACTTCAGCTGCTCCCTGATAATCCCGTTTTCTTCAGCCTTACTCTCATACACAGCCTGGGCTTTCAGCATATTTTCTCTTGCGGTCCCATCTGCCGGACGGACGAGATCTCCGATCATTTCCTTCGCGGATGCGAGCAGGCTTTCAGCGGCAGCCTTCTTTTTATAGTGGCTTGATACCTCCATCTGCATGTGTTCGCCTTCAGTCCTCGGATATTTCCGGACGAGGTCTTTCCACTCATGGTCCGCGAGATCTTTCTCGTCAAGGATCGCAAAATAGGCTGCATTCCTTTCCGCAATGACCTGCTCCTCCCTGGGTATGTTGTCATTGTACTCAGTGATCAGGCTCTCCGCCTTCTGTCGCGCAGCCACCGCTTTCTTCTGTTCTCCGTCCGCTTTTGTGAAGGCATGGGCTGCAAGAAGCTTCTGCCCCTCCGCTTTCTTTAAGGCATTTTCCGCTTCCTCGGTGGAAGCGTATACCCTCTGGGCTTTAAGTGTTTCCAGGGCGGAAAGCTTTGCTGCATGCAAGCTCGTCGCATTTGTAACACTCTCACTAGCCGAAGCAACAAGGTTTTTTAAGCGTTCTTTTTCTTCGTCGACGCCCTTCAGTTTCTCCATGACCGCCTGGTAATGATCCACATCACCTTTGGCTGCCGACATCGCGCGCCGGAGTTCTTCTCCGCGGGTTTCAATAAGAGTTCTGGCTCTGGCCAGGACTATATCATCCGGCACGTTCGAAATGCTCTTTTTCATTTTCGAAACGAGGGCATCCCTTGCTCTGAGAACACTCTCGTATTTTTCATCATATACATCCTTTGCCGATCTGGATCTGGCTGCCTGGGCTTCCTGCTTTTCACGGAGTTCCTCAACTTCTCTGCCTACGCTCTCCACCATATCCCGTGTAACATCGGAAAACTCTGTATTAATCGGACACGGTGCCGGGTGTTCTGTCGATCCGCATACCGGGCAGGGACGTCCCGGCACGAGAGTTCTCGCGAGCAGTCCTGCCTGCGCGTCAAAGAATGCCTGTCTCAGACCATCATATTCAAATTTCTTTGCGCGGTAGTCGGCTGAGGCCTTTTCATAGGCTTTCTGAACAGCATCGACAAGCCTCTTCTGTTTCTCTGCATCGCTGCGCAAAGTGATTGCCTTCACGGCATCGTCGAGAAGCGTATCCACCGCCGCAATCTGCTCGTTCAGAAGTCCCAGCCTTGCGCCTGCATCCTTCAGCTCCTCGGACTCCCGCTGCCACACAGCCGTCTGTTCGATGAGCTCGTTCTGCTGCTTAGTGGCTGCCGCGTACGCGGCCTCCTCCTTCCTGAGTATCTGCAGCGCACTCGTCATCTCGTTGTCCGCGGCCTTGATCGCCTTCACATGCTGCCTGTCCTTCTCCACCTTGGCTTTGATATTAATAGCGTTGGCCTGCTCATCTTCAAGGACCTTGCGTGTCCGCTCAAGTTCAGCATCGGCCTTCTTCACATTTTCCTCGATTCCGGGCATGAGGGTTTTCTGCTGCTCAAGCCTTCTCCTGGTCTCAGCCAATGTTTTGATTGCATCTTCACATCTCGTGTAGACAGCCTGCACTTCATAAGCTGCGGCAAGCTGCACGCCGAGTCGTTCAAGTTCTTTGATATGCGCTTCATTTGCGGCACACTCAGCAATCTGCTTCTCAGCCTCATCCTGCTGGCGGAAAGACTTCAGCAGATTCTCTGTTCTTGTATAGATATCCCGCTTTTCATCGCGCTCTTTCACGGCAGCGACAAGCTCCTCGTCGGATCTGGACTTCTCCCTGGTCAGGTAGTCTGTCAGATCCTTAAGGACTTCGATGAGCGAGTCCATATTTGCAACATTGAGACGATCCGCTTCCATGATCCGCTTTATGAGCTCTCTCACTTCCTCTGCATTCTCATAGTTGTCCGGAATCACGATATGGGACGCCTCGGTCTGGCAGACTGTGCGTATATGTCCGAGCTCCTTTTCCTTTTCCTTCTTCCTGCGGTCCAGCTCATCGCCGATCTGCTGGTACAGCTCGGTGCCGAAAAGTCTGCGGTAAATTTCTTTCTTGTCGGCAGATTTAGCCCGAAGAAGCTCCATGAATTCGCCCTGGGCGATCATGCCGACCTGCATGAACTGATCCTTGGAGAGACCTACGATCCCGAGCAGTTTTTCATTGGTCTCCTTGCTCGGATATTCGGTGCCGTCCGGCATGATGAGCGAGACTTTCTCTGCCTCGGGAATTACTCCCGTTCCTTTTTTCTTTGCGCGCATGTATCTCGGATTTCGGCGCACTGTGTACACGTCCGCCCCCTCATAGCTGCCGTCGGAAAACGTCAGCTCGACATAGGGCTCCGTGCCCGGGGCGGCGAACTGGCTGTGGAGCTCAGTGCCGTTCTTCACGTTTCTTGAAGAGCTGGCTTCGCCGTACAGTGCAAATACAATCGCGTCGAATATTGTCGTCTTCCCCGCCCCCGTATCTCCGGTGATGAGAAAGAGGTTCTGATTAGGTTCGGTGAAATCTATTACAGTCCGCTGTCCGTAGGATCCAAATGCCTGCAGCGTGAGTGTCAGTGGTCTCATGGTATACCTCCTGTAAACTACTCGTTAATTTATGTATCCTCTTCTCCACTGCCTTCGATCGAATTGATGATATCCCGGATGATGGTCAATGAGTCCTCATCTATATCCTTCAGGAATGAACAACACAGTTCATAGGGATCAAGTTCCTCATCTGCCTGAATTTTTCTGGAGTAATCTGCCCGTTGCGTGTTGACCCTGCGGATCTCGAGCAGGTTGGGGAATGCGGCTCTGAGTCTGGCCTGCATATCAAAAATATCGAATTCCACTTTGTCTGTGAGAACTGCTGTCACGTAGTCGTCGCAGCCCTGCTTCAGTATCTCTTCGAGAGTATCCTCTATCACTCTTACCTCGTGAAGCGGCTCAAGGGGCAGGACGCTGATAGACGGAGCACTTCCTTTTTCTCGCAGCGTTACCATGACAACCCCCTTCTTCTGGCCGGCTTCACTCACAGAATAGGACATCGGAGTGCCGGAATAGCGGAACCGGTCATCGCCGACGGTCATCGGTTTATGAATATGTCCGAGAGCGGCATAGTCGAATGGAGCAAGGACGTCCGCTGAGATCTCATCAATATTGCCGACGGTCCTGATTTCTGACTCCATGCGCTCGACATCGTCGGCGGTCTTCCCCACCGGCAGGTAGAACTGATGGTTCACAAAAACGTTGCGCTCGTCCGGATCTATGTTTTCCCTGGCGATCAGTACATGCATCGCGTCATTATAGCTGAGGTTCCTGCCATCCGCGTCAGTCCCGGTGATCAGCTTCACCATAGAAGGCTTGACGAACGGGAGCAGATAAAAGTTCACCGGTCCGAACTCATCGGTCAGTGTCACTTTCTCAATATACTCATCCGGCATGACCGGCGGCTTTCCGATCATGAAGAGCTTCTGTTTTGCCAGTACCCTTCTGTATGTATCCACGCGCGGCGCGCTGTCGTGATTCCCGCTGATGGTCATAACGGTGGATGCGGTTTCATTTGCAAGCTCAGCGATGAAATCATCGAAGACCTCGACCGCCTCCGCGGAGGGAACGACCTTGTCGTAGATGTCGCCCGCGATGAGGATGACATCCGGAGCCTCCTCCTTTGCGTATTTTATGATCTGGTCAAAAACATACTTCTGGTCTTCCAGAAGGTCCCGGTTGTACAGCTTTAAACCGATATGCAGGTCTGACAGATGAAATATTTTCATGCTAGTGTCCTCTCATTTTGAAGGTGACTGCTAAAGACTTCTCGCGTTTCGTTTCGATGTATAAAGGTGAATACCTTATATATGCTGCTATTCTATGAGTATACCACAGAATGCTCTTCTATTGGCATAAAAAGCGAACTGTGAGGTGTGCCTGTTCAAACTGGAGCGTCATAAATTCGCACTGGCATAAATCTGCTTCCTGATGTATGATTAAGCCCGGAAATACAGCAAAGGAAATACTTCTATGGAATTCAGTCTTATTTTATTCAACAAGTTGATTGCTATGATGCTCATGGCTGCCGTCGGCTTCACGCTCGTCAAGCTCAAGCTTCTAAAACAGGAAGACAGCCGGGTCATCTCAATATTGTTGGTCTACGTTCTGCAGCCCTGCCTCATAGCCCGTGCGTTTCAGATCGACCTGACGCCGGAGCGCGTGCACGGTTTCGTATACGGCACAATCTTTGCAGCCGTGACAATATTGCTATCAATGCTTCTTGCGAGACTTTTTATGAAGCCAATCGATTTGGACGCAGTCGACCGGTCAACAATCATTTACGCCAATGTCGGCAATCTCCTCCTTCCTCTCGTCAGCATGGCTCTCGGAGATGAGATGGTCTTTTATTGCAGTTCCTTCCAGATCCCGTTCAACTTGCTGCTCTGGACACATGGTTACTCAATCATCAAGGGCGATAAGACTGTCAACTTAAAAAAGCTTCTGGCAAATCCGAATCTGATCGCGCTATATATCGGAATCATCCTTCTGGTCACCAGAACGACTGTCCCATCCGTTATCGACGCGGCTGCCAAAGGCTTCAATGATATGGTCGCCGCCTCATCTATGCTGCTTGTAGGTATGGTCATCGCCGGAATAGATATAAAGACCGTATTCACATACAAAAAAGCCTACCTTATATCGTTCGGCAGGCTCCTGGTTATCCCCATTCTTTCCATGCTCATACTCTTCGCGACTGGATTTCTCACACGCCACCCGGAGCTTCGGTCGGTCTTCATGGTCGTCATACTCGGAGCGGGCGCGCCGTCCGCAAGCTCGATTGTTCAGATTGCTGTCCTGCATAATAAAAACGCTGCCAAAGCCAGCATCTATAACGTAATGACGACACTACTGTGCGTTATAACCATGCCTCTGATCATCTTCATATATCAAATGATGTTCCCGGGTTAAGACATTAACCGTCTCGCGAGCGATACTTAAATTGCCACAGAAAGGAGAATAACCGCAATGAGAGAAAATAAAATAAGACAGCTGCTCAAAGAAAACAAATGCACCACATCAACAAGAATATGGAGCACCTGGCCGTTCTACACAGAGGCGATCGGGGCAACCGGCAATTTCGACTACATCGAGTTCGTCGGCGAATACGCTCCTTTCACGCAGCTTGATCTTGAGAACATCTGCAGAGCTGCAGAACTCCACAACATGGGCAGTATGATGAAGGTCGACTTCCAGGGAAGGAAATACGTCGCTCAGAAGGCAGTCGCAGCCGGATTCCAGGCGATTCTCTTCGCGGATCATCACACAGCCGATGAAGTCCGCGAGACGGTCGAAGCCATGAAATCTGACACTCCCTGGTCCAAAGGCCGTTTCGGTGTCCCCAGCAGACGTTTTATAGGTACGCAGCCCTACATGCCGCAGATTGACCACGCTGCGAGACTTGATGACGTCGTGCTGGCCTTCATGATTGAAAAGGACAGCTCCGTAAAGCAGGTGGCGGAAATCTGCCAAATTGAAGGCGTTGACATGCTCCAGTTCGGTCCGTCAGACTATTGCATGAGTCTCGGAAAGAACAGCACTGATATTGTAGAGGATTGGAAAGCTGCTGAAAGAGAGATGATAAAGACTGCACTCAAATTCGGCATCCGTCCGAGATGTGAAGTCCTGAAACCGGAAGAGCTCCAGTACTATATTGACCTTGGTGTCCGTGACTTCTCCCTCGGAGACGAGTTCAAGAAGCTCAGAGAACTCTGGGTGGACGACGGAACTAAGATGGCTGAAATCGTAAGCAAGCTTTAATTGGCAAAAGCCTTTCCGCGCTGCATTTGCCACATATATCACCATGGAAAAGAACCCCCGCAAGGCGTCTTTGACGTCTTGCGGGGGTTCTTTAATGATATCTCATATTCTGAAGAAAGCCTGAAACAGCCGTTCTTTTTCAGAGGCTGATAAGAAATTCTTTGATCGCCTCCGACATCATATCCACGTGATTGTTGAAGCAGTGGTCATCTCCGGGGATCGGCACCAGTTTTGCGTTTTTATAGAGTCTTTCAGCCTTCTCCGCATAGAAGAACGGAACAGATTCATCCGCATCTCCGTGTACGATGAGGACCGGTCCTTCGTACCTTGCGATCTCATCCTCAACATGTATAGTCTGGGCCACACGGATGTAGTCACCGGATAACTCCCGCTCATAAAATGCAATGCTCTCCGGAATATGCTGCGGATCAAATGTCATTCCCAGAATAATCCCTTCTCTGGCGTTCTCCGGGATCATCCATGCCGGCGAGAGCGGAATAATTGCCTTAAAGTCATCAGGGAACATGCCTCCGACCAACATGGTCAGAAGACCGCCCTGAGAATGACCGCTAAGGTACAGGTCCGTCACAAAGTCCAGAGACTTGGCATAATTTACAACATCGATGGCATTTGTCACCCATTTGTACAGAGTGTGCTTCCTGAACTCGCCATCACTCCCGCCATGACCGTACATTTCCGCGCGGAGAACAGCTACCCCGGCTTCTATCATTGCGTCCCTGGCAGCGATGAGATGCTCTTCCTCCATGTCCCCCGTAAAACCGTGGATCAGAATGCAGAGCGGTCCTTTTTTCATTCCTTCCGGGCAGTCAAGCTTTGCGTGCAGACGGGTTCCGTCACTGTCAATATATAACTCTTTCATTTGGACCTCCTGTGATTCTATATACCTAAATCCTCTCTTTTTAGAATACCCAGTAGATCACGCAAAGTCAAGAATGGCTCAGGAATACATATCGCTCCTCTGAGGCATAATAGCTGCGGCAATCAGGTAGGCCAGCACACCGCTGCCGCACATCAGTGAAAATGCCGCAAACCCAAGCCTCACCAATGTTGAATCGATTTCAAAATATTCTGCGATTCCTCCGCACACACCGAAAATGACCTTGTCTGTTTCGCTTCTCATAAGCTTCTTCATTTTTATTTTCCTCCTTAATGAGCAGGTTTTGTTTTCTTTTGATGAGTACACTCTACCGCGGAAAAATAAAAATATAAGGCATTTTTCATTAAAAACAGATTAAAAGGGATTTCCGTATCCGGAGCACTTCCTGCTCCGCAACACGAAAATCCCTTATTTTAGCGCTATTTCAAGCTTATCTCAGCTCTGCTTTGTCATCAAAACTATAGTCTCGACATTCTCCGTAAACGGGAACATATCATACGCAACAGCCTCCCTCGCCTTATAACCGTGACTCGTGAGCCACTTGAGATCCCTGGCCAGGGTCTCCGGCTCACAGGATATATAGATGATGCGGCCAGGTGACATGGAAATCGCCGCACTCATGAAAGCCTCCGTGGAGCCCGTGCGGGGCGGATCCATAAAGACAACATCCGCCTTCTCGCGCTGCTCCGCCATGCCTCGCATGAACTCTCCTGCGTCATTGTTGTAGAAGCGGATATTCTTTATGTCATTGGCCTTCGCGTTGCGGATTGCGTCACGGACAGCGTCATTACTCAGCTCCACGCCGATGACCTCACGCGCCTTCGCGGCAGCGGTGATGCCGATCGTCCCGATTCCACAGTAGGCGTCGATCACGCGCTCACGGCCTGTCAGATTGGCATACTTTATTGCCTGGCGGTACAGCTTCTCCGTCTGCACGGAGTTCACCTGATAGAAGGACTTCGAGGAAATTCGGAATGTGTTACCGCAGAGCTTGTCCTCGATGTAGCCCTTGCCGTAGATCACCGTTTCCTTCTCCCCGAGGACCATCGATGTTCGCTCGGCGTTCTCGTTAATAATAATCGTCGTGATCTCGGGATGGCGCCGCAGCAGCTCCTTCACGAAGTTGTTCTTGCCGGGCATGACCTTCGAAGCCAGCACGAGGACGACCATAATCTGACCTGTCACATGTGCACACCTCACAAGCACATGTCGAAGAAGACCGTAGCCCGAATCCTCATCATAGACCTTGATTTTAAAACTCTTCAGCATATCGAGGATGTCCCTGATAATGGCATCGGCCTTCTCATTCTCGATGAGGCAGCTGTCAACAGGCACGACTTTGTGGGTCCCCTGCTCATAGATACCGCAGATGTTCCTCTCTTTTCTGCCATCCTTTATGTGGGCAAACGTAGAGGTCACCTTATTTCTGTAGTGATATGGGTCATCCATGCCGACAATGCCTGAAAGCTTCACATAGGGTCTCAGGAGAGCAAATGTTTTCTTCTCCTTCTGAGCCAGCGTCCACTTATAGTTCCGGCCAATATATTCGCACCCACCGCAGCGGCGTCTGTGAGGGCACTGCGGGGCATCAGGGTCAGCCACAAATTTCGGTCTGTACTGCTTCTCTTCATCGGCAGGGCGTGGGCTGCCTTCTCTCTTCGGATCATGCCCTGCTGTCCTGCTGCCCTTAATATCCTTATCTGACTGCTTTTTCGTGAATCTGCTGCTCTTTACCGCTCCGGCTGAAGCGCGGTCTTTTGACTGCCTGCGGTCACTATTTTTTGCTTCGTAAACGTTAGACCTGTGGTCATTGTTCTTTCCTGAAGTTTTCCTGCTTCCCTTCTTCGAATCCGAGTATACTGGTTCGCCCTGTTCGACCCACTTCTCGTAAGCGCGCTTAATATCAAAATCCTTATCGGTCATTTCCACCTCTGGTATTATTCAAATATAACCTTCTCAAATGCATTCCTGATCAGCTGCTCGTAATCAATATTGTCGTCCGATGAGCTGCCGGTTTCGTCATAGTAGTCATAGGAAATGATGAAGACAGTTCCATCAAGCGCAGTCCAACCGGTAACCTCGGAGTTAAATGACACATCCTCCGTGCCCGCGTACAGAACACAGGACTTCTGCGCATAGCTGACAGTCATTCCGTTAACGTCTATGACATGTGTTTCACTGGTATAATCTTCACTGACATCCGCCTGGTCCACATCGCCGTACCAGTCGTCACTCTTTGCCACTTCCTCCACTCTTTCCGGCGTCATATCGTCAAGATAAGAATAGATGTATTGTGAATAAGGCAGCCCCTCATTCGTGCACAGCGTGAACAGAGCATCCCCCACAGAGTAATTCACGGTCTGATCTTCGGGCAGTGTAAACCTGGCTGTGCTGCCTGTAGCGGTTGATGTGATCGCATATCTGCCGTTCTCATCGGGTTCGGGGACCTCATATTCCGCATCGGGTTCTTCAGAATCAATATCCGTCTCTTCATCAGTGAGTTCCTCATCAACCACCTCTTCCTGATCGCTGTCGGAGGCAGGTACTGCATTTGCAATGATATCCTCCGGAACGACAATTTCCGGAATCTCACTGAAGCTCTTGTAGTCCGCGGCTACTTTGAACGAAGACACTGTCACAGTGATGAACGACTGCACATACGACATGATCTTATTACCCAGTTCTGTTCCGTCAAATTCCATTCGGACCGGAAGATTCGTGCCTTCGGCAATATACATGGCGATCGGTACCGTCATGTCGGAGATGACGGAATCATAATCATCACCGAATACTGATGACATCGTTTCCAGGGAACTTCCCAGATATTCCTCGATCGCATCGCCTGCGAGCACAATGTCGAGGCGATATACAGTCTGTTCACCTATCGTCTCTGTCGCCTCAGCCAGTGAAGCTTCGATCTGACCGTCTCTTATTGCTTCAAACATTGAGAGATTATAAAGGTCATCCATCTCCGGAACGTCGGACTCAGACTTAGTCCACGTCTCACTGCCGTCATTCATGTAAGTCACGAACTCATCATCCTCGCGGACGACATATGATTCGACATTCTGAACATTGTTCTCATCAAATACTGTGACGTCGACAGAACCGGTCGTGTAGGCTGCGACCGGTTCGCCGGTCGCCTTGCAGGTCATCTTAGCCTCAACATTCATCTCTGTACTGAGATCTTCAGATGATTCATCCTCACTCATCATATCGCCCATGCTCATCACAGCTGTCATATTGATCACAGAGTCATATTCCACGGACGTGACCTCGCCGAGGGCATCCGCCACGTAACCGGCGAGCTCCGCGGCGTTCGTCGGTGCCGGAGTCGGAGCAGGTCCTCCGATACCCGCCGGCCCGCTGCAGCCGGTCAACGTCGAAAGAGCAAGCGTACCCATAATGATCCAGGCATGAATTTTTCTTAACTTAATCATAAATACATCTCTCCATACTGTTTAATTGAAATTTGGCAAATGTTACTCCATGTTAAGAACACCCTGGCGTTCTTTCCGGGACATGGAACTTTCTTACTCGAAAGCAAATGGCAGCGCGCTACAGATCATTTTATCTTCGGACTATCTCATACTTATATGTGTCCGAACTGAAGCAGTCTTCGATTCCTTCCGATACATACATCTTATCATCATCTGTCATAAGAACAAAGTCAAATTCATCAGAGTGGGCACGCCAGTATTCGATTGCCTTTTCCGGTCCCATGACATACAGCGAAGTGGACAGGCCGTCCGCCATCGTCCCGTCATTGCAAATGATCGAGACAGATGCGTTCACAGAAAAACCGTTGTCAGCCGGATATCCGTTCGCAGGATCAATGATGTGATGATATACTTTTCCGTCCGATGCGGTGAAATTTCGCTCATAACCTCCCGAGGATATGACCGCCATGTCTTTCACCTGGACGACCCCGAGGAATGTTCCTCTGTTTCTGTCGTTCAGAGCGACCTTCCACGGACTTCCGTCAGGCTTGCCGCCGACAGTCTGTATGTTACCGCCGAGATCGATCAACGCGCTGGTCACGCCGTTCGAACGGAAAATATCCGCAATGCGCTGCGACGTATAACCCTTCGCGATCCCTCCGAAATCGATATTCATCTGATTCGGAAGAACTATGGTCCCTGTTTCCGCGTCAAATTCAATTTTCGATGCGTCGACTCGGGACAGTGTGTCCGCTATCTCTTTTTCCGAAGGGGCTTCCCTCTCGGAAGCACCCGTATTATTAGTCTCATTCTCAAACTGCGATGTGAACCCCCACAGCTCCATGAGCGGATAGACAGAAATGTCGAACGCTCCGCCGGTGTTGTCATGCAGGTCAAGCGAGACCTGCATGAGATATGCTGTGTCCCGTGAAAGTGTCCCGCCGCCATTTGCATTAATTTTCGCAGTGTCACTGTCTGCTTTCCCTGTCGAGAGAAGATCGTCGAGTCTGCGAATTTCGGTCTCACCGGCAATCAGTGCATCCTCGGCATGCTGTCCGTATGCCCGAAGGGACATATACGGAACTGTCATTGCGTCGTAAATGACTCTGTCAAAGGCCTGATTGGCTAACGGGTCAACGTCCTTAGCTGTCGTATACGAGGACTCAGCGTACTCCCCGGCGTCCCCGCCGGCAGTACCGTTTACCGAGTATTCGGCACTGCAGCCCGTAAATATCAACACCCCGGCTATAACCGCTGCTATTATATTTCTTTTCATATAAAGTTCCTGTCCGGTTTAATATGTCTGCATGCATTCAAGTCTCGTTCGTATCTTACGTGAAATCCCTCATACTTGTCAAGGCAGGTAATTGACCCGACGTCATCTCCTTCATCTCCGACCTCACACAAATCAGGAAAGCCCCCGGATCACTCCGGAGGCTTTCCCTTTGCTGAAAGATGACTATGCAGATATAAGAAAGGCATTACTGCCTGTATGTCGTTTTAGCAGCTGCTTCAGTACTACTTGTTCTTGTTCCCTGCTGAACTGTATAATATAGCATTTTATATCTCAATGCACGACAAATCTACTAAAACTTACAGCCAAATATTGCAATATTTGAAATATGTATGAAATAATTCCCTTACAAATATCGCAATAGTGACATTTGTCATATAACACCCATGCCGAATAATGGTCAAATAATGATTTATAGTCAAATATTGAGCATTTTCATCATTATTAAGCCAAAAAATGCTTGCAAAGAATTATTTAAGACAGTATTATTATCGTAACCCGCAACAATATGCACTATCAATATATAAAAATCCAGATTCCTTGTGTTCCGCATAAGATACGGGCAGCAATCAAATTCTAAAACAGGAGAGGTTTATGTATTCACTGTTCTATAAAGAAAAAAATGACTTTGAGCTATACGATATTGACAGTACACATATTCCGCCGCACCTGCACAAGAACATTGAGTTCACATATGTACTTGAGGGAACACTGGTCTGCGGAATCGGCACAAAGCTGTACAACATGGAAAAAGGCGACATCGCCGTCATCTTCCCTGAACAGATCCATCATTATCAGCACTATGGCAATGACCCCGGGCGTGTTCAGTACCTGCTCGGCCTTCCTTCCATGACCGGACCATATATGCAGACAATCACCACCTTAGTGCCCAGCAATCCGATCATCAAAGCTAAAGATGTCCACCCTGATATCTACTATGCTCTGGAGACACTCGAGCTGCATGAAGGCAGTGAGCAGGATGATATCCTGCATCAGGCTTACCTGATGATCATCCTGGCCCGCGTGCTGCCTCTGCTCACCCTCGAGGAATTTCATACGAATGACAGTGACGATCTTGTCAGCCGCACAGTCTCCTATATCGCTGAACATTATGCGGAAGAAAATCTCACATTGACAAAAATGGCCCACGATCTGTTCGTGAGCCCATTTGCGCTGTCGCGGGTATTCTCAGGAACCTTACATACGAACTTTAACAAGTACCTGAACAACACCCGTCTTGAATATGTGCGCTATCTCCTGGAATATACTGACCAGTCTATCACAGAGGCTTATGAAAATGCCGGTTTCGGAAGTCAGAGAACTTTTAACCGCGCTTTCCGGGAACACTTCCGCATGACTCCCAAGCAGTTCCGCGAACAGAACCGCATGATAGCAATCAGCAGGAAAAAGCCTGCCTCAGACTGATTACTTGACCGGCACGCAGTGTCTGTCGTTGATGTCCTTGACCTTCTGTACCCGGTTGACATATTTTTCAGCTGTGAATGCGTCTGTTGTCATCCATGTCTTTACGATCTCAGTGGAGATAAGCGTGCCGATGATTTTTGCGCCGAGGCAGAGGACATTTGTGTCATTGTGCTGACGTGACAGGGCTGCGCAGAGCGGATCCTGGCAGACAGCTGCGTAAATGCCGTTGATCTTGTTTGCGATCATCGCTGAGCCGTAGCCTACGCCGTCGACAAAGATGCCGCGGTCGCACTCGCCCTTAGCCACAGCCAGAGCTGCCGGATACACATAATCCGGAAGGTCAGCCGGATTATTGTCATATGTGCCGAAATCGACTACTTCGTGACCCATACTCTCAAGGAGAGCTTTGATCTCGTTCTTCATGTTCGTGCCGGCATGATCATTCGCCATAGCAATCTTCATAACTTACTTCCTCCTTTTCATATACAGGATCTCATCGATCCGTGTTGGGGATTATTATTATTTAAAGTATACCATAAAACCCGGAAAAATCGCGTATTTGCGCGATTTTTCCGGGTTTTTTCTAAAGAATTTCTGTTTACGAAAACCAGGTATTCGTCTCACCCGAGATGCTTACGCTGCTCAGGTATTTTTCCTCACTGTCAGTTTGGAACTGAATGAAGGTGTCATCTCCGTTGATATATAAGCCCCATCCATACTCATTATCAAAGAGCGCAACGTACAGCCCATTCACAGAAAGGCTGCTCTCCTCAATATCTCCGTAGTTATTCTTTTCTCCGTACTCTCTGATTGCCTGGAGCATCTCATCCGTGATCCTTATATCTTCTATCTGCATGCCCGGGTATATCCCGGAATCTTCCGGGAGCAGATTTCCCCACGCCGCTTTAACTTCATCCTCCGCCTGCTCGTCCGATACTTCAGACGAATCCCAATAAAACGAAAGGCCTAAGGATTCGCTGTCTACGTTAATATATGCCGCTGAATGATCCAGACCCAATCTGGCTTCGACTGACTGTCCGTCGTCATCCTCTGTGATTTCAACATTTGCCCAACCTACGTCTTTAAGGAGCATCTCCGTCTCTTCGGCCGAAAGGCCCATCCAGGGCATATTAGAATTATCATTCCGCCATAGCTCTACCTCATTGAAAAGATCGGTCCACTCATCAGCGATTTCAGCAGGGATCTGTTCATCCGTATTGTCATCTCCTCCGCCTATAAGAATAGTTCCGCCCGGCTTCGGATCCGGCTCAGTATGGGGTATATTAATGTGATGCATATTAGCCTGGAACAGGGAGACCACCAGCCTCATGATCAGCAGCATGATGAAAATGACCGCGATCGGGCTGACTCGCCGGCCAATGCCTGTATTCCTCCCGGCACCGGCCGATCTCCCGGGCTGCCTTGCCGGACGCGGTTTTGCTGCAGGCGCCGCTTCCCTCATCTGCGCTGCCTGACTCTCCATGGCCACCTGACTTTCCAGAGAAGCCTGGTGATTCCTGACACTCTGCTTCCTGTCTATAGCAGAGGATCTTCTCTTCTCCTCGAACAGCTTCCATTTTGTCGGAGCCTTATCCATAAAGCTCTTTGCGCTGTCAAGAAGTTTCGAATCCATATTAAGCTCGCCCGCAACTTCTTCCAGGCCTTCAAACACACGCTCCTGGATCGCCCTGCCGATTGTCGGCATCTGTCTCCTTATGGTTTCGTGCGGCTCCTTTGATTTCCCCTCAGAATAGGATGTCGCCCGACTTTCCGCCTTCTTAACCGACCCATGAGGCGGATGATAATAGCCGCCCGAAGAATCTCTCGTCGGATAACTGTCTCTCGTCTCGGCCTTAGCAATACTGCTCTCTGAAAATGTGATTGAACCGGGAGACGGCGATTTAAGGAGATACTCATCGTCAAAATCGATCCGGCCTTTTGTGAGATCATCTCCAAAGTCAAGATCGTCCAGAGAAAATCGTCCGAAAACGCTTGCATTGACAAAGCCCGGTATCTCGTCATAGTCCATATTATTTTGAATCGGTCCGGAGAGACCGATGTTATTCAGCCACCCGCTGTATTCATCTGAAATAGTACTCTTTCCCGACATTGGGTTCCTCCTTGTCCAAAAACACTGAGAATAGTCAGGCTGCCACGTGCCTTATGGCACGTGGCAGTTACCGGTAAATGCTTATTTAGCTATTCTGATTGAATCCGACCAGTATTCCTGGTTATAGATATCAGTGAATCTGTAGGTGATGACAGCATCACCCTCTCCGATATCGACGTTGGAGATCTCGAGATCACCGTCGACCGTCATCTGCTCACCGAGATAATAGCTGTCCTGGAACTCACCGCTGTAAGAATAGAAATCGCACAGGAAGTCGATCTTATCACCGTTATTTATTTCTACCAGGTTCTTCGGTACGGTCATTGTCTCGGTCGCCTCATCGTATTGCTTTGAAGCTCCTGCGACATATCCATAAGGATTCTCGTTGTCGAATACAAGAATCAGCTCCACACGCTCGTCGTTCAGCATTGCGGGAACACGTCCGGTGATCGTATAATTCTCGCCGTCATCGATCGTATCAATGTGGTAGTATGCCACCGGCTGTCCGTTGATCGCGAGCCAGTCACGCTCAGTGTCAGCCACAAGGCTGCCGTTCTCATCGAAGCTGTAGATATTGTCAAGTCCGAGATCTACATAGCCCTGACCATCGTCATAGAACATGTTGAGGTCGAGTTCGTGGACAAGACTCCACTGGTCTTCACTGAGGCTCATTGTATAATTGCCCTCAGAATCCTGATTCCACACGAGCGACGCAGAACCGAAGAAGTTGTCTGAGATATACTCCACAGTATCCTCAGTGCTCATGGATCTTCCGGACAAATAGTTCGTGTTGGAGCCTGTAAGACCACTGATTGATCCGTAGCCGCCTCCGAGGAACGCGTTCAGCAGGGCAGATATCTCATCCTGGCTTCCCGAGTAGCTGCTGGAGGATCCTGTCGTGTAACCGCTCGAATAGCCTCCAAGGCTGTCGAAGAGAGAACTGAAGGATCCGTTTGAACCGCCTGTCGCCACCTGTCCGCTCGAGGTGAGGGCCGCAAAATCCTGAATGCATTTCGCATAGCTCGAATTCATGCCGATCTGTGAATAAGTGTTGCAGATCTTATCTACATACGTCGATCTGCGATACGGGAAGTAAATGGAGACACCGTACGCGTTCGTCATATTCGTCGAGGTGCGGTTATACTTGACAGCAGATCGGATCGCTTCGCTCAGCTCCCTGCCTTCGGATGTACCCATGTTGAGAGCGAGATGCGCAAGGTCGACCTGATCGATCTTTGTGCTCGACGCAAATTCTCTGGTGGAATAGCGGGCGTTCGATACCGTCTTATAATTGCTGTTTGAGATCAGCGAGCTGACCGACTCCGAGAAAGAGCTCAGCTTATCCGGGATAGTATCAGCAAATTCAGCAAGGTCGATGACCGAGAGCGTCGTCAGCTGACCGCGGCACTTGCTTGCGCAGGTGCTGACAAAGTCGTCAACGATCTCCTTGCCGAGAGATGTCGTCGCCATTGAGGTATTTCTTCCGAGATCCGTCAGCCAGTTGGTGTAATACCAGCCGATGCCGGGCTCTGTCTCCTCCGAGGCGATCAGGTAATCCGCGTAGGGATCGAGCATAAGAGCAGTCTCGGCAGTCGCCATGAGGCATGCGTCAAAACCGATGAAATCGAACTTTGTTCCGCCGTCTTTCAGCGCTTTATTTATGCCGGCAAGGTCCATGGAGCCATTGCCCGCATATTTCTCGTCGTATCCGTAGCCGCTGATCGATCCGCCGCCGTGATCCCAGAGAATGAGTCCATAGCGTGTAGCCGGATAATTGGCCTTGCACCACTTGATGTAGGAACTCAGTGTGGAGGGATCGATCATAGCTTTTTTGCCGTCATTGCTGACCAGACGGCGCATGCCGTTCGATGTGATCTGATAGATCTGATTCACATTGTTGTCAATGATATTATTGTTCCAGCGCTTGCAGCCGCCGGTATAGACAAGAAGGTTGATCTTGTCGCCGAGAGTCGCCGCTGCCATCTCCTGAAGGTCGTTCGTCGCCATACCGCTCCGAGATTCAAGGTCGGTTCCGCACATATAGACCATCAGGGTGACTGTGTCTTTTCCGCTTCCGAGAAGCTTCGTGTACTTTTCACGGGCACCGGAAGAGACGGACGTATTGAGAGTCTCTGATGTGCCTGTGCTGTCGACCCAGGTATTCACCGTCTGACCGGACGTTGAAGAATATCCGCCGGACGCGGCTCCCTGTGAAGTGTAGGATGACTGTCCGTAATTATTGCTCTGACCGGTGCCGGATACTGTACTCGTACCGCCCCCGCCACCGCCGAAGAGAAAATAGGCGATGACCGCAATTATAATGACCGGAAGGCTCAGTCCTCCCGCGCGCGTGATACCGCCGCCGGACTTTCCGCCGGAGCCTTTTCCGTTGTATCCATTGGGCGATCCAACAGGACCCTGACCTGTACCGCTGCCTCTGCGATGGACGCCGGTGCTGCTCTGTGTTACTTTTTTCTCTCTGCCGCGAGGCCTGTTCTCTGGCATATCTGCACCTCCTTATTATTACGAACCTTTGATCCGGCCGGCTTCAAAACTCACTCTCCCCTGACAGGGAGACCTGAACATGAGATTGTGTCGGCTGCCATGATCGTGCCGTCTGTTTTCATCTCTTGCTCATAAGTTTATCAAATTATGCGACTATTTACAAATACAAGCTTGCACATATTGAGCCTTCGGGATAAACTTTTATAATCCGGACCGGCTGTTCACGCAATCCGCTGCAGGCGCAAAGCAACCATCTTCGTGAGAAAAACATTGCATATCCGAGCGAGATATCAAAAATGCATAGCATTTTTAAGCTCGCAGTGGAGGATATGCGTTTTTCGATGAAGATGATGCGTGCGCCGGAATCGGATTGCGTGAACAGCCTGACCTAACCAATCAAGAACGTCGCGCCGTTCCTCTGATAACAAGATGTACAGATAACAGGCAGAAAGGGCACCAGATGAAATACTATTTTGCCCCTCTCGAGGGCATTACCGGCTGGATCTACCGCAGTGCTCATGCGAAGTATTTTCCCGGAACTGACAGATACTACACTCCGTTCATCGCGGCCAATCAGAACCACAAGATGAAGACCAGAGAGAAAAAAGATGTAGACCCGGTCAACAACGCGTCTTATGTCTGCATTCCTCAGGTACTCACAAAAGTCCCTGAGGATTTTGTGTACACGATCCGGGTCCTTGACGAAATGGGTTACTCCGAAGTCAATCTCAATCTCGGGTGCCCTGTCCCAACAGTTACGACAAAGGGAAAAGGTTCCGCAATGCTCGGAGATATAGAGGCACTCGACAGATTTTTTGACAGGACATTCGAGCTTATGGCCGCGGATCACCTCACGACCGGTATATCCGTAAAAAGCCGCATCGGCGTTATGAGCGCGGATGAAGCCATACCTATTTATGAAGTATTCAACCGATATCCCCTCAGGGAAGTCATTGTCCATCCAAGGACTACTAAGGAAATGTATCAGGGAGAGCCCCACGCAGATGTGTATGAGGAATTAAGGCGTATCTCAAAACACCCCCTCTGCTATAACGGCAACATAGTAAATCCTTCGGATATGGATCGTTTTTCGCAAGATCAGGCTGTCATGATCGGCCGGGGAATGCTCAGAAATCCGGCCCTCGTCCGCGAATTGCAGGGCGGTCCCGCCCTGAACACGGATGAGCTTTTCGCATTCTTCCGGGAAATCCAAAAAGGCTATGAGAAGGAAATGTACGGGGAAGCGCCCGTTCTGGCAAAGATGAAGGAGCTCTGGTGGTACGCGGGAGATTTTTTCCCCGGAGCCGACAGAGCATTAAAAAAGATAAAGAAAGCTAAATCTGTCTCGGAATACGAGATGGCAATAAACAGGTTAAAAGAAGGGCTGCCGCACTGAGGCGAGGACTTCACTGCATATAGCGGGCATTTGCAAAAGCGCCTGCTATATGCAGTGAGATTACTCCCAGTGCGGCAGCCTCTTTATTTCAGCGCGTATGCTGATCTATACGTCTTACTCCGACCTTGGAGTAGCGTATCATCTGGCCGTGATACAGACCGTAATTTCCTGAAAAGAGATATGCCATCGCAACGGCCAGCAGGAAGAACGGCATGGCTTCAAACCCAAAGAGCTCAAAGCTTATGAGCAGCGAAGCGATCGGGCAGTTCGTGACCCCGCAGAACACGGAGGCCATGCCCACCGCAGCGCAGAGCCCCGGATCGAACCCGGTCAGCGAGGCGAAAAAGTTGCCGAACGTCGCGCCGATAAAGAGCGACGGGACGATTTCACCGCCCTTATACTCACCTGACAGTGTAATGACAGTAAAAATAATCTTGAGCAGGAAAGCGTACCAAGGGACCCTGAAGCCGGGCTCTACGACGCAGGCTTCAATGATATTGCTGCCGGCACCGTTGTAAGTCTGGTCTCCGATAACCAGCGTGAGCACAATAATAATTGCGCCGGCACCGATGACTTTAACATAGTCATTGGGGACCTTTTGGCCAAGGATATGCTCTGTCTCGTGCATGGTCGCGCAGAAAAGAATTGCGACGAGTGCGCAGAGTACGGCAAATACAGCGACCTGCCCCATATCAATCACATCGAATGAAGGCACATTAGTCAGCAGCATCTGCTCCGATCCGAGGCCGAGCCAGCCCGCTACAAAATGCGCGGTCAGGGAAGATATGACACACGGCACAAAGGCTGAATGGTACATAATTCCGACCGTGCTGATCTCCATCGGAAGAACTGCCGCCGCGAGAGGCGTGCCGAACAGGGCAGAAAACGCGGCGCTCATACCACACATGATGACCTGTCTCCGGTCTTCCTCCGGGAAATGCAGAATCTTTGCAAGGGCCGAACTCATGCTGCCGCCCATCTGCAGGGCAGCGCCCTCACGCCCGGCAGAGCCGCCGGTCAGGTGGGTGAGCGATGTTGCCGCAAAAATCAGGGGGGCAAGGGCAGCCGGTACTTCCTCACCCTTGCGGATCGAAGCCAGAATGAGGTTTGTACCGCCGACGCCGGCAGACCCGGCAAGATGATACAGATAAACGATGATGATTCCGGCTGCAGGCATCAAAAAAATAATCCAGGTATGTGAGAGCCGGAAGGATGTCGCGAGCAGTATCGTTTTGGCAAATACGGATGCGCAGAAGCCGACCACCAGTCCGACTAGCAAGCCGAACAGGACCCACTTAAAGCTTGCCAGCAGATGCTGTGCGATGCGGCCTGCCCTCTCTCTCAAGTCAAAATCCAGTTTCATGTTGTATTCTCCGGGAAGCAGTCAGCCGGTGAGGCGCGTTATACGCACCTCTTCGGCACAAGTAATCATTGATATCGTGTTTAGTAATTATCAGGCTATTATTTAAGGATCATGTAGTCCGGAACCCCGTCCCTGAACTTACAGGTCATCTCACCTGCCACCAGCGGTCTCAGGTAATTGATGCACTCCTGCGTGACATTGTTGCCGGCCTTGTTGATCCAGTTCTGAGGAATCTTCTTTTCGGCATTGGCGACTTTCTGAATGTCAACACCCTCGTAGACGACTCTGTAAGGCGAATCAGAGACTCTGCGCAGCGAGGACATAAGACCGCTCTGTCTGCTTACAGCGAGTTTTACGGCATTTTCCCCGAGCAGCATGGACTCCTCGATATCAGTAGCTGAGAGAATATGTGATGCGCAGCGCTGAAGCAGGTTAAGTTCTATTGACCGGACCTTACATCCGATTCTGTCCTTGATCGCGTTCTCAAGGATCTTGCCCGTGCCGGACAGCTGAACGTGGCCGAACACGTCAACTCCCTTACTCGCGGCGACGGACTCGCAGATAAAGACGCCGTTCTCATCGTGGACACCCTCACTCACTGCAATCATTACAGCGTCATAGTCCTTCAGCTTTGCGTTCAGGTCATCGATAAAGCGGTCAATGGAGAAAGGTCTCTCCTCGAGATAGATGAGATAAGGGACATCGACATTTGCGACATCCGCAAGAGCCGCCGCCGCTGTCAGCCAGCCCGCGTGGCGTCCCATCATCTCAACGACAATGACACTCTTAGTGTCATATACACACATCTCCTGCTCGAGTTCAGCAAATACCGCGGCGATATATTTTGCCGCGCTGCCGAATCCCGGACAGTGGTCAATGCCTACCAGGTCATTGTCGATCGTCTTCGGACCGCCAATCACCTGAATGTCATCGATACAGTTGTCGCTGCAATATTTAGCCAGCTTGGCAACTGTATCCATAGAATCGTTGCCGCCGATATAAACAAAGTAGCCAATATTATTTCTGTGAAAGATATCGACGATCTGCCTGTACTGACTGTCATCCTTCTCGATGGGAGTCAGCTTGAAGCGGCATGATCCCAGCGCTGCGGCGGGGGTGACGCGGAGCTTCTCAAGTTTTTCCTCCGTGTCGACAATCTGATTGAGATCAATAAATCTTTCCTGGAGAACACCCTGGATCCCGTACAGAGCTCCGTAGACGTTACCGATCTCCTCCCTCTCATTTGCAGCCCTGATCACACCCGCAAGTGTAGCGTTTATCGCAGCCGTGGGACCTCCGGACTGGGCGACCAGCAGATTCTTTTTCATATCATCTCCTTTCCGGACACTATGTCCATTGCCTTACAGTAATTATCCGCTATACGTCTTATGAGATCTTTCTGTCATTGTATCATCTTTCTGCATGTTGTTACAGAAAAAAGACATATTTGAGCACCCCGGAATATGCAGCTGCTGCATGTCCTGAAAAACGAGCACTATTTTCTTCTCATCTGCGGATTGTCTGTTATAATAGCCCCATGGGGGTATTTCCGATGATAAATATGAATGATTTTTACGCTGAACTTGATCAGCTTTATGAAAAATCCAACTATGAAGCAGCCGAGAGACTCATGGCAGACAGTCTTAGGGCAGCTAAGGACCAGACCGATATTAACTCGCAGCTTCCCATACTCAATGAGTACATGGCCCTACTTCGCAATCAGGGACGACATCAGGAACTGCTCTCACTGATTCCGGATGCGGACTATGTGATAGAAACTCTTGCTATACATAAGACTGCTGCCGCCGCAGCTACTTATATCAATATAGCTGAGGGAGCCCGGTCTGCTCTGCAATATGACACAGCAGAGCGATATTACAGAAAGACCGCATCAGTCTATGCCGATCTCCTCTCCCCTAAAGACCCCCGTATAGCAGCTCTACATAACAACATATCGCAGCTATATCTGGAGACCCGCAGGGCTCAGAAAGCGCGCACTGAAGCATTTGCCGCCCTGAACATTCTGAAACATGCCGAAAACCAGGAAGAGGTCGTCCGGGAACTCGCGTCGACATATATCAACCTGGGAGATGCGTGCTTCGCACTTCAGGAGACCCATGAAGGGACCCGCTGGTTCGAAATGGGAATATCCAGCGCAAGACGTGCGGGAAACATGGCCGATCCTCGCTGTCTCTCCGCACTGATCAGTCTGTCCGAGACTTTCCTCTCCGAAAAAAACTTTAACCGGGCTGAGCGATATATGGCTGAAGCGTTCTCGATAATCAAAAATGATTTTCCCGGCAGCGAGAATGAAAAGACAATCCGGCGAAATCTGAATTATATCCGGGAGCTTAAAAAGCGTCAGGATGATTACAGAAATGAGAACTTAAAAGGGCTGGATCTATGCAGAGCATATTACGAAGAATACGGCAAACCGCTCATTGAAGAAAAATATCCCATGTATAAGGATCGCATAGCGGCCGGTCTCATCGGTGAGGGATCCGAGTGCTTCGGCTTCGATGACCGCTATTCGACTGACCATGATTTCGGTCCCGCATTCTGTCTGTGGCTGACAGATGAAGATTACAGGGAGATCGGGGTTGCACTGTCGGAGGATTACACAAATCTGCCGAAAACTTTCAGAGGCTTTCCTTCACGCAATTCCAAAATGGAGACAGGGCAGCGCGTCGGTGTCTTCCGTATCAGTGATTTTATACGCAGGATTTCCGGTTGTGATAAGGCGCCGAAGACATTTGATGAGTGGTGGAAAGTCGACGAGACAAAACTGGCAACGCTGATGGCCGGACAGATATTCGAGGATCCGCTCGGGCTCTTCACCATGCTGAGGAGAGCATTTGAATATTACCCTGAAGAGATTCGTCTTATCAAGCTGGCTAATTCCCTGCACACCGCAGCCCAGGCAGGTCAGTACAATCTGCCGCGCGCAAGGCGCAGAGGGGACATCGGCATGATGTACTTTACTCTCTCCGAGTTCTGTGAGGCAGCGTGTCAGGTCGGCTACCTGATCAACAGGCGCTATATGCCCTACTACAAGTGGCGTATGAGGGGCATCGACAGCTTCACTCTTCTCCCGGAGCTCCGCGTCAATCTTGAATCTATCATGAGGACGAACCCCGCTGACCCGGCCATCGACGAAAAGATTGAAAAGCTCTGCTCGCGAATCACAGCGACACTCCGCCATAAAAAGCTCACGAGTTCCAACGATATTTATCTGGAGACACAGAGCCGGGAGGTCATGCGAATCGCCTACATGCCGGCTGCGCAGGCTGCCGCTAAAAAGGCGGAGTCAGCGGGGCCGACAGTATACCGTTTTGACTGAATCAGGCATCCGCGAAACCTTTTGCCGATTTGCAGATGACAAAAGACGTCACCAGTACAAAAAGTAGTTTTAAATAAGCCCCTTCGGAGCATTTTTCCGAAGGGGCTTTGGCTGTTTTACCTATATACCGCGGGATATTCTGATGGGAAGCCTGAGGCTCTCCCCCGTCTCATCCGGATTTTACAGAACGTGAACATTTGCCGGATCGAACTTCACATAAGCCTTGTCACCGACTTCGTAGATCTTCTTATTCTTCGGATTGAAATCCGTGATCTTGACAAGATTGTCGCCGACCATAACGTGGTAGTTCTGATAGCTTCCCATGAAGCAGCTCAGAATGACTCTGCATGGCAGCTGGCCGGAATCAGCGAGGACGGCGGACTCAGGTCTCAGGACAAGTGTGCAGGTATCGCCGACGCCGAAATTCGATATCTCTTTGACATCGACCTTCGTGCCGGAGATGTCGACCACGCCGTCGCTTCCGTTCTTAGACTTCAGAGGGCCCTTTAAGAAGTTGGCCTCACCGATGAAGTCCGCGACAAATTCACTCTTCGGATGATAATAGATCTCCTGCGGGGATCCCATCTGAGCGACGATACCCTTCTCCATAATGATGATCTTATCAGAGATCGCCATGGCTTCACTCTGATCGTGAGTGACATAGACCGCTGTGATTCCGGCTTCCTGCTGGATGCGGCGGATCTCGGTTCTCATAGAGACGCGAAGCTTGGCATCCAGGTTGGACAGCGGCTCATCGAAAAGCAGCACGCCCGGTTCAAGAACCAGTGCGCGGGCAAGAGCGACACGCTGCTGCTGACCGCCGGACAACTGGTTGGTCATTCGGGCTTCCATTCCCTCGAGGCCGACAAGCTTCAGAATGTTGGTAACCTTTGTCTTTATGGTCTCCTTGTCCATCTTGCGGAGCTTGAGACCGTAGGCGACATTGTCGAAAATGTTATAGTGAGGAAGAAGTGCGTAACTCTGGAAGACCATGGCCGTGTCGCGCTTGTTCGGGGTGAGGGCATTGATCGGCTCTCCGCCCAGGTAGATCTCACCTTCATCCGGGCTCTCAAAGCCGGCGATCATACGCAGGGTCGTCGTCTTGCCGCAGCCGGAAGGTCCGAGCAATGTAACGAAACTGCCCGGTTCAATATCCAGCGAGGTGTCTTTGACCGCATAGAAATTCTTTTTTGTTTTCGGATCCTGATATATCTTCGAAATATGTTCAAGGCGCACGCCTTTTTTCTCTTTTGCCATTGCTTATTCCTCCCTGTAATTGCGGCTCGTTCCGAAGTATTTAATGACGAGGTTCATCAGAAGGACCGCGCTGTACGTGATGATGATAAGAATCGATGCAAATGCGCATGCGATACCGTAAGCACCCTTCTCCGCGAACTCATTGATCTGGACTGTGATCAGCAGATACTGCGGCGTAACGAGAAGGATGATCGCGCTGATAGCGGTGATACTTCGCACAAATGCAGTGACAAGACCGCTGAGGAAGCTGTCCTTGATGAGAGGCAGCGTGACTGTCATGAAGACCGTCAGGCTGTCCGCGCCCATATCGTACGCGGACTCTTCAATACTCTTGTCAATCTGACGCAGAGCCGAGATACCGCTTCTTGTACCTGTCGGAAGGCTTCGTACAATGAAGACGATGACCAGGATCGCTCCTGTTCCGTAAAGCCCCTGAAGGAATCCGGTCCTGAATACACCGGCGGAGAAACCGCGGATATATCCGATACCGAGAACAGTACCCGGAACAGCCATGGCCAGCATGGAGACAGCCTCGATAAAGCCTTTGGCCTTGAACTTTCTCTTGACGACCAGATACGAGATGATCATGGACAGAAGGGCTGTGATCGGGGATGCGATGAGCGACAGGACGAAGGAGTCCTTGAAGGCTTTGAAGCCCTTATACTTGGTAAATACCTGCTGGAACCATTTTGTGGTCAGGTGGAAATCGTAGCCCCACGTCTTGAACATGGCTCCGAACGGTACGCAGATGTACATCATGACGACGAAGAGGGCAAGCAGTGAGCAGAGGATCGTCAGCGGGACCGTGACGCTGCGGTCCTCGATCAGCATTCTCTGGCGGGACGCCTTGCCGGACAGAGTCGCCGTGCTCTTGGCTTCGAGATAATACTTCTGCACGATGAACATAAGGAGCGTGATGCCAAGGAGGACGACAGCCATTGCGGACGCGCCTTCCTTGTCGTAGGCACCGGTGATCTGCAGGTAGATCGTTGTCGCCAGCGTATCATAGGAACCGCCGATGATCATCGGGTTCGCGAAGTCGGCGATTGACTCGATAAATGTGACCAGGAACGCATTGCCAAGACCCGGAAGGATCAGCGGAAGCGTGACGGTCATAAAGACTTTCCAGCGGGTCGCGCCCATATCGCGGGCAGCCTCCTCGAGGGAAGGATCGATGTTCTTTAAAAGGCCTCGCATCATCATGTAGCAGACCGGGAAGAAGGTCAGGGTCTGGACAATGGCGATGCCCCAGAAGCCGTAAACGTTATTGTCATAGATATGCAGCAGGAAGCGGGTGATGATACCGGCTTTGCCGAACAGCATGATCATGGACAGTGAGAGAACGAACGGCGGGGAGACGACCGGCAGCATGGAGACGACCTTGAAGAGGCCTTCCATGAAACGGGTCTTGAGTTTTACATACACTTCAACGTAGGCGAACAGAAGTCCGATGAGCGCGGACGCGATACCTACAAGGAAACCGACTTTCAGCGTGTTGCTGATTGCCCTTCGGAAGTTGGACATTTTCATGATCCGCCTGAATACAGAAAAACCGATGCCCTGGTCGGTCACAAAACTGTCGACCAGAAGAATTGCCAGCGGATAGAGAATGAATAATGTCAGGAAGGCAATCAGGACAACAATCGTAGTGACCATGATCGGATCGGCAAAGAACTTCTTGCGGTCCAGGCTGGCACTCTGATTTTTAGCCATTTCTTTTCCTCCTTGTCAAATGAAAGAAGCACTGCAAATGCTTTCATCTTAAAAGTGCCGCTGCCCATAAGGCAGCGACACCCCTCATATTATTCTGTTTTACTTGGCAGAAACCATACTATTATTCAGTCTGGAAACGTTCGTCGGCAGCGCTGCCGAGAGCATTCATGACGTCTTCTACGTATGTTGTTGTATTCTCTTTTGCGTCCTCAAAGTCATAGTCCATGACGTTGTCCGGATCAAGACCGAACTCAGCTGCAACTGCCGGCTGCTCGGCATTGTCGATGACAAGGAACTGATAGGAGCCGTTCTGTGCGGCAAGCTCAACGCAGTCCGGGCTAAGCGCATACTCGATCCAGAGCTTGGCAGCGTTCGGATGCTTGCAGCCCTTGAAGATAGCTGTAGCGCCGATCTCGAAAGATGTGCCGGAGCTCGGGATGATGAGGGAGATGTTGCCGTAGCCGTTGTCCTCGATCTGTGTGATGCCGTCATGCAGGAAGCCGATTCCGATGACGCACTCGCCTGTACCTACGTTCTTGGACGGGCCGGAGCCGGACTTTGTATAGACCTGGATATTCTTGTCAAGATCTACAAGGTACTTAATGCCTTCGTCATGACCATACTTCTGGATCATTGTGTTGACGACCAGCTTGGCTGTACCTGCTGTGTTGTAGTTGGACAGCCAGATGAGGTCCTTATACTTCGGATCAAGAAGATCTGCCCAGTCCTTCGGAGCTTCAATGCCCATTCTGTCGAGCTCGTCCTGGTTGACCATGAATCCGAGGATACCCTTATAGATGCCGTACCACTGACCGTCAGCATCGCGGTATGTGTCACTGATCAGATGGCTTGCGTTCTCTGCCTCATAGGGCTCAAGAAGGCCTTCGCCTGCAGCGACATTATACGGGTCTGTCGTGCCGCCGAACCATACGTCGCCGGACGGATTGCCCGCTTCTTCCTCGATCTTGGACTGGACTTCACCTGTGGAAAGTCTCTGATACTGAACTTCGATGCCATAGAGCTTCTGGAAGTTCTCGCAGGCTGCGGCAAGGTAGTCTTCCTCGCAGGAGCCATAGACGACGAGCGTGCCTTCCTCTTTGGCGGCAGTAACAAGATCACTGTCAGCCGCTGCCGAGCTCTCTGTCCCCGCTGCCGGTGCCGCAGGGGCCGCTGAGCCTGATCCGCCGCAGGCAGCCATACTGAGAGCCATGATACCGGTGAGTAATAATGCCAATGCTTTCTTCATAGATACCTCCTATTCCCTTTGTGCAAATTCAACAATGCTTTATCTCTATTTGCACAATACATTATGAAATTATTCTAACGCATCGGCACAAAAATGTAAAGAGTCTGTAAGTTTATGTATCCGAATAAATAAAATAAATAAAAAGCTCAGACAGGCTGCTTAGCAAAGTTCGTTTTCGGCGCAAAGCATCCATCTTCGTGAGAAAAACATTGCATATCCGACCGAGAGATCAGTAAATGCGAATGCATTTACTAAGCTCGCAGGGTAGGATATGCGTTTTTCGATGAAGATGATGTTTGCGTCGAATCCCGTAAACTTCGCGCAGCCTGCCTGAGCTGCCATGTTCTTATTTTGCCCGCTTCTGAGATTTTGCTACATAGTATTTGTGAAGCTCGCTCTCAAAAATCTCCTTCTGCACGTCAGAAAGGCCGTTTATCGATGCGCTCTCAGTCGATGCATGGACCGCGGAATCAGAGAAAATTCTGTCGAACGAAGTCATATTTGCAGATGTCTGATCGTCCGCGAAAAGGGTAAATCCCAGGAAATAATTGCCGATGTGAATATCCATAAAGTCCAGCACCGTAGGTGCGAAGTCAAGAGAATTCCTGCCGTTCACATCGACGGTCTCCGGCTCAATTCCGCGATAATAAATAAGAAGCGGCATGGAATCACACTCCGTATGGACTCTTTTGTATTCCGGGAACGCGCCTGTAAAATCCGAATCGGCGTATGTGCAGTGGTCCGCAGTGAAAATTATGATCGTATCGTCGGCCATATCGCTTTCAAGGAACCTGTCCATAAAGCAGCCTAACTGGAAGTCACAGTTGTAGAATTTATTCAGCAGACGGTCTGAGCCGTCACCGTACTTTTCATCCGGGGAATCAAGTGATACGTGGGTCCCGAACGTGTATATAGCGGTCATAAAAGGCTGCCCTGCCGAATGCTCGCCGGAGATGACATCATAAAGACTCTCATAAGCCTGCCTGTCAGAGAGAGTATCACTTGTACCTTCCGGCTCAATCTCGACATTTGTTATCACGTCATCGAAACCAAGGCTCTCAAGGAAAGTGGCAAAATTGAGATTAAGAGGTTCCGTGTTAATAATTGAGGTGTGATATCCCTTCTTTCTTAATACCTCCTGGACCGAGACGAGAGTATTCTCGTCGTAGTTCTGCAGCTGATAACCCGAGAACAGCTGCCCGATGAGTCCTCTGTAGGTCGGAAATGTATGGTTATAATAATTCTCAAAAAACAGAGACTCTTTCTCCAGGGCTGCCACATTGGGCATGATGTCCCGGTCATCGGTCACGATATTCTGCGAAAGCCCTTCTGTGAAAATTATGACAACATTAGGGTCCTCCGTCAGACCATCCGGCTTTTTTCGAAAATTATAGTCAGCGTAGTCCCAGAAGTGTAATGTCATGTCCTCATCGACATCTTCTATTGACGCGGCAAGGGCACGGGTCCTGTCAAGATCCCTGCCAAGCGTATGGTAAGCGAAGAGAGGTGAGAATGTATTGCCGCACACAAGGGTAAACACAAGCTCCAGAGCAAGAACTGCCGACAGAATGCCCGTGTGGGTAAAAGGCTTCGGATCAAAAACGCGAGACGGGAGCAGTGAGATGGCAAGGACCAATACCACACCTGTCCCGTATATGAACGTTTTCCCGCCAAGATCCTCAAGAGAATCCAGGTTGGTGATCATTGCCGGCGATATGAAAGTACCGCCGAAGAGCTCGACCAGCATCTGAGCGTTAAAGAGGAGCAGAAGGATCCCGCCTGCGATGTATCCCGGCTTCTTCCATCTCTCAAGGATCAGGTTCGAGACACAGAAAACGGCGGCAAGTTCTGCGAACGCAGCAACCAGACCGCCCGATTCTCCGCTTCCGCCCACCGCAAGCAGGGCAAGAATCGCGGAGCATATATACTTTACTGCCGTAGTAACCGTTAAAAGCCGTGTCCTATCCTCAATAATATCTGCAATAAAACTTCTCATGGCGCCATGTCCTCATCTTCATCAGTGATCAGGACCTGTTCAAAGCTCCCTGAGTTTTCCCTCAGCATATGATACTACAGCTGCCTTGGCGCCTCCGTCAAATGTATAGAGCTTCATACCGGCTCTTTTAAGGAGGCTCATAGCTTTCGGTCCGAAGTTCCTGGAGATGACTGCGTCCACCCTGCAGAGCTTAAGTTCCCGCAGCATATCCTCTGCTTTACCCGAATAGACCGACAGGATCTGCATGCGGACGACCTTCGTCTCGTCCACTGCATAGATCCAGAAAGCTTCACTGTGCTCAAATACCGGGATCTCACTCCCGGTATAAGACACCGCCACAATATCCGTGGCATATACGATCTTTGAATGTCCCGGCATATCCCCCTCCATTCCTTCAGAACAGGCCGAAAAATGATTTTTTTGCAGGCTCAGTCCTGACACTCAGGCAGCGATATCCCATGGTCTTCAGAGCTTCATCCAGCTGCTCCTTAGTGAACGGCTCTTCGCTCACTATATAGGTCTCGTTCTTTTTATGGGAAGACGTCACTTTTCGGACTTTGAAGTTTTTCCTGATCATGTCGTTTACGTGCGATTCACACATTGAACACATCATACCATCTATTTTTGCCGTTGTCATTATCATGTTATTATTACCCCCCTCCAGTTCTATTCTCCTGTCGCAGTTCAGGCAGGCTGCCGTGAAACGTCACAGCCTGCGCCGAGGACGAAGTGCAAGAGCAGCCTGGCGGAACTGTCAAACTTTCTTTCGCTTAACTGTAATGATAATATCTCCGTCATTCCCGCAGCCGCTGCAGCCCGCACAGGAGGATCCGCATGAACCGCCGCATCCGGAGCATGATGAGCCGCTCTCCCGACGGTGGTCTCTGACTATGCTGCGCACGCACATGAAAAGCACCAATATCACGGCAGCTATACATATCACATAACCTATGCTCATTGAAACACCTCCATAAGATTCTTTAGATGCAGGCAAGCGTTTACAATAGTTCCGGGGCTGCCGCAGATGGCAGCCCCGATAATATCATTCAGAATCATCTTACAATCCAGGGTAGCCGGACGCCACGTCACAGCCATCTATCCCCGGATCTGCATGTTGCCGGAGACTTAGCTTATTTGGCAGCCGCTACACTGGTAAGTGTCACCATCCTCTCACCGGGCTTATAACCCCTGCGGAAGAGCAGGTAGATAATAACGGCAAGAAGCGCTATCGCAACAATCGTGCCGAGACCGAAGGTGCCTCCTGTGAACAGTGAGCCGAGCTGATAAACGATCAGGGCAAGGACATATGCCCACAGGCACATGTAGCCGATCGCTGCCCACGTCCACTTCGCGTTGTTCATCTCGCGCTTGATCGCGCCCATGGCTGCGAAGCACGGAGCGCACAGCAGGTTAAAGATCATAAATGCAAGTGCTGCCAGCGGTGTAAAGTCAGCCGCCACACGGCTCCAGATTCCCTCGCCGTTTTCACCGAGTTCCTCGCCTGCAGACTCCTCATCGTAGTTGTAGAGGACACCGAACGTACCGACAACTTCCTCCTTTGCCACAAGACCTGTTACTGTAGCCACTGTCGGTTTCCATGTGCCGAAGCCGAGCGGTCTGAAGATAACAGACGCCGTGTTGCCCACGCCGGCAAGAAGTGATGCATCCATCGGAGTGACGTCCTCTTCCGGAACATTCATGCGATACGCAATGTCGGAGACAACATCTTCTGTCACAATTGTCTCATCCTCAAACATGTTGTCGACCATGCCGAACTTTCCGTTCACTGTGCCGAAACTTGAGAGGAACCAGATAACGACAGACGAAAGCACGATGACTGTGCCGGCCTTCTTAATGAAGGACCAGCCACGCTCCCAAGTAGCCCGAAGGACGTTCGATACAGACGGTACATGGTAAGGCGGAAGCTCCATGACGAACGGTGCGGGCTCGCCTGCAAATGCCTTAAATTTCTTCAGTATAATACCTGAAACGATAATGGATCCGATTCCGATAAAGTAGGCAGATACGCCGATTGCGGCCGATCCTCCGAACAGAGCGCCGGCAATGAGACCGATGATCGGAAGCTTGGCTCCGCACGGAATGAAAGTCGTTGTCATGATGGTCATTTTGCGGTCGCGGTCATTCTCAATCGTACGTGATGCCATGATGCCCGGAACACCGCAGCCGGTCGCTACCAGGACCGGGATAAAGCTCTTTCCGGAGAGACCGAACTGGCGGAAAATCCTGTCCATAACGAAAGCGACGCGGGACATATAGCCGATATCCTCAACAATCGCAAGGAGCAGGAAGAGGACCAGCATCTGCGGGACAAAGCCGAGAACCGCGCCGACACCGGCGACAATACCATCCTGGATGAGGCCGTAGAGCCATGTGCCTTCAGCTACGCCGAGGGCTCCGAGGATCGTGTCGAAGAGACCGGGGACCCATTCACCGAAGATGACGTCATTTGCAAAGTCCGTTGCCCTGGTGCCGATCGATATCGTCCAGCCTCCCATAGCAATCGCGTATATAAGGAACATGACTCCCGCAAATATCGGAAGACCGAGAACCCGGTTCGTGACGATTTTGTCAACTCTGTCTGAAGTTGTCATATTGTCGCTTGAAACTGCCTTTGTCACAGCTTTGGAGACGATTCCGGCTATGTAGTTGTAGCGCTCGTTGGTGATGATACTCTCGGAATCGTCATCGCACTCCTTCTCGCACGCTTCGATCACAGATTCCATTGCGGATTTCTGCGCATCCGTAAGGGACAGAGACTCAAGGGCTTTCTCATCTCTTTCAAAAACCTTGACCGAATACCAGCGAAGGAGCTTCTCATCGACGGAGCCGCGCAGCTCGTTTGAAATCGTTCCGATTGCTTTCTCAACATTTGCGGCAAAGGAAGCTGCCTTTACGGAGACATTTCCCGACTGGCTGTTTCTGCCCTCCTCGATCGCGCGGGCTGCGACTTCTTTCACGCCTTCATTTTTCAGAGCGCTGATCTCGAAGACAGGGCAGCCAAGTTTCCTGCTGAGCTCTGCCGTATCAATCCGGTCGCCGTTCTTTCTGACCAGATCCATCATATTAACTGCCACGACAACCGGAATGCCGAGCTCCATGAGCTGCGTCGTGAGATACAGATTGCGCTCGATATTTGTGCCGTCAATAATGTCCAGAATTGCGTCCGGCCTCTCGGTCACAAGATACGTTCTCGATACAACTTCCTCAAGTGTGTACGGAGACAGAGAGTAAATACCCGGAAGGTCCTGGATAATGACATCTTTATTATCCTTCAGTTTTCCTTCCTTCTTCTCGACAGTAACGCCCGGCCAGTTGCCGACGTACTGATTGGAACCCGTAAGTGAATTAAATAATGTTGTCTTGCCGCAGTTCGGGTTTCCTGCGAGCGCAATTTTAATGGCCATAAAAAGCCCTCCTTTTCGTTATCTTATGTCACCCTCAATACACCATCTGATACGTCATTCGACTTCAATCATCTCCGCATCCGCTTTTCTGACAGAAAGCTCGTATCCGCGGACTTTGAGTTCCATCGGATCACCGAGCGGAGCGACCTTGCGCACAAAAATCTCCACGCCTTTCGTGATTCCCATATCCATGATCCGGCGTTTGACCGGTCCCGTACCTATGATTTTCGTAACTTTTACTGTCTGTCCAACACGCACATCTTTAAGTGTCATACTGTTCTCCCTCCTCTTATCAGACAAAAATCTTACCTGCCAGTTCTTTCCCGACCGCTACACGCACGCCCTTAATACTTACGATCACGCTTGAGCCGGAGCGGGATACGACCATCACTTTTGCTCCGACATGAAACCCCATGTCTGCAAGGTGCTGTTTCACGTCAGGGCTCCCGCCTAACCTGATGATCTCATATTCTTTTTCCAGATCTGCCAACTGAAGTGGCATATAGATACACCTCCTCTTATGTCTTTCACATGCAGCCTGTCAATATTTAAGCCATTAACACAATACCGGCGGACGGACATGATTCACTGATCACAGACTTCGTCTGATTTCTTTAAGGTAGTATACTCTAACTTATTTCCTTTTTCAATAGTTATTTCTAACTCTTAAATCAAAATTAATCATTCGTAATTTCTTCATATTTTTAGTACTTTTTCACGATTATTCGATAATACGATTTGTAATAACTATCCGGTGCTATTATATAAGCACAAATTAGGCACAACAAAAAAGCCGCATCAGGCGGTTGTACCGCGCTGATGCGACAGCTTCTTTCTTAGCATTGTCACTGTTCATTTAATTGTGTGCGGAAAGCTAAATCTTTATTTTCTTGCGAGGACCGCATTTCTGTAGCTCTCGACTCCCGTGAGCTCCCTTATGACTTTCACAAATTCCGGGAAGTGGATAGGTTTCTCGATTTCGCTGGTCTCCACCTCTACGATTGCCTGATCGTTCCACAGAGAGTATAAGTCAAGTTCGAAATACTGCTTCTCAAACGTGAAGCAGTATCGCTTCTTGCTGATCTTCCTCATCTCGGGATCTGCCTGCAGCTCGAGCACCTGATATTCATCCGAAGTCAGCTGCTTCTCTGTCTCTATGATTTCTCCGGTAGCTGCCGTGATCTTTGTGTTGAGGAAGTATGTAAAATAGTTGCCCGTCCCTCTCCTGCGGATGCGGATCTCCTCCCCCGGGTTCGACAGAAGATACGTCCGGACGACTTCAACTTTATGGCACTCATTATCCGCCTCAAGAATATCGATATCCGGATACTCAATGAGGAACTTGCGCTTTGTGCGATAAGGCAGGTGTACTCCGAGAAATTCTGATATCTCAGAAATCAATCTGACCATCTTGCCCTCAAAATCCGTCGAATTGTCAATGACTCTGAAATGCGGATGGTCCTTCCAGCAGTGAATGATTGTGTCATCCAGAGCAACAGCCTGCTCGACTGTTTCTGTCCTCGCGCTGTTGTTGGCAGTCGTATAATATTCCTCCGCACCCTTGGCTGCAGTCATAAGGTGAAAAACCGCTCCGTACTGATTTGTCACCTCGTCGAGGGTAAGTCCCATACGATTGATAATCTCACTAAATTCTTTATCGGTCATATAGGCCTTATTGTCAAACATGCCCCTGTCGCAGACAATCAGGATCTTCTCCTGCGGCATAGTCCTTGCGGCCTTCTTAAAAACTCTCTCCTTCTCCCACTGCAGGGCACACTGACAGACCTGGTAGTCAAAATTGGTTCCGCAGGTCCACGGCGCTACACCTCCGCTGATAAGTTCTGTCGCCGTTTCCGGCACGAAAAGCACTACATAGCCCCTCCTTGTAAAGGAGTTCTGGATCCAGCTCATGGCAGTTGTCTTGCCTGCGCAAGGACCGCCCGTTATAACGATTTTGGTAATCTGCTGCATGATATCCCTCCCGGGTTCATTAATCTGGAGCGGGATCATACTTACAATCCCGCGTGGACAGGACATCGTCTCCCCGCTTCCTGTACCTTAATATTAAGATAACATTGAACATTATGCTTAACAAGGCGAGCTTTCTTATGTCCTAATTTATTTTTTATGAATACAAATTATTTTGTGTTATAATAGTATAGTCCTGCAGAAGAATGCTGCCTGCCGTCCAAAGTGATACTTCATTCCTTTGGACGCCGAGGCATTCTCGAATAAGGAGCACATATGTGTTGTCATCCGCTGCAGGAACTAAAATGTAACATGGAGGAAGACTATGGTAATCAAAAGAGACTTTATATATACGCCGAAGGGAAAGAGCAGAATGCTCCACATCTGGCTCCCTGAAAACTACAACGAATCAGAAGACCGCTACCCCGTCATGTACTTCTTCGACGGCCACAACCTCTTCTTCAATGAGGATGCCACCTTCGGGAAGAGCTGGGGACTTTTCGAGTTTCTCAGTGACTGGCCGAAAAACATCATCATTGTCGGCATCGAATGCGGCCATGACGGTGACGAGCGCCTGGGAGAATACAGCCCTTACCGGACAAAAACCGGGTTTCTCAGCCGCTATGAGGCACTCGGCGACGTCACGATGCGATGGATCGTAGATGAAATCAAGCCGATGATCGACTCTGAATACCGCACACTGCCCGGTCGCGAATGTACAGCGATCGCAGGGTCCAGCATGGGAGGCCTCATGTCCGCATACGCCGTGATACGCTACAATGAGGTATTCTCAAAGGCCGCCTGCGTCTCAAGTTCCATCGTGTTCTGCCTGAGGCAGATGTTATCCGAATTTGACCACAAGTCTTTGGATCCCGACACCAGAGTCTACCTCTCATGGGGAACCTGCGAGGCACGCGGAGTCATGGATCCTGATAAGGAGGATTCCTCCAGTTACGCGTACAAGTGCAACAAAGCGATCGCCGGCCGCATAGAAAATGCTGGTGCGTCAGCCATGATGTACTGTCAGATTGGCGGTCATCACTGCGAGGCGGACTGGGAAAAGCAGATCCCGATTTTCATGGACTATCTGTGGATGCACTGATATAAGCCGCGGCTCATCATTTTCTTAAGATGCGCCGTATGTACCAGTGTATGGCACTCTTACACCCGGTCCATCCGCAGATGCATACGGTGCAAACAAATCACTTCTGCAGATAAGAGCGCCAAATCTGATCTGCTTCGTGTGCGATGCGCTCCTCATCGACGTTCAGCAGTTTTCCGTCTCGGACCACCACTTTTCCGTTTACGACGGTTATATCTACGCTCTCTCTGAAGCCGACGGTTGCCAGCATGGAGCCGACGTCCATCTGAGTTCCGACGAGTGCAAGACGGTTCTGCCTGATCATAAAGAAATCCGCCGCCATACCGCAGGCAATTTGCCCGAGCTTATCGCGGCCAAGGATCTTTGCGCTGCCCCTGGTTGCCATCTTTAGTATGTCGTAACCGTTCGGAGCCTCGTTGCTGCTGTTCAGACGATGGAGCAGATAGGCGACTCTCATCTCCTCGATAAGGCTCGATCCGTCGTTGCTTGCAGAACCGTCGACCGCAAGTCCGACGGGCACTCCCAGTTTCAGCATCTCCGGTATCCTCGCGATACCGGAAGACAGCTTCATGTTGGAGACCGGGCAGTGCGCGACACCGGTACCGGTCTCAGCGAGGAAGCGGAGCTCCTCATCGTTGAAATGAATGCCATGCGCGTACCACACGTCCGGACCGGTCCAACCAAGGCTCTCCATGTATTCAAGCGGTCTCATGCGGAAATGCTCATTCGTGTATGCTTCCTCATCTTTAGTCTCAGCCAGATGCGTGTGAAGGCGGACGCCGAGGCTGCGGGCAAGTTTTGCGGATTCCCGAAGCAGGTCCGCGCTCACGCTGAACGGTGAGCATGGGGCAAGGGCGACCTGATGCGTCGAGTACTCATCCGGGTCATGGAATCTGCTGACAGTCCTCTCCGATGAACGGAGAATCTCATCGACCGTCTGTACTACACTGTCGGGCGGAAGTCCTCCATCCTTCACGCTGAGGTCCATGCTGCCACGGGTGGCGTGAAAGCGCATGCCAAGCGCATCTGCCGCCATAAACTGGGCGTCCATGAGCCGGTCGCCGGTCCCTTCCGGGAATACATAGTGATGGTCAAGGCATGTTGTGCAGCCTGTCTTAAGGAGCTCTCCCATACCTGTGAGTGAACTGTAATAAACGACTTGCTCATCCAGATTCTTCCATATTTCATAAAGGTACTTGAGCCACGGAAACAGCTCCATGGTCTGGACCTCAGGCAGATTTCGGCTGAACGTCTGATATAGGTGATGATGTGTATTGATGAGACCCGGGTACATGACCATATCTGTCCCATCAATAACTTCATCGGCTGCCTTCTCCTCATTTCCGATAAAATCTATGACCCCGTCACGGACGAACACATTTACATTTTTCAGTATTCGGTCATAATCATCGCAGGTGACCAGATATCCGATATTCTTGACCAGCAGGTTTGCCATACAGCTCTCCTCCTTTGCAGACAAACAATTAAGAATCTCAAGCGATTATGTCCTCTACTACTCGGCTTCTATTTCCTTGATAATACATTCATTCCCGCGAATCAGCCAGGTCCCCCCGCTTCCGCAGTACGGACAGATCCGCCCGTACGTGACAGTCTCGTAATTCTCCCCACACCCCTCGCAGTGAGTGACCGCGGGAATCGTCTCGATCCTGAGCTCGGAGCCGGTGAGGACCGGGTGCTTTTTCGAAAAGTAATTCCACGCATCTTCGAAAAGCTCGGTCACGATCCCTGAGACCTCGCCGATTTCAATGGTTACAGCGCCAATCTTAGAAAGATGGTTCTCCTCGGCAACCTGATTCAGCGTTTTCGCGAGATGAAGGATGATACCCATCTCATGCATATCTCAAAAAACTTCTCTACAAAATTTTTGGAGGCGACATAAGCTTCTTCCATTGATCTATACTCAATACTGCCCCTTTCAGACGGCTGTATACGAAGATGATATTTTGCTGCCGATAACAAACTGCAAGAGCAGCCCGTCTGAACCGGTCCAGGCCAATCACAGGGAATAATCGTTGCCTCTGGGATAATTCTGTATCTCAAAATACGAATTATCTTTTTAAATTTTACTATTGAGAAACGAATAAAACCAGTCATTTTTACTGATTATATCTCAAAATACAGAAAATTTTCCAGGCAGGCATCTGATTAATCCCGGGAAGCGAAGCTCATACCGCAGACAAAGACAACGCAGAATCCGTTACGCAAAGCTTCTCCTTGCCAGACATAGTTTCTGTGATATAATCCTTAAGGAAAGTATCATATTTTGAGCAGATGAAAAAGCAGATCCGATAAGTACTGGATCTGCTCAAAATGTGATTCTTTC
>JBGUWZ010000077.1:0-4423 GCA_045221675.1 Lachnospiraceae bacterium | reverse complement strand
GACACCCTTGCCTTCGGCTATATCCTTCCCACTACCGGGCGGATTCGGGACTTTCACCCGTTAGAAACGTGCGCCGCCGGGCGCACTAAAACCGGCAGCCGGGCGTCATGCCCGGCTGCCTTTCCTTCTTTACTCTTTTTCATTATCTGCAGTAGATCTCGATTGCCTGCGAGGCGAACTCGGCCGTGCCTTCCCCGCCATAGCTGTCGATATTTTTTGTGAATTCTCCGTCGTCGGCATACATTTGTCCGAGTCCGCTCAAGATTTCCTTCGTACATGTATACATATGCTCCGTAATATAACCCTGCAGTTTCTTTACCAGAGCCTGCGCCTCCCCGGATGAGGGATCTGTATTCCGGATCTTTCCGAATTCCCCAAAGATATCGATCATACCCTGATATATTTTCTGATCTTCTTCCTTTGTCCGTCCTTTGGTTTTTTCCTCGAATTCCCTGTATGCCGCTGTTCTGCCCCAGGAAGCCTTTGCCCTGGCGGCATACTCATCAATTTTACTTGTGTCAAATGCGTCAAATGCCAATTTTCTCACCCCCAGTAGTTTGATTCCCTTAGCAAGGTCGATCAGGTTCTCGATGTGTTCCTTCTTCAGCGTGAGGAGCTCGATCTGCTGCTCCAGAGCCTTACTCCTGTCAAAATCCGGACAGCTGATGATTTCTTTAATGTCTTTCAGAGAGAACTCCAACTCTCTGAAAAGCAAAATCTGCTGCAGAGTCTCCAGTGCGGCATCGTCATATAGCCGGTAACCAGCCTCCGTGTATTTTGCCGGATGAAGCAACCCGATCTTGTCGTAATACTGCAAAGTGCGTATACTCACACCTGTCAGCTTACTTACCTCGTTTACTCGCCATAGCGTACAGTCGGAACGCCCGGCAGATGTTTCGGTCGTAGTCATCATAGTGTATTGCCTCCCTCGCCTGGTGTTTCCACTATAAACTATGACGCTGCGTAGGAGTCAATACTTTTTGCTGAGTTCACAAATTTTCCATTATACAAACACAATTTGCACGAAATCCAGAAGTACCATGTTTTCATCACTGAAAACAAAGCGAATGGCAGCTCGCTATACAAATTACTCCATCAGAAGAAAGCGAGGTGTCACGATGATCAATAGAAATGTAAAAAGAGTTTTTGTATCGCTGCTTGCAGCAGGCATGCTGTTTGGATGTGCCCCGACATCTGCGGAAAGCGGGACCGGGAATGAGACGGAAACAGTGTCTAACGGCTCTGGCGATGAAAGTACGCAAAGTGGTTTTTCCGGTGAAGAAAGAGGTCCGGGAAACGGCGGCGGACACGGCGCGATAGGACCGGGAAATAGAAATATGGGAGGCCAGGCTCAGGCAGATTCCGCTCTGCAGGCTGTGATTGACGAAAGTGCTTCCACATTTGAACAGTTTACCTATACCGATGAAGAAACCGGAATCACACTGGAATACAGCCTGTATATTCCGGAAGGGTATGAAGAAGGCACGGATACGTTATATCCCATGGTCATGTTCATCCCGGATTCGACCGGAGCAGGCCTTTCCTCCAGCCAGATTGTTGAAGAATACTATGGCGCAGCTGTCTGGGCAGGCGATGAGGATCAGGAAAAGCATCCTTCCTTCGTCCTTGTTCCGGCTTATACCGGAACTGTGACGGACGATAACTGGAATGCGTCAGAACAGTTGGATGCCACTGTAAATCTGATCACATACCTTACAGAAAATTACAGCATAGACCAGGACAGGCTCTACACGACCGGCCAGTCTATGGGCTGCATGTCTTCCCTGTATCTGAACAGCAAATATCCTGACCTGTTTGCGGCAAGCCTTTATGTTTCGGGCCAATGGGACATTTCGGTCCTTGACGTGCTGGAAGACCAGACCTTCTTCTATGTTACAGCCGGCGGCGATGAGAAAGCATCCGGCGGCCAGGATGAAGTGATGGCTCTTTTTGATCAGGATCAGGTTCCTTACAGCTATCAAAGCTGGGATGCCCAGGAAGACGCAGATGCGCAGAATGACCTGGTCCAGGCCATGATCGATGAAGGAAATCAGGCGAATATGATCCGATTTGAGACCGGGACCGTGTTGAACCGCGAAGGTGGAATGGAGCATATGGCATCCTTCAATTATGCGTACAAGATTTCCGCATTGCGGGACTGGCTGTTCGAACAATCACGTTAATATCACTGCGAAGAACTCTGTAAACCCTATTGTATAGAAATGAGCCCCGATTTAGGGGCTCATAACTTTACAAGCATCAGAAATGCCAGGCGTTGTTTACCCAATCCAGCAGCTCTGTTTTCAGAGCCTCTCGATCCTTCGCACAATCCTTCGGATGCTGCCGCTCCGATTTAAATGCCATCTTGTAGATCCAGGGCAGTCTGGTCAGCACAGCATGACTCATGTGCTTATAAGCTATATGCTTATGGGGATACGGAAAACCGATCTCATTCAGCTTCTTTTCCATGTAAGAGGCACTTTCATAAGACGGCCAGACCTCATCATGCGTGGAAGACAGCATCAGGACCGGTGCCTTTATATTCTCGATCGGGATCAGTGTTTCCGGCGTGATATCCTTATCCCGGTTGAAGGTGATGATATGCATCTCTTTTTCGCGCATGAACATTTGCAGGATATTGAACGCCCGGCTGCGATAGGGTGCATAGGGCAGTTCCTTTCCCCGAAAGCTCCAGCAGGATGTGCCGGATGGCGCTTTGTTTTTACCGCTCCCGGTCAGCCCTTCACTTACAAAGTGGGAGGGTACACGCACGATCACGCAGGAAAGGTCAGAAAACAGAGAGGCTGCAATCAGAGCCATTTCACTTCCCTTGGATGTCCCGTCAATACCGACCTGTTTATACCCTTGTTTCTTCAGCCAGCCGATGGCCTTTTCCACAAACTCGACCGGCACACAGGAAAGCTCTTTCGGTGTCTGCTTTGTTTTGAAAAGTGCCAGCGCCAGCGCGGGAATGCCATTTTTGTGATAGAATTCCGACTCCTGCTTCGTAAGCATCATCCCTCCATCCGACCCGGACATCACGATCAGCACCTTGTCTTTCCGACCGTCTCCCGGATATAAAACTGCCTCAAAACCTTCCGTCTGCACAGAAGTAGTGATCTTCTTACTCATTTAGTCTCTTCCTCCATACAGCTGGTGAATGTTTCGATCATCAGCTGCGCAATTTCATCAAAGTCCTCTTTCGATTCCCTGAAATATGGCAGCATGGCATAGCAGTGGATCATGCCGGGATCTGCCGAGCTGAATTGGCATTACCAAAATCAGGAAGGAATCCGCCATGTGCTCCGCTATATCCCTGTCATAGGCTCAGGGTTCTTATTCCCCAATACAACCCACCGATGATCGCAGAAATCGGTATGGAAAACGGGATCAACTGTAGCATCTTCCACTTTTTTACATGGACACTGTGCCATGTATCGTTCAAATCTTCCGTCCCGGGGATGATCCACCAGTCAGACAAAGCCACCCAGATTGTGTCAATCACAAGCCAGTCAAAAAACTCCGCTCCAAGGAACAGGACATAGAACTGCCAGCAGCAGCTAAAATATGTCTGCGCTCCATTGACATGCAGGATCATAAAACCGGGAATCAGGATCATCAACGCCAGAAGCAGGATATAAGCAAAGGTTCTTCGTCTTTTTAATTCCCGCTCCGTCATCAATCCTATTTCGATCACTCTCTCCTGCATCACTTTTGGATAGAAAAAGATACCGCCGAGAGGTCCGCGCTTATGCACAAGGATTGCCATATAAAGTGCATATATAATCCACAGGATCAGTATTTCGATAATAAGTTTTCCGATCATCCGATAAGCTCTCCTCCAAACACTCTGGTTTTGTCAGTATCTTTCTCACACTTTACTTTGATCCGACATCCGCTAGTGCATCCGGGTCTTTATCCCCGAGAATCCAGTAGTTGCATTCACCATCCCCGTCCGCCAGGGTTTTGTGCCGGATCAGTTTCCCATGGGCTGCACTGCAGGTGATCTGGTCGATATAGCATAAGTTCGGGAGAAAATCCAGATATCCATGTCTTCTGGCAAAATCATTTAACGGGCAGGTATCATACACAAAAGCGATACCCTTGTCATGACCTTCCGGGTTCATTCGCATGACCCAGGTATTCCCCCATTCTTTTCCTATAGACTCTCGGAATCTCTGAGCCGCATAAATACTGGCTCTCAGAGGTTCCATTTTTAAAATTCCCCCACCTTTTCTGCGAAAAACAGTTGACATGGGTACTGAAATGTGCGGCGCGCCTCGCTTACATTGCCTCGCAGAGGAAGCGAGGTGCGCCCTTCAATTAAGAAGAAATCTCAATCTTGATTGGAGGTGCACATTTTGAAACCTGTTAATATCGGCGGACATACCGCCTACCAGGACCGTGTTCTGGCTCAACTTCG
>JBGUWZ010000076.1:0-209947 GCA_045221675.1 Lachnospiraceae bacterium | reverse complement strand
ACAGTGACATTTCTCGTTTCTGTAAGAGTTAATGCCACTGTTCGAAAACCTTTATTCAGAGTGGAAATAAACTTTTCACTTCAGCCTATTGCAACACTTTATTATTTACTTAATAAGAACCGAAAAAGCAGACCCGGTCCGGAGTCCGTCTGCTTACTGCGATAATCGGACATATTCACGGTTGCTTTACTGCGGCCGCATCCGCGAAAGCTCATTTGCAAGCGCTGCAAATTCTGACAGTCCCAGTTTCTCGCCCCTCACCGTCGGCGAAAGCCCGCACTTTTCAATAGCACCTGCCAGCTCCTCCTTCGTGAAATCAAATTCCTGAAAATGGGAAAGCCCGTTCAGAAGTGTTTTTCGCCGCTCGTTGAACGATGCCCTGATCACCGCAAAAAGCATCTTCTCGTCCAGGGCCCGGACCGGAGGCTCCTCATAGAGCTCCATGTGGACGACGGCGCTGTCCACGTGAGGTCTCGGCATGAACGAGGACGGAGGAACAATGAATGATATCTCCGGCTTTGTATAGTACTGGACCGCAAGAGAAAGCGCTCCGTACTCCTTTGAGCCCGGGCCGGTCACCATGCGATCCGCGACCTCCTTCTGCACCATGACAGTGAGGTCACTGATCGGCGCTCCGCTCTCGAGCAGAGCCATGAGAATCGGTGTCGTTATATAATAAGGAAGATTGGCGCAGATCTTGATCGGCTTGCCCCCGTTCTTTTCATCCGCTATTTTCTGAATGTCCGTTTTCAGAATATCTGCCGGGAGAACTTCCACATTGTCCCATCCTGAGAGAGTATCCTCAAGGATCGGTATCAGCTTCTGGTCGATCTCAACCGCGATGACCCTGCCGGCATACGTTGCAAGATACTGGGTCAAAGTTCCGATTCCAGGGCCGATTTCCAGGACAAAATCATCTTTCGTGATACCCGCCGTGTCCACGATCGACTCGAGAACACCCGTATCGATCAGGAAATTCTGACCATACTTCTTGCGGAAAGAAAATCCATATTTTTTAAGTACTGCGCTGCACCTTCCCGGGTTGCCCAAATACGGCTCAGCCATCTGTTAACTCCTTCCTGTTATTGAACATCCGAGCACACTGCCCGCGAGGCAGATGCGGTAGTTCAGTTCTCTTTCTGATATAAAAGAGACGGCGCCTTTCGGCGCCTCTCCTTGTTCAGAGCCTTACGGCTCCTTAAAATGCGAAATCTTTTTCACGGAGAATTATTCTCCCGTCAGCCCCGACCTGGTTCTTTCCGAACAGCGGGAACTTTTTACTCCTGGATCTTGATATTGCCTTATCAATCATATCCCGGACCATTCCTACCGTGACAGGTTCTGAGTCCTTCTGGTTCTCACCGATCATGGTGTAGAGAGCCAGCGTTGCCATCTCGTCGAATGAATAGCCGTTTTCCTGCGCATAGGTCTTACCGAACGTGACCAGCTCGTCATTGGTGAACACCGGAATCGTGATCCTCGATGTAAATTTCGCGGCAAATTCAGGATACCTGTCAAGCAGGGCTCTCATATCCTGCTTCTCATCCTCCAGAATCACGACCATATCATCCGTGCGGAACTCCATTGCCCTGTTCAGCTTGTCGACCGTATCCGCCGCAAGTTCACCGGCTCCCTCAATGATGAGGAAGCCCCCCGCCATCTTCTTGACAATGGCCGCGGCATCTTTCTGGTTGAAGTCGCTCGCGATGATCTTGGCAGTCTTGGCAGCCGTGATATTGAGATCCTTGCAGACTGCGAGGACAAGACTGTCTGCCAGCTTAGTTTTTCCGGATCCTCTTCGTCCGACAATGAGAACATTGCCTGATTTGGATGTGCGGTCGCCGGAATTATTGTGAATGTCCGCGATCGCAAGTGATACCTGTTCCCCTATTCCGGGAATCGAGGAGAAATATGTGAATAGTTTTTGCTCAGTCTCATCAAGAGTTCTGGGAATCACATCCATGCGGTCAATCATATCCGGCTCATCGAGCAGGTGATCGATGATGCTGTTTTTCTTTTCTTCAGCCTGATCTGTCCCAGTCCTGTCGGCAGATTCCTCCTTCGCGGCACTTGATTCTGTCGGCTGTCCCAGATTCTTTGCCGATGCCTCATCCGCTTTCCGCGCAACGCTTATAAAACCGCCCGCAGATGTTTCTGCCATACCGGAAAACAGCCTCTCGGAGAGCTCCGCCACATTTTCATAGGCAGATGCTTTTTGTTCGCGCGCGGCTTCTTTTGTTCTTGCAGTTTCGGATACAATCTTGACTGCCGCTTCCTCAGGATCGGGAATGCGAGCCGCATTTTTGTTCTCTGCGCTTATTGTCCGCACAGGTTTTGAGACTTCTTTCTCTCTTCCACCGGGATTACTAAGTTCCCGACCGAAATTAAACTCCCGTGTGAGGCCGAGGGACTCATCTGTCTCCATTCCGATGAGATCTTCGCTGTCCGACACCTCTTTCGACCCGGCAGTGCTGATGTCTTCGCCATCCGCTTTCCCGTCTGTGCCGGCCTCTCCGACTTTCGCTCCCTCTTTTGGCTTATCCTCGGATGTGACGATCTCAATGACACCGTTCTTTTCTATATAGAAGACATCTGTATCGTCTTCCGACTCTGCCGTCACATCAGAATCTTTCCTGTCAGACTCACCTGGCGCAAATTCGCCGGTGCTTTCCTGCGAACGGTCTCCTTGAGATCCAGCCTCTTTGGCACGGTCTGTTTCTTTATCGGAGCTCTCTGCCGATGTCTGATCCGGTGTCTTCGCAGGCCCGGCTTCGTCCGCTTTGTCTGCCTCGCCGTCAGAGGTCGCCGCCTGAACGGTCCTGGCTATCGAGTTTTCTGTTTCGGCAAATAAAGCGGCAAGATCAATATCTTCCTCATCAGCCGTTTGTACCGCTTCTTCAGTGTGGATATTCTCACGAGGCGTATCCTGCCTGCCGCTCTTCCAGCTCTCTTCATCTGACTGGGAGCGAATACCGGAAAATACAGCGCGGATACTGCTCGCCAGCTGATCCTGCATATCATTGCCGCCTGCGCTCCTTCCGGCGATGCTCTGCCTTGCTGCAGGTCTCACATTCGGCATGCGGCTCTGTGCTCTGGCTCCCTGAAGAGAAGCGTCCGCTGCGGCGTTCATTTTCTCAATCATCTCGGCAGTGGTGACACTTCCGGACTGTTCGTCCGTCTCTGTCTCTGTATCATTGCCGGATTCTTCACTTTTCGGAGCGGTCTCCTCGTTATCTTCGGCCACGTCCAGAGCGGTCTTTGTCTCCTCGCGAAGCAGCGCTTCGCGCTCGGCTGCTTCTTTGGCAGCGGCAAGCCGGCTTTCATATCTGGCTTTCTGCGATTCCGAGAGAGGTGTGAGCTGCATTTTCAGCTCCATGGCGCGGGTGACATAGCGGCCTTCGGCGAACCAGAGGATCATGTCATCGCACTCTTCTATGCAGCGCTGTTTCTGACCGTTCTTTTTGTAGAGTTTAGCCAGCTCATATGCCCATCTCTCGGTATACTCCCGCTCCTTGTACTCTTTGAGGACCGCGATCTGCTCGTCGAGCGGCGCATTTTCAGCCCGGAGCAGCTTATATTTCAGGACATAGCGCGAGGTATCATGCTGAGCAGCCTGCTCGAACTCCGCATAGTATTTCTGAGCATCAGGCAGGTTTCCGGTTCGCAGTGACGTCTCCGTAAGGCGGTATAGAACAGTCTTACTCTGGGGCGATCTGCGGTACGCGTATTTCAGGATCTCCATACCATCCTCATACCGCTTATTCGCCTCGTAGATCTCACTGATCATGCAGAGCGTCCGTGCGCTCTTGACACGCCGCCAGTCGATCGTATCCGCTGTACGGGCAGCGCCGCGAAAATCTCCGCTCTCCGCGCATGCACTTATCTGTTCAAGTTTGATTTTATATTCAGCCTTGTCCACTTCTTCACCTCAAATTCGGGATTCGGGGCATTTTTTTTCGCCTCCCCGCGTCGGCATATTTTCCCACAATTATGAATAGTGTATCACACTCGCTATTTTCTGTCCACACAAAGAAAAAGCCGCACAGCTCACTGCAGGCAGCGCACGTAACAGTTCAGACGCACTGCCGCGAAGTTCCTGAACCCGGCCGCAAGCATCATCTTCATCGAAAAACGCAGGTCCTTTCTGTGAGCTTAAAAAGGCTAAAGCCTTTTTGATCTCACAGAAAGGACCTGCAATGCTTTTCTCACGAAGATGGATGCTTTGCCGCCGGTAAACGAACTTTGAGAATAGCCCGTCTGAACTGTTACCAGTGCACTGTGCGTGGGAAGTTTTTTATTTAATTATCAGCTGTGACTGATTTCAGATGCCAGATCTCGTCGACGTACTCTTTGATCGTACGGTCAGATGAGAACTTGCCTGCGCATGCAGTATTCATCATGGCCTTTCTTGCCCAACCGCGGCGGTCGCGGTAAGCTTCCTCGACCCTCTTCTGAGCCTCGGCGTAGGAGCGGAAATCCGCCAGAATGAAGTATCTGTCGGCAACACCGTAACGGTTGGTCAGCAGTGAATCGTAAATCGGGCGGAAGAGCTCGGTATCCTGGCTGTATGTGCCGTTGACCAGCTGTACAAGGACCTGACGGATGTCTGCGTCATTGTTGAAGATGTCCTGCACATTGTAACCGCCGTGATGCTCATAACCGATGACCTCGTCAGAGCTGAGACCGAAGATGAACGCATTCTCCTCGCCGACTTCCTCGACGATTTCGACATTGGCACCGTCCATCGTGCCGATCGTCGGAGCACCGTTCAGCATAAACTTCATGTTGCCGGTTCCGGAAGCTTCCTTGGAAGCTGTGGAAATCTGCTCGGATACGTCAGCCGCAGCGAAGATAATCTCGCCGTTGGAGACCTTATAATCCTCGATGAAGACGACCTTAAGCTTGCCGTGAAGAGCCGGATCATTATTTACGACGTCAGCCACGGAGTTGATCAGCTTGATAATCAGTTTTGCGACCTTGTAGCCTGCGGAAGCCTTCGCACCGAAGATAAATGTTCTCGGATAGAAATTCATACCCGGGTTGGCCAGAAGCTGGTTGCGCAGATACATGACATGCAGGATGTTCAGAAGCTGTCTCTTGTACTCATGGAGACGCTTGACCTGTACGTCAAAAATTGAGTACGGATCAACATCGATGCCGTTATGCTCGGCAATGTAGTTAGCAAGGCGCTGTTTGTTCTTGAACTTGATGCTCAGGAACTCCTGCTGGGCTCTCTCATCATCCACGTAGAGTTTCAGTCTGGAGAGTGCGGACAGATCTGTGATCCATGACTCATCCAGCTTATCAGTGATCCATGACGCGAGGAGCGGATTGCCGTGGAGCAGGAAACGTCTCTGGGTAATACCGTTGGTCTTGTTGGAGAACTTCTCCGGATACATCTCATAGAAGTCGCGAAGGACGTCCTTCTTGAGGATCTCTGTATGGAGGGCTGCAACACCGTTTACATGGTGACCGCCGACGATCGCGAGATACGCCATTCGGATTTGTCCGTCGTAAATCGGAGCCATCATGCGGAGCTTGTCATTATTGCCCGGATACTTTGCCTGTACCTCGGCGACAAAGCGGCGATTGATCTCTTCCGTGATCTGGTATACACGCGGAAGCAGGCGGGAGAAGAGGTCGATCGGCCATTTCTCAAGCGCTTCTGCCATGATCGTATGGTTCGTGTAGGCGCAGCACTTTGTCGTGATATCCCATGCCTCATCCCATTCGAAGTCATGCTCGTCCATAAGCAGACGCATGAGTTCTGGTACAGCGACAGTCGGATGAGTGTCATTCATCTGGAAGGATGCCTTGTCCGGCAGGTTCTTCAGTGTGCCGTACTGTCTCAGGTGCTTTGCGAGAGCCTCCTGGAGAGATGCAGAGATAAAGAAATACTGCTGCTTCAGGCGAAGTTCCTTGCCCGCATAGTGATTGTCGTTCGGGTAGAGGACTTCGGTGATTGTATTTGCAAGATTCTGCTGCTCGACAGCCTTGTCATAGTGGCCTTTATCAAATGAAGAAAGCTCAAAGTCAACGATCGCCTCCGCATCCCAGATACGCAGCGTGTCGACAACGCCGTTCTTGTAGCCGACGATCGGAATATCGTACGGGACAGCGCGAACGGATGAATAGTTCTCATAGATATAGCTGTTCTTGCCTTTGGCCGGGTCATACTCGACGCGTGTGTTGCCGCCGAAACGAACGACCTGTGTATGCTCATGACGCTTAAGCTCGAACGGATAGGAGTGATTCAGCCAGTTATCCGGAACTTCTTCCTGGAAACCGTTCTTGATCTTCTGCTTGAACATACCGTAATGATAGCGGATACCGCAGCCGTAAGCGTGATAGCCGCCGGTAGCGAGAGAATCGAGGAAGCAGGCTGCAAGACGGCCGAGACCGCCGTTGCCGAGAGCCGGATCCGGCTCCTGATCCTCAAGCGCGTTGAGGTCAAGGCCAAGTTCGTCGAGTGCTTCCTTAACGCCTTCATACTCGCCGAGGTTCAGCAGGTTGTTGCCGAGAGCGCGGCCGATCAGGAACTCCATGGAAAGATAGTAGACGATTTTAGTCTCATTTTCCTCGAATCTCTTGCAGGAGCTCATCCACTGATCGATGATGTCGCCCTCGATAACATTTGCAACCGCCTGATAAAGCTCCTGCTGATTGGCATCCTCAATGTCCTTCCTGTAGAGCATGCGCATGCTGCTGCGAACTTCATCCTTAAAGGCTTTCTTATTAAATCTTCCACGCTTCATGAAAGTTGTATTATTCCTAAACAAATGTATTTCCCCTTTCAACTGTCAGTTTTTCTCGACACCGAGAGTTACAGGCTCGGAATTGATCTTCCAGCTCTTCGTATATCCGCCTGTGCTGCCGAACACGAACTCGTCAGCAAGGACATCTCCGGAAATCGCTTCCTTATTATCCTGCATAATCTTCTCGAGCTTCTCATTGCCCTCCGCATAGACCTTGATGCGGTCCATGACCTCGAATCCGGCTTCCTTGCGCATCGTCTGGATCTTGGATACCAGTTCGCGCACGAAACCTTCCTCAAGGAGTTCCGGAGTGAGATGCTTGTCCAGAACAACGGTGATGCCGCCGTAAGACTGGGTCTCAAAGCCCTCTGACTGGGCTGTGTCGATGAGCAGGTCGTCTCTGGTCAGCACAACTTCACTGCCATTAATGTCAAGCGTGAGCTCACCCTTTTCATTCAGCTCTGCCATCGCAGCCTTGCCGTCGATCTCTGTGAGCGCCTTCTTGATACCGCCGAGCAGCTTGCCGTACTTCGGTCCGACCGTTCTCATCTGCGGTTTAAATGTATAGTCGACAAAACTGTCGGCCTCGGACGTCGCCTCGTAGGATTTTACGTTCAGCTCATCTAGAACAATCTGCTGATAGAAATCCGGCATGTCAAAGTCGGCCTTCACCATCATGCGGGCGATCGGCTGGCGGTTCTTGATACCGCTCTCGTTTCTGGCCGCGCGGCCGAGAACAACGATGTCAAGGACATGCTTCATGTTGGCCTCAAGCTCCGGATCGATCATCGCCTCATCGCAGACCGGATAGTCGCAGAGGTGGATGGATTCCGGCGCATTCTTGTCGATTGACACGACGAGATTCTGATAAATCTCTTCCGTCATGAACGGAATCATCGGAGCGGAGAGCTTCGATACCGTGACAAGGCAGGTGTACAGAGTCATATAGGCATTGATCTTATCCTGCTCCATGCCCTTTGCCCAGAAACGGCTGCGGCAGCGGCGGACGTACCAGTTGGACAGGTCGTCGACAAATGCCTGCAGAGCCTTGCCGGATTCCGGAATTCTGTAATTGGTCATATTGTCATCGACGGCTTTGATCGTCGTGTTCAGTCTTGACAGGATCCACTTGTCAATGACAGAGAGCTTGTCATACTCAAGTGAGTATTTCGTAGCGTCGAACCCATCGATATTGGCATACAGTGTGAAGAACGCGTAAGTATTCCACAGTGTGCCGAGGAACTTTCTCTGGCCTTCCTGAACAGCCTTGCCGTAGAAGCGGCTCGGCAGCCACGGGGCAGAGTTGACGATGAAATACCAGCGGATCGCGTCAGCGCCGTACTTGGCCAGCGCTTCCATCGGATCGACGGCGTTGCCCTTGGATTTACTCATCTTCTGACCGTTCTCATCCTGAACAAGGCCGAGAACGATGACGTTCTCGAAGCACGGCTGATCAAAGATCAGCGTGGAGATCGCGTGCAGAGAGTAGAACCATCCGCGCGTCTGGTCGACAGCCTCGGAGATAAAGCTTGCCGGGAACTGAGCCTTGAAGAGATCCTGGTTCTCGAACGGATAGTGGTGCTGTGCAAATGGCATTGAGCCGGAATCGAACCAACAATCGATAACTTCCGGCACACGGTGCATCTTGCCGCCGCAGTGCGGGCACGTAAGCTCAACGCGGTCGATGAACGGCTTGTGAAGCTCGATATCGTCCGGGCAGTTCGTCGACATGGCCTTCAGTTCTTCCTTGGAACCGATCGCGTGCTGCTTGCCGCAGTCGTCGCAGATCCATACCGGAAGCGGTGTGCCCCAGTAGCGGTCACGGGACAGAGCCCAATCCTGAATATTCTCGAGCCAGTCGCCGAAACGTCCTTCGCCGATACTCTTCGGGATCCAGTTGATCTTCTTATTATTCGCAACCAGTTTATCCTTGACTTCAGTCATACGGATGAACCAGGATTCACGAGCATAGTAGATGAGCGGTGTGCCGCATCTCCAGCAGTGCGGATAATCGTGCTCGAACTTCGGTGCTGCCGCAAGAAGATTTCTTTCGCGGAGGTCCTTCAGGACTTCCGGATCGCAGCTGACTGCGCCCTCGGCGATTTCCTTCTCGGTCGGCTTGCAGCGCATTCCGGCAAATGGAGTCTCCGCCGTCATTCTTCCCTGCTCATCCACGAACTTGATGAACGGAAGGTCATAATTTCTGCCGATTCGGGAGTCATCCTCACCGAAAGCCGGCGCGATGTGAACGATACCTGTACCGTCTGTCATCGTTACATACTCGTCGACCGTTACGAAGTGGGCCTTCTTGTGCTGGCTTTCAGCAGCCTTTCCGGCACATTCGTAGAGCGGTTCGTACTCCATGTACTCGAGATCCTTGCCTACGTATCTCTCAAGAATCTCCTTGCCCTCGCCGAGGACCTTCTCGACCAGAGCTTCCGCCATAATATAGGTAAATTCTCCGTCAACGACCTTGACATAGTTCTCATGCGGGTTCACGCAGAGCGCACAGTTAGAAGGCAGTGTCCACGGTGTGGTCGTCCATGCGAGGAAATAGAAATCTCCGTCCTTGGCCTTGAAACGAACGACAGCGGAGCGCTCTTTCAGAGCCTTGTAGCCCTGGGCCACTTCGTGGGATGAGAGCGGAGTTCCGCAGCTCGGGCAGTACGGAACTACCTTGTAGCCCTTATACAGAAGACCTCTGTCAAAAATCTGCTTCAGTGCCCACCACTCGGACTCGATGAAGTCATCATGATACGTAACATATGGATTATCCATATCTGCCCAGAAACCGACGATGTCGGAGAATTCTCTCCACATTCCCTCATATTTCCAGACGGATTCCTTGCATTTCTCGATGAACGGCTCCACGCCATACTCTTCGATTGCTTCCTTGCCCTCGATGCCGATGATCTTCTCGACTTCGATCTCGACCGGAAGTCCATGTGTGTCCCAACCTGCTTTTCTCGGGACAAGTTCCCCCTTCATGGTGTGGTAGCGCGGGATCATATCCTTTATAACGCGCGTTAATACGTGGCCGATGTGCGGCTTGCCGTTGGCTGTCGGAGGTCCGTCAAAAAACATATATGTCGGACATCCTTCTCTCTGCTTGATACTCTTCCGGAAGATATCATTATCTTTCCAGAATTTGGCGGTTTCTTTCTCCCGCTCGACAAAATTCATGTCTGTGTCTACTTTTTTATACATGCTCTTGGCTCCTTTTCTCGTCAGGTTTGCCCTATACAAAACGCTATTATACGTTGAAGCGCTGTTGCTTGTCAAGGGTGGAGAAAAAGTGTGTCGGGGTGTGCCTGGTGCAATAACAGTTTAGGCAGGCTGTCGCTTTGGATCTGAATCGGCAGCACGCATCATCTTCATCGAAAAACGCATATCCTTCCCTGCGAGCTAGCGTAGGGGCAGCAAGCCGCCTCTACGCGATCTCTCGGTCGGACCTGCAATGTTTTTCTCACGAAGATGGATGCTTTGCTGCCGAAAGCGAATTACAAGAACAGCCTGCCTGAACTGTCGCAAAGTGTATCATGCTATACTCCACAGTAAATAGGGAGAAACACAATCTATACGCTTTGGCTCAACATCCATATAAAAAAGCTATATATGGCATCGAAAATCTGCGTTGCCATATATAGCTTTATAAATTTTTTCCTTCTTTTACCGAAACTGCTTAGAAGTACCAATTCGCCCCAATCTGGATATAATCGCCCGTCCGGTTCGAACTTCTGAAGTTAAGGTAAGTATTGTTTCTGATTCCCTTAGTCAGGCAATCCTCGACGGCCTTCTTTACGTCGTCCGGAACATTGCCCCCCAGTCTTCTCTGCCACAGCGAAGGATCTGAGACCTTCGGCGAGTAGCAGTACTGGCCGTCAGCCGTGAGCTGTTCAAGAGCTGTCGTCCCGTATCCGCCGTAGTTGACGTCCGCGCGGTTCATCGCCGAACTGATTACAGCGAGGGCACCCTCATAGCTCTGGTCATCTTCCTGAGCGACAATAGCCCAGATAAGCTCGAGTTCATCCTGCGTGTAGGAGGAATCGTCCTTTGCCGACGTTCCGGTGATTGCGATGGAATCGTACCTGGTCAGAGAATACTTCTCAATGATCCTGCGTATGGAATCCTGGTATGTCGGGTCCGTCGCATAGCCCTTAAGTCCCACGTCAATGACGGTATCCACATTCTTCTCGCCCTTGAGTTCCGGATGCATTCCTATCCTGAATGCTGCGAAGTCTGCGATGCAGGCCTCAATGTCCTCGTACGTTCTCATCGATTCTGTACCGTAGACATCCTTTGTCCCATCCCACTGCGGGACCGTCCGGAGAGCGGCAATTCCGGTCCATGGACTCATCCACTTATCATTAAGAAGCTCTTCATTCATTCCGAGAACATTATTGTCCTCCGGCTGAATGCCTCCGTAGGATGCGCCGTCAAAGGATACCCAGCCCGATTCCTGAATTACCTGTGCGATCAGGACCGATCTGAGGAATCCGTACTGCTCGTAAGCTCTTGTAGATGACACGGCGATCGACTCAATGATCTGCATCTGAGCTCCCGTATCGCCCTCATAAGCTTTCTTTCCGAGCTCAACAAGCGAGCTCGCCTGCGTCGAGGATGTACTGTCGTCCGTGATGAACCGACATGCCCAGCACACTTTGTCATAATTGAGATTCGACTCTATGATGCCGGTCGTCGATGACGACGCGTGAATAACGCGACCGTTGCCTATGTACATCAGAACATGGTAGACAACGCCGTCTCTCGCGTAGAAGACCAGATCGCCCGGAAGCGCGTCCTCGACGGCAATCTTAGTTCCCGCCTCAGCCTGCTCGTAGGAGCATCTCGGAAGTGAGATGCCGAACGCAGCGTAGATCTGCTGTGTGAATCCGGAGCAGTCAGTTCCTTCCGTCAGTGATTCACCGCCCCACACATAAGGATTTCCGAGGAACTGTCTCGCGTAGCTGATCATGGCCTGACGATCCGCACTTGCTGTCGCTGAGATGTAATTATAGGTCGTCGGTATATCGCGCACCGTCGTCATGGTGTAGCGGAAAGCCTTGTTGTTAGCCGGAGCGATCAGCTGTTTCGCCAGCTTCATTCCGCTCTCGCCTCCCTGGGAGCTCACATACTCCTCGGCTTCCTTTCCTGTCACCAGGTACTCTCTCTGAACAAAGCCTCTGACCGTACCCGACTCGATGTAGACCCATTCCGGATCCGAATCATCGATGACATAGCACAGGTTCTTACTGTAAAGAACTCCGACGATCTCGTTATTCTTTCCCTTGCCTTCCCGGATATTCAGGAAATAGTTGACATCGGCATACGCATATGCCTTGGCAATCTTTGTGAATCCCGCAAGCTCAGGGTTTACGATTTTGGCAAATGCCTGTGACGGCGTTCTCACCGTATAGGACTGTGCAGGAGTCGGTACGACCTGCGCGACCGGCGCATAGGTGACTGTGATGTTCGTATCGGCGGTGATAGTTCCCGAAACCGAGACTTTGTCAGGCGTATAACCTGCCACCGACGGTGACGCTACGTTATAAGCCGCACCTTTCTTCAGCGTCCCTACATATGTGTCCGCGATGCGTCCGCCTCCCTGACGCACATAAGATATGGTCAGTGTGAATTCTTTGTCCGCAGCTTTCGTTGCCGCAGTAGCGGTGTATGTGACTGTTATAGTCTTGTCCGAGGCTCCCATCTTGCCCTTGACCGCTGTGGCAGACGGCTTATAGCCCTTAATAGTCGGAGATGTGATGCTGTAGCTCTCACCGGCTTTATAATTGCCCCGGTATGTGCTGGATGCAGACTTTCCATTATCATACTTATAAATAATTGAAAGAGTATAGGAAGTCTTTTTACTGTCTGAATCTGTCGCGTTCGGATCATCCGGCACAGTTACATCGGATACCGCCGAGTCAGGCAGACTCGATTCATCCGATATGCCGGAACTGTCCGAATCCGTCGCCGCGCTGCTGTCTGAATCAGTTGCAGCGCTGCTGTCCGGATCAGTTACGGTACTGCTGTCCGGGTCAGTTACGACGCTGCTTCCCGAGTCAGGCGTGCTGTCCGCGGGACCTTCCGCGCTACTCGTGCCCGGGTCGTCTGCGGCAGATCCTTCATCTGATTTAGTGTCCTCTTCCTGCACGTCGGATCCGGCACCGTCTGTATCCCCTTCATCAGACGGTACTGAAAACGAAGTATCACTGCCGGAACTCTGACCGGAACCTCCATTCCCTTCGGAAGCTCCCGCCTCATCTGTATCAGTCGTAACAGCGCTCGACGCGGACGGAGTGGTCGTATGGTAAGAGACCGTTGTCTGCTCCGAATTCTGTACGTCCGCCACCGATGACTCGGTCCCGGATGCGTACGCTGTCGACGGATTGACGAGAGACGTCATCATTACGCCGGCAAGAAGAAGACTCAATATCTGTTTTCTTCTGCTCAATTTCTGTAGTTACCTCCCCGTAATATGCTCGCAAATGTAAATTTCACGCCAGTCTGGGGTCAGGGCACACTGCCCCCATTGAGTCATACACTGTAAATTATATCATTCATTTTTTCAAATGTCATTATTCATACACCGATTATTTGTGACACTTCTGTGAAAAACAATCTTATTTGCCTTTCTTATGGCGTCTTTCCCGAATCATATCCTGCTTGTTCCGTATCTTCTCCGCATCGCTCTCGCTGATCATTTTCGTCGTCTTGATGACAAAAATCCTTCCTGAACTGGATTTGCGCAGGCGCACTTTGCTCTTAACATAGCCGTGATCCGGGCAAAACCCTACGGCAAAGTGGTTGCGGCCGTTATCTGAGAACCATTTGACTTTTCTTTTTGCGTTCTTATGACAGACAAAGCAGCGAATCGCGGTAATTTCCCGATCCTCCATGGCAGCTTCCTTCGTTGCGAACTCCCTGGAAATGAATTTTTCATATGTCCTGTATCGTATCAGGATCTGCTCCGCCTTCGTCTTCGGCGTGCGGTAGGTATCTATGGAAAAATCCTCATGGATCACTTCATCGGGAATCATGCTTAGGATCCTTGCTGTGTACACCGCATCATCAAGAGCCTGATGGAACTCACCGTTATCCTCCACATGCAGGAAATCAGCGGCATACTCCAGCGACCTTCTGTCTTTTCGGGTCTCATACGCGATTGCAAAGAGCTTCTGCACATCCTCGTAAATGACAGGTCCTTCAATAAGACCTCCCATATAATAAAAATCCAGATTACGCTGCAGTTCGGTCAGATCCAGTGTTCCCCAGGTGCAGAATCTGTAATCGCTGCCGCACCATTTAAAAAAAGCCTCCGCAGCTTTCGGGAACAGGATTCCTTCCTTTTCAAGCTTTTCCAGGGAGACAGCTATGACCTCCCGTGTCCTGAAATGTATCCTGTGGTAGACGACCGGCTTTACGAGCTGGTGGAAGGTATCAATAATCTCCTTCTTCTCATTCATTTTGACTGCGCCGAATTCAATGATCTCGAACGGCAGTTTTTCATTTTCACGGTCCTTTCCGTATGGACACTGGTTCCACTCGAGGTCAAGAACAATATAATTCATAGGAATCTCCGATTCGTGTGACTCACTATTCTGCGGTCACAAAGATAATGACAAAACTTCCCACACGCGGGTACAGCAACAGTCTCATCAAGTGGGAAGTTTTTATAATTATGACTAGAATAAACAAAATCGGAATGGATGTCCATAGCACACACCCAACTTTTTCTTACGGTCGCATAAGATAGCAACAGTTCAGACAGGCTGTTCATGAACTTCGTTACCGGCGCATCAATACAGCCTGTCTGAACTGTCGACACAAAAAAAGCAGGGCTGACACCTTAAGCGTCAGCCCTGCTGCGCACTGCCTTGGGTTCCGGCAGATTATCTTGCCCGATAGAGGAATGTGACGATCTGACCGCGACTGCAGTTCTCATCAACACCGAACTTCCCTTTCAGTTTTCCCGATGTAAAGCCCGTTGTTATCTTTTTCTGGTAGCCCCAGAGTACCGCGTTGTAAAATACATGAGACTTCGGAACATCCGGGAACGGTGCCTTGGCTACCGCCTTGGGTGCCGGCTTGTTCTTGAGCCTCCAGAGGAACATCATGCACTCGCCTCGCGTCACGTTGCGATTGACTCCGAATGTTCCGTCAGAATAGCCCTTGGTGATACCCTTCTGTGAACCCCAGAGGATTGCGCTGTAGAAGGTATGTGTTTTCGGAACATCCTTGAACGGAGATTTCGATACAGTCTTCGGGGCAGGCTTGCCGGCATACCTCCACAGGAACATCATCATTTCGCCGCGTGTACAATTCTTGTCAATTCCGAACGTGCCGTCCGAATAGCCCTTGGTGATGCCTGCATCCGCCGCCCAGTAGATAGCCTTATAGTATGCGTGATTCGGATCCTGGACATCCGAAAATCCGGAGGCCGGCTTCGGAGTAGGTGTAGCCGTAGGCTTGGGAGTAGGCGTGGGCTTGGGGGTAGGCGTGGGCGTTGGCGGCAGTGCCCACTCAGCGGTGATTGTCAGAGGGAACATTCCTGACTCGTCAACATATGTCCCGGAAGAATCCTTTTTGACAGAAAGCGATTTAAGCTTTGCATCCATCTCACTCGTCCAGACACTGCTGCCCTTCCAGGTAGAGGAGATCGTCCATCCCTTAAATGTATACCCATTCCTCGTCGGATTCGCAGGCACATAGAACCTGCCGTCCTCCGACTCGTTCAGGGATACCGGTCCTGACCCCTTATTCAGATCATACATTGCGCCATACACGATTTCTCCGGTAACGTTCCTGACTTCGCACGGTTTGCTCGGCCAGAAGAATTGCAGCTGCACCACTTGAATATCCGCATCGTTCCCGATACTCAAAGTGCCGCCGATCGACACCTTGTATGCCACAAACAATCCATTTACAGTAAACTCGCAGTCCTCTGTAAGCACATCCGATGTGCTGATGAAGCAATCTGTCGTGAAGGAGACGTCCGAATTTATATAGACACTCTCATCGAGATTGAGGACAACTTTGCCGGTCGTATCCATCGAGTCCTCGATGACGAAGAATTGCGGCTCCGGCTCTTCTTCCGGCTCTTCGTCAAAGGGTTTCTTCAGTTTCAGCCTGAATCCGTCAATTTCAGGTTTTGTGCTCAGCTGCTTCATCTCTGCCGAGTCGAATACAGATACCAGGACCTTGATACCGCAGTCCTGATTAAGAGAGGCTTTAATCTGGGAGGCGACGTCCTGTCTTGCCGCAAGGCTGCCTTCTTCACTTGCCATGGCCACAGGTCCTGTCACGATAAATCCGTCGCCCTCTATAGAGCCGGAATTTCCGTACCACACATGGTTCACCCCATCAGGGTCATGATAGCTGCCGACGCTGAAGAGACCGTTCATCGTGAGCTTTCCTACATCGTCATTAATAATTGCTGTGCCGAACCGGCTGACCAAATTTCCGCCCGGTTCCACAGTGAGCTCACCCCTGTTATGGCAGTCAAATCCCTGCGTCGTTGCCAGCGTGGCATCGGTCTCAACGATCACCGAACCACCGTTAGCGATATAGAATGATGCGGTACAGTCTCCACCTTCGGCCACAGTAAGCCTTCTGCCCGCAGGTATATAGAGCGTTCCTCTTGTATCAAATTCCGGTCCTTCACTGACCGTGATATCAGCGTCCAGATACGCTCCCTTTTTGTGGGCAGGGCCTGACAGCTGCTCCATCTCTTCATAGGAATGAACTTTGGCGAGGACCCGGACATCATTTTCATCGCCCACTACAGAAAGCACCTGGTCTAATGCGGCAAGGCTGTCCTCAAAGCTGCCACCGTATTCGTGATAGAAGATATCTCCGATGACAACAAATCCCTCACCCTCTAGTGAGCCTTCATTTCCGATCCACATGTGTCTTGTGCCGTTTGACTCCTTATAGCCGTTGCAGAAAAACACACCGTCGAGCTGCATATATCCGTCGGCGGCATTAACGATGGAAGCGCCCATCTGGCTTTGTATCACCGCTTCAGGCTCCACAATCAGCTGACCGTGATTGACGCAGTCATCGCCCATTGTCGTATAGAGCCTGCCGCCGGATTTTACGATGACTTTGCCGCCCGGCTCGATCTGGAACGACACCTCCACCAATCCGCCGTCCTCAATTGTGAGCGTCCTGCCGGAAGGGATCCTAAGGAACCCTCTCGATTCAATCTTCTGTCCGTCAACAATTGTTATATCTGCCGCCAGCCGGGCGACATCGATCCAGACGATATTATCCTCATCCGGCTCTTCCTCGTTGTGGCTGAGGGCGTCTTTCATTTGCTCATATGTCGTCACATCTACCGGATCTGCGGGCAGCCACCGAGTATTATCATCGGGCTCACCGGCATAAACTGTACACGGCTTCATACTGATGAACAGCATGAGCGCGGCCAGAAGGCATATTAGCGGATACAGCATTTTCTTCATGTTGATTACCACCTTTCCCGTTTATAGTTTAGATATTTCAGACACTTCCCTCACGCAGCCCCGAAGCAGTCACCATAGCGATTTTGACTGACCGGATACAGGCGGATGGGCAGCTTTAGATACTTATTTTATCATATCGTTTTAGGGCATAAAAAAGGTGTGCACAAAGCACACCATAGCTGATTCTCAACTTTCCTGCTGCCCGCCGAACACCCGATCCGCATCCGCAAGTATGCTGGCCGCCTCGCCCTTAGTAATATCGCCCGGGCGATTCACGTCCTGACCGATTCCATGCTTTTCCGCGAAAGCGAGCGCCACCCGAACTCCGGGGTAATATCCGTTGTCATCCGAAAGACTCGACCAGTCCGCGACTATTGCCGGGTCATACAATTTAATCGCCGCATATATGACCACATCACGATCCATAGTCTGCGCGTCGTCCCATCCCCACGGAAGGAAGAACTCTTCGCTCTCCCTCGGAATATCCGTGTTGATACCGCGCGCGTAATCAGGATCGAGTCCGTATACATCTATAAAGACCTCACGGAGAAAGCCTGCTGTCGCCTGGCCGTCCATATCATCAAAGAGGTCTGTGTCAAAATGCTCACGCATATACTCCACTGCCTGCCGGATTTTTTCCTCGTCGCTCTGATAAGCGGGTACATGGTCGGGAGTAAACGGGGAATAAGTCGCCTTCTGATAAGCCTTAAGGCCTGCAAATAACGCTGCAGCGCAAATCACCGCCGCAACAAGCCCCAATCTGATCCGCCGGAAAAGCTGTGCTTTCGGGTTGGCAGACATGAGGTCCTTCTTCACAGTCTTCATATCCGCATAACGTTTCTCTGGCGAGAACACCGTGCACTTACCTATGATCCTCTGCAGCGGCTCATAGACCCGGATATTCTTATTCTCTCTTATGCTCCCTGTCAGAAGGAAGCGGAGCAGCACGCCGAAAGAATAAATGTCCGCCCGGGCATCGGTCTGTGCAAATCCATACTGCTCCGGAGGCGCATACCCCCTTGTTCCGTAGAAGACGGTGTCCGAATCCGCGCCTTCCTTATAAATTCTCGCGATATCAAGATCAATGAGATACACTTTTCCGTCGCTGCCGATAATCACATTCTCCGGCTTCACATCCCTGTGAATAATCGGTGGATCCATTCCGTGGAGAAAAATCAGAATGTCTGCCAGCTGCTCGCAGATCCCGACAATCTCTTCCTGACCAAGTTCGCGCTCCCGGACTATCTCACTGAGTGTCTCACCGCTGACATACTCCCTGAGAATGCAAGTGTACTGCTCATTCCTGTACTCTTTGATAAAGTGGGGTATCCGGGGATGGTCGATATTTCTGATTGCGGATTCCTGTGCGTTTGGCTCATAGACTGCATTTTCAAAACATTTAGCGACCGCCATATCACCGCCGTCTTTTTTACGGCAAAGGAAGGTCTCCCGCCCGGCCCGGCTTGCCAGACACTCCATCTGATCATACTCAGAAAGGAAAGCCTCGGGATATCCATACTGTGAGAAGGTGGTCTCAATAATGGACGATAGCTTACTTGTCATATCACTCATTTTTTCTACCTCCGAGAAGAGGAAGACCATAATCACTGAGGGCTAACTGGGTCTCGACAATGCTGTAACCGTGGTGCAGGCAGAAGATGATGACCATGTCCCGCTTGACGCGGGGGTGCAGGGGCGATTTTCTCGCTATTTTGAGCAATGTCTGCGCTCTGGCGTAATCCGCCTGGAATCCGAACGCAAGCATGAGAACCGTGTCGCGGGACGGGTTCCTGATTCCGCGGAACAGCTGATGACCGTAAGATTTGTCGAGGTCTGCCCTGTTGATGATCCTCTCCGGAGCTTCCCCGATTGATCTCGCCAGCTGGGTGATGTATTCTGCAAATGTCGGCATCCCCACCTCTCCCGTATCCATCGTCATCAGATGCTCGAGGCTCGACTCCATGAAAAGCAGTCGGAGAAGCTCCTCGGAATTCATGTCTTTTTCCTTATTCAATAATCGCTCCTCCTTTCGGCAGCTCGGTTCAGACAGTCTATATCGGAGTTCCGGAACCGAAGCAAGCATCATCTTCATCGAAAAACGCAGGTCCTTTCTGATACAGCCTGTCTAAATTATTACGTGATTTCATAATCCGCTTTTGGTAATTATTCGTCCATCTATTGACGGGCAAGAACGGTTTTGATAATCTTATGTCACCCGCTTCTTTAGCGCGCAGAACACTGCCTTGTCGCAGTGCTCCACTTCAAATACTATATCTGATTCGGCCTATCTGTCAAGGCGCCGGCACGGCACCGGCCTATCAGATCAGAAAGGAACCCACTTATGAAAGACGTATCTTTAGACACCATCGAAGCGTTCCGGGAAATAACCGCTAAGTCTCCCCTGGACCACGCCATCACCAATGCCCTGACAAAGCACAACGTGAAGGACATAGCTTTTACGAACAGGGGGCTCGATGAATCTCAGTTCCAGTTCTCAGTTGAGATTCCCACCATGGCTGTGACCAACCAGAAACAAAGCGGCCGCTGCTGGATCTTCGCCGCCCTCAATGTCTTCCGCGAAAAAATCGCGAATGACTGCAACATAGAAAAGTTCGAGCTCTCCCAGAACTATACTGCTTTCTGGGACAAATTCGAAAAGATCAACTTCTTCTATGAGGCTATGATCGAGCTTGCTGACAGACCACTCACAGACCGCCTGGTTACCTTCCTCCTCGATTCGGCTATCGGCGACGGCGGACAGTGGAACATGTTCGTCAATGTCGTCAAAAAATACGGTGTCATCCCGAAAGCCGCCATGCAGGAGACCTTCCAGAGCAGCCACACAAGAGATATGAACCGACTGATCAACATACTCCTTCGTAAAGGCGCTCTCGCGCTCCGCGAAGCTGCTGCAAATGGTGAAGACACGGAAGCTGTCAAAAACACCTATCTGAAAGATGCATACCGCCTCCTCACCATGTGCTTCGGTGAGCCACCGAAGGAATTTGACTTCGAATACACCGACAAGGACAAGGTTTATCACGTTGACCGAAATCTCACGCCCTACACCTTCTATGAAAAGTATATAGGCTTCGACCTGAGATCCGATTACGTCGGCATCATCAACTCCCCGACGGAGGACAAGCCTTTCTATCAGAACTGCACGATCGATTATCTGGGCAACGTCGCCGGCGCGCCGCCCGTCACATATCTGAACCTTCCGATGGAGGATCTGAAGGATCTGATCGTGAAGCAGCTGAAAGACGGCAAGGTCGTCTGGTTCGGTTCTGATGTGGGATTCATGGGTGAGCGCGAGATGGGCATCTGGAGCGACGCAGTCTTTGACTTTGACGGAACGCTCGGCATTGACTTCTCCATGACGAAAGAAGACAGCCTCAACATCCGCCAGTCTGCCATGAGCCACGCCATGGTAATCACGGGCGTCAATCTCGACGAAAATGGCACGCCAAACCGCTGGAAGATCGAGAACAGCTGGAGCGATGAGCGCGGCGAGAAGGGTTACTATGTCATGAATGCCGGCTGGTTCGACAATTATGTCTACCAGGCGGTCATCGAGAAGAGCTATTTGAATGAAAAGCAGCTTGCTGCTCTTCATACGGAACCGCTGCACTTTATGCCGTGGGACCCGATGGGGACGCTGGCTGGCTGATGGTGAGAAAGGGACGGTTCTATTCACGTGAAAAAATCCACGTGAAAAAATCCGTCCCTTTTGCGTCATCGCTCTTCCCTTGACAAACATTTGTTCTCCTGTTAGTATTATGTCACCCACTCGTGTGGGCGGGGAACACTGCATAGCGGCAGGCGGTTGGCCATCATACTCCGAAAGGAGGTGATTGCATGCCTATTACACTGACTTTTCATGTGTTTGGTTTTACCATCACGATCCGTGTAACGAGCAACAACCGCCACTCGGCAAAGTGACGGTTGTTAATAAAAATTTGACAACAATTCATTTGTAGAGGTCAACCGCTTGTCGCAGTGTTCCTCTTTCTTTTTACTATAAGGCATTACGCGAAACTTGTCAAGAAGCCGCGACTTCACTCCGCTGTCCACCCAGTGAGATATGCCTCCTGTTCCGGTGTAAGCACGTCGATAGTGATACCCATAGCCGCGAGCTTTGCACGGCCGATCTCATCATCAATAGAATCCGGAATATCATAGACACGAGTCTCGAGCTCATCTTTATGCTCTGCCAGCCACTTAAGGCTCAGAGCCTGCACCGAGAAGGACATGTCCATGATCTCAGCCGGATGGCCCATGCCGCAGGCAAGGTTCACGAGACGGCCCTCGCCAAGGACATTCAGAGTTCTTCCGTCCGGAAGGGTATAGCCGATGATATTCTTTCTGCGCTCTTCCGCTTTTACAGCATTCGCGCGAAGGTAGGCTACGTCGACCTCGCAGTCAAAGTGCCCCGCGTTGCAGAGGATAGCCTGATCCTTCATGACAGCGAAATGCTTCTCGGTAATGACGTCCTTGCAGCCCGTGACAGTAACAAAAATATCGCCGTACTTTGCGGCCTCATCCATCGTCATGATGCGGAAGCCGTCCATAGTAGCGTCGAGGGCTTTGAACGGATCGATCTCGGTGATGATGACATTTGCACCCATACCCTTTGCCCGCATAGCGGTGCCCTTGCCGCACCAGCCGTAGCCTGCGACAACGACTGTCTTGCCGGCAACGATCAGGTTGGTCGTATCCATGATCGCGGTCCAGACCGACTGGCCTGTGCCGTACTTGTTATCATAATAATGCTTGGCCTTGGCATCATTGACTGCCATCATCGGGCAGGGAAGGATACCCTCGCGCTCACGGGCCTTCAGGCGATGGATACCTGTCGTGGTCTCCTCGCAGCCGCCGATGAGCCGGTCTGCGTATTCCCTGCATCTTCCGCCGAGCAGATTGATCAGGTCGCCACCGTCATCGACGATGAGGTGCGGATGGCAGGCAAGAGTCTCTGCCAGCAGATCTTCATATTCTTCCGGGCTGACGCCGTACTTTCCGAATGTCTCAATTCCCATTTCCGCCACTGCCGCTGCCACGTCATCCTGTGTGGACAGCGGATTGCAGCCTGTGAGAAAAACTTCGGCGCCGCCCTTCTTGAGGACCAGACCTAAATTGGCTGTCTTAGCTTCAAGGTGAACGGAGACAGCGATGCGCATGCCTTTGAACGGCTGCTCTCTCTCGAACTGCTCCTCGATCTTGGAGAGGGCCGGCATAAAGGATCTAACCCACTCGATTTTCTTTCTTCCTGACGGTGCAAGTGATGCATCTTTAATATTGCTCATGTGATTTACCTTTCTTTTCTTATCTGCAGGAGCTTCTCAAAGCAGTTCATTCAGCTACTATTTTAAGTCCAGCTCGTGATTTTCAATGTAGTATACAGGCCATAATCAGCTGTTATGATCTCGCTCCAAGGCCAGACGCGGAATTCGTTTCATGTTCAAGACTCGATCCAGACCATTTCACAGATATGTATCCACCATCTTCTGCACCTCATATCTGACACGTTCCGCGTCGATAGTTGCAAATTCCCGGTTCCTCATGACGAACTTACCGCCAACCATAACGGACTTCACCTCGGATCCGTTTGCCGAATAGCACAGGGATGACATGATATTGTTTGCCGGGAACATGGACGGCTCCGTGAGATCGACGAATACCAGATCCGCCTTAGCGCCGTCACTGATCTCGCCAAGCTCGCCGCTTCTCCCGAGGGCGCGGGCAGCGTTGACCGTAGCCATGCGGACCACCTGATCCGCCGGTGCTGCCGTCGAGCTCCTCTGCACTCCCTTGTGGATAAGAGAGACAAGCCCCATCTCCCGGAACATGTTCAGCGTATTGTTGCTGCAGGTCCCGTCGGTGCCGATGGCTACGTTGATGCCTGCATTTGCAAAATCACAGACAGGAGCGAATCCATTGCCGAGCTTCGCGTTGGAAGCCGGATTCGTAACTACCGTCGATCCGCTGCGCGCAATAATGTCTATGTCGTCATCCTGCATCTGAACGCAGTGAGCAAGGATCGTGTGGTCGCTCAGGAACCCGAGATCATTCAGGTAAGCGACCGGTGTCTTTCCGTGCTGCTTCCTGCAATTATCAACCTCGTTCATGCCCTCGGACAAATGCGTCTGGCGCAGCATTCCGCGCTTCTCCGATTCCTCTATGACCTGGGTGAGGAGCTTTGTCCCGCAGCTGTAGATTGCGTGCGGCGAGAGAATGAACTTCAGCATGTCACCCTCATATTTCTCCTTCTCCTCAATAGCCTGGGAAAAACGGCTCCAGCCATCTGCATACAAATCCTCTCCGACCAGGCCTCGTCCGATATAGCCGCGGACACCTGCCTCGCTCGCTGCACTGCAGGACTGCTCATGGAACATATGCATGTCGACGAAGCAGGTCGTGCCCGTGCGCAGCATCTCCATCATGGCCAGAAGATTGGTCCAATAAGCGCCCTCTTTCGGCAGTGTGTCCTCGATGGGCATGACTCTCTTAAAGAGCCACTCGTCAAAGTCGACGTCGTCTGCGTAGTTGCGCATGATCGTCATATACGCATGCGTGTGCATATTGATGAGGCCGGGCATGACAAGGCAGCTGCCTGCGTCGATGACCTCGAAGTTATCTTTTGTCTCGTCCGCGGTGAACCGGATCGTGTCTCCGACTACGTAAATATCTCTCTTTTCGATGGCCAGGACACCGTTCATATATGTCATGACCTGTCCGCCGGTAATTTTATAGTTCATAAATACCTCTCGCTTTTGCAGTCAGCAGCACCTTTCATTCAGGACTTTCGCTGTACTTATAGCCTGTTTATGTTCTGAGACAAAACTGTACCACAAGAACTGAATTGAGACAAGGTCTCTATGGTTAAAAAAGCTATTGTGCCATGCATGACAGGTAACAGTTCAGACTGGCTGTTATTATAGTTCGTTAACGGCGCAAAGCATCCATCTTCGTGAGAAAAGCGTTGCTGGTCCGACCGAGAACGCGAGTAGAGTCGGCAAGCCGTTTCTACTCGCTTCCGGCGTCACCGCCTTCATCTCGCGTTTTACGCTCGATGCCGGGCGGGCGCCAAAGTGCCTTCATTTCGTGCCCTAAAGGACTAGCTTCGCGTCGCAAGCACGAATCAGGCACCTTGGCTTGTCGCCTACGCAAAAAGCTTTAGCTTTTTTGGCTCGCAGGGTAGTGACCAGCGCTTTTCGATGAAGATGATGTTTGCGCCGTATCTCAGACCCTGAACAGCCTGTCTGAACTTTTGCCGGTTTTTCACCTCACCACCGGCACCGAATTGGCTTCCAGCTGCTGCAGAGCAGCGATGCGATCCGCAGTATGCGGGTGAGAACTCTTCAATGTGGCAAAAAGTCCGGTCGGTTTTGCAAGATTGCCGCCCTCAAGGAACATCAGCATGTCCTGCAGCTCACGCCCCTTGCCGCACTTGAACGCAAACTCATCTGCTTTGTACTCCTGGCTCCGGCTCGATTTGAGGACCAGCAGATTGCCTATTCCGGTCCAGACCGCCATGAACAGGTCAATGAAGATCAGAGTGAGGAATCTGGACAGCGATCCCATGAGGATCATGAAAATCCCCTCATCTCCGCCGGCAAAGATGCCGACAATTTTGAAAATGATATCGCACATAATAGTGCCGATTTTGAACAGCGTTATAATGGCCGTGAAAATCATATTTCCCACAGCGATCAGGAGAATCGAATCCGTGTCGTGATGCGCTATATGTCCGAACTCATGCTCAAATGTCGCGAGCAGCATCTCATCATTCGCAGCCAGAATCCCCTTTGAGAAGCAGATCGTTTTTCTTCCGGTCGCAAATGCACCCATCCCCGGAGAGTCATCATAGAACAGCTCTACGTCATCAGGAATACTCCTGCCTTCTGACCTGGCTGTGATAGATGCCCTCCGCTTTGCCTCATTAAAGATCGGCATAATTCTCTGAATGATCGCCTGATCTGTCAGCGGCGAGCAGTGGGCATAGAACCGCAGAAGTCTCTCACCGAACCCGGACAGGGCAATCGTGAGAGAGATGATATATATAATCAGCCCCGCCGGTATAGCAATTCTGACATCCGGGTACACCAGGAAACAAATTGCTGCAATGAAAACAACATTCATGAGCAGGTAGATAATGACGGGAATGTTGTGGCCTTTAAAGAGAGCACTCATGAATTCCACAATATATATGGAAGAATTTCCGCTCGGAGGCGACGCTGCCGGTATACCCGGGGCCGGCGGCGTCGGGACACTCGGTGACGGAATATTCCCGGTACCTGCCTGCACCGAAACAGGAGAACTTCCCCTGTCCGGATACTTGACAGCAGTCCGCGTCTGTGTCCCACTCGCAGCAGAGCCATAATTCACTCTGCCGGTCTCTCCGCTTCCCATTAACACCTGGCGGCGCTGATGCTCTACATTAGATTCGCTCTTTCCGACAGACCCGACCGGAGTTCCGCACCCCATACAGAATGCAGCGCCGGGGAGCAGCTCCTTTCCGCAATTCATGCAGAATTTCATCTGCTTTTTCGTCTGGTTTTCCTTCTTCACCTCAAATTTTGTCCCGCACAAGAAACAGAATACGTCTGTATCATTGCACTGATTACCGCATGTCGGACATATCTTCATAGCAGTCTCCTTATAATTGTCAGATCACAGACACTGATCCGTCTGCGCTCACGCATCTGCAGCAGTCATGATAGACTTCGATGAACTCGTAAATGCCTCTGGCAGCCAGGGCTCTCGCCCTGACAAGTTCGGGAGGCATACTTTCATTCTTTTGAAAATGATGTATGATTCCACCGGAAATATTGATCGAGTGAACGTCATACTCCGGTCCGATATAGCACTTGGCAATGATGCCTTCGAGGATCCCGCCGAGCTTGACCTCCGGAAATTCCTCCTGCAGGATCCGGATAATTTCATCCCGCTGAGCATCATTGTGCACATGGCTGCCTGTGTCGAGCTTTCTCATGGCCTCCATGTATTCCTTAGATCTCGGCTTTCTGAGCAGCCGGTCCAGTTCGAGTTTGGACATCTGCCGGGAAGATGACTCTGTCCCGGACTTTCTCTCAAGAGAGAGCCCACTCCCCAGCTGCTGATTCTGTCTGTTTCCTAAAATCGGTCTCGGCATAGTGACCTCCGTTCTGATATATCAATTATTGGACAACAGGACCTTCCTCGTCTTAGGGCCCTGTCTCTGGGAGAGCCTGTCCTCGCCGATCGGTCTGCCGGAAGCCGGCACCGCTCTCGTGCGTCCCCACTCGCGGATCGCCTCGATCTTCTCGGGGCTGGTCTGTGAGAGCGGCACAACATTGTTGAACGCAGTGAGCAGAGCCTGTTCATTGAGAATAAATTTCGGATTGGATATCTGGCGGTATGCAAGGTCTCTCACCGTGGACTCAAGGTCAGCTCCCGTGAATCCCTCAGAGAGCTCTACAAGCCGCTCGGCCAGCGGACCTGTAAAATTGAGACGCAGATACTTCCGCATATAGAGCGCAAGTATGTCCATTCTCTCCTTGCTGCTCGGAAGATCGATGAAGAACATCTCATCAAATCTGCCTCTTCGCAGAAGCTCGGACGGCAGCATGCTGACATCATTGGCTGTCGCGACGACAAATACGTTCTTTCTACACTCCTGCATCCAGAACAGAAACTGTCCGACCATGCGGGTCGAGACCCCGCCGTCATTGCCGGACCCCGCCCCCGACAGTCCTTTCTCGATCTCATCGATCCAGAGAATACATGGGGAAACTTCCTCCGCCTTAGCGAGGGCATCCCGGAGCTGCTGCTCGGACTGCCCAACGTACATGCCCTGGACAGTCGCAAAATCCAGGCGATAGAGCGGAAGCTTCCAACTCGCTGAAATAGACTTTGCGGACAGAGACTTTCCGCATCCGGGAACTCCTACCAGCAGGATCCCTCTGGGCGGACGCAGCCCCATGCTGCGGAGCTGGTCTCGTTTTTCCGGCGTCATGAGAGCTTTCTTTTCATCAAGCCAGGATTTTAATCCGTCCAGACCGCCGACCTCGCGGTCCTTCGGGTCGACTTTAATCCTCTCAAGTCCGGAAATATCCGAGAACATAGTCTCCTTGGATGAGCGGATCTCGTCAAGATCCTCCTTGAGGATCCTCTCCTTGGCGATCAGAGAAGCCATAATATTCTCGGCTTCTATTCTTGTGACGCCTGTGAGCACAGATGCCGCCTCACGGACATCGGCATAATCCCACTCAATCTTGATCTGACCGCGGTAATCATTGATGTACTCACCGATGATCTGCAGCATTTCCTCCTCCGTCGGAAGATCGATGCGGACAGACATACCGAGTCTCTGGAGCTGGTTCCAGACAGGCTGATCGGAGAGGACGATGATTTCGCTGCTGGTCTCATTTGCCAGATTGCAGGTCGCAAGAAGCTGTTTTGCGTCAGCATTGTCACCGCTGATATCCGGAATTTCCGTCAGGATCATCGTCATGTTAGATCTGCGGCGCATCTGGTCAGACATATAGGCGATTGCGCCGTAGAAAGTCGGATCATCCTCGATCGTCCTGTTGCTCGCGAGGTCGTAGATGCCCTTGGACAGAGAACTCACACAGAACGGCAGCTGCAGCTCGTCTGAGACACTCTTTAGGACCTCAAGCGCCCGATCTTTCTCTATCGTGTTCACGACGATAAATGGGATCCGGGCTTTGGAATATTGAAACAGAAGCTTTCTGCTCTCAGCTGTATCACTCATGGCAGCTCCTCTTTAAATTCTGTTGACCGGATGATTTCTGATCAGGAACCGGAGTTTTCCGGTACGATCAGACTTTGCGGAATCCTCCAGCGACTTCTGGGCGTCATCCGCATATTTTGTGACCATGGAGACGTATTTCCCGCGGATATCTGAAGGGATTGCGTTCACACTGACGACCCTCTTCATGAGGGCAAGCTCTTTCCTCATGGCATTAAGCGCCTGAAGAAGCCCGCTCTCGCCATTCGCATGTGCTATATTCCTCTTGAACCGGTCGCTCGCGTCGTCAAGCCTCTTGTTGACCGCCTCGATCATCCTGGCTGTGAAGCGCTCCGCGACACCTGACTGCCACGGAATCGTTCCCCGCTCCATGGCGGCTACGACGTCCTCATCGCTATCATGGTTCTTAAGCATATCAAAAAGACTGATCCAGTCCGAATACGTCGATGGTGTTCTTATCATACTCTGTGTTTCCTCCTGACCACGACCTGCGGCGGGACAATATCCCAGGCAGGGAGCCCCTTTGCCAGCGTGGACGATTCACCCTGCTCAAGCAGGCTCATCACAGTCTCCGCATCGCTGACATCTATCTGCTTATTATTTTTTACTGCATCCAATGCGGTTGCAAATGCTCCCGCCGCCGCAGTAGGAGTCGTAGCCCCTGTGAAACCCGAGCGGGCAAAACCCGCATACTCTCTTTTCGATTCCGCTTCGAACGCAGCCTGACCGTATTCTGCAAATCCTGCAGTCTGGACAGGCTCTTCCTTCGGAACTTCCGGCTCGAACGCGCTGAACGTCGGTTCTTCCGGCTCCGATTCGACCTTTTCAGGCTCCTCAGCTGGGGCTGCATGCTCGAATGCGCTGAACGTCGGCTCTTCCGGAACCGGCTCTGCCATTGCCGGTTCCACCTCAGCGTTCACAGGCTCCGCCACATGTTCTGCCTGCTCGAACGCACTGAACATCGGCTGTTCCGGCTCTGCCTTCACAGGCTCGACCTTCGGGACATCCTTCACGTCTTCCTCCTGCGGTCTCGGAACCGGTGTCATGAGTTTCGCGCCGCACTTTACGCAGAAGCGATACCCTGCTTTATTCGGTGTCCCGCACTTTGTACAGAATATTTTGCCACCATTAAAAATAATATCCATGCCGCACCTCCATCAGACATTTGTCCTTACATGACGACGGGTTCCGGAGAGCTTTCTCACGTACTGTTCGGGTGATATCTGCTCAAGGAATTCGACTACATCAGAAGCCCTGGCGTCTTTCTGATTGAACTCCGCAATGAAATCAACGATCTCCGCCATAAGGGCACGCAGGATCTCAATGCTGCTCTTTGTCAGATTCTCATAGTCCTGTATGATGCGCTGACGATCGCTCTCTATCGACTTCTTGCTGCTGAAATGCTTCACGACAAAGAAAACACCTGCCACCGCCGCAATAATTCCAAGGAAAAGATGGCCGGTAAACATCATGAGGAGACCGACGATTCCGATCACACCGCCTCCGTAAAGGCAGAACTGATCAAAACCGGACATGACGCATTTGGCCAGTTTTGCATCTCTTTCCTGCGTGAGCTGGGTGATCATTTTCCCCTCCAGCTCCTGCTCGTTTCGACCGTCCTCCGTCCTGTCCTTAAATGTTCCTATTGCAATGTCAATATACTGGGGGATCTTCATGCGGTTTTTCGCCGTAACGTCATTATATGCGCTGACGATCCAGTCTTTGGTGAGGGCAATTGCAAATTTCTGGGTGGAACAGCTCGCGCCCGATCCCTCCGGATCCATGGCTGCATCAGTGAGCAGCTGGGTAAAATCCTTATGAGTGTCATAGACCTGCTGTTCAGCATCCATGACTGTCTTCGCCCGCTTCTCATCACCCTCAAACTCCTTGACCAGCTGTTCATAGCGTCTCTTCCTTCGAAGCGGCAGCTCCTCGTCGTCAAAGTCGGTGACCAGACTGTCGAGAATACCGTCGAGCTGCTCCCTCAGAGTGGCTGTGGAGGTCTGCTGCTGATAAATATTGATGAAGTAATCCAGCATCGTTCCGTGAAGCTCCGCGCCCTCCATGACATCGACGAGCTGTTGCCAGGTAGGACTGTATTTCGGAAGATACGTGTAGCCCGATTGATAAACTTTTCTCTTGCTCACAATAGCTTTTGACCACTGGTCTGTCTGCTGTTCGACAAAGCCGGGCTTATTAATCAGGTTGTCCATCCACTCATTGATGGTCTTAGATATAAGCCCCTCAGTGTCTGCCCCCATAAGACCGCTGGCATAGGCGTCCAGAATGATAACGGTCTTTCGGTCAAGGTCTTCCTCATCCTGATTGTCCAGATATCTTTTCGTCCACTGAAGACAGCTGCCCGCCCTGTCCGCTCTTCTGCAGACCAGAGCAAAGAACAGGGAGGTTTTCTCATCATTTCTGCGAATGCCTTCCCGAACCGCTCTCTCCGCTATGTCTTTTTTGTCGTTGATCCATGCGGCCAGCGCTACAAGACAGGGGGCAAGCCAATATCCGGGGGTCTGGACCATCAGCTCCTCGGAAATGGTATTAATCGTCGACTGGCGGATCAGCCCAAGATCGTCCGCCTGAAGGATGCCCGTCGCCGACCTGCGGACCACATCATAGTGTCCGTACTTCTTGTTGAGCTCGTTGTCGAACTGGACAAGGCGGGTCTCCGCCTGGGCCAGTCGGTTGGCTCTTCCCTGCGAGAGGACATACTCTTCGAATTCTCTGGTAAGGGCGGCCAGCTCATTATTCAGGGCCACGACCTTGTGGTCCACACTGCCCACATTGTCCTCGAGATCCTGCAGCTTGTTGCCGACGATCTGAAGATTTCTCTCGATGATCGACAGGTCAGCAACCTCTATGATGCGCTCTGCCATATGGTTCTTCCTCCTCGTTCATATACCGATTCCATAACGGCCATCTGACGAAAAGATGGGCCGAATCGATGCCTATCGATTCACATCTCCGCCGTCAGACAGTCATTGACTGTCCATATTATTGTTAACGATGATCAATTAATAATCCGGGAACTTTCTGTCAGCGTAGTACTGATTCAGCAGCTTGACGTTGGCTACCTCATTGGCATTCAGATAATTATCCCCGAATGATGCTTTCGGCACCGTCGGTGAATACCATGTCTTCTGCTTAAAGTAATTGAGCCAGTTCTCATTCTGGAAAATATAACCATGCTTAGCGTAAATCTCATTGATGCAGTAGCGCACTTCACCTGCTGTCATTCCGTTCACATCCCCATAGGACCATACACGGCTGCCGGAATCCGGATACGCAAAGGACTCCGCTGTGTCATTCGGTATTGAGATCGGCTGCCCCGTTGAGGCATCAATAATGTTGGGCTTACTGATTGTCTGTGGAGGTACTTCTGTCGGAGTCGCCGTCGGTATCGGCGTAGGTGTTGCCGTCGGTATCGGTGTTTCTGTCGGGATGACAGTCGGCTCTGCTTCCGCCTCGACATCATTGCCTGCTTTTGCTTCCTCTGCCGGGGCTGCCTCCGCTGTCTGAACTTCCTCATTTACAATCTGCCCCTCATTGGTCTGTACTGTGTCCACAGAAGCTGACCCGGCTGATCTTCCGGCTATCAGCGGAGCAATGAAAAGAAAGCCGACAAGCATTGCCGCAATTGCTGCAAAAACAACAGCAAATATCACCGGTATGCTCGACTTTCTATTTGATCCTGCAGGTTCTTCCGGCTCTTCAGGACCTATATAGATCGGATGAAGCTCCGGTCTTTCGGATTCCTGATAGGCTGTCGGCTCCGGCTGGTACGGATCCCGGATATTTTCCTGTGTATTACCCTGAGGGCTCCCCTCAAATCGAAAACCGCAGTACGGACAGAAGGCTGCGCCGACAGGTATCTTTTCGCCGCAGTTCGGGCAGAACTTGATGGCATCACCGGCCGTTCCCTGATTATTTCCCCACGTTGTTGTATCCCACGATGTATCACTCATTGTATTTTCCCCCATGTGTTTCCGGCAGTTCACAAGATAATCATCTTAGCAGCGGGCTGAACCGTCCCCCGCCGTCTCCGAATCAATAATATACCCCATGGTCTTTCTGCCATTGGTTCAGAGCATCAAAATTCGCTCTCTCATAGCTGTTAAAGTAATTAGCCCTGAGCACGTCCCACTGATTTGACGGGCAGACACGGCGGACACTCTGATACCAGCCTTTATCTTCAAACTGATCTCTCGCGTCCTGCGCTGTCTGTGAGGTGCTCGTGAATTTGAATCCATATCTGGCTAAAAGTTCATTGATCGCCAGCTGCGACAGCTTGTGCATCATATTGGCATCCGATGACTCAAGCACCTCATTCATGCGTGCGGTCGTCAGATATTCACTGCTGCTCTCCGGGAAAAGAAAATCCGCGGCATTGGCCTGTATACCGTCATAGATCGTGATGACTTCCGGGATTGCGACCTGCGGTTCCGGTGGAATAGGAGTCGCGGTCGGAAGCGGAGTGGCTGTAGGCAGCGGAGTTGGCGTTTCGGTCGGAAGCGGCGTTGCAGTGGGCAGCGGAGTAGGAGTTGCCTCCTGCACTCCCGCCTGCTCATTTCCCGTATCCTCAATATTCTCTGCTGCCTGAGCTCTGGCTTCAGCTTCATAATCAGCATTTTCGGCTGTTTGAGCAGACGGTGTCACCTGCGCATTATCTCCCTGGCCCCGGTTTCCAAATCCAATTTTCACAGAGCCGGATCTCAGGATCATGAACAACGAAGCAGCAATGACCAGCAGAGATACTGTGATGATCGCCAGCGGCAGCGGACTTCCCTGTTCATCATCATTTTTCTTCTTTTTCCTTTTCTGCCCCTGCGGCGGGGGTAGATATGCACCGCTATTCCCGGCCGTATAGCCAACATCTTTCGCCGAATATTTTTCCGTCTCAGGCGGAGTATTTACCGGTTCCGGTGGCACCGCGTTGAAGCTGCATCCGCAGAACGGACAAAATTTCGCATCACCCGGTATCTCTTCTTTACAATTAGGGCATATCATAGCTTTACCTCTCAGGTCTACTTCTGGAATTCTTGCTACGGATCACAGGTAACAGTATACTCGCATGACCCTTATCAGATGATTATATCATATCTGCGTTCAAGCCACACATATAAGATACATTTTCACCAAGCCGACTGACGCATATAAGGCTATATGTTCGGATGCCCAGGTACGTTTTAATACGAGCATTACCCGCTCTGCCGGGTCTGTGCAGCAAAAAGGAGAAGCAGGATTTCTCCCACTTCTCCCGAAAACTATTCTTATACAGTTTTTATCTTTTCGGCTTATCACCCTGAATACGCAGTCCGATATATCATTATCCGAAGTATCTGTCCAGAAGTCCCTTGAATGCCTTACCGTGTCTTGCCTCGTCGCGTGCCATCTCATGAACTGTGTCATGAATAGCGTCGAGGTTCAGAGCCTTGGCTCTCTTAGCCAGATCTGTCTTGCCTGCTGTAGCGCCGTTCTCGGCGTCAACGCGAAGCTGAAGGTTCTTCTTTGTGCTGTCTGTCAGGACTTCGCCGAGAAGTTCAGCAAATTTCGCTGCATGCTCTGCCTCTTCATAAGCTGCTTTCTCCCAGTAAAGACCGATTTCCGGATAGCCTTCACGGAAAGCAACTCTTGCCATAGCAAGATACATACCTACCTCAGAGCACTCGCCTTCGAAGTTGGCGCGAAGGTCAGCCTTGATGTCTTCCGGAACATCAGAAGCAACACCGACAACATGCTCAGATGCCCATGTCATCTCTTCGCTCTGCTTTACGAACTTCTCAGCCGGAACCTTACATACCGGGCATCTTTCCGGAGGTGTGTCACCTTCATGTACATAACCGCATACTGAACATACCCATTTTGCCATAGTTTTTTCTCCTTTTTCAAAATTTTAATGTCAACCCCTCCTGTCATCGAGGCGAGGCCAGACTTTCTTTACTTTTCTTAACAATAGCACAATAATTGTCAATAGACAACGCTAACTGAGATTAGGTCTTAAAATTATTCAAGCTTATTGGTCCCGTTCAGACAGGCTGTTCTTATGTTACGTTTCCGGCAGCAAATCATCCATCTTCGTGAGAAAAACATTGTATATCCGACCGAGAGATCAGAAAATGCCATGGCATTTTCTAAGCTTGCAGGGCAGGATATACGTTTTTCGATGAAGATGATGTTTGCGCCGGATTCTGAAACTCCGCTACAGCCTGTCCGAACTGTTACATCTTCCTTTTCTGCTGTCTGCCCGTAATCGCGACCGCCGCCGCAGGACTTATGATCCTGCCGGCTGTCACGGCAGCCTTCATCCTCAGGGTCGGTACAATGATCGTCTTTCTCCTCAGCATCTGACGAATCGCGTATCTCACGCAGTACTTTGCTGATATGCCGGGGAGTGCAAACTCCACGTCAGCGACACTGTTGAACTCGGTGTCGACCGGTCCGGGGCAGAGCGCACCCACATAGATGCGGCTGCACGACTCCTTAAGTTCTCTTGCAACCGCCCTGGTGAGGCTGGTGACATAAGCCTTGGTCGCGTAATATGTCGCCATGTAGGGTCCGCCCGGCAGAAGGCCGGCGGATGAGGCAACATTCAGCAGATACCCCTTACCCTGCTTTTTGAACTGCCGCAGAATTCCCTTTGCAAGATGATGGACAGCGGAGACGTTCACATCGATCATGGACAGATCCTTGCCCAGATCCGTCTCCGTGAACAGGCCGCAATCTCCAAAGCCCGCATTATTGATGAAGACCGCGACAGGCAGCTCCGCTGCCCTCGCAAGGATCCGCTCGCGCTCCTCCCTCACCGAGAGATCAGCGGTCAGAATCTCCACCTCCACACCGTATCTGCTCTTAATTTCAGCGGCCAGATTCTCAAGCCGTTCTTTTCTTCTTGCGACAATGAGCAGATTGAGTCCTTTTTCGGCAAGGATTCCTGCAAACTCGCTTCCGAGTCCGGAGCTCGCTCCTGTTATGACTGCATAGTATTTCATGTATACTCCTTATTCAGCAATCGGTGCCAGCTTCATAAGTGCCGCGTCAGCTCCGCTGCTGCTCACTTTATCCATCCTCACATGAACGCTTTCCGAGAGTATCACAAATGCCGTGCCGTCATCGAATGGATATACGAAACTTTCCACATCGTTGAATTTTGTTATATACTCCGTGGACACCCTGTCAAGATAGTGTTCTACACTCTTCTGGAACTCGCTGTTCGATGCAGCCTCCACGATCTTTTTGGAATCACCGTCGCTCTTACTGCCGAATTCCTGAAGAAGCAGCTCAAACATATCATCCCAGTCATCCCAGCAGGAATCGACTTCTTTCCATTTTCCATCGATGCTGACCATACTCCATGCATGGCCGCCGGCTTCCAGCTCATTGGCACCGGCCATACCGCATAAGAATACAGCATCCAGACCTGCCTGCTGGCAGAGATACACATAGGCAAGTGAATAGCCGTCGCAGACGCAGGTATTCTTGTCGCCCCTGCTGTTGGCTACCAGGGCACCGTAAGCACTGTGGGCAAGATCCGCGCTCACCTTGTTCTCGGCGACATAATCATCATAGACGACCATATCAATCAGCTTATCGTGGATCGCATCCGCTATTTCAGTATTGCTTCCCTTGAGATTAATATCTTTAAGGAAATCCGCCGCTGCCTGGTTAAATGCCTTCATATCCTTCTCATAGTTCTTATACGGCTCGTCATATCCGAGGTAGAGAAGCGTCTTGTCGTTCTGCACCAGAGAGCCGAAAACCAGGTGATTATCAACATTTGCATACAGCCAGAATAATTCCGGATGATCGTAGAGCAGCGCGAAATATGCAGGTGCAATAGTATTCTGATAGTAAGAGTCATCCAATGTTGTTTTTACTTCAACCACAGCCACATTATCAAGATTCGTCGGATCTTCCGCAAGCATAAAAATCGCGTCGTAGATTTCCTGCTGCTCGCTGCTCAGCTTGCCGTAAAAGTAGAAGTTTTTCGCATTATTGACAAGCAGACTGTCAACTCCCGGAGTATAGGCACGCATAGCCCGGTCGAGTTCAGCTCCCTCTTCTTCCGTGAGCTCCTCCGGCACCGGAGCTTCAAGGTCAACGATCAGGTCGCCGACCGGTCTTCCGTGCTCAGCCATGAAAGTTGAGACCGTCTTTGCAAAAGAGTCCTCATCAGCCGCCGCGACCCCCTCGGCAACGCCCTCAGCTGCGGCCTCAGCCGCCTCCGATTCGACAGTTTCGGTCTCGACTGTCTCTACAGTTGCACTCTCCGCTGCCGGTTCTGCGGGAGCTCCCGTAGAAGCCGTGCTTCCGCCGCAGCCGGTCATAAGAGATGCCGCCATTAATACTGACAAAATTCCTGCTATAACTTGTCTTTTCATCGTTGCTCTCCTTTCGCGATTCAGTCGACCAGTTCATGTTTTAAATCAGCTTATTCTTAATATAATAATACCCAATATCCTATTTTCTGTAAATATCCGTATGGCTTGGAACACCATACTCCGCGGTCGCATTTGAGCTAATCCCCAGCGATTCTTTATCTCGGATCACAGCATGACCGCCGCCTTCCACGCTCTCGGTAAGTCCCGGGGCATCTAAAATGTCACTGTCTGAGATGCCTGAGAGGGTAATAACCGCGCAGGCATCGCCAAGAACCAGATAATACTGTTTTCTCACAAAGTTCTGTTCATCCGCTGTGAATCGGAAGGTTCCTTTTTTGACTGTTCGTCCGCCAATCGTCACTTCTTCTGCTTCCTCCTCTGCATTACTGTACGCGGTCTCGCAGTAGGATCTGTAGGAACGATACAGGCTTTCGGCAAACTCAGAAGCCGCTTCCTCATACATCTCCCCTTCATACATATAAAGGCGAACATCGATCATCGTGTCATAGCTGTCATTGACCGCCGCAAAGACATAGATGGGTTCTTTTTTCAAAAGGATCTCCTTGGCGGCTCCGCCGTTATAGGAAGTCATCTCATCGTCATTATAGAAATGCCACCCTTTAGGCAGCTCCCAGTCCATGCCGATGCCTTCATTCAAGTAACGTTCCTCCAGGTATTCACCGGAGTATTTTTCTGCAAATGCAGCCGTCTTTCTACCGACATCCTCCTCGGAAAGCATCATGTAGTCGTATGTATCCTTTCCATCGTCCGCCTTCAGGATCAGGTCGATGTCATCTTTCCTGTCCGATGTGACCACCGGTCTCATCAGGAATCTGACAGAGATCAGATTGCCGCCGTTCTCTCCCTTAAGATAGTCCGCGCTCCCGTAACCCGCGGAAGTCATCTCTATCCTGTCAGGATTCCCCGTCTTCCGCCGGGATATTGAAGTTTCGCTGCGCAGATATTCATCCAGAACCTCTGCCCTTGCAACTGTAAATGACTGTCCGTCTTCTATAATGTCGTTCCTTGCATGGACACCTGTCTCGATCTTATCAATACTGTCGAATGGGAGAAGTGCTCCGACATACGTATCGAGAATTTCATCTATATATTCTTTTCCCTCTTCTGACAATTCTGCCTTCCCGTATTCGAAGACTTTCGACCAGGGTATGAATACGGTTCCGTATTTGTCACATATGACTTCCTGCCGCGAAGAAAATGCCTTCTCGATTTCTCCTGCCATTTCTTCCCTCTTCTTTGCAGTCTCTTCTATCTGCGCCCGGGAGAGGTCAGGCAGTTCTTCATATTCAATGTTGTGCTCAAGATTTCCTGTGACATAATCAGCTATGCAGGCGGTGACAGCACAGAGCGTATTCTCTTTCATCTCTAAAGTAAGGAGTTCTGCCGCGTTTTCACCGCTCATACCATCGAGCACCCGCGCGTTGTAATCGGAAAAATTATAGTCTGATAAATACCCGATATGCTGAAGCGGCACGACCAGAGTGTTCTCATTTACCGCGTACAGATTCTTAAATTCCTGCAGCTCTTCCCTTGTCGTCTCCCCGCAGACCGCGTAATCATCTCCAATAAGATAATTCAATCTTCGCCAGGCACTTCCCGAAGTATCATCAAAGCGGTACAGGCATATAATACAGCCGCCGAGCGGAATCTCTGTATCTGTCGGATTTAAGGCTCTTACGAGCAAATGCGCTGTTCTGAACTTAAGTTCAAACTCCGGACTGATGCCGCCGGAAGGAATCCTGCATAGATCCAGATCTGCATTTGTCCGAAAGCCGATATCAATGAGGTCTTTGACCGGTCTCCACAGGAGACTGCCCATCTTTTTCCCTGCAATAATAAGTTCGTTGCCGAAGGTCACACTGTCTACACGCTTATGCCGATACATATCATTTTCATACAGTACCAGATAATCATGCTGATACATCATTTTTATATCGCCCGAAGGCAGTGTCAGGCAGGAGTCAGAGTACCAGTATTGGTCGTAGGTAAATTCATCGCCGTATTCGGTGACTACAGAAAACTTTCCGTCCTCAGAGAACTCATATTTCATAGGCACATTACTGTCGTAAATCGTACTGACGGTGCCGCTTCCATCCCCGTTCATCCGCAGAGGGGAGAAGCTCCATCCGGGAACTTTGACCTGTCCGTTGCTGCCCGAAAACCCTTTGACCGCCCTTAGCATATCTCCTTCGTATGTTGACGGAACATAAGTTGCACTGGCACCCCCAAACTTCAGCGTCAGTTCATGACCGCTCCACGAGAAGTCATAATCCACCTCACAGACGTCTACTGAGTCCACTGTCTCGTTGTAATAGATCTCATCGGTGACTTCACCCGTAAAACCGACCGCAAGTCTTGTATCCACGGTGTCGTAGAGCATTCTAAAGCACATCTGCCCGGTCTCTCGCGCCGCAGATACGCTGCTGCCCTCACTTTCCGACTCCTCATTTTGAGCTGAGAGCTCGTAATCTGCCTGCATATAAGTGACGTCATCAAACGGAATTCGGAAAACTTCTATATCTTCTCCCCTCACTGCGCTGCCAAATACTATATCAAGAGGAAACGCTTTCACAGACCAGGTATCTGTGCCGCTTCCCATGGGCGCGGGAACCTGAAGATCAGCTGCATTGCCATTTGTCTCCTGCAGTTTCCACCGACCGATGAACATTCTCGGATCGAAGGTCTCTGCGTCATACTCCCTTTCACCGATACCTTCGGCTCCCTCAGGTATGATGTCTTTGTCCGTGATATTCTCTATTCTGGATGGCAGTATTTTTCCGGCATATTCTTCGGTCCTTCCCTGACAGCCGGTCATGAGTAAAAGGAGCGAAAAGAGGACCGTGAACGAAATAATCATATATCGCTTCATTTCGCATCCCCCTTCCATTCATATCCTCTGGACACCGCAAAGTGTTCCGCCTCGGAGCCGTTTTTCCCATGGATGACGATTTTCTGTTCATTATCAGAAAGGTATGTTGTCTGCGGATGGATCGAAGTGACATCCGGTCCTATATAAATATCCGTTATACCGGTGCAATTATAAAATGCATGTTTTTCAATTCTCTTAACGCTGTCCGGCACTCTAAGTTCGCCCTGAATTCCCTGGGCTGCAGTGATCAGGGTCTCCCCTTCCGCGTCAAGGAGACAGCCGTTCTCACTGCTGTATTTTGAATTGCCCGGATCGACTGCGAATCCGGATGTTCTAAGACCCTTGAATGCGCCCTCCGCTATAGTGGTCAGTTTCTTTCCGATCACCAGCTCATCGCACACCAGGTCTGTCTTATAGCTTGAAAACGCACCCTCTCCCAGCTTCTTTAAATCTTCCGGCAGCTCTATGTGGCTGAAGCCGGTAACTTCCCTGTAAATAGAGGCAAAGGCCTCGTCTCCCAAAGAGGTGACCGTAGAAGGCAGGATGAGCACATCATCTTTAAGCTTCGAGCGGTAGAAGGCACGCTTCTCAATTGTCTCAAGTCCTTCATTTAGAATAACCGCGCTAATCTCCGAATCACTGAAAGAGTACTCATCGACAAGAGTGACATCCGGAGAGAATCTGACCGAAAAATCGTCCACAGCAGACTCGAAGGAGCTTTCTTTTTTGATGAGCTTAACATTTGCAAATGCATACTTGCCGACAGCCTCACATCCCTCCGGGATCTGATATACATAATGGCTGTCCCGTCCTTCCTTCTCTGCCGCAACAGCTTCCAGGTCTGTATCCGCTTTTGTCGGAAATCTCAGCAGTGTCCTGCCATCTTTAGAGAAGAGTACACCGCCGTCCGTCTTATAATATTTATTATCTTCCGAGATCGTAAAGCGGCCTACAGACAGCGAGGAAGTACGCCCTCCAAAGGCTCTCGGACCGAGTTTTTCCAGATGATCCGGCAGAACAAACTCATCGATGTGAATACTCGAGTCACTGAACGCTCCATCATTGATGCAGACAACTGTATCCGGTATATCCACATTCTGCAGGTAATCTTCGGAATATATACCAAGATTCGAAGTCTCGACAGTGTTGTCCTCGTATCCCCAGTAAACGGAAAAACTTCTGTTTTTGTGTTCGTAAACAGACTTCTCCCCGTCTCCGATTTCAGTGACGGGCACGCCCTTGACCACATCCGGGATCGAGATGCTGTTGTCACTGCCGGTATATGACGTAAAAACCGCATGGTCATCATACACCCTGAATTTATAGACTCCGTTCAGTCCCGGCACCTGTTGATTCGTGTAAGTTTTTAAATTGAGATCTCCCGGATCAGCAGTGACATAATTCAGTTTGTTTTTCGCTGCAAATGTCTCGGCCGCCGAGCCCTCACTGCAGTATATCGTGATCTCATACCCGGAATCCGTGCTGTCCCCCTCTTTTTCGGGGAAGTCATTCATGTTCATGCGGACGAGGGAGTCCGGGAAATAGAAGGCCGTGTCAAATGGCAGTTTGTTAAAAACACCTGCTGTCAGACCGACAACACCGTCCGGCACGATGACCGAACCGCCAATCTCGGCCGGGCATAGGACCAGAACGTCTCCCGCCTTTGAAGTGATCATTCCGTTCACGGCAGAGTAGACCGTGTTGTCCTCACTTACTTCAAAGCTTTCAATCGGATAGCCAGAAAATGCTTCCTGACCGATACTCTTGACATTGGCTCCGATTTTGACCTTTTCGATTATGTCCGCTTCCTCCTCATTGAAGAGAGTAAAGCCCTCACTGAACGCTCCGGCCCCTATGCGCGTAAGGCTGTCGGGAAGCACGAGGCTTTCAAGGCTAAGGCAGCCCTCAAATGCATAATTGTCTATGTTCTTAAGAGTTTCCGGAAACTCGATCTCGTAAATATCCGCCTCATAGAAAGCCTCGAAATCGATTTTTTCTGTCCCCTGCGGCACAGAGTACCAGACTCCCCGTTTTTTCGGATATTTGATCAGCGTCTTCCCGTCAGCAGAAAAGAGGACGCCGTCTTTGACACTGACCGCGCTGCTCTCCCCTCTGAGCTCGATCCTCTCAAGCTTATCGGCGGAGCCGATCGGAGCGCGCCCGATATCCTCCAGAGTAGACGGCAGGGTCAGCTCAGTAAGGGAAGATACATAACTGATCGCGTAGCACCCAATACTCTTTATTCCCTCGGGTATCACTATGTCGCGCAGTTCATAGCCGGATATGGCATTGTTATCTATTCTCGTGACCGGTAAGCCTTCCACTTCGGCAGGAATTTCAAGGGATGAATCCTTTCCGCTGTACTCTGTAAGCCAGACCTCCTCTCCATGTTTTGCAAATATCATCTGCCCGTTTTCCGTTTCCAATGAAATCGCATCAGAATTGTCGGTCCCACCGCTCAGGTCACAGAGCTCGGAACCGTGTTCTGCACCGTTGATGTCCCTGAGCGTTATCTGTATGACAGTCGGACTCTCCAGTTCATCGACATGTCTGCCGACAAAGTGGAGGCTGTCATTAATCATCATATAGTGGATGCTGATCACTCCTGTCTGACCCTGCCACTGATTACAGGGGAGCATCGTGCCGTCATCCGCACGTGTCGGATAGACCAGGTCAGAGGTATACTCCTGGAGCGTACAGTACTCATCCAGCTCGACAGTATTTTTGCCGCCCGTCGATGCGGCATTAGTGCTGTAACGGAACGACTTGACAGTAAACTCTCCATTTGCCTCCTCGACGGTCGCCGTCACCCTGTCATAGGGTTCACTGGTCATTTCCAGCCCGTAGCAGAGAAATGACCGTATGCTGTCATAAGTTGCAATTCCATCGCGCTTATCAGTCTGTACGAACGCGCAGGGGATTGACATAGCCTCATAATCACTGACCGCAAAAATCAGAGAGGGATTTGCATTGACATGCAGTACATTATTTTCATCGACCTGCGCTTCCGCATTGCAGAGGGCCCTTCGATAAAATCCGTCGCCTTCATCGGTGAGTACCGTGTACATAGCCTTATCTATATTGGCGGCCTGTTCTTCGGTAAGCTGCAGGCTCACTTCTCCGTTTGCGGAGACAGGTGCCGCAAGGGTCCAGTCGACGTCGGCAGCCGTTGTCCACTTCTCCGCGTACCTACGGGCAAATTCGGCAAAGCTCTCGGAAATATACGAATTCCAGTTCTCATCAGTTGAGACAGCCTCATACAGCTCTCTGTTCTCGCCGGGAAAATACATGGACAGTCCGCATGCGCCCTCGACCTCGTCTGTGCTGTAAACGATCATCTCCTGCAGAGCCTTCGTGACATCATTTGCCGCGTCAGGGTACTGTTCTGTCATCTTCTGAGCAAGGTCTCTGATATCGAGCAGATCATACGCGGTCGCTCTTGAATCTCTGAGTCCGAACATTTTCGTGTTCGTTCGGCTTCTTGCCAGCTCAGGAAAGCTATGTTCGGCAATGCCCGCCTCCATATTGCTGACCAGCGCGTCAATACTGTCGACCAGGGCTCCGGTTTTCCGAAGGTCCATGAGGGCCAGAGTAATGTCCGGGTCATTGAGCGGAGTCCTTTTTTCCTCATAATAGTCCCTGTATGCATCGACAATCGCCTTTCCGATGTCCTCCGCCGCATTTTTCTCGTTCAGGACATCAAGAAAGCTATAGCACCAGCCGTCTCCCGGCTCAGTCTCCTCAGATGCGACAAGGTAGTCGGCATATTTACTCCAGATCACCGCATTCTCCGCAGTCGACATAAGGCAGGCGTCAAAGCCTACCCAGTCAAGGTGAGCACTGCCGTTTTCACCGAACGGCGACGCGGCAAGCACGGAATCCATCTCAGAAAGAAGCAGGGAATCGCCCGAATAAAGTGTGTCGTTCCCGTAACCGTAGATCGAACCGCCGCCGTGATCCCAGAAAATGAGTGCGTAGTGCTCTGCCGGATAATATTCCACTGCATATTCAAGAAAAGCCGCCAGCGTCTCGGGCGCTCCCATGTCGGATGTATGTCCTGTAGCGGCAACGACCCGTTCCTCCCCCTCGCGGCTCATATCCAGTACATTGTTCTGATTACTCGGAATATCGGATTTCCACAGGCGGGATCCGCCGGCATAAATCACGAGGTTATTGGCGTCAAAGTCTATTCCTGAGTCCTCCATCTCCTGCATATCGCGTGTCGCGTAGCCGTAGGAAGCCTCAAGATCCGATCCCACCATATAAACGAAGACGGAATATTCTTTCTTCCTGTTCTTAGCTCCTTTATTTACAGGATAAATGACCGCATCGCCCACATTCTGGACCTGGTTGGCCTTCATGAGCGCCCGACTCGGGGAAAATGCCTCTTCCTCATCCGAAACGAGCTCGGGCTTTCCTGATGTCCGGGGCTCCTGCCCCGCAGGGTCATCTGAGACACCGCTGTCTGACATTACTGCCTCACTGTCGTCCGAAGTTGAAGCCGCAGCCGTACTTTCAGCTCCTCCCGGAGCTGCAGCGCTGCCATCCACTCCTCCCGGAACCGCGTTATTGCCATTCGCTCCTCCCGAGGCGGCGCATCCGGAAAGAAGCGCTGCACAGAGCAGTGCGGCAGTCACTTTTCTAAATAATAGTCCGCTGATTTTCTTCATAGTCCGTCCTCATCAAGAACGCCTCGGCGTTCTTGCCGCGCAGCCAAAGTGCGAAGCACCTTCATCATCGCGCGGCTTCGTTTTTCAGTACTCCGCCTCGATCTCCATAACTCTGTTGTAGAGATACTCGTTTGTCGGCACTATAAAGCCGTGCTTTTTTGCCAGCCTTATCACAGTCCCGGCGAAGAGCTCTACTTCCGACTTTTTCTTATTGACTCGGTCCTGGGCCATCGACGGCATTGACTCCGGAGAGAGCGAGGCCATAAGGTCCACATAACCCGTAAGGTCTTCCTCCGTAAGTTGAATACCCTCCGCATTCGAGACAAGTTTGGCTTCCCGCATGGCCGATACCATGATTGCCCGGGGCAGACTTCCCTCCTCGGAGATGCCGCCGTAGCCGGTCCCAAAGACCATGCAGGCCTGGTTCACACCGACGTTCAGCATAAATTTGCTCCAGATGCGGTGGCGGATATCATTTTCAATCGTATGCACGAAATCGATGCTGCTTAGGAAGGTGTCCAGGGCATCCAGCTTTCCCTGCATGGCGGGATCGACAATTCCGAGACAGAAGACTCCCGGTTTTTTATAATTAAGTTCGTGTCCGAAGAATGTGGCATCCATGCCCTGGGCCACCGCGTGGATCACCTTCTCGCTGCCGAAGCGCTCCGCGAGGATTTCCTCGCTGATTACCCCGTTGATAGCTGAAATGATGATGGTCTCCGGTCCCACAGCCGGCTCCATCGTATCAAGAGCATCCAAAAGGCCGGTGGCCTTGGTCGCGACAATCACGAGGTCAGCAGGTCCTGCTTCCGTCGGCGTGATGATCCTGAAATCATACGGGTTCCCGTTCACCTTGTAGATAGCATCCTTATTCTTCTGATAGCGGGCTTCATCCATGAGGAACACGACATTCTCCCTGCCAATCCTGTTCTGTATCTGATACCCGAACATTGTTCCGAGTCCACCCATGCCGATAATGGAAACATTTTCAATCTTTCCCATATATACCTCCGTCAGCAGAAGCATTCCTTCTCAGAACTCTGCTTTTGCGCGTTTCCTTTTTATGATATCTCTTATGGCATCCGCCATCCTGAGCACATACGTTCCGTTTTCCTGAGGACGATCCACATCATCCGGAGTGAGACAACAGTATCTTCTACCTTCCTTCTGCATAATTTTGTCCTTAGAGTCAATAAAGTATATGACCGTTCCCGGGAGGCCATCCATCATGTCAATAGCTTGCAGCCTGAGCTCCCTGTGGTCCGTACGGTCAGTTATTACGATCGGATAAAGGCGATTATCTTTGATTCCGATGATCTGTGCCTCATACCTGATCCCGTCCTTTGTAAAGCCTGTATTGGTCACAACTGCGTCAAACACCCTTTTTCTGACACACTCCGCGTAAATAACTGCCCTGAATAACTCCTCGCTGCCAAGGAGAGTTTCAAAAACATTCATGGAGCTGAATGTGATAGTGCGCTTTCCCTGACTTACAGGCGCCATTTTCATTATCTCCTTCATGAGGACCCGACGCTTCAAATCATCAAGAAGCTCCCTTTCGGCGTCAGTCAGCTCATCTTCATGCATCTCTACCTTTCTGGATAAGAGCTGAACACGGAGAACGCCCTTATCCACAGCTGCGCTCACTTTACAGAATTTTGTGATATGTTTGCAGATTTTGCATATCCTGTCACCCAGGCTGTCATATTTCGTCTCGAATGAGACTGTTTCTTCCACTTCCTCCTCATCCGGATCAAATGACAGATTTCCGATGATGTTTTCAGAAACCAGATAATTAAGTATCTTTTTGAGATCCGTTCGCTGTAACTCCAGAGTTCCTGATGTCTCTGAGTACTCGCACGTATCTGCCGGAGCCGTAATATCAAACTCATACGTCCGCAGAGTCCGTCTCAACAATTTTACGAACAAATCCCAGGCAGTTTCGGCTGTACTTCCGGGATATACCTTTGACAGCGTCCTCATGACATTCCACAAAATGATCGTGTCTCTTGTCTTCAGATTTTTTCTTAGCTGTCCCTTCCCTGTATCAAAGACTGAGCAATCGTGAAGGTAAAGCCATTCCTCTACAGAAAGAGCCGGACGTTTTTCCAGTATTTCTACAGAATGATCCGCGTCCACACTGACAAATGTGTTTCCGTTGAAAAATATCTTATGGACATACTTCTTGCCCGCCGGCAGGAAACTCGTATTTTCAAACGTCCCGCCCGGGCCGGTCAGGTCAAAAAAGACATGTGTCTTTCGGGGCAGGCGATTCAGAGCTGTTTTGTCCTGTATTTCAACCCTTGTCGCAATACCGCAGCGATCGAGCAGTTCCTGACATTCGCGTCTGTACACATTGGTATCCAGATCCGGATCCTGATAGTCGGCGAGCAGGATCAGTTTTTCAGGTTCGGTCTGAAGCGCCGCCTGCAGGTCGACCCACTTACTTCCGGACAAATATCTCATCACCGAAAAGACACCGATCGGTTTGCCGAAAGGTGTATCTGTGCGAAGGAACAGCTGCGGAACTGCTCTGACTATATCCTCATCCGAGTTCTTAAAGTCATGGCGAAGAGATATTTTTGTGAACGGCATGGCGAATTTCTCAAGATCTTTGAGGTCCTCACTGTACAATGCCTTTTTCCCGATATACTCCCGGGCTCGTTCAACTGCTTCTTTCCACGTTTTGATATCCTCATAAATGCCTTCTTCATCATTGAGGGACGGCCACAGAGATACAAGTTCATCTATCACCGGTCTCAAAGCCCTGTCTCGATGTACTTTGTCCCCCTGCATAGCTTTAAGGCGCTGCTCGACTTCGCCTTTATATTTTTTTCTGCGGTCTTTAACAATAAAGTGCAGGCTCAGTGAAGTCCGGTCAAGCTCATCACATTCCAAGGTCCTCAGATATGTTTCAGCCTCATCCATTGTCTCCTTCTGATCAAAGTCGTCCCAGATGGTATCGTTTAGATTCCGCCCGGCACTGCTGGCAGCTACACAGGGATGAATCATGTGAGCCTTATCCGTAGTATTCTTCCAATCCATACCTCCGATAAACGCATACTCATTGATTTCTCTTATACCTTTCGGACGTAAAGCTCCGTTCATGATCATAAAAGCAGTCCACGATCGATGTTCCAGTGCCATTTGTTCCAGCAGCAGTTTTTCATGGCCGATAACTTTGCGATAGTATTCCCAGGCTGCGTCATTCGACTCGGGGTCAATACCGACTGAGACAAGCTTATAAGCAGCATGCAGAGCGGAACGCATACTGGCGCTCTGATAATAAGGGTCCTTCTCATATTCCTCTCTGAGCTTTTTTCTGCCGGCATAGGGATTATTTCCCAGTTCATATGAAGAATGAACAAAGAATCCCATTTTGAAAATTCGCCTGGAGAGCAGCTCCCTGTCCAGCGCATCGGAAGCGGACTCCTCAGATACGGGAAAGAGATTAATATGTTCATTGTATATTTCGCGTCCCGGCATCCTGTTTCTGCAGAGAAATGCAGCAAATCTTTCTGTCTCACCGCCGCACGCTGATATCGCATGAAGTGTACCCCGGTTCGCTTCATCATCGTCAAGAAGCAAAATATAGCGGATATTCTCATTAACACACTTCTTAGCTATCTCCTGCTTATCGCTTCGCGGATACAGATTTATCTCCGCCAACTCCCGGTCAGTCAGCGTTTTATCCGGTTCTCCGGAAAGATACTCAGATCCCGGACAGCCATGCACCGTCACCCTGCAGATCCTGTCGATAAGCGGCCAGGCAAGAGTAAGCTCACGCCAAAATGTCCGGACATCACAGCTGAACAGGTGAATACGTATACTCACGTGATCCATCTGAAGACACGATACCAAATATTTGATCAGGGCTTTCCTCATCGGATGACTGCCCGTGATCAGTACTCCTATCGTTTTGTCGACATTTTCATATTTAATATCATTCCACCGGTAAGCAGACTGAGGCTCATTATTGACGTGGCTGAAGTATTTATACGCAGGAAATTCCTCTATCAGATTGCCGGCAAGAATCTCATATCTCTGTTGAATAATCCTTGGATCCATTGCTTTCCGGAGAAGTCCCAGAGTACGTTCAAGATCGCTTATCACTTCATCGAGAGATTTATACCCTTTTCCCAGCTCCAAAGCCAGCAAGCCGGATAGTAAAGTCCTGATGAGTTCCTGTATCTGCGTCCACTCCGCTCTCTGCGCCATTGAAGGATACCGCTTCGACAAATTACTGATCTGCTTATCGATTTCGCTTTCGGTGATATTCCTTTTTTGAGGCACATTCGAGCACAGCATTGAGTACAGCTGCACACCCAGATAAAAGTGGCAGGTGTTCTCATTAAGATATCGTTCAATACGGCTTAAGTCTATCGAGCTCCTGCCGCCGCAAAATTCCTGATGCAGTGCTTCCGGAAGATACAGTGCATTGATCCTGTAACCGCTGACGGCTTTTTTCCACCGGCCTTCTTCCCGTTCATGCACCAGAAGACTGTCAAAATCGATGAACTGTAAATCTTTTGAATCCTCCAGATACAAAATGTTCGATGGTGACAGATCGAGGAGCATGTATCCTCTGTCACTCCAGAGCTTCAGAAGTTCCGCAAGTCTTCTTATTATGTTCAGCTGCTCATTAATGCTGATTTTCTTCCTGCAGACATCCGCCAGTGTCTTTCCTCTGTAGGCCTTGAAAATGTGATACAGACTGTCATTCTTCCCGTGACCGACACCGATCAGATCAGGTATTGTCGCTTTGAGCTCCGGGATTATGTCCACCATCCTGTACGCCGCTATATTATCTTCAAACTGTTGTTTCCTTCTTAAGAATTCATCGGGATCGACTGTGTTGCCAGGACTCAGGCTGTGATCAGAAGCCCTCGTAATTCCGGGCATATCCGGGTACAGCTCCTTGATGATAATGGGGGAAGGATTATGTGAACCTGCGGGCCAGTACGTCCCTTCATATGTGACACAGGTCGACCCTTCTCCGATTTTCCCTAAGATATGAATCTCTATCTCCGAATAAAAATCCGGACTGTCGCCATCGCGGACAAGCCTGATTTTCAATTTATCATTTTCTTTGAGATATTCCCTTTTCGGATTTCCCATAGATATCAACTCCTCCTTGGGCACATGCACCCGGAAATTTCCCCTCTTTGCGGGTCACCGGTCCCGGGATTTATATACTTATCTCACATTCCTGGCTCGAGTCCGGAATAATATCCCGTTCCGAATCTTTTCCGTTCTTATCGGTGACTATGATCTTATATTTTGATCCGTTTTTCGTGACAAGTCTCGGCAGCGTAATGAGCTGCGGACCTTGTTTCTCCTGTCCTTCTCCCCATATTTCGTGAGTTCCGTCCGATAATTCGCGCACGACTTTCCAGTTCCACTCACCGCACAGCTTGTCAATATTTACCTTAATGTACTGTGTCATGAAGTGTTTGTCATGAAAGATTGACATGTACAGCTCCATGGGAGCCCGACTCGTGAGCAGTCTTCGCAGGAACTCATCGTATGGATTTCCTGCGTACAGGGTCATAAAACCACACTTTTCCATGACAGCATTACATCTTGTAGTAAAATCGTCGATCAGTCCCTGCGCCCTCGGCACACCGGGGGCATAGCTGTAGAGAGAAAGATCGTCGGAGACAAAGTTCAGAAAACTGAGTGTGAGCAGGAGATTCCTCGCCTTTACTTCGGACCTCGGAAATGCCGACACACTGTTATATGAAAGCATGGCCGCCTTGAACTCAGCAGTATTGAGGAAAAATGACGGACCGTAACTGGTCACACCTCTGTACTCCTCATCGCCGTACAGATAACGGAACAGCGTGTAATAATTTGCTTTTCCTTTCTTCTTTTTACCTGTATCGACCGAATTCGGATCCGTTATACTGACAGGTTTTTTATTTGTAACAGAAAAAATCCGAAGCCCTTCAATACCCGGTCCGTAATAAAAATCTATGTTGCTGCCGGTATCTACAACCTTTATCTTCTCTTCATATTTGTCCTTTTTTTCATTTTTCTTTTTCCACAAATCAGCCGCATTCACGAGCATGACCGGCACCTGCACAGTTGAAGCCACCCCTGCTGAAGCCTTCCTGCTCACCTCGTACTGATATCTCCTGCCCTCATATATAAAGCTGAATATCGTTCCCTCGTATATAACAGTTCCGGGTGCGCACACTATGTCAAGCGCCCCTTTCTTACCCTTTCCGCCGGATGTAAAGCGCAATGCCTTGCCCGGATGCACCTCCAATTTAAGCGGCTCTGCATCATTGTATTCTGCCGTCACTTCGTACGGCTTACTTGATGCAGGTATCGAATCTATTCGAAACAGTCCATCCACATGCTTTTCACTCACGAATTTTGCGAGGACGTGGCCCGGCAGAGGCTCAGTGATGGGATCGACCGCTACGCTAAGTTTTCTCCCAAGTTCCACCGTGAAATGCACATCCTCCGTTGTCTCATAATAGGCTTTGACCGCATGCCCGTTTTCTTTTATATTAGAATCCCCTTTCAGAAGATGACCTTTTCCGAGCACGCAGTCTGACGTCGCAGAATACTCCATCGTCAGCGGACTGCACTTTTGTCCTGAACCGGCGCCATCTTTGACATCTTCTGCTCTGTTACTCAGTTCTTCCTTGATTTCCACAGACAGCTTGTCAAGTAATTTCCTCAACTCGTCATTAAATACTCGCTCTGCGGACCGCTTCAAAACTTTTCTTTCGCTCCTGTCATATACCCAATCGAGGATATCATGAAGCTCCGGAGAATACCCAAACACATCTTCTCCGGACAAGTCGATCTTTGTCAGCATGCTCTCAACTTTTTCCTGGACCATCTTAGACGCGGCATCCTCACTTTTTACTTTTTCAAACGCCGCCGGATGCCCGGCTTTAGTTTCCCGGATCTTGTATTTATCACATAAATCATTATAAAGCTGAAAACGATCAGCAGGATATTGAGCTGAATCACTGTACTGCAGAACAATATGCGTCAATATCTCTTCTCTGTTAAAATAATTTGTCCAGGTACGCCGCAGGACCTTATTAAGAAATATATCAAATTGCCCGCTGTCCATATCAAAGGCAAAGGCAATGTCACGCAGATATGAGAAATCGAAGTTGAACAGCATGCCTCGAAAATACTCTGTCCATTTATCATTTTTAGTTATATTATCAAGCTCTTTAAAGAACGTCATACGAAGTCTGACGCGCTCGGCAAGTTCTCTGAGCAGACTTTCCGCCGGTTCCGGCTCCCCGGTCTTCGTCCCCGGCAAGCGGCCTGTCATGATCTTTTTGAACTCTTTTCGCTTTACTGCCTCAGTTTTGGATGCATATTTAGATGAAAATTCTTCTGCAAATGCATTCAGCCTGTTAAGATCATCCCTGCTATCAGGAAATGAATTTTTGAAAGCCAGGTAAGATAATATGAAGGATGAAGCCGGAACATACCTGATACTTTTCATGTTGTCAAAAAAAGGACGCGCATCTCCGCTTCCTTCTAAATCGTCCGACTCCCAATGTGTCATGGTATCATCCCACAGATTGCCTGCCGGAGCGTCTTCGGACACTTCTTCATCCTGATACAGATTTTCAAAACATTCATATGCAATATTGAGTTCCTGAGTCTCACCCGAATGAACTCCCAGATCCGAATCATAGTTAGTACTCATACCATACCTCCGAAATCACTTTTCCACACGCCCCGGTGTTTTTGATTACCGTCACCGAAGTTTATGACAATATAGTCAAATTATAGCATTTTACACATCTGATTCACAGCACTATTGCCGAATAATATTGTGAGGTTGACAGACAGGCTGCCATACCGGCAAGAGAGGTATAATGCGGTCATTACTCGTTCTGCCTTGTATGTGCAGCAGAAAAGAGGACCGCCGCGCTATTGCGGTGGTCCCCTTCTTGACTCTTACATTATTTTATTTCTGCGTGCCACTCCTGCAGCGAGCGGACTTCGCTCTTGCCCATCTTCTGGGCAAGCGCGATACCCTCCACCGCAGCCTTGGCTGCAGCCATGGTCGTGATGTACGGAATCTTGTTCTTGATCGCAGCTTTTCTCAAGTAGCTGTCGTCATGGGCGGAATCCTTGCCGATCGGCGAGTTGATGATCAGCTGGATCTTTCCGTTGGTCATGTGGTCAAGGATGTTCGGGCGGCCCTCATAGAGCTTCTTGACTCTCTTGACCGGCAGGCGGGCCTCCTCGATGAGGTCACATGTCTTGCCGGTAGCCATCAGCTTGAAGCCAGTCTCATAGAGAGCTCTCGCAATGGCCACTACCTCGAGCTTGTCCTTCTTGTTGACTGAAAGAAGAGCCGTGCCGGACAGCGGCAGAGAAGCATTGGCTCCCTCTTCTGCCTTGAAGAACGCCATACCGGGTGTTCTCGCGATTCCGAGGACCTCGCCGGTGGATCTCATTTCCGGACCGAGGACCGGGTCGACTTCCTGGAACATATTGAACGGGAAGACGGCTTCCTTAACGCCAAAGTACGGAATCTTGCGCTCTTTCATATCTGCGACCGGAGACGGACGACCGGTAAGCTCGCTCGTGATGATGTCCGTGGCGATCGGCACCATGGAGATACCGCAGACCTTGGATACCAGCGGAACGGTGCGGGACGCGCGCGGGTTGGCCTCGAGCACGAACACCTTGTCGTTCTCGATCGCGTACTGCATATTCATGAGGCCGACGACATGCATCTCCTCTGCGATTTTTCTTGTGTACTCCTTGATCTTCTCAAGGTTCTCCGGCCAGATGTGCTTAGCCGGGAGGATGCAGGCGGAGTCACCGGAGTGAATGCCCGCAAGCTCGATGTGCTCCATGACTGCCGGCACGTAGGCGTGCGTTCCGTCGGAGATCGCGTCAGCCTCGCACTCGAGAGCGTGGTTCAGGAAGCGGTCAATCAGGATCGGGCGGTCAGGTGTGACGCCTACAGCTGCCCTCATGTACTCCGCCATGGACTCGTCGTCGTAGACGACTTCCATACCGCGGCCGCCGAGAACATAGGAAGGACGGACCATGACCGGGTAGCCAATCTTGGTTGCAATCGCGATTGCTTCCTCTACATTGACAGCCATGCCTGATTCCGGCATCGGGATGCCGAGCTTGTCCATCATTCCGCGGAAGAGGTCACGGTCCTCCGCGAGGTCGATGACCTCCGGAGATGTTCCGAGGATCTTGACGCCGTTCTTCTTCAGGTCGGAAGCAAGATTCAGCGGAGTCTGGCCGCCGAACTGGGCTATGACACCGACCGGCTTCTCTTTCCTGTAGATGCTGAGTACGTCCTCAAGCGTGAGCGGCTCGAAGTAGAGCTTGTCAGATGTATCGTAGTCCGTGGAGACCGTCTCCGGATTGCAGTTGACGATGATCGTCTCGAATCCGAGCTTCTTCAGGGACTGGGCCGCATGAACGCAGCAGTAGTCGAACTCGATACCCTGACCGATACGGTTCGGGCCTCCGCCGAGGATCATGACCTTCGGCTTGTCCTCATTTACCGGGTTGTTGTCCGGAGCATTGTATGTCGAGTAGTAATATGCACTGTCCTCTGTTCCGCTGACGTGGACGCCGTCCCAGGTCTCGCTGATGCCGAGTTCTTCGCGGCGGTTCCTGATGTCATCTTCGGAGACCTCGAGGATCTCGCTCAGATACTTGTCGGAGAATCCGTCTTTCTTGGCCTGAATCAGCAGGTCGTCTGCCGGGACAGATCCCTTATGGGCGATGAGGGCTTCCTCCTCCTCGACCAGTTCCCTCATCTGCTCGATGAAATACTTCTTGACCTTTGTGAGCTCGTGGATCTCATCGACCGAAACGCCCTTGCGAAGTGCCTCATACATGAGGAAATGGCGCTCGCTGGAAGCGGTGTCAAGCTTTGCAAGCAGCTCTTCCTTTGTGAGCTTGTCAAATCCGTTCACATGGCCGAGACCGTAGCGTCCCTTCTCGAGTGAGCGGATTGCTTTCTGGAAGGCTTCCTTATAATTCTTGCCGATGCTCATGACTTCTCCGACAGCGCGCATCTGTGTGCCAAGCTTGTCCTGAACTCCCTTGAACTTTTCGAAAGCCCATCTTGCAAATTTCACTACGACGTAGTCCCCGTCCGGCACATATTTGTCGAGCGTGCCGTACTTCCCGCAGGGAAGCTCAGAGAGAGTGAGGCCGGTCGCGAGTTTCGCGGAGACGAGCGCAATCGGGAAACCTGTCGCCTTGGAGGCAAGTGCGGACGATCTGGATGTACGCGGATTGATCTCGATGACGATGATTCTGTCGGACACCGGATCGTGTGCAAACTGTACGTTCGTGCCGCCGATAACGCCGATATGCTCGACGATCTTATAAGCCTGCTCCTGCAGACGGTCCATGACTTCCTGTGAGATAGTCAGCATCGGAGCCGTGCAGAAGGAGTCGCCGGTGTGGACGCCCATCGGGTCAACATTTTCAATGAAGCAGACCGTGATCATGTTGTTGTCCTTGTCGCGGACAACTTCGAGCTCGAGCTCTTCCCAGCCGAGGATGGACTCCTCGACGAGGACCTGATGTACCAGGGATGCCTGAAGGCCGCGGGCCATGACCACTTTGAGCTCTTCTTTGTTATAGACGAGACCGCCTCCTGCGCCGCCCATTGTGTAGGCAGGGCGAAGAACGACCGGGTAGCCGAGTTTGTCGGCAATCTCAAGACCTTCTTCCACGCTGTAAGCGACCTGGCTTCTCGCCATCTCGATTCCGAGCATGTCCATGGTCTTTTTGAATTCGATACGGTCCTCGCCGCGCTCGATCGCGTCGACCTGAACGCCGATGACCTTTACATTATATTTATCGAGAACACCTTCCTTGTAGAGCTCTGACGCAAGGTTGAGGCCTGACTGTCCGCCGAGGTTCGGGAGCAGCGCGTCGGGGCGCTCCTTCGCGATGATCTGCTCGAGACGGGCTACGTTGAGCGGCTCGATGTAAGTGACATCAGCCATCTCGGGGTCAGTCATGATCGTTGCCGGGTTGGAGTTAACGAGCACGATTTCATAGCCAAGGCTTCGCAGTGCCTTGCAGGCCTGGGTACCGGAATAGTCGAACTCGCACGCCTGACCGATGACGATCGGGCCGGAGCCTATTATCAGTACTTTATGTATATCAGTTCTCTGTGGCATATAAATCCTCCTCTAAAATGTGCGCTTTCGCCGATTTATGCGGGGCGCAAGCTTTCCTGTCCATTTTATCTTTCCTATTTTGCAATAAATCACTCCATATAACAAGCAAAAACTTTTTTATTTTTCGCAAATAATTTTAATCCGGCGCAGTTCATCCACAATATCATCCACATTATCCACAAATCCACCGCCCACACTGTTCACACAGCGCGATTATCCGGGTTTCGAATCATTTTCTCATTCCGAATTAAAGAAATATTCAGACACAAGGTGCAAATGCAGCCTCCTTTCGCAATAAAAACGGACAGTCCACCCGAGTTACCGGATGACTGCCCGCCCCTTTGCTAATTCATATTCACTGAATCTTTATAAATTATGCCTCTGTGACCGCCTCCACGAAGACATCGAGGGCTTCCTCGTCTGACGCATGGAGCGCACTCTTAATTGTTAACACGTTATCCACAATCTTCACATTCTTGAGTGTGGATAATTTCTCGTTCATGAGCTTTGCGGAGACCGGTGCCCATGTGCCGTTCTGAGCGAGGGCGATGACCTTGTTCTGAACTGTCAGGCACTCCATGTCATGAAGGAGGTTGGCAACCGGTAGATAAATACCGTTGTTGTATGTCGGGGAGAAGATGACGATCTTGCCGACTCTCCAGATCTCGCCGATGATATTGGACGAATGTGTCTTGGAGATATCATAGACCTTGACATCCTTGCCGCTCTTTGCGCGGAGTTTTGCTGCAAATGCCTCAGCCGCGGAAGCTGTATGTCCATACAGCGATCCGTAGATGACGACGATTCCGTCGTCTTCCGGCTCGTACTTGCTCCACTTCTGATATTTGTCGATGAACCATGCGATATGCTCGCCTCTCCAGACCGGTCCGTGCAGCGGGCAGATGAACTTGATGTCGATCTTGGCAGCCTTCTTCAGGACAGCCTGAACCTGTGCGCCGTACTTGCCGACGATATTTGCATAATATCTTCTCGCGTCATCGAGATAATCTTTCTCAAAATCATAGTCATCGGCGAAGATGCTGGATTCGAGCGCACCGAATGTGCCGAACGCGTCTGCGGAGAAGAGTGTGCCTGTCGCTGTGTCATATGCGAACATAGCTTCCGGCCAGTGGACCATCGGAGCCATGACGAATGCAAATGTATGCGCGCCTGTCGCCAATGTATCTCCCTCTTTGACGACGATCTTCTTCATGTCCGCCGTCTCCGGGAAATAGTTCTTCATCATCTGGAATGTCTTGACATTTCCGACCAGAGTGAGTTCCGGGTGCATTGCCGCGACTGTCGCGATCTGAGAGCAGTGGTCCGGCTCCATATGAAGAACAACAAGGTAATCGAGCGGACGGCCGTTCAGAGCCGTTTTAAGATTCTCGAGATACTGATCTGAGATGGAAATATCGGCTGTGTCGAAAACAACTGTCTTTTCATCGAGCACAATATAGCTGTTGTATGAAACGCCCTTCGGGAGCGGGAACAGATTCTCAAAGAGAGCCAGTCTTCTGTCGCTGCCGCCGATCCAGTAAATGTCCTTTGTTACTTCCTGGATATTGATCATAATACTTCCTCCATCCTGATTTTTTATGATTCATGTAACTTATAACTGCATGTCATATTCCGGGTTCTTACTCAGGACCCGGCGTGGGAGCCGGTCAGTGTCCTCTGATATCATGCCGAACCGGATTCACACGATATACATATTATATTTGAAATAGACTCCGACTGCAAGAAATACATCACTTTTGGCTGAGGCCGGAGAATTCTTCCGCGCAGGCCGCCGTCTTTGCGAGATAGCTGATGACCTCCACCGGATACATTCCCACCGCCGTCTCGCCCGTCACCATGACGGACGACGCTCCGTCGAGGACAGCGTTAAATATGTCGGAGACCTCCGCTCTGGTCGGAACAGCGCTCTTCTCCATAGACGCCAGCATCTGGGTGACGACCATGAACGGAACGCCGGTCCTCCGGCACTTTTGCGCGATCATTTTCTGCACCGCCGGCAGCTCCCACAGCGGGACCGCGTTTCCGAGATCTCCTCTCGCTATGACGATCTCATCGGACACCGGAAGCAGGTCCTCGAGACACTTTACTCCGTCCGTGTTCTCTATTTTGGCAAATATCCTTATATCTCCCGCGCCCGCATCAAGAAGCGCCTGTCTTACAGTCTCGATATCCTGCCTGTCTCTTACAAACGGCTGCATGACTGCCGTGACACCGTAGTCTTTGGCGACGCGGATGTTGGCAAGGTCCGTCTCCGTCATCGTCGGCGTGCGGATTGAAACACCCGGCAGCGCGACGCTCTTTCTGCCTGTCAGAGTCCCGCCGCGAAGAACTCTGCAGAAAGCTCCGCCTTCTGCCTGAGCAGATACCGTGAGCAGAATCTTTCCGTCGTCGAGAAGGACCTCCTGACCCTCCGAGAGGAATGGAACTACGCTGTCCGGGACGGGCACCTTCGGCAGAGGCCGTAAGCTGTCATCACCAGGCGTCGCATTACTATCTGCAGTCGACCCGTTTTCCCGCACCGCATTGTTGCACTGATTACCCAGAAATACCGTCTCCCCCTCATGGAGGGGCAGTGGCTCCATCCTGCCGACCCGAAGCTCCGGTCCCTGCATATCAATAAGAAGCTGGGGGCTCACCCCGGCCTCGGCGGCAGCTTTATGCAGGTTCTCTATGAGCGGCGCTGACTCCTCCAGCGTCACATGCGAGAGATTGAGACGAATGCCGGTCATCCCGGCTTCAAACATTTTCTGAAGGACCGCTGTCTCGCGGCAGGCGGGTCCGATCGTACCGTATATATCCAGCATAAATGCACCTCGATTGTCAATCTTTTATCCGGCAGGAAAAGGCGGGACCGCCCGGTCCCGCCCCTGCCTGATCCTTTACTGTATGATACCACACTTTTCACGCCCCGAACAGCCAGTCCCACCAGTTCTGATCCGAATTGCCGTTAGAATTGCCACTGTCCTCACGACCGCTGCCGTAGCCGTTCGAGTAGCCGTTGTCGTCTCCGCCGCTGTTCGAACTTCCGCCGGAGCCGCCATTGCCGTTGCCTCCGTCGTAACCGCCACTGCCGTTACCGCCGGAGCTGCCGTTTCCGGAATTGTCGCTCCCGCCATTCCAGAAGTCACTCCACCAGCTTCCGCCGGAGTTTCCACTGCTGCCGGAATTTCCGCTGTGACCGCTGCCGCTGTCATTGCCGTGACTGTTTCCGCTGTTGCCGTTACTTCCTTTATGGTTATTCCACCACTCACTCCACATGCTCGTATGCTCACTGCAGGAGTGGCTGCCCTTCATGCTGTCCGGAAGGACGTAGGCTGCATCCTCGGTGCCCTCCGTAGCAGACCGGAGGTAAACATGCCTCTTCGAGTGCGGACAGTAGGATCCCGCCTTCTCACCGGAAGAGGTGCAGACCTCGACAGCGACATGGCAGTCACACTCTTCGGTCGGCTCTGTACCCTCGGCATAATATTCGACGGCGGTCATATCACCCTGTTCCGTCACATCGCAGAGACCGGTGACGGCAATTTTACCGCATTTGGTGCATATGATGCACTTGACAAGCTGACCGGTCGACGCGAATTCAGCATTTGCATAACTCTCATGAGCCCGCGACATAACCGACTTCCAGATAGCCTTCACGTAATCGCCGCTCTCCTGGGCGGAATTGTCATCATTCCCTCCCCAGATTCCGCATGTGAGGTAAGGTGAATAGCCGATGAACCAGGAATCCCGCACGTCGTTGGTCGTGCCGCTCTTGCCCGCCAGAGACATATTCTCAAAATTGGCGTCAACGCCCGTCCCGGAATCCAGAACATCCTCGAGAGCTACGGTGAGCAGAGCTGCCGTCTCGGGATTGACAACCTGATGCTTTTCGGGCATTTTTTCAAGCAGCACCTCACCGTTTCTGTCAACGATCTTCGTGTAGTATACAGGCTCGATATATTCCCCGCCTCTGGCAAGCGTGCCGTAGGCTGCTGTCATCTCAAGATTTGTGACGCCCCCGTAGGTCCCGCCGAGGGCAAGAGCTTCGACTCTGTCCTCCTCCGTCAATGTCGTGATGCCGAAATCCGCGAGGCTCGACCAGACCGTATCCATGCCAAGTTCCTGGAAGCACTTAAGTGCCACAATATTACACGACCGGGTGATTGCCTGATGGACCGTCGTCATCCCTTCAAATCGTCCGTCGCTGTTAACGATCTCCGTGCCGTCAGAATAAGTATAACTTGCGTCGTCAATCGTCGTCCCCAGTGTGAAGGCTCCGTTCTCGATGCCGGCTGCGTATTCACCGATCACTTTGATCGTCGAGCCCGGCTGTCTCTTCAGCATTGTCGCCCGGTTCAGGATCAGATTGGCTTCCTTTGCCCCTCTGCCGCCGACCATGGCACATACTGCTCCCGTGTTCGTGTCCAGCATGACCAGAGACACCTGCGGATCGGAAGAATAGTAATCACTCCGGTTGGCTTCCTCCTCACAGATGGCCTGAAGGCGGCTGTTCTCTGTAGAGTAGACTGTGAGACCGCCTCTGTATACGAGGTCCCATGCCTCCTCCTCGGAAATGCCTTGCTGAGCCATGAGGTCATTCACCACGGTATAGAGCAGCGCGTCCTCAAAGTAGCTCATGATCTCCTGAGGACTGCTGTTATCAGCTGCCGCCTGGGCAATCCGGTCATAGACGGGATCCGCCATAGCTTCATCGCGCTCTCCCGGTGTGATATACCCCTGCTCAAGCATCTTGTCGAGAACAATTTCCCTGCGGGCTGCGTTATTTTCAGGATTTTTTCTTGGGTTATAGGTCGTCGGATTCTTGGTGATCGCAGCGAGAACAGCCGACTCAGACAGAGTCAGCTCTGAGACATCTTTATTAAAATAGTATCTGGATGCCGTCTCTACCCCCCAGTTTCCTCCTCCGAGGTTTATCGTGCTCAGATAATTTTCAAGAATCCAGTCCTTGGTAACTTTCTTCTCAAGGCAGACTGCCAGGAACTGCTCCTGCAGCTTCCGCTCCACCTTTTCTGAAAATGACGTCTCGCTCGTCCACTCCTCGAACACGTTGTTCTTTAAAAGCTGCTGCGTGATCGTGCTTGCGCCCTCATTGAATCCGCCTCTCATAACCCCGCGGACAAATGCCCTGCAGATACCGTACACGTCAATCCCGCCATGCTCATAAAATCTTTCATCCTCGATTGCCACAAATGCATGCTGCAGATCCACGGGGATCTCCGAAAGACTCACATACACCCGGTTCGATTCCTCACCTGACAGGGTCAGTGTGACGTTCCCGTCTGTGTCGAGAACACTTGTCCTGTACCACTTCGGTGCCGCGTCAAGAACACTGATGGATGGCGCCATCATAAATATACATACCAGATAAACCATGACAGCCGCAGTCAGTACGGTAACTCCGGATATCACAAATACCAGAATTCTGGCCCTATTCATATTTTTTATCTTCAATAGGTCACCTCCTGACTGAAAACACGCAGCTCTGCCATAGTCAGAGCGCAAAAACTCTTACACGATTATTTTTAACATCCTTTTGTGTGCAAATCGTGTTCTGTTTTTTGCGAATAATTTACGATTGGTTACGTTTTGTGATAAACTGTTGTCTGACGCGCTCACCGCGTCAGTCGAATGGAGACTACTATGAGAAAAATGAAACTGTCTATCATTCTCCCGCTCATCCTCGTATGTGCCTCAGCTGTCCTTTTTCTTTTCAGCACAGCCACCGTGCAGGCGGATGAACTCCCGGAGAATGTAATGTTCGCTGTGACCAATAACACGGGCGGGGAACCCATCGGTCCCTACTACGATTTCGAGTCGGATGGAGAGACCCGCTGCCTCTTTCTGCCCGAAAGCGCGGGTGAGGAACTCAGGATCCGCTACTCCGGCGACATCACAAATGTCAGCGAAGGACATCTGGATACAGGGAACCGCACGATCACAGGAACTATGGGAGCCTTTATCGCTTCCCTGTCGGACGGCAGAGACGTCCCGGTCGTTATAAAGAGATCCAAAATTCCCTCGCTGGAGATCACGCTTACAGACTCTCTCGAGGATCTGCACAAAGACAAGGACATGATCAGTACCGGAGCCGACGTTGTCCTCACTGACCCGTCGGATCCCGGCAACAATTTCGTCTCTTCGGGGGACTGTGAATTCAAGGGCCGGGGAAATTCCTCCTGGGAAGTGTACGACAAGAAAGGCTATCAGCTGAGACTCGGGGAAGCCCGCATGATCCTCGGGATGGATCGTGCCAAGACGTGGGTCCTTCTTGCAAATGCAAGTGACCCCACACTGCTCCGCAACAAACTTGTCTATGATATCACCCGGCAGATGAAGCTGGCATTTGCCCCGGAAGGCGAGTTCATCGACCTGTGGGTGAACGGCGATTACCGCGGAGTCTATCTCCTCACCGAGAAAGTCCAGATCAGCCCCAGCCGCCTTGATCTTACGAGCGGCCATGGTATTATCGCGGAGTTTGACAATGCTTTCTATAATAATGAAATCTATTTTCAGGATTATTTCGGGAATTACTTTGCGCTGAAGGATTCGGCGGACCCGGAGGGACTAAATGATTTTCTGATATTCCAGGAAGCAGTCGATACGCTGGACTACCTGCTGGACGAAAAAAGGGACTGGCAGGAGATAGAAAAGAGAATTGACGCGGAGTCATTTGCAAGAATGTTCTTAGTGAACGAATACTTCGCAAACTGCGAGTCCGCTGTCACCAGCTTTTTCTGGTATCAGGACGGAGAGGACGACGTGCTGCATGCCGGTCCCGCATGGGATTACGACACCTGCATGAGGGACGGCGTGGAAGATCCCACCGAGTATTACGTGTATAAAAACACCATATACAACCGGTTACTCCAGTACGCGGAATTCCAACAGCTCATCACGAAGATTTACGCCGATGAATGCCGGTCTCTCTTCGCGGGGGCTGCGAACGATATGTACGCACTGCGGGACAGGATCTCATCGTCCATCGATATGAATTATATCCGCTGGGATGTGCTCGGCGAAACAGATGCCAAAGGCCATGAGTCCTTCCCGAGCTATGAGCTGAATTTCAACGATCAACGCACATGGCTCCGGGAGAGAGCAGAGCATTTCTCCCCTGAGGGCGTCGTCGGTGAGGTCGTTCCCTATGCGTTCAGTCTCAGCATGTCGGAGGACGGCGGGTATGTCGACTTCTATCTGACATCTGCCCGTCAGCAGGCTTCTCAGGTTGAGGCTTCCGTGTGGAGCCTTGCGGGCGGAGCCGGTGCAGCCACGAGAATCAGTGCGGAGCGCGAGGACAGCGATACCGGTCTTCCGAGGTGGCATGCCCGGTTCGACCTTCGCACTTCGCGCTATATCGGCACCTTCAAGGTGCAGATGATCGTTGGCGGTCAGGCGTCCAAGCCCGCCGCAGAAGGGACTTTCTTCGTGAGCTCCCTTCCCGAAGATACCGCCACATATTCATTCGAGGGAATTGACTTTAGTCCGGTGTTCGATCCGGTCTACTATGCGATGCGGTACCCGATCGTGAGAAAGCAGGTCGGCTTCGACAGGGATAAGCTCTTCGCCCACTTTATCAGCACGGGCATAAAAGCCGGCTATCAGGGCAATGAGGCCTTCAACGTCCTCTGGTACAGAGAGCACAACGAGGACCTGGCGGCAATCTACAAAGACAGTTATCTGTCTTACTACGAGCATTACCTGATTAAGGGTATGGCGGAGGGCCGACCGGGGCATCCGTAAATGCAGGTGGGCACTCAGCGCGCAGCAGTTCGGACGAGCTGATACGCGATACGTGCACAAACTAACAGGGGCTGCCGCGAAAGCGGCAGCCCCTGCTTTAGTTCTTATTCATATTTAGGGAAATCAGCGGCCGAACTCTTTTCTGTAGGCCTCAACCTCATCGACCGTCGGCATTACGCAGAGCGCACCCTTCTTGGTAGTAACCAGAGATGCTGCGGCATTTGCAAATGTAAGAAGCTCATGCAGCTGCTCCTCATTCATCTCAAGACCATATTTCAGGACATGGTGCAGAGCGGAAGCGCAGAATGTGTCGCCGGCACCTGTCGTCTCGACAGTGTTCGGATTCAGGAAGCCTGCCTCGTAAGCTTCAACGCCATTGCAGTATGCTTTGGAGCCGTCCGGGCCGTATGTCGCAAATACGAGCGGGATCTTATACTCATCGATGATCATCTTGATGCCCTTGTCGAGGTCTTCCTCGCCGGTCATGAAAGTAATCTCGTTGTCGGAGATCTTAAGAACGTCGCACTGAGACAGACCGTAAGCGATCTTCTCTTTTGCCTTCTCCTCGGAGCTCCAGAGAGGCGGACGAAGGTTCGGGTCGAAGGAGATGATTGCGCCGTTTTCCTTGGCGATCTTGAGAGCCTCAACTGTAGCGGCCTCAACGCCCTCATGGGTCATAGAAAGAGTTCCGAAATGGAAGATCTTTGCGTCAGCGATATAATCCTTGTTAGCGATGACCTCATCCTTTGTCAGCATGATATCTGCGCCGGGGTTGCGGTAGAAGGAGAAGTCTCTGTCGCCGTTCGGCAGCTTCTCAACGAATGCGAGAGTCGTATGAACTTCCTCATCCATCATGAGAGCGCCCATGTCGATACCCTGATCGATAGTTCTGGCCTTCAGCATTCTTCCGAACATGTCATCGCCGACCTTGCCGATGAAAGCGACCTTGCGGCCTGCCTTGTTCAGCATGGCAAGAACGTTGCACGGTGCTCCGCCCGGGTTTACTTCCAGAAGTTTGTTTCCCTGCTCAGAGATTCCGCTCTCTGTAAAGTCGATCAGGAGCTCGCCAAGTGCTGTAACATCATACTTTTTGCTCATCTTGAATCCCACCTTTTCTTTTTATTATTTTGTGTGCCGTGCCCCCGCTGTGCGCGGCGCACGAATATGTGACCGATAATCATCTGTTATTATAGCATTATAGTGTACACTTTATCCATAAATCAGACAAAAAAACAGGATACAAACCAAACGATTTATGAGGTTTGACAGTTTTTTTCGCTCATTTTGTGCATTATTTCGAAATGTTTACAGACATTTGTCATTTTTTGCACTTTGCTTTTACACATAAGGTACAGCCAGGGTAATGGTTCAGACCGACCATGTTTTTCTCACGAAGATGAATGCTCTGCCGCCGGTAACGGATTGCAGGATAAGCCTTTCTGAACTTTTACCAGCGAACAGAAAATACTGTCCTGCCCATACCGTTCCGCTTGCCGCTGCTTTCGTCAAATGCTATACTGACTATCAAACTCGTGTCTAATCCGAACAGAATACAATTATATGTAGGGCCGGGACATCATCCCGCGTCGTTCTACGCAACACGGAGAAAATAAATGAAAGAAACGCACGGCAACTGGACCACACTCTTTACAAGAACAATTTTGAGCAGAGGCAAATCCTATTATCAGAGTGGAAAAGCCAAGAAGCTCATTGAAGAGTACGATGGCTACAGCCTGACAGTCAGAGGCTCCCGGAACTATAAAGTCCATATCGGAACTGACTATGACGATTATATTGAGTCGCTCTCCTGCACCTGTCCCTATGCCGCCGATGGACAATATTGCAAACATATGGCGGCCGCCCTCTATTACCTCGAAGACTATTACGGAGAGCCTTTCTATCTTTCCGAAGATGTTTTTGGCGGACGGTCTTCTTCCTCGAAAAATTCTGGAAATGCGAGAGCAAAAGCATCGGCTGCATCTGCGCCCGCCTCAGAGTCAGGGTCATCTGCAGCTTCTGCGCATGACGCAGCAGCCAATTACTTTTCCGAGATAGAAAATATGCAGAGGACTGAACTGGCGACCCGCCAGTCGGAGGCACCCGCTTCTCCTTTTGTTCCGTCTGACTACCGCTATTTTAATAACCCCAATTATCTCTCCGATATAAAGTCACGGGAATCTGACAAAAAGAAAGCCCGTGCACTGGTCAATAAGAAGGACCGGGAAGACATCAAAGTTCGCTTCGTATACCGGGAAGGTACCAGTCAGGAAGACATCATCGGTGATGCAACATGGTCAGCTGACCCGGATTCCTATTACGATAGTAATACTGTTCGCCTGACGTTCAACAGGCAGCACATCCTCTCCTCGACATGTTCCGGATGGCGCTGCAGGAATGCGCGCTATTACGGGTCGGATGAATACGCGTGCGAGCATCAGATCGCGGCCATCTATCTCCTGCAGGACTATCTGAAGACCAACAATCCGGGAGACTCCACCAACCTGTCCGGCCTCCGCTTTCTGACAGGAATTACCGGCGATATAAAGGCAGACACTGCCGACGTCGTTCCGTCACTGACGATCACTCCCTACCTGACGCGCGACGAAAACGGTATCTCCGCCTGCTTTCGCGTCGGTGCCGAGAAGCTGTACAAAATAAAAAATCTCCCGGAATTCTCTAAGACTGTCGCTGCAGGAGGGCAAATGCGCTTCGGCACAAAGACCGATCTCACTCTGGGAAAGGAATACATAAAGCCCGAATCGGTCAAGTGGATGACCTTCATCGAAAATTTCCTTGCCCAGGAACAGATACAACTCAGGCAGTTCACAGCAAGGCTCAAATATAGCAACTACTATTCCTACAGTATTCCGGAGACAAAAGACAGTATCGATCTGACCGGTCAGATTCTTGATGACTTTTTCAATACGGCCATCGGCGACTCGATCGAGTATACGGACAAGACGGCACTCAAAAAAGATAAGCGCAATCTCCGATTCCGGCTGCGCGATCTTCCGGTAACACTGAAGATCAGCGCAAGCCGCGGTCCCGGAAATGTTATCGACGGCATCCTGATGACAGGGGATCTGCCGGAAATCATAAAAGGAATCAACCGACGTTACTACATCACTGAGGATGCGCTGAACTGCATTCCGGATGAGCGCTCTGCAGCCCTCAAAGCGGTGCTCGACGCAGAACACGGCGGCTATGTGCGCATTATGATCGGGCGCCATCATTTGCCCAATTTCTATCACAAAGTACTGCCTTCTCTCCGCGAGATCGTCCATATTGAAAGTTCAGAGAGCGACGAAGAACTCATCCGGACGATCCTGCCTCCGGAACCGGAATTCATCACGTATCTGGATGTCGATTCCGGCAACCTGGTAGGCAGGACCGACGTCTACTACGACAACACCCGCTTTGCGCTGACAGATCTTCTTAACAATGACTCTCCGGAGTCATTCCGCAGCTTTGAGGCTGAGGGAAGCATGTTGGACCTTCTGCTCCGCTATCTGCCCCACTATGATCCGTCCTACCGCATTCTGTTCGCGCCGAAAGACGCGGAGCTTACATTTGACCTGCTCGACCGGGGCATCCCCGAAATCCTGCAGCGCAGCGAAGTACGCATGACAGACCGTTTCAAAGCCCTGAAGGTCCGGAACCGCTCAAAATTCGACGTCGGTCTCTCCGTAGAGAGCAATCTGCTCGATATCTCTGTCACATCGAGCGACCTCTCCCCCGAAGAGCTCCTCGATATACTTTACAGCTACAAAAAGAAGAAAAAATTCATCACGCTGAAAAACGGTGACTTCTTCAAGCTGGACGACAATGAATCCATTGCGCGGCTCGTGGAAATGATGGAAGCCCTCCATGTTTCCGCAAAGGAGTTTGTCACCGGGAAGATGCATATCCCGGCCTACCGAGCCCTCTATCTCGACAAGATGATGGAGGCTTCGCAGGATATTTACGCGACGAGGGACAGCCGTTTCAAATCGCTGATCAAGGAGTTCAAGACCATTGAGGATGCGGACTTCGAAGTGCCGAAAACACTGAAGGGCACGCTCCGAAAATATCAGAGCGTCGGCTACCGCTGGCTTCGGACACTGGACGCCCACAGCTTTGGCGGCATCCTGGCGGACGATATGGGCCTCGGGAAAACACTCCAGGTCATAGCAGTCCTTCTCGCTGTCAAAAATGAAAATCCCGGGAATTTCCGACCGGCTCTCATCGTAACTCCCGCCTCGCTGGTGTATAACTGGAGGGAGGAACTTGCTGCATTTGCACCATCCCTCACCGTCAGTCTGATTGCGGGGACCGCAAAGGAGCGGGCCGCTATGATCGCAGCATGGCAGGATAGCGACGTACTGGTCACTTCCTACGACCTCTTAAAGCGAGACATCTCGGAGTACGAAGGGAAGCGGTTCCGCTTCCTCGTGGCAGACGAAGCCCAGTATGTCAAGAACCGGACCACCGCAGCCGCCAAATCCCTGAAGCTCGTCGCCGCGGATACCCGTTTCGCTCTGACAGGAACGCCGATCGAGAACAGACTCGGAGAGCTCTGGTCCATCTTCGACTACCTGATGCCGGGTCTTCTCTACTCCTACGATGAGTTCCGGACCGGATTTGAGGCCCCGATCATGAAGTCTGAAAATGAAGAAGTCCGCGAGCAGCTCCGCAAAATGGTGACCCCGTTCATTCTCCGCCGAAAGAAGACGGATGTCCTAAAAGACCTTCCGGACAAACTGGAGGAGGTGCGCTACGCTCACATGGAGAGCAAGCAGCAGAAACTCTATGACGGTCAGGTCGTCCGCATGAGGAAAAAGCTGCAGAGCGCTAGCGAGACCGATTTCCGCAAGGGAAAAATTGAGATTCTCGCTGAGCTCACCCACATCCGTCAGATCTGCTGCGATCCATCCCTCATGCTGGAAGACTATGATGGAAAGTCAGCGAAAAGAGAACTCTGTCTGGAGCTTATCGATTCACTGATCGACGGCGACCACAGAGCCCTGATTTTCTCCCAGTTCACAAGTATGCTGGAAAAGCTTGAGGAGGATCTTAAAAAGCGTGGGATCGAGTATTATAAGATAACCGGCGCAACGCCCAAGGCAAAGCGAATGGAGCTTGTCAAAGCCTTCAACGAGGGCACTGTTCCCCTCTTCCTGATCTCGCTGAAAGCCGGCGGCACCGGACTCAACCTGACCGGGGCGGACGTGGTCATCCACTACGATCCGTGGTGGAACACGGCGGTTCAGGACCAGGCTACCGACAGAGCCCACAGGATCGGTCAGACAAAGGTCGTCAACGTCTACAAGCTGATTGTTAAGGGAACGATCGAAGAAAAGATTGTGGAAATGCAGATGAGCAAGCAGAAGCTTGCGGATGATATTCTCTCGGGCGAAGGTGTGGCATCCGCCGCGCTGAGCCGCGAGGATCTTCTGGAGCTCCTCGCGTAAAACGCATCCCGTTGACCCGATAAAACTCACCAAGACCAAAGGCAGCAATCACTCCTCAAAATCAGGATTTTGCTGCCTCTGCCGTTGGCCCGATGAGACTCACGAAGACCAAAGGCAGCAATCACTCCTCAGAATCAGGATTTTGCTGCCTCTGCCGTTGGCCCGATGAAACTCACGAAGACCAAAGGCAGCAATCACTCCTCAGAATCAGGATTTTGCTGCTTCTGCCGTTGGTCCGATGAAACCCGCCAAGCACAAAGGCAGCAATCACTCCTCAAAATCAAGATTTTGCTGCCTTTGCCTTAGACCCGATAAAACTCACCAAGACCAAAGGCAGCAATCACTCCTCAAAATCAAGATTTTGATGCTTCTGCCTTCGACCCGATTAAACACGCCAAGCACAAAGGCAGCAATCGCTCCTCAGAATCAGGATTTTGATGCCTTTGCCTTAGACCCGATGAAACCTGTTGGTGCGGGCCCCGATTAGGATACTAATCACGTGTTACTTATGCTTCTTATGCGCCGTATTTCTGCCTGTTCCCGGCCTGCCAGACTGCTTCTTCTCGGCATGCGCACGATTTCCGGGTTTCTCACCTCTTACTTTTTCAAAATCCTTGTTCCTGCCCAATAACGCCTGCTTTTCACCACCATGCTTCCTGCCCGATGACGCCTGCTTGTCACCTCTGCTCTTCCTGCCATCTCCGCCTCGCTCCTTCATCTTTCTCGGCCGAATCAGGCACTCCGGTCCGAAGCCGATCAGGTCAGCTCTCCCCTCCCTGAGCAGAGCCTCCTTCACGAGCTCGTAATTATCAGGATCATAATACTGGGTCAGGGCTCTCTGAAGCGCTTTCTCATGCGGATTTTTCACGACGAAGACCGGCTCCATTGTCAGCGGATTCAGTCCCGTGTGATACATACATGTCGAGACTGTGCCGGGGGTCGGATAAAAATCCTGCACCTGATCCGGCCTCACATGATTTTTATGCAAATACTCCGCCAGAGCAATGGCGTCCTTCAGCGTACTGCCGGGGTGAGACGACATGAGATAGGGCACGAGATACTGCTCACGCCCTGTCCGTTCATTTATTTTTTCATATGTGCGGACAAATCCCTCATAGACCTCATTCCCGGGTTTGCCCATGAGCGCCAGAACATTCGGAGATACATGCTCGGGGGCCACGCGGAGCTGTCCGGAGATGTGGTGCTCACATATCTCGCGCATAAAAGTCTTATCCGGGTCGAGCATCACGTAGTCGAAGCGGATGCCCGATCTGACAAACACTTTTTTCACCTTTGGCAGCTTTCGGACCGACCTCAGTATGTCGAGGTACTCCCTGTGGTCCGCAATCAGGTTGGGACATGGTTTCGGGGTGAGGCATTGCCTGTGTTTGCATGCACCGACTTTCAGCTGCTTCCGGCAGGCCGGCGCCCTGAAATTGGCAGTCGGTCCGCCGATGTCGTGGATGTAGCCTTTGAATTCGGGGTCGTTTGTCATTTGCACGGCCTCCTCGACGATTGAAGCCTTGCTCCGTGCCTGCATGATCCTCCCCTGATGGAAAGTCAGAGCACAGAAATTGCATCCGCCGTAGCAGCCGCGGTTGGCCGAAATGCTGAACTTGATCTCCTTGATGGCGGGGATGCCGCCCGCATTTTCATACATCGGATGATAGGTCCGCATGTAGGGAAGCGCATAGACGTCGTCCATCTCCATCATCGTGAGCGGCTTCGCGGGCGTGTTCTGAACCACATACAGAGCACCGTCGTAGACCTCATAGAGGACCTTAGCCTGGAACGGGTCAGTATTCTGATACTGGATGCGGAAGCTCTCCGCATAAGAGCGGCCGTCACTCTTTACCTGCTCATAGTCAGGCAGACGGATTGCGTCGTAAATTCGTTCCGGATCCCGGGTCTTATAGACAGTTCCCGGGACAAATGTGATGTCGCTGACAGAAAGGCCTGATGCGAGCGCGTCCGCAATCTCGACAATGCTGTGCTCGCCCATGCCATAGGAAATCAGGTCTGCACCAGAATCGAGAAGGATCGACCTGCGGACCGAATCCGACCAGTAATCGTAGTGGGCAAGGCGACGAAGAGATGCTTCCAGGCCTCCGAGGATGATTGGAGTCTTCTTATATACCTTTCGAATAAGGTTGCCGTACACAATGACCGCGCGGTCAGGCCGCTGTCCCATGACGCCGCCCGGCGTGAACGCGTCCGTCTTCCGGCGTTTTTTGGCCACAGTGTAGTGGTTCACCATGGAGTCCATGTTGCCGGATGAGACGAGGAAAGCATACTTTGGCTCACCGAATTCCATGATACTCTCGGGATTTCTGAAATCTGGCTGAGCGATAAAGCCCACAGAGTATCCGTGGGCTTCAAGTATACGTGTAATTATGGCAGGACCAAAAGACGGGTGATCGACGTAGGCGTCGCCCGAGACATAGACAAAATCCATTTGCTTAAGCCCCATCTCCTCCATTTCAAGGCGGGAGACGGGGAGAAATCCCTGTGCCATAGCTTATCTCCTATTCCGCCGAACCTCTCAGCATCGCTTCGCAATCTCAGGTTCTGCAGCCCTGCCGGCCCGCTTCGAAATAATATACCGCGGCCGACCCTTGATCTCCTCGTAGATGCGGGCAAGGTAGAACCCGATCATCCCCAGGCTCATCATGATAATGCTTCCGATAAATCCCTGCATCAGAATGACCGTCGTGAAACCTCCGAGGGCCACGCCGGCTATTTTCTGGGCAATAGCGATCACGCCGAGGACCAGCGAGACAATAAAGACGATGACGCCGAGTATGGTCACGATCTGCATCGGGGCGGTCGTGAAGGAGGCGATATTGCTGACGGCATAGCGCATGAGCCCCCATGTCGTCCACTTACTCTCGCCTGCTGTCCTCTCCTGAACGTCATAGGACACAGTCGTCGTCTTAAATCCGACCCAGGAAGAGAGGGCACGGAAAAAAGCGTACTTCTCCTTCAGACTGACGAGTGCGTCGATCGCCTTGCGGTCAAGGAGCTTGAAATCGGAGGCATTTTCCATATCAAAGCCGCTGGCTGAGCTGATCATGCCGTAGAACAGCTTCGCTGCAAATGCATGCCGACCGCTCTCTTTCCCCCTGCTGCTCTTCACACCCTCTATGACTTCGAAGCCCTGTTCCCAGAGCCGGTACATCTCCACGATCTTTTCGGGCGGATGCTGGAGGTCACAGTCGAGGACCACGGCACAGTCCCCGCGTGCCTCGGCGAGACCGGCAGCCACGGCTGCCTCCTTTCCAAAGTTGCGGGAAAAGCTGATGCCCCGAACCGCATCATTCTCATTTGAGAGATTCATTATTTCCGTCCATGTCCCATCCGTCGAGCCGTCATCGACGAAAAGAATTTCACAGGGAATTTCCTCCCCCATGAGGATCTGCGAGATAGCACCTGCCGCCGCGGCCACCATCTCCTCTTCATTATATGCCGGTAGTATAACTGTCAGCATGTATGTCTCCTTCTTTAACCCAGAATCCCGTCCATCTTATCGAGCCACGGAACCAACCTCTGAATCATGCCGAAACGCCCTTCGTTCAGCGGCATGCTGTGTCCTGCGTTCTCCGCCTCATACAGATATTTATTTTCAGACGAAAGTCTCCGGAAAATCTCTTTACCGCTGTAAGGCATGGCGACCTCGTCGTCGAGAGCCTGCGCGACAAACGCCGGACACTTTATGTCCTCCAGCACCCCATCCTGATTCAGATAGGCAAGCAGGCCTTTCAGCTCTTCGAATATCCTGGTCGCAATATCTACATAGTGGATATGATATCTGCGCGCTGTTCCCTGCTTTCCGCCCGGATCGCGGTGATAGTAGACCTGGTCGGCAGGAAAGCCTCCGGCAAATATTGATGCGGGGTTGATCGCAAGCGGCGCAGACATGGCAATCACGCCGTCTACGTCATTCCGCCGCGAGGCCAGCGCTAGCGACAGGCATCCGCCCATGGACATCCCGCCTATGTAGACCTTGTCAAAGTGAGATTTCATAAAATCATAATCGTACCAGGCTTTGTCAACGGCGTCTTCCCAGGATGTCCGGAGGAGTTCCTGCGGGTACGTCCCGTGACCTGCGATATTGACGCAGTGGACGGTGTAGCCGTAATCATTCAGCGTGCGCGCAAGAGGAATCATCTGCGCGCATCCCGAGGTAACTCCGTGGAGCAGGACAATGCCGATCCCGTTGTCACCATGAAAAAGGGTCTGGTCGTTGGTATATATCATTGTTTATTCCTTTCGTTTTCGCCCTGCCCCTGCCCGGCGCCCTTTCGAACCTCTCTAAGGCTTCACCGATCTTTGGTGCGTTCACTAATGTCAGCATGAACGGACAAAGTCAGTAACTCCGCCTGCAGATACGCCTCATAATAAAGACAGAGCACACGATGAGAAGCAGCCACACAAAAGGATTACTGTTGTCCCCTGTATTTACCGCATTGCTTTTCGTACTGCTGCCTGTATCCTTTCCGTTCGAATATGGCTGTGTTGCCTTCTGATCTGTCGTCTGCTGCGTTGCCTTCTGATCTCTCGTCTGCCGCCCTGTTGTCTGCTGCTGTGTCTTCTGTCCCTTCGGAGTCGGACTCGCCGGTGCCGGACTTGCCGGTGTCGGGCTTATTGTTGTCGGCAGCTTTCCCGGATCGTCCTGTTTTTCCGGGTCTTCCTGCATCCCCGGGTCCTCCGGTCCGGCCTCTTCCTCTTTTTCAGCGACCGTCACAGAATACTCCGCCGTTATATCCGACTCGCTGTTTTGCACCTTGATCACACAAGTCCCGATGCCTACAGCTAAAATTACCCCGTTGTCATCCACAACGGCAACATCTTCATTATCGGATTCGTAAATCAGCTCACCGGACACCGGGACTCCCTGCGGAGTTTGGAGTATTCTCACCTGAGTGTACTCACCCGGATGCAGCGTAACGGAACTCGTCTCCGGAGTGATCCCTGTGACATCCTGATAATCCACTTCCTTTTCAATATGAAGTATAAAGGATGAACATTTTCCGTTGGAAGTCGTCCCCGTTACCGTCACGGTTCCGATTCCCTTTAACAGGATATTACCCTCTTCATCCGCGTCGGCAAGTTCCGGGTCGGAAACCGACCAGCGTACGGACTTGTCTATAGCGTCCTTCGGCATGACCGTATAGTATGGATGATAAGATTCTTCCTCCAGACTGACCCATACTTCGTAGTTTTGCAAATACAGCGCCTCCGGCTTCGCTGCCTCCTCCACCGAAATATACTCGGCGTGAACTGTCTTATCAGAAGGCACTGCCTGATAGGCTTTCAGCGGTTCTCCGTCCTCATCCGCCCAGTGAAGGAAATAATAGCCTTCTCTTTCGGGCGGCTCAGGGAACTGCTCCTCCAGAATGACTTCACCGATATAGACTGTTTCCGCCGCCAAAATGTTCTCGCCGTCTTTAAATGTAACGGTGGTAAAAACATTTGTAAGATTCTTCTCAAGATTCTCGCTGATTGACCTTCGGCGATTCTCAATGGTCTCTCTCAGATTCTCTGCCCGTTCATCCAGCGTCATATCCGGTTCATTTTCATCTGCCCAGATTTCCTGATCCGCTTCCCAGGATTTTCTTATTTCGTCTCTGTAGCGGTCGATTACGCCGCCTTCACGGGTAATATCGAGGCAGATCTCGTTCAGTTTATCCCAGTTTTCTCGCAGGAGCTCCTGATATTCCGGGTTGTACTGTCTGAGATAATCGAGCCAGGCCATATCGCTTCCCTGAAGCCCCCCGATCCCGTTATCCGAATAAAATGCCTTATCGAAGTCCCAGAGCGGTCCCCAGTAAAGCTTGCCGTCGCGCTCCTTATAAAGGTAGGAGCTCGATGTCACAAAAGCGTCATCGTTATTGGTGAACTCCTGTACCCACCAGTATTTCGCTGCGGACTCAAGGTCCATGAGATCGCTGACAGGAGTCCCATCCGAATTTCTGAAGTCTTCACCGAAAATGGCATCCTCTGTCCGCTGCAGATAGCTTTCTATGTACTGTCTCTGTGCTGCCGCGGCTTCCTGCTGTGACTCATTGTACTCAGACAGATCGGGTGTGTCGATCAGGAATTCGACATCCCTTGAGGTAGTGATCTTATTGATTTCCGCCTCATAGGGATACGGATGCAGTGCCAGCAGATATCCTCCGGTAATTGCCGGCTCTTCCGTATCCTTTTTCTTGATTTTATCAATATCCACCCGGTTCTTATCAATTCTGACGTGATGACCGAGCAGATAACATCCCATATAATTGCCGTTGACAACAAAATCTACGGGAACGAACTTCGGTGTATATTCGAGCCCCAGTTCCCTTCCCATATAGGAGACAAGGCGATTTCGCATCATTGTGCCGTCCATGCTGCTGGCCAGAAGGACCCAATGCGAATTCTCGCCCATTGCAAGCAGGTCTTCGCTTTCATTTAGTTTTATTTTGAAAGGCTTCTTTGGCATATCCCAGGTGGAATTTCCTCTTCCCCGGAAGTATTCCAGAGAAATATCCCGCCCCAGAGTCGATGCGTCAATCTCGCCGAACTCGGATTCATAGCCTTCCGGCACGTCGATACGAATTGAACAGTTTTCCGCCTGATACGTGTGCTCCGGGCTGTCCAGCACAGCTTGGAACTCGTCCGAATCTATCGTCAGAGAAAGAACAGGGATTCCATTCAAAGTGCCGTCAGACTCCCCGTCCCCGGCAGCATTCTCTCCCACTGTCTCAGAATCCTCGTACTGTTCCTCCGAGAGCTCCTGCGCCTGCACGGACACGCCCGTGATACATATCAGTATCATGACAAGCAGAAAGACTTTGTTAAGGTATTTCATGTTCAGCATCTTCGTACCCCTTTTTACTATAATGACGAAATGCCCTGAAGCTACATACACATCCCTCAGCAAATGGCATGTCCCGCCTCACGACTCACCGGGTTCTCCGTCGTATAATCGAACCGGATCCGAACAGGACCCTCGCCGAAATCAAATGTCTCCTCCCTGGTCATTCCCCGGCTCCTGTGGAAATGCAGCAGCCGGTCGAAGCGGAGGTACTCCCGGAAGATCTTCATTTGCTCTTCCGGCAGATCCAGCCCGCCCACAAAGGCGTCAAGCACCTCGTACCTCGCTGCAGCCGACGGGCGCTTTTTATTATATCCTGTTTCGGCAAAGAAATCAGCCATCCGGTCAAAAAACGCAAACGCGCCGTCTGCCATGCCTCCGTTCTCCTCAAGGAACCGCAGAGTTCTTATGAACTGCTGCGAATTATAATACATCTCCAGAACATCACACACCCGGCGCAGGCGGTCAAGCTCCTCATAGGAGATCCACTTAGTCGCAAGGACCTCGTAGGGCGGCCTGACTGAATAGCGAATTCCGTACTCTTCCGCCCTTTGCTCCATCACCGTCCCCTTAAGGACTTTCAGGAATCCAAGTTGCAGCTGGTCTGCATGCAGTGCGTACACGTCATTGAAGGATTTTGCAAATGAAATAAACCCCTCATACGGCAGCCCTGCAATGAGGTCGACATGAAGATTGATGTTTCCGGCTTCCCGAAGTGCAAGCACATTTTTGCGCAGCCTTCCAAAATCCATGGTTCTCTGAATAGCTTCCACCGTCTTAGGATTGGTCGACTGGATCCCGATTTCCAGCTGAATCAGAGCAGGTCGAAGACCCGCAAGGAGCGCAATCTCTTCCTCTCCGAGGAGGTCCGCTCCTATCTCAAAGTGGAAGTTCGTAATTCCGTTGTCATGGTCCGCGATATACTGCCAGATCTCCATCGCCCGCTTTCTGTCGCAGTTAAAGGTCCGGTCCACGAACTTGACCTGCGGAACCTTGTGGTCAATGAAAAACTGAAGTTCCCGCTTTACGGTCTCCATATTGCGGAAGCGCACTCTCTTATCAATGGACGACAGGCAGTATGTGCAGCGGAACGGGCATCCGCGGCTCGATTCGTAGTAGATGATGCGGTTGTCGAAGTTCCCAAGGTCCGTGTACAGGAAAGGAATCTCGTTCATGTCCGACCCCGCCTCCGAGTTGATTGGATTATTAACGATACGTCCCCCATCCTTCCACGCGGCACCGGGAAGAGTACGGATAAACTCCCGGATCTCCTGCATTTCCGGATCATCCTTCCTTGTCTGCGCTGTTTCAGCCTCCCGCGACACAGCCTCCATCAGCAGGGCAAACGGCTTCTCCCCCTCCCCGCTCATCACAAAATCGCAGGATTCAAGAAACGTCTCCGGACCATAGGATGCCTCGGGACCGCCGGCATAAAGGATGACTGTATCACCGAGCAGAGCTCGAATATCAGCAATGAGGTCCGTCACGATCTGCGTGTTCCAGATGTAGCAGGAAAAACCGATGATATCCGCATGATAAGCAAGGATCCCGGCCAGTATGTCCTGATACCGGTCGTTTATCGTGAACTCAGCGATCTGCACGACCTCGACATGTCCGGATGACGCGCGAAGACTGTAGACGGCGGGACAGGAATGTATATATTTGGCGTTTACGGCAACTAAAAGAACTTTTTTCATAGGGCTCCTTTATCCGGTTCTCGTTTATATGACCCACTCTTCACCTTGGCCCTTTTTCCTGAAAACGCTATACCGAATTTCAGAATTTCTGTAAATCCATCTGTGCTTAACTCCGCATCATACCGTTTATCGTTGATCTGTGACAAGGCTTCCTCGGCATAAGAACTCAGAGCTTCATCATTCAGGCCCTTCTTCCATTTAAACTCCATAAGGATTCCGGGCCGTCCTGCATTTCTTGGATAGAGACATATATCAAAACGCCCATCGCCTGACTCTCTGTTCGAACGTATCCGATAACTGTCATCGAGTATTGCAATGAGACCAAGCACAAGGCCATGATAAAAGCCCTCTGCGCCCGCATCATAAAAACTCATAGCCGCATCCATATATTGCTCAAGCGCTCTCTGAAGCTTTTCGCTGTCACCCAGATAAACACTTTCGCCGATTTGATCGGCTATAGACCGGCTGACTATGCCAATATGAAACATATGTGAAAGAATCTCCGATTTATATACCGCACCGATTTCTCTATTGGGAATCTCAACCTCACAGAGATATGTACCGTCTCCCTGCAGTACTTTTTTGGATACTTTCAGATATCCGGCAACCGCAAGCAGGCTATAAATAATAGAAGGATCCTCTGTCAGTGATCGATAGACAACATTCTGATCGATTCGGGCAATAGCCCTCTTTCCGGTCAGCAGTCCCTCCAGCTTTTCTTCGATTTCCGTTGAAGATATCCGGAGGACTTCCTCAAGGATTTCATTTTTTCCTGTATTGACCCAGTAAGTCTGTGGCAGACACCCCTTTGCAACATAGTTTATGACAGACCAGGGATTGTAAATCTCTGTGTCACCAAAAATATATCCGTCATACCACTCCTTAAGTTCCTCTTCTTTGTCTGTTCTTCGGTAGTACTGGAGCATTTTTCGCACTTCAGCAGGTGTGAAACCGAAATACGCGCTGTATTCTCTGTCCATAACAGTGTCTACTGTCAGATTATTGAGGCCACTGAAAAGACTTTCCTGGGCAATTCTGAGTATACCGGTCAAAAAGCCGAATGTAAGATGCTTATTATCCTTAAAAGCACCAGAAAAAAACCTGCGCATGAATCCTATGATTTCATCATAAAAATCTTTTGAATATCCTTCCTCAATCGGAGTATCATACTCATCAATAATGATCACCGGAGCTGTCCCATAGTGTTCATCTAACATTCTGGAAAGCATCTCCAACGAGACCGACATCTCTACCTCATCAGCCCTACCGTTTACTATCCGGTCATAGGCGTCTTTTTCATATTTCTGCAAATGCAGACTGTCTCGAAGCTCACTATGTCTCCCAAACTCAGCCTGAAGAAGCAGCCGAATCTTGCTTACAGTCATTTCCCAGGTATCATATTTTACATCTTTGAAGGATAAGAAAATAACCGGATATATTCCCTGATGAGCCCTGTACTCTTCGCCGCACTTCCAGATTGCCTTGTCGGTGAACCATACGCTTGTATCGGTTTCAGATACTTCGAAGAAAGCTTTTAGCATATCCATATTCAAGGTTTTTCCAAACCTTCTCGGCCGTGTAAAAAGAGTCACCAAAGGTCGTCTATCCAGAATTTCTTTTATAAACAGTGTCTTATCAACATAATAATACCCAGCCTGTGCACGCGCATAATCGGATATGCCGACCGGAAGCGGCAGGCTGCCCTTTTTTGTATATTTACCAGACCTTACTCTCGCATCGGCAGGTCGAACGGCATCTTCAGGGATTCGCCAGACAGCACCATCTCGCTGTGCTTCCGGGATTTTTCCTTTCGCGCAGAGGGTTCTCACCGCGCGCTCCGATATTCCCCATTCCGCTGCCGCTTCTCTACAACTTTTCATGTTTCATTACCTCTGTTATTCAGGTGGCTCCCATTCTCTGGGGCAAGTGATGTCTAATTACTCATATTTCGGAACAATACGCTATATGAGTTCATTTCTCAGCACTATTATAGCACAAATTCCGGAACAATATCATATAAAGTTGATATTGTTCCGGAATTCACTGATATTGTTCCGTATCTTTTGTGCCGGTCTCTAATCCAGCCGCATCAGATTACATGAAAATGCCGCAATGCTTTCCACACGCCGTCATCGTCGATGTCAGCCGTCACATAATCGGCACTCATTTGTACCTGATCACCTGCGTTTCCGAGAGCAACACCGATTCCTGCGTATTTGAGCATCCCGATATCATTTTCTCCGTCGCCGAAAGCGATGATTTCATCCCTCGAGATTTCCTTAAGCTCGATATACTGCCGGATTCCCTCGAGCTTGTCTCCATTCCCCGGTATGATATCAAGTCCATGCCTGCTCCACCTCGTTATGTTGCAGCCGGGCAGCTTTTCTATGAACGGCCTCTCCTCGTCTTTGCTGCAGTAGATGACTCCCATATAAATCGGCTCGCCGACATACTGCCCGATCACCGGAATGTTGGTATGAATATCCCGGTGGGCTGAGCGCACAGCCTCATTCACGAAATTGACGTACATGCGGTCCTTGGAAATCAGAATTGCCGGAACCTCACCGCTCTCAAATATATTAACCATAGACCTGAGATTCTCACCTTCCATGGGAGACCCAAACAGTGTTCTAAGGCTGCTGTCCAGACAGACCTGCCCGTTCAGTGTGAGATACGCGTCGAATCCATAGCCCAGCAGCCCCAGTTCCTTCATCTCAGATATATGCCGGCCTGTTGCAATCGCGCAGAGTACTCCCTTCTCGCGGAGGCATTTCAGCGCGCGAAGGGTGCTATCCGGAACACACATCGTCCTGTGAGAGAACAGGGTCCCGTCTATATCAAAAAATGCTGCCTTAATGCTTCTTTTCACTTCTTGCATACATCCACCCATTCCTCAAAGGAAGTGAACCGCTCGAGCTGATCAACAGTGGTCTCAACCGCGCTGTTCTCAGATCCCGCCGCCGGGAAGACCGTCTCATGGTCACGAAGTGAGACATCCAGATATACTTTCACACCTTCCTTAAGCGCAAACGGACATACGCCTCCCGGCGGGTGTCCCAGATACTCTTCCACAGATGCAAAGGGGATCATCTTTGCCTTTGTGTGGAACCGGGCTTTGAACTTTTTGTTGTCAATTCTCGACATGCCGGACACGACGATGACAACTGCTTCTTCCCCCAGGAGGAATGCCATTGTCTTCGCAATCCGGTCCGGCTCTGTCCCGACTGCCACCGCAGCAAGCTCGACGGTGGCTGACGAGGTGGGAAATTCCAGGACCTTTCCCTCAAGCTCAGTGCCATTAAAATATTTTTTGACCAGTTCTACTGACATGTTTCCGTCTCCATATTTGTTCTGATTTGGTAGCTATTTTACAACAAACAGAATGCTCTAACCAGTATTAAGTGCAAAAGGGCTGTCGCATTAAAGCTAATCCGCTGCATATGAACCTCTACCCCTATGCGGTGCGGCGACTCCTATGGACGTGGTACTCTGCTGCTGTGCTTCACAGAATGCTGTACTTATCAGTTTTATACGTCAGCAATTTCCATTTCACGCACCACATAATAGTTTGAATTTGGTTTTATAATTATTTTATAATAGGATTTTTGCCAGAGAAATAGTTGTATAATGCGTCAACTCCTGATACAATAAAATCAGAAAATGAAATCATCAATAGAGGGATTACTATGACTCTTGAAGAAATGAAAGCCAGAAAAAAAGAAATGGGTCTCAGCAACCGGGAACTTGCAGCACTTTCAGGAATCCCATTAGGAACCGTACAGAGAATCCTCAGCGGAGAGACAAAAGCGCCCAGAAGAGCTGCTATAGAGGGGATTGAGAAAGTTCTGGACAAGTCATTGAAGACGCCGCACAATTCTTTAGTCAAAAACAATGGGACATTCTCCGGAGTCAACTGTTTGAGAGAACCATCCGCCGGATATGGAACCTCAGCTGTCAGAGAATTTCAGCAGGGTATATATACAATTAAAGATTATTTCGCGATGCCGAATGACAAGCGGGTGGAACTGATCGACGGAGTGTTCTACGATATGGCCGCGCCATCCAATATCCATCAGACCATCTCTATGGAGTTGTCCTTCCAACTTTCACTTTTTGTCAGACAGAACTACGGGGAATGCTCGGTGCATGCTGCTCCGTTCGCCGTCCAACTTGATCAGGATGATCGAACGATGGTAGAACCTGATATTGTGGTAATCTGCAACCGTGACAGGCAGAGATATTTCGGATGTTATGGCGCTCCTGATTTGGTGGTTGAAATTCTCTCACCCGCAACCGCCCGAAAAGATATGACCGTAAAGCTGCATAAATACTTAGAGGCCGGTGTGAAAGAATACTGGGTGGTGAATCCTGAGAGCAGGCAGATTATCGTCTACAAAAACGCTGTGAATTCTCTGTCCTTCCACTCCTACAATTTTTCCGAAAAAGTTCCGGTCGGTATCTGGGATGACAGGTGCCACGTTGATCTGTCGGAGATAATCAGAGAACTGGATTTTCTCGAAAATCTGCGCCAGGAGTGAAATATCCGCTGCCGGAGTGTTTTTCTTTGTACCAGCTTTCGATTATTACTATCATAAAAGACGGGGCTGTCGCACTAATTAGTGTGGCAGCCCCGCCCTGCATTTTTCATATTCAATAGGACAGGATTGTTCCTTCTCAGCAGATTCTCGGCAACAGCTCCCCGCCCGGCGGCGGAAGCAATGTCTCCGAACCGATCGGTGTGCGAACGACCACACGGCCTTTATGGTCTTCGGTGACTTCGCCTATGATGGCTGCATTTGCGGAATATTTTCCCTGTCTCAGGGCTGTTAGCAGAGCTTCGGCTCTCTCCTTCGGTGCAAATACGACCAGCCTTCCCTCACACGCCAGATACAGCGGTTCGAGTCCGAGCATGCCACACACACCGGCGACAGCCGGATCTACCGGAATGTCAGCCTCATTGATCGTGATGCCGACGCCGCTCTCCTCTGCAATCTCATAGAGGACCGTGCCCACACCGCCTCGGGTGGCATCGCGGAGCACGTGGATATCCTTCGTCTCATCGAGCATGGATTTCACAGTTCCCCATAAGGGGGCGCAGTCGCTGGTCACATCCGCCTCGATCCCGTACTCATCGCGGGCAAGCAGAATCGTCGTCCCATGGCGGCCAACGTCGCCCGTCACAAGGATTGCGTCGCCGGGCTTTGCGTACGCCCCGGAGAGGTCTGCTCCCTCCTCGATGAGCCCGACACCGGTCGTCGTGATGAAGACGCCGTCGACCTGACCACGTCCTGCTACCTTGGTGTCACCTGCCACGATGCTTACACCCGCTTCCTTTGCGGTTTTTGCCATAGCTGCGGCAATCTCCTCGAGCTTTGCGACCGGGAACCCTTCCTCGATGACAAAGGAACATGTGAGGTAGGTCGGCTTAGCGCCCATGCAGGCAAGGTCATTGACCGTGCCGCAGATACTGAGCTTTCCGATATTTCCGCCCGGGAACTCGCAGGGCGACACGATAAAGCCGTCTGTCGTCATAGCAATCCTGCCCGGAAGGCCCGGGAGGACGGCGGCATCGTCGGCGGTGAGGTAGTCATTTGCAAAATACTTCTTGAACAGGTTTCCAATGAGCTCGGAGGTCTTGCGTCCGCCTGAGCCATGAGCCAATGTGATAAATTCTTCCATGATATCTTTTCAGAGTTCTTTTTACCGCTGTTCGAACTCTGTTATTCCTTTCGCTTTTCTTATTGAAACACAGCTATGTCTGCGTTCCGATTCCATTGATTATTCCTTCTTGGTAAATCGCGATCTCTTCAAAATCCCAACCGGGCGATGACCGGAATCCGCATCAATTCCCGCAAGTGGGATTTGAGTATGGATCATCGACGATTGTTCAGCCAAGATCATACTTATAGTAGGCCGAGCACGTCCCCTCCGACGACACCATGCAGGCTCCGATCGGATGTTCCGGCGTACAGACCTTGCCGAATACCGGGCACTCGTGCGGCTTGATCCTGCCCATCAGGACATCGCCGCAGCGGCAGGCCTTATTCGGCTGTCCGTGCATCTCGGGCACATCGTAGACCTTTCGGGCATCAAATGCTTCATATTCTCTGTTAAGTTCAAGACCTGAGCCCGGGATAGTGCCGATGCCGCGCCATGTCGCCTCGCAGGGCTGCATTGTCTCGGCAATGAGCTTCCGCGCGATCGGGGCGCCGTCATCCGCGACAACTCTCGGATACGCGTTCTCCGCAAATGGTTCGCCCTTCTCAATCTTCTTCACTATGATAGCCAGCGCAGTCAGAATCTCATCCGCGGTGAACCCGCAGACAACACCGGAAATCCCCTCGTCGCGGAGCTCGCGGAGAATCCCCATACCAGAGATAGCGCTCACATGACCCGGATAAAGGAACGCGTCGGCGCTCCCCTTGAGGACACGATAAGCTTCATCCATGGTCTTGTTGGCGGTGAGAAGTGAAAAGTTCGAAACTCCCCACTCTTTAGCCTTTTTCACCGCGAGGCAGGCCGCCGGAACCGTCGTCTCAAATCCGACCGACAGAAATACGACCTTCTCGTCCGGATGATCTTTGGCATACAAAGCAGCATCGAGCGGAGTGTAGACAATTTTGAGTTTCGCTCCTTTCGCCCTGGCTCCCGCGAGATTCATCTCGGTCCCCGGGACACGGACAAGGTCGCCGAAAGTCGTGATCGTCACGCCCTTCTCCGTGGCCAGGTATATGGCCTCGTCAATGAACCCGGTCTCGGTGACGCAGACCGGACATCCGGGTCCGGAAATCAATTTGATATTGTCCGGCAGGATATTTCTTATACCGAACTTGAAAATTGCGTGCGTGTGCGTGCCGCACACTTCCATCACGCGGATTGGTCTCCCGTTGTATCCGCGGATAATATCGAGTGCTCTTGTATCCATATCATGCCTCCAGTGCGTCCATGAGGCTCTTTGTCTCCTCCTGGTCGTCCGCTGTGATCTTCGCGATTGCGATGCCTGCATGCACCATGACGAAATCGCCCGGCTCTACATTGTCAAGAAGCTCCGTTGAGATCTCACGGCGAGCGCCTGTCGCGTCGACAACGGCCGTGCCGTTCTTCATAGAAACTATTTTTGCCGGAAGTCCTACACACATATTTAAATCCTCCTTTTGCGCCGCCTGCGGCTCCTGTGCCTCGCGGCGTACTTCTTCCCGAGTTATTGTTCTTTATTAAGGCTCCACATCCCGTAAAATGCCTGTCCGAGTCCGATTCCCCCGTCGTTCGGCGGAACAAGCGAGTGCGTCAGCACCCTGAACCCTTCGCTCGCGAGCTCCTCCCTGCAGAGCTTAAGGAGCAACAGGTTCTGGAAGCAGCCACCGCTCAGAGCGACAATATTTACGCCGGTCTTCTCCCTTGTCTCAAATGCAATGCGGCACATACCGTGAGCCAGATATTCATGGAACATGTAAGCAAGTCTGTCCCTGCTCTCACCGTTCCGGATTCCATTCATTATACTAATAATAAGCGGCTTGTAATCAAGGGCAAGTATATTATTATCATGAAGAATCTCCACATTCGGTGTATCCGAAACCACACTCTCATTTCGACCTTCCAGGGCAGCAGATTTCGCCCGCTCAAAGCCCTGCAAAGCATATCTTTCACATACCGCAAGCCACCTCTCCGCCGCAAACTCCAAAGCCATCGAGGCTTCACCCTCAAATGTCGATGCGCTTCGGATGCCGAGCAGTGCTGACACGCCGTCGAATAGTCTGCCCGCCGATGTCGAAGTCACGGCATTGAGCCGCTTTTCAATCATGAGCATCTGCATCTTGAGATCCTTCTCAGGAGCCAGCTCAAGCTCCCGGGCTGCAGCCAGCGTCTCCTCCCGCGAACCGGTCGCGTCATATATGAGGGAGAGAGCTATGCGCCAGCCTTCTTTCGAGGCCAGATCACCGCCTGCCTGTACAAAAGGCTTCAGCATTCCGATGCGTTCAAATGCATCCGGCCCCGCAAGCAGCGCTTCTCCTCCCCAGATTGTCCCGTCAGTCCCGTATCCGGTGCCGTCGAGCGAGATTCCTATGACTTTCTCTGTCACCCCGTTTTCGGCCATGCAGGACAGCACGTGCGCGTAGTGGTGCTGGATCTTCTTTACCGGGAGTCCGATCTCTTCCGCAAATGCACTCGAATTGTACCTCGGATGCATATCACATACGACCAGCTCCGGCTTTGTTTCAAGCAGCTCCTCCATCCGCGTGACTGCTGCCTCAAGCGCTTTCACACTGCGAAGGTCAGCCAGATCGCCGATGTAGGGAGACGGGTAATACAGCTCATCTTTGGCCAGGCAGAAGGTGTTCTTCAGTTCTCCGCCTGCCGCCAGCACCTGCCCTTTGAAACCTGCCGGTCCGAGGAAGGGCAGCGGCGCGTATCCGCGCGAGCGGCGGATCATGTAAGGTTTCATTTTCATGGTCTGTCCGCCTTCCCTTTTGGCGGCAGCCTTCTCATCAGATCCGGTCGGTAAAACAGTGGTACCAGCCATATCTTCCACCGGAACCATCTGCATGACCGAGTCATCCGCCCTGAGCCTGATCAGACGGTCGTTGGAGAGGATGACGTCGCACATCGGGGACAGGTATCGTATCGCGTCCTCATCGTCCTTGCAGATCGGTGCTCCCGACGGGTTCCCGCTCGTCATGATGAGGGCGTCGGTGAAAGGTTCCCCGTCCGGGTAATCGAAAATGAGCAGCTGTACCGGGGCGTAGGGCAGCATCACACCGACCGTCGGGTTGTCCGGCGCGACCAACGAGCTGAGCCGTTCACGCGCCCCAGACGGTTCTTTTCGCGTGATCCAATCCTGCCGCATGATCCGGGCTGATCTCGTGACACGCTCCTGCTGCGTGACCTGATCCAACCGCGTGACCCGGTCCAAAATCACGATCGGCTTCTGGACCCCGTCGAGTATTTTTTCAGCCTCCGCAGGAACAATACACTCGCGCCGCACAGTCTCAATATTTTTCATCATGACCGCGAACGGCTTCATCGGCCGGTGCTTAAGTTCCCTGAGTCTGGCAACGGCCTCGTCACAGGTGGCGTCACAGCACAGGTGAAATCCTCCGATTCCCTTGACAGCCGCAATTCCGCCGTTCCTGATCACACGCCGCACATACATGATTGCGTCGCCGTCCATCTCATGCTTTGTGACAAGAGATTCTTCCTCCTTAGAATGTCCCCAGGGAAGAAGTCCGATCGGCCGGCTTTCATGATTTTCGGACGTTGCCGTGGCATCCGCCGATGCCGCATCCCTGCCAAAGACCTCATCCGTCCGCAGCACATACACCCTCGGTCCGCAGTCATTGCAGCAGACCGGCTGCGCGTGATAGCGCCTCGTCTCCGGGTGCGTATATTCAAATTCACAGTCGGGGCACATTGGGAATACACCCATCGAAGTCCGAACCCGGTCGTAAGGCACGCCGTCGAGAATCGTGAGCCTTGGCCCGCAATTTGTGCAGTTGATAAAGGGGTGCAAATACCGTTTGTCCGCAGTATCAAACAGCTCCCTCCTGCAATCCGGGCAAATAGCAAGATCCGGAGATACAAATATCTCACCCTCCACATGCGTACTTCCGATGATGCGGAACATCGTGCTCCCGGTCAGCTCCTCCTCGGAGTCCTCGACTCTGACGATAGCGGCGACCGCCGGAGCTCTGGCAACCAGATCTTCGCGAAATTGATCGACATCCGAGCATTTTCCCTCGACATGGATTTCGACGTAGGAGCCTTTATTTGCAACATCTCCTGCGAGATGAAGTTCGTCGGCCAATCTGCTCACGAACGGTCGAAAGCCGATTCCCTGCACGATCCCGTATGCCCTGATTTTCAGTCGTTTATTTTCCATTCTATGTTTCACGCAATTGCGTTTTCCTTCATTTGTATCACTGCTTTTCGACACCCGACACCGAGAACTGGGCAAGCTCCACGAATCTTCCGCTCCATCCCCTCAAGGCCCGTCTGAGCATCGGATCTCCGATAATAATGTCGTAATTCCCATCGGCAACAAGCTTAATAAAGTCATCCTCCTCGGGAAGCGTCCTGCATTTTGCAAATGGCATAAAGAACGTCGCCGTATCCACTACCACCGAGTCTGAGACCCGCTCCATCTCTGAGCGGATGGTCTCGGCAAGCACGGCCTGATGTACGATCAGAATCTTCTTTCCCTCGATCTCATCCTGCGCGAGACCTGCCAACTCAAAGCCATTTGGCAAAGGGTACCTGACCGTATACGGAACTCCGTATTTTTTCTCCATATATGAAGCAGCGGCAAGGCCGGACGGTGAAATGACCAAATTTTCCCGGAAAGAAGCCGCCTCCTCAAAGTCCCGAACACTCTCGCCGAACACAATGACTTGGCCGCCGCAGCAGGCAGCACGGTCCTTAATTGTGTCCGTTGTATCAAAATCGAGAAGATCCATGGGCGTTGCGCCGAAGATGCCTATCGGTCTCATATATGAAGGCAGCCCATCCGTCTCCGGACATGTGCATTCACACTCCCTCATATGCATCCTCTCAGAATTCACCAGGCTTTCCGTCAGCTCTCCCTCAGCGCTGCTTGCATCAAGTTCTGTGACACATGAATCTGTTCCGTCATACTGCCTTCTGCTCTCCCCCAGCTTCGCATACGTCTTTACCAGCTCCAGATAGGCCCTCTCCTGACCCTTGTCATAGAGCTCCATACCTGTCGTCTGCATGGTCAGAGTCGTGATGCCGAACTTTCTTTCACCCATGCGGCGCAGAGCCTGATAGTCAGTCGCGATGACCGACGGAACTGGGGTCCCGACCAGGGCGAGGAAAGACGGATCTTCCATCACGCCCAGCACGTCGCCGATTTTCTTCATCATGGCCTCGTCGCGACCGAGGATCGCATCGAGATCGCGAAGCCCCGCCGAGAAAATGGCACTCTTCTCGCTCTTCCACCTCGGCTCATCGAACCCGCAGACGTTGCCGGTGCATCCGCCCGCGTCGATGATGACGATGAGTCCGTTCATTTTAAATAAAACTTCCACCGCCCCCGAAATATCCGGTGCGAACGGTGACAAATATTTCCACAGTCCCTTCACGGTGTCACCTCCATATTCGCGGACAGCGCATCCTCCATCTCCGCCAAAAGCCGCATGAACCCTTTGTAGCCGAATGGCTGCACATCCGAGAAGAACGGCACGCTGACTGCCTCCGGATAGTACCATGCGGCATCCTTACCAATCGTTATGTCAACTTCTCCCTCCAATTTGTAATTCATCATTGTCGGTGAGATACTGGTGTAGAATCGCGTGTCCGGACTCATCTCAGCAATTTTGGTGATGAAGGGCAGGTCGGCGGGGGTGGCATTTGCAAATACCCGGTCGACCGCATACCCATAGGAAAGCAGCGCGGCCGCCAGCTCGAACGGGTTCGCGTTCACCGTCTGGCCGATTGCAAATGTCAGCTTCGGATGCCGCTCCCTAAACGCTTCGAGAGCTTTCGAAGCCTCCGCATAGTAAGCCGCATCGTCGAATTTCACACCGAGGGCACCGCCGAGCAGCGCGTACTGGCGCTGAATTTTCTTAATATCGTAAAAACGGCTCATCTCAATATAGGGCATACCCAAACGCTGCATGAGGTCGTCCGCCGCGTACCGGGATTCCGGGTTCAGAACCAAATTGAAATTGGCCTCGCCCATCTCCATGTACTCTTCGAGCGTTTTCATCCTCCCGATCTCACGGATCTTCGTGAGTCCGACTTTCCTGAACATCTCATAGATTTCCGTATCGTCATCGTAGGGTGCGAACTGGCCGAGCAGATTGACAGCATGCGGATTCTTTTTTAGCGGTCTCAGCAGGGAATAAACGCTCTGGCGGATGGCTGTCATCGGCGGCTTTGTCCCTTCGCGCATCAGCGCGTACATGTAACTGGGAACGACGCGGACACCGGTCCGCTCCTCCGCCTTCTTGCACACCCGCACAAGGTCTGTGCCGAGCAGCGCGTCAACACATGTGATGCAGATGACCACCACTTTCGGTCTCACCTCCGGAACATCGAGGATTTCCTCCACGGCTTGTGGAATTTTCTTCAAATGTCTGCCGGTGACCAGGTCAGTCTCATCCATGAGCAGGTAAAACATTCTCTCGCTGTAGCCGCTCACCCGGCTCAATATCGTGCTGTTCCTGCCGCAGCAGCCCGGAGCGACAAGCAGCATCACGGATTCCGGGATGGCAAGGCCTGCACGCTTAACGCCGTAGCCGTTTGCCCCCGGCGAATTGTAGGAAAGAGTCGCAGGTGAGCTGTAAATCAGCGCGTGGGAGGGAGATTCCTCCTTCGGAAAATCCTCGCGACCGCGACGGGCGAACTCCTTCGCTGTCAGATAAAAAGGCTCCATAAAACCTCCGTAAAATCATTAAGTAGTGAATCGCGGCATTTGTCATTAATGGTAGAAACCGCTCCGCTCACCGCTATCCTTCTCGGGATCGCTGAGCAGCAGCCTTGCCAGATCCATGAACTTCCGGCTGACCGGCAGGGTCGGATCACCCTCGACGACGGTCTTACCTTCCTCCTCGAAGCGGTTTATGTCATCGCTCCTCGGGATGTCAGCAACGATCGGTACACCGAGCTTATCGGCAAATGCCTTCACCTTCTTTTCCTCATCCGGAATGTTCCTTCTATTAAAAATGACGCCGCGCACAGTCGCGTAGCCGCGGTCCTCAAAGTTTTTGACTGCGGTCGCGATGTTATTTGCAGCATAGAGTGCCATTTTCTCGCCGGATGTGACAATCAGGACGTCCTCCGCGTAGCCCTCGCGGATCGGTGCAGCAAATCCTCCGCAGACGACGTCGCCGAGCACGTCGTAGAGCACGACATCCGGATTCACGCGGCCGAACACATCAAGCTCATCGATCAGATTGAACGTCGCGATGATGCCGCGCCCTGCACAGCCGAGGCCGGGAGTCGGACCTCCGGTCTCGATGCAGAAGACATTGCCGTAACCCCTTCGCCCGATGTGGTCGAAATCCGGCTCCTCGTCGTGGTCCCTGTAATAATCCATGACCGGTGTGAGCGGCTCACCACCCAGGAGGTTGATCGTCGAATCCGCCTTGGGATCGCAGCCGATCTGAAGGACCTGCTTTCCCAGCGCCGCAAATGCCGCCGATAGATTACCCGTCATCGTAGATTTTCCGATCCCGCCTTTACCGTAAATTGCTATCTTCTTCATAATATATTTCACCTCATCGGCAGATCTTTGTCTGCCGTGTTATTTTCAATAAGCCACATATCGAGCCTCTCTCCGACAAGGACCGGGATTTCCTTCTCATAAAATCTACCCGAGTAGGCCACATGGGGCAGCTTTATGAATTTATCCCGCTCCTCCGGCAGCAGCCTTGCATAAAGCGGGTCTGCGATCACGCGGTCAGCCCTCCTGCAGGCCTCTCGAAGTTCATCCTCGAGCACGATCTCATCGGTCCCCTCGGCTATCTCGCGCGGCAGGCCTCTCATCGGACTGATGATTCTTATGGAAAGCTTTTTCTTTTTTCCGCAACTGTCCTCGTCGGCCCTGAGTGCTTCGTTCGACAAGATTGCTTCCGCCATCGACTTCATCATGACCGGCTCGCCGATCAGCAAAATCTCATATTTATCACAACTGTTTTCATCATGGGATTCAATGGAACCGTCTGCATCGTTTACACAGGCAGTCTCAACAGCAGGGATGTCGGCGATGCATGTCTCCGTCTCCCCCGACCCATCTGTTAAATTTCTCCCGCCCATACTGTTCTTCGACGCGACCGCTTGCCTGATCTGACTTACAACTCTCTCCGCCGCAGCCCTGCCGACCGGACATCCGATCACATACGGGATTCCGAACCTCTCCCACATACTTTTAGCCGCTGCAAAGCCGGTGGCGGAGATAACCAGATTCACATCCGCGTCACCCGACGAGAGAATATTTTCCAGCGTGTCACCCATCGCCCAGGTGCTGCGCACAGAAAAACCATTGTCTTCAAGCAACTTCTGTATCGCCTGCACGCTCCCGTTCAGCGAGAAATCCAGCGGCGTGGCACCGAGCAGGTTGACCTTGATTTTCTCATCAGCGCTGCTTTCACAGCCGACCTCGCAGCCGGCGCTTTTTTCCATCAGCTCCGCAAGGCATGCAAATGCCTCCCCGGCTCCGCTCGTGTACGCGTCCATCCCGTTGGTCTGAATCCCGAAGCAGGGAAGTCCGGTCCTCCGGCTTACCGCCTTCGCGACCGCCCTGAAATCTGTCCCGATTATGTGGGGCAGCGGGCCTCCGCAGATGCAGACGAACTTCGGATGAAGCTTCTCCGCCGTCTCGCAGAGGTTCCTCACCAGGATCTCATCATTTCCGAAGATAGCATCCTTCTCGGTGAGACCTGAGATGAATACCATGCTGTCCATGTCATACCATCTCGGCTCGTCGTGCGTGTTGTATGTGGAGTTGCAGCCCGACGCATCGTGCATGACGACCAGGCCGCCGAGCTCATAGAGGGCTGAGCAGACACCAAAGTTGTCCGCGGAGTATGTAGACAGGACCCTTTTCACAATTCTCATATCGTTTCTCCTCCGCCAGGTGCCTCCGCTCTGCCATTCCTACACCCGGTACCTGCCCGTTTCACACCGTTCCCGCAGCCGGCACCTGTACATTTCACATCGTTCCCGCAGTCAGCATCTTCAAGCCTCGCGCAATTCTCGGCACACCCGAGTGCTTTGATCTCGATGAAATCTCTCGGATTCTTTTCTGTCTCAAATGCCTCGATCATCATCCGAGCAATCTTAACGATGCCCTTAAAGCCATAGAGCCCGCCGTTTTCCACCAGATTCACAAAGTGCCTTGTCCCTGTGAAATACGTGGCCTTCTGCCCGATTGCCAGAAACTCCAGAGAGTCTCTCCCCGCGACCCGCATTCCCGGCTGAGTCATGGGGAATATTTTTACGTCAGGGAACCTCTCCCGAATCACCTCAAAATCACCTTTTTCTTCAGGTGCAAATGCATCAGCGTAAATTCTCCGCACACAAAATCCGTGTTCAAGAAGCATCCTCGCGAGAGAGAGCGGTCTCGTGACCGCTGAGAAATCCAGCGCAATCGGGGTCTGGCCAATCACTGCCAGCGCTCCGGACAGCGCCTCCTCCGCTTCCTTCTCAAGGGTATCATAATCTGGAAGTCGAATCTCCCTGAGCGCTTCCGCCAGGTTCATCTCACTTCGCCGGATTTCTTCATAATTAAAGCTCACCGGCATATAAACAGCCTTCTGCCCCAGCCTCTTTTCCATATCTTTTGCTGCGAAGTCGACGACCGGGTGAAAGAATACATTCATAGCGGCTGCCCCCATGTGTTTATACTCATCGTAGGAGACCATGGTCGGCAGCTGACTGACTCTCACGCCCGCTTCCCGGAAGATTTCAAAGAACTCGCTTTCCGGCTGAATTTCGTAGAAGGAACCGATGACATTTGCAAGATGCACATCCTCCGGAAGCTTTTTCACCGCACGGTAGAGTTGCCTCCACTGCATCTTCTCCGGGGAAAAATGCTTTCGCATCGTCGGCAGCATATAGCAGTCGATAAAATCCACCTCCGGGTGGGCTTTTGCGCACTCGCGGTAAACAAGATTCAGATCAATATTCAGAAAATGCTGCACGCAGCTGGTGTAGAGCAGCACGCAGGTCGGCTTCTTCGGCATCTCATCCAAAATTCCGGAGACACCTTCGATGATCATGTCCTCAAGATCGCCCCGCAGAATATGGTCGTCTGTAAACTCGAGCATGGAGAACCGGTCCATAGCCCCCATCTCCTCCGCCGATAGGACAACGCCCCGGAGGCAGCAGCTCGGGCACACGAAGATCTGGTGGCTGCCCGGGATGAGCATCGACGTGTGTGCGATCGTCCAGGTTCCGCGGGCGGGCGATGAATAGAGCAGGCCTTCCCTGAACGGTACCGGAAATGCCGCATCCCCCGCGCGCACAGATATTTCATTGTCATTCAAATGACGTATATCGTACATAAATCACACTTTCTCAAAACCGGCGTGGTCGCCACGGCTTGTCACTACCCTGTAGCCGATACTCTCCATCCTTCTTTCCATACAATATCTGCACTCCGCTGCCTCGTCGCCGGTACAGATTTTACCGTCGTACAACAGATAATCCTTCCTCACGGAGGTGGGGGAAAGATTGGGCATGATGACATTTGCACCTGCCAGAACCCCCATCTCACGGCCGCGCGGGTGAATCGTGCCGAGCGCTGTCGTCGCAGGCAGAAGGACATCCGGGAACATAATGCGGAGAACGGCGAGGAAATACAGCGTATCCTCGAGGGTTCCCGCCGCCTCACCGCGGAACGGGGTCTCATGGTGCGGTATGAAGGGGCCGATGCCGATCATGTGAGGCTGAAGCTCCATGAGATACGCAAGGTCATCCGCGTAGCACTCGTCGGTCTGACCGGGTGATCCAACCATAAAACCGGCACCGATCTGAAATCCAATATCACGCAGGTCCTGCAGGCACCGCATTCGGTTCTCCATCGAGAGCTCGGAGGGGTGAAGGCGGCGGTAGTGGGCTGCATTTGCAGTCTCATGCCTGAGCAGATAGCGGTCCGCGCCGGCATCAAAGTATTTCTGATAGCTCTCCCTGGATTTCTCCCCGATTGAGAGCGTCACCGCGCAGTCCGGGTGCCGCTCCTTGATACCTCTCACGATGCTGCAAATGTCATCATCCGAATACGCAGGATCCTCCCCTCCCTGAAGCACAATCGTGCGGAAATTCAGCTCATAGCCCTTGTCCGCGCAGTCAAGGATCTGCTCCCGGGTCAGACGATAGCGGTTGACATTTCTGTTGTCGCGGCGGAGGCCGCAGTAATAGCAGTTGTTCCTGCAGTAATTTGTGAACTCGATGAGACCTCTCAGGTAAATATCATGTCCGTAGACACCGACTGCCCTCTCGCGTGCCAGGCTGTACAGCCACTCACGGACTTCCTTTGTGACCGCGCGCCTTGCGGATACGATATACAGCAGTTCTTCCCGTTCCGGGCGTTCACCGTTTTTAATTTTCATAATAATTGATTTTAATTTTTCCATCGTCTCAGCTCCGCTTTGCGTAAACGGCTTTAGCGCTGACTCCGGGCAGCCTTCCCAGTCTGCCGGTCAGCGTATTAATCTTGTCCATCGGTGCGTCGATCGCAATACTGATGAGATACAGATTCTCATCCCTGTAGGGAATGCCCATGCGCCCGATAATGTTCTCACTGTATTCGTGCAGGATGGAATTCATCCGTGCAACGGATTCTGTATCCTCAATAATGATGCTGAGCATCGCAATTCTTTCTTCCATCTCCGCCTCCATTTTCTATCAATTCCGGTCGATTCATTTTCGCACAAAGCGGGTGGCTGCAAAAATGCCGCACCAACCGGTAATAGACTTATATGCATCCTTCTGCAATAAGTCTGTTACCGCTTAATGCGGCAGCAAAATTGCTCAGTAGACAGACTGGCAGAGCCAGTCTCGCTTCCTATTATAATTCGGCTTCCGCATCAAGCATATCTTTCTGCGTCAGATTTTCAAAAATCTCACAGACAAGAAATCTCATCCGCAAGATGTAGTCTCAATAAAGTGATTTTACCATTGTGCGCTCGCTTTGCATACGCTAACATAACCAATTTCACCCCATCGTCTAAAATTGCGGCAGTTCAGACAGGCTGCCAAGTATGACGCCGGCGCAAACATCATCTTCATCGAAAAACGCTGGTCCTACCCTGTGAGCTGTAAAAATGCTTACGCATTTTTGATCTCTCGGTCGGACCAGCAATGTTTTTCTCACGAAGATGGATGCTTTGCTGCCTGAAACGAAATGCAGATACAGCCTGTCTGAACCGCTGCATCCCAGTGAGGGTTTATCCGATACATTCATGATAATGCCTGTCTTTCCAACGATCACTAATCTCAAAGATATAATTAGTACTTCAGCTAAAAGCAACTATGGAATTGCAATTTCCAAAAAACATAGTACAATAGGAATACACTCTGCCGTCATTACGGCAGTACAGTGCAGACATTCACGCCACATACATAAAATCGAATCAAAGGAGATTAAAATGAAAAGATATAAAAAAGTTATTGCATTGACACTGAGTGCAGCCATGCTCGCAGGCTGCGGTTTCACCAATCGCCGTTCGGATGAGGCTGAGAGCACACCTTCTTATATTGATACAACGACCCCCACACCCACTCCGCCGGAATCTGTCGCGGAATCCGTGACCGTCCCGGCAGACACAATCGGCCTTGCGGATTCATCCATCCCGGATTCTTCCGTAGCGGCGGCCGTCGAGCCGACGATTGAGCCGACAGTTGTCCCGCAGGAACCGCTCATCGAGGATAAGATGCTTGATCCGAACTATGAATTCGCAGATGAATCCCAGGTCCACACAGACCCGGCCAAGCTTTACACCAACAGGTATGCAAATGCAAACGGTATCACCGTCTGCGTCAACGCCGGCCACGGCACAAGCGGCGGCGATAATTACCGCACATACTGCCATCCGGACCACACAGCCAAGGTTACCGGCGGCAGCACAGCCGAGGGAGCAATCAAGGCAACCGCAATCGCGTCCGGCATGGAGTTCGCCGACGGCACACCTGAGCGCGCCGTCACACTGGCAGAAGCCCTGCTCGTTCGCGATGAGCTTCTCCGCCGCGGATATAACGTCCTGATGATCCGCGAGACAGAGGATGTTCAGCTGGACAACATCGCACGCACGGTCCTTGCCAACAACTTGGCAGACTGCCACATCGCGATCCACTGGGATTCCACCGACTGGGACAAAGGCGCATATTACATGTCCGTCCCGCAGTATGAAAGCTACCTCAGCATGTATCCGGTCAGCGAGACATGGCAGAAGAGCAACGCCCTCGGCGACAAGCTCATCGAAGGCCTCCAGGCAAACAACGTAAAGATCTTTGAGAGCGGCTCCATGGAAATGGATCTCACACAGACATCCTACTCCAAGGTACCCAGCATTGACATCGAGCTCGGCGACAAGACTTCCGATCACTCTGATGAAGCTCTTGCTGTGCTGTCCAGGGGTCTCTGTGACGGCATTGACCTCTATTTCGCTGAAAACCCGAAAAACCCACAGCCTGCAACTGACGCACAGCAGACTGTCCCGGCAGAGACGGAATCGTCCGTTGCGGGATCCCAGTCTACCGAGGCCGTTCCTGCAGAAGAAACAACTACAGACTGATAAGACGTGACCCGTCCGACTACAAGCTACTATCCACCACCACACCGAACCAGGGAGGTTCCTATGTCCGAGACAAAACTCGAAAAAGCACGAGCCTACGAAGAGGCCGCGGGCAGCAAAGTTCCCGCAGATCTTCGCCCCCGTTACCACCTGTCCTCCCGCTGCGGCTGGATGAACGATCCGAACGGATTCTCCTTCTACGGCGGCAAGTATCACATGTTCTACCAGTATTACCCCTATGACAACAAATGGGGTCCGATGCACTGGGCACATGCAGAAAGCAGCGATCTTCTCCACTGGGAATATCTTCCAGTCATCCTGGCTCCCGAAGAAGACTACGACGGCTTCGGCTGCTTCTCCGGCAGCTGCGAGACTCTGCCCGACGGCCGCCATCTGGCCATTTACACCGGCGTTGCCCACAGCCAGACAATTCCCGGGAAAGGCGGCACCCAGACCCAGAATATCGCCATCGGCGATGGTCTGAATTACGAAAAATATGCCGGCAACCCGGTAATCACTCCCGAGATGCTGCCTGAAGGATCAAGTTCTACAGATTTCCGCGATCCAAAAATCTGGAGATGCAAGGACGGCTCCTACCGGACAGTCATCGCTGCCATGGACGGTGAGGGACATGGAATCATCGTTCTGTTTTCAAGTGAGGACGGATTGACATGGAAGTTTGAAAATGTCCTCGCCCATGACACGGAAGAGGCAATGTGGGAATGTCCGGATATCTTTGATCTGGACGGCGTCGGTCTCTTCCTGACAAGCCAGCTGAACGAATACTGGCAGGGAAGCGTGCTTGCCAAAGAATGCAAGACTATGTACTTTGTCGGTGAGTGCGGAGAGGAAGTTTCCTCCTTCACATTTGATGAGACAAGTGGCCGCCCGATCGACCTTGGTCTTGATTTCTACGCTCCGCAGACGATGGTCACTCCGGACGGCCGCAGGATCATGATCGCCTGGATGCAGAACTGGGTATCTCTGGGAAACCGTCTGCCCGGTCTGCCCTGGTATGGCCAGCTGACAGCTCCTCGCGAGCTTCACGTGCGGGACGGAAACCTCATTCAGAATCCGGCAAGCGAGCTCCTCGCCCTTCGAGGAGAAAAGACAGAACATCACGACGTAGAGATTTCCGGAAACGCCAAACTTGATGGTCTTGACGGAAGGTTCTCGGATATTGAACTCACGATTCGTGAGATTCCGGGCAAAAATCTCGACCGTTTCCGCGTGAACCTGCTCGAGGAGGGCACATACCGCGTTTCCGTCATCTTTATTCCGTCAGAGAATAAGATGGTGGTGGAGCGCGTCTTCCCGGAGTTTGGCAAGACGAAAATAACTCAGAGAAAAGGTACCGTTGCAATGAAGGACGGAAAGCTTGACCTTCGGATCCTGCTCGACCGCTTCAGCGCTGAGGTATTTGTAAATGACGGCGAAGCTGTCTTCACGACATGTATGTACACCGAGAACGGTGACGGCGTGTCCTTCAAGGTGGATGGAAGCTGCTGCGTCGACGTGGTCAAATATGATATGAAATAATTGCTCCCTCTGCGGGAGTATGAAAAAAGAGGTTGCCGCAACGGCAACCTCTTTTAGTTTTATATTCATTTATACATTGAGATTCCGGTCATATAGATCCGCGTCAGCACGAACGCGACCGCCTCCGGCGTGTCCGCACAGTCCTCCGACGTCCATTTGTGCAGCACGCCGACCAGCCCGCCGAGGGCGTAGGCCTGTATATAGGAGCTGACCTGCCGCTCCGCCGGAGTCGATTTCTGGCGTCTGAGCATACTCTCCACATAGCCGTGGAATCTGCTCAGAGCCTTCTCAATGAAGCGCACTGATGTGAGTGCCCGGAACCTGCGGATCAGATAATTGCTGTTTCTGATAAACCGGCACAGGGTAGAAAAAAACTTTCGTGCGACTTGTGCGTCATTCTTTCCGAGGTCGCCATACTCGCTCAGCATATCAAATATCCCATCCAGCATCCGGTCCTCATACGTCTCGATCAGAGCAGGCATATCGGCAAAGTGGTTATAGAACGTGCTTCTGGTCACGCCTGCCCGCTTTGCCACTTCCATCGCCGTGATCTTCTCGGGATCCTTCTTCCTGCACAAGAGTTCAAATGCCGTCATCAGATCCTCATCTGTCTGCACCCGCATAAAATCATCCTCCTGTCTGTCAAGAAATGTCGGACGCAATTTAGAACGGCTGTGCATATTTTGAATCCGTCGATTACATCCATCCCCATTTCTGTATTACAAACGTGTCTATGATTCTACCATGCCTGTGCAGTTTTGTAAAACTTGAGCTGGGTTTGCCGTGCGCAGAAGTTCAGCCAGATGCTCAGATGCAGTCTCGCTTGATTTTCCTCGTCGTTGTCTTCGGGAAAGGCTCGTCTCTCATCACGACGTCGATGATACGCCTGTAAGCAGGCTGCTTCTTATTATATTTGTCCACTTCCTTCCGGATCTTTTCTCTGATGACATCCGGACTCATCTTTTTCGTCTCCGTCTCATCCGGGTAAACGTGGGCAATCAGACCCTGGGGCTGACCCATCACAACGACTTCACCGATGAGCGAAATTTTATACAGGTCGTTTTCGAGTTCTTCCGGGGATACATTTTCACCATTTGCAAGAATAATAAGATTCTTCTTACGACCGGTGATATAGAGGAAGCCGTTCTCATCGAACCGACCGAGATCGCCTGTGTGCATCCATCCGTCCTTCAGGGCTTCCGCTGTCTCCTCAGGCATCTTGTAGTAGCCCTTCATGACAATATCGCCCCTGACCAGGATCTCGCCGTCCTCGATTTTAACCTCCGTGTTATCTATGGGACGGCCGACCGAACCGTCCGCGAGCCCTCGCTCTCCGTTGAAGGCAATGACCGGAGATGTCTCCGTCATGCCATATCCCTGCCAGATCGTGATTCCGTATTTGCGGAATTCCGTGACATACATGGGATCAAGATACGCGCCGCCGACAATAATGTGATTCAGCCTCTTCCCAAATACCTCACGGCCTACCAGCTTCTTCGGGATGAGTCGGTTCACGGTTTTCAGCTTCTTGTAGATCGTCTCGACCATGAGCGGGACCATCAGAATGACCTGCGGCTCAAATGTTTTGAGGTTCTTCATGAGATGGCCGACACTGTCGTTTATGCAGGTGTTGACGCCGAGCTTGATAGCCGTCAGCACGTCTACAGACAGGCAGAATGCATGGTGGATCGGAAGCACGGAGAACAACACTGTTCCCGGCTCCGTGTGGTAGAAGAGGTTCGTGACCTCCGCGCCGAGGTTGCCCTGGGTCAGCATAATGGCTTTGGAGACCCCTGTTGTTCCGGAGGAGAACATGATCGTGCAGACTGCATCCTCCGGCCTTGCCACGTCCACATTGATCGGAGAATCCAAGTTCCCTTTTGCGTCCGCATCATTTTCCATATTGCCGGCCTGCAGTTCGTCTGCGCCTTTTGCCATATAACTGCCCCAGGTCGCGTCCGCGCCGGGCAGAACATCATTTCCAAGCACAATGACCTTAGCCAGCTGTGGGCACTCAGCCTTAGCCCTCGCGATGAGGTCCTTTTTCGAACTCTCAATAAAAGCGCAGGTCACATCAGCCTGATTCAGCTGCCAGATGAGATTGTCATCCGGGAGCGACGCGTCGAGCGGGACAGCCATGCCTTCCCCGGTAATCACGCTCAGATACGTTACGACCCACGGGTAGGAATTCTTTCCGGCGATGGCGATGTGGGCTTTTGCAAATCCGTCCCTTTCCAGCGCTCCCCTCATCCGGCGAAGATCCTCACCCAGCGCGCGGTAAGTCTTATTGACTACACCGTCTTTTGTCGGGAAGCTGAAGGATTTTAGGTCACTGTATTTTTCTATGCTTTCAAATATGATTTCTCTTATTGTCATTGCTGCTCCTTTAAAAGATATACTACAGATATACAAAAGATGTATACATTGGAAGACTACCAGATAAAGAAGAGCAAAACAATAGCCCCGAATGCCTTTTGGACATTCGGGGCCTAATCGTCCATTTACAATTATTGATAGCGCTCGTCAATAACGCGCTTCGACTTCTTCTCGCTTCTCGGCAGGAGTCCGTTCTCGACAATCTTGACGATCGGTGTGAAGCCGATAGCCGCCTTCGTCTTCCGGGCGATCCGCTTTCCAAGATCCTCGAAGTCCACACTGCCGTCGACAGCTTCGACGTAGAGACGCATGGTGTCTCTGCCTTCGAAGTGGGAAATGCGGATCTGGTACTCGCTGGAAGCACCCTCGCACTTCGCGATGACTTCCTCGATCTGGGCCGGGAATACATTAACGCCCTTGATCTTCATCATATCGTCCGTGCGGCCCTTAATGATATCAATACGCGGGTATGTTCTGCCGCATGCGCACTCGCCAGGGATAATGCGGGACAGGTCGTGTGTACGGTAACGGATGAGCGGAGCTCCCTCCTTTACGAGCGTCGTGATGACAATCTCGCCCCACTCGCCGTCCGGCAGGTTCTCTCCTGTCTGCGGATCGATGATCTCAAGGTAGATATAGTCGTCCCAGATATGCATGTACTCGGAATCCGGGCAGTTGATGCCGATACCCGGTCCGTAGATTTCTGTCAGACCGTAGATATCGTACAGCTCGATGCCGAGAATTCCCTGAATGCGCTCACGCATTGCCTTGCCCCATCTCTCGGAACCGATGACGCCCTTTCTCAGGTGGATTTTATCCCGGATACCGCGCTTCTCGATCTCCTCAGCGAGGAGCAGCGCATAGGAGGATGTGGAGCAGAGGACTGTGGACTTCAGGTCCATCATCATTTGCAGCTGCTTCTCTGTGTTGCCGGGTCCCATCGGAATCGCCATCGCGCCGAGCTTCTCGCAGCCGTTCTGGAAACCGATGCCCGCGGTCCAGAGACCGTAGCCCGGAGTGATGTGGATGCGGTCCTTGTTCGTGATGCCTGCGGTCTCATAGCAGCGCTTGAACATCTCACCCCAGTCGTCGACATCCTTGGCTGTATACGGGATGATGACCGGAAGTCCTGTAGTTCCGGATGAAGAGTGGATTCTGACGATCTCCTCCTCCGGAGCTGTCATAAGACCGAGCGGATACGCATCTCGAAGATCCGCCTTCTCGGAGAAGGGGAGTTTTTCGAATTCTTCGGCATTTGCAACACTCGTAATACCGGCTTCCTCGAGCTTCTTTCCATAGAAGCTGCCTGCAGTTACAAGTGCCCTGATGCGGTCGTTGACCTGAGCCAGCTGTTTTTCACTGATTTTCATAATCTCCTCCTTATTTTCACCTGCAGCTGCTGTTTGCATCCGGCAGGTTTCCTTTTGATTTTTATTTGTGACGGGCTTTTTCCGGGCATTCTTGCTATCCCGAGACTTGTTTGCCGCGGGCTTTTTCCAGCATTCTTCCCTTCCCGGGCATTGTCTGCCGCGTGATTACCCGGAGGTCTCCCCGCTCTGGGTAGTATAGATACTTCTTCAAGCCAGCGTAAATGCCTTCCTGTTAAGGTCCAGGAATTTCTCCTTGATGACCTTGCCCATGACATTCAGAATATCCTCCTCGGTCAGACCGAGCGCGCCTGTCCTGACTGCCGCGCCGAGAAGCACAACGTTGAGGACTCTGGGATTGCCGAGTGTTGCCGCGGCAGAGTCTCCGTCCACCATCATAAGGTGCCCGTCCGCGACTTTCTTCTGCAGATACTCAAGCATGGGGCCGGCATCATAGCCGGAGCCGGTCAAAGTTGCCGTCGTCGGCTTGACCGCGCGGGTATTTGTGATCACGAATCCGTCCTCTTTAAGGAACGGCAGCATTCGGACTGCCTCGCCAGGTTCAAAAGCAAGAATCAGATCTGCCTCCCCCGTCCCGATCATCGGGGCGTACATGGCTTCACCGTCGCTGATTCGAATATTTGAAAATACATTTCCGCCGCGCTGGGCCATACCTATGGTCTCCGCGCTCATGACCATGAAGCCCTTTTCCATTGCAGCCGCTGCCAGTAGTTTAGAGGCAAGAACCGTCCCCTGTCCGCCTACACCGCATAGAACAATATTCTTAATCATGGGCTTCACCTCCAATCGCTCCGACCGGACAGATCTGCGCGCACAGACCGCAGCCTGTGCAGAGCGAGTCGTCAATACATACAAATCCATCGTTTATAACAATGCCGGGACATCCGATCTCACGGATGCACTTGCGGCAGCCGATACACTTTTCGGGATCGATGGCAGCCTTTCCCTTGGGTTTCGTGATGGCCACGCATGGAGATTTGAAGATGATCGCTTTGACGCCCGGAACCTCCTGGGCTCGCTTTACAGTGTCCACAGCCTTTTCAAGATCCAGAGGATCTACCGTCTCGACAAACTCAAGTCCGATACCTCGAAGGACAGCCTCGATGCTGACCTTGGCGACAACTTCGCCCATCATCGTTCTTCCTGTTCCCGGATGCGGCTGATGGCCGGTCATCGCTGTCGTCGAGTTGTCGAGGATGCACACGGTCATCTCCGCCTGATTGTAAACGGCATTGGTGATGCCTGTGATAGCCGACGCGAAGAAGGTGGAGTCGCCGACGAATGCAAATGCCTTCGTATCCGGCTCAATCCTATACACGCCCTGCGCGATGTTGATGCCCGCGCCCATGCAGAGGCAGGTGTCGCACATATCAAGCGGCATCGCGTTTCCGAGCGTGTAGCAGCCGATATCGCCGCAGAAAATCGTCTTCTGTCGTCTCATGGCCACCTTGACCGCATAGAAGGAGGCGCGGTGCGGGCAGCCGGCGCAGAGGACAGGCGGGCGGATGGGGATGGCGGGCGGCTCTGGGGTGTTCTCCGGCACAAAGGCTACAGCTTTGCCTGCTGCGCCATTTCCTGAAGAACCATTTCCCGTTAAGCCATTTTCTGATACGCCATTGCCCGATAAACCATTCACCGAATCCCGGGCAGAACCGTTTCCATCACCTCCGCATGCAGTATCTACACTTCCCGATTCTGCAAGGAAACTTCCCACATACTGCTTGATGAGGTCGAGAGCGTTCTCGCCTGCATTTGCAGTGTCATGGGTAAGCTTGCCTCGAATCTTCACATCAAGATTATACTTGCCGCAGATATAAGTGAGCTCTCGCTCGATGACCGGGTCGAGTTCCTCGAGACAGAGGACCTCGTCAAGGCCGATCAGAAATTCCACTGCAAGTTTTTCCGGGAACGGGTGCGGAGTCGCTACCTTGAGGACTCTTGCATCCGTGCGGCCATGAAGCGCTTCCATAGCAAGCGAAAAGCTGATGCCGCCTGCAGCAATACCCTTCTTTGAAGCTGTTGCGTTCGGGTCACCCAATGCGACTACTTCACCATCAGCTGCGCCCTTGTTTGAGCCCCCATTCAGAATCATGTTGCGGGGATATGCCGAGAAGACATCTTTCAGCAGCTCATTTCTGGCTTCTATCTTCTTATGATTGGCATTGGACAGCCTCGGGAAGATGACCCACCTCTTTGAATCCTTGATAAAGCCTTCCGGTAAATTCTTCTTATACTCATCCGCATCCTTAATATCAACCCGGGCGTACGCATGGCATATGCGGGTCGTCGGTCTGAAGAATACCGGTGTTCCGTATTCCTCCGAGAACGCGAACGCATCCTGGATCATATCATACGCTTCCTGTACGGATGTCGGGTCAAAGCACGGAAGCTTTGAAAAATAGGCAAAATGTCTGGTATCCTGCTCGGTCTGGGATGAGATTGGCCCCGGGTCGTCCGCGACCATAATGACCATTCCGCCTTTCACGCCGATGTACTCAAGAGACATCAGCGGGTCGGAGGCAACATTGAGTCCGACCTGCTTCATGGTGACCATCGTGCGGGCTCCGGCGTAGGCCGCGCCCGCCGCCACCTCCATGGCGGACTTCTCGTTGACCGACCACTCGACGTACAGCCCTTCCGGCTTATATTTCGCGGTGTTCTCTAAAGTTTCCGTGGAGGGCGTACCCGGATATCCTGCAACAAGGTCAACGCCTGCGGCAATTGCGCCGAGCGCGATGGCGGCGTTTCCCATTAAAAATTCACTGTGCATGTCTTGCTCCTGTCTCACTTTCAATTAGCGGCCAGAAATAAAGTCAGCGTAGTTGACATCTGCCATACCGATTCTTCACACTCTATTTTCCTTTCAATGCCGCCGAGGATAATTTTATCACTCTAAAGCATTAAAATCAACAGCTTCTATAAAGGGCAGCATGCAAAGTACCACGTCCATCGGTGAGCGATATGAGTTACCTCGCACATGAGGATGGGGGTTCATTCGACACTTGAGTGTTCTTGGAGACACTTCGAACGCTCTTTGAGTGCTGATATAACTTGAATCCTACCAAATTGGCGCTATATTTTGGATATTATGAACCTCCACTCCCATGCGGTGCAGCGGCTCCTATGGACATGGTACTCTGCTGCAACGTTTCATAGACGGTTTACGCGCCATATGACCCATTCTTGCCTTTGGCGCGTAAAAAAATAGTTGGATTTGGTCTTAATTGTGATAATTTACGCGCCATCTAATCATTCTGGCTTCCTGGCGCGTAAGAATATAATTAGATTTTGTCTCAAAAGTGGTAATTTACGCGCCATCTGATCATTCTGACTTTTTGGCGCGTAAAAAATAGATTAGATTCTGTCTCAAAAGCGATAATTTACGCGCCATTTCGCGTACCAGCGTGATCAGCGCGTAATGTAGCAGGGATAGATTACGCGCTGTTTTACTCATTCCTGCCTTTGGCGCGTAATAGCTTGTCTGGATCCTTGGCTGACCCGTGTCGACTTACGCGCCATATGACCCATTCCTGCCTTTCGCGCGTAAAAGCTTGTCTGGGTCCTCGGCTGACCCGTGTCGACTTACGCGCCGTTTTACCAACTCTTCTTTTTCGCGCGTAATAGCTTGTTTAGGTCCTCGGCTGACCCGTGTCGACTTACGCGCCATATGACCCATTCCTGCTTTTGGCGCGTAAATGCTTGTCTGGATCCTCAGCTGAACCGTGTCGACTTACGCGCCATATGACCCATTCCTGTCTTTGGCGCGTAATAGCTTGTTTGTGTCCTCGGCTGAACCGTGTCGACTTACGCGCCGTTTTACCAACTCTTCTTTTTCGCGCGTAATAGCTTGTCTGGGTCCTCGGCTGAACCGTGTCGACTTACGCGCCATATGATCCATACTTGCTTTTGGCGTGTAATAAACGAATGATTAAGGGTATCCCTCCGGACACAGCCGCGTTCGGAGGGATACCCCACTTTGAATTCATATCAAGAACGCCCCGGCGTTCTTGCCGCGCCGCGCAAAGTGCGAAGCACCTTCTTAAACTAATTGCATCACTCGAACAGATCCCACACCTTCTTGGAATCGAACGTCACCGACGTGACCCCGAGGGCTTCAATCTGGTAGAGGGCGTTGGCAGCCATGTGCTCCGCCGCCTGTTCGAGGTCTCGGATTCCGGTCGTATTGGCAAATACATCCACGACCGCTTCAAGACCATCATCTGTCACCAGGCACTCGTCCTCACGAATGCCCATGCGCCGAAGGACCTTGGGAAGCGCAAACCTCTTGAAGATGATCTTCTTCTCGAGCGGCGTATAATCCGGCAACTCTATCACGGCAAATCTCGACATAAGCGGAGCAGAAATCTGATCCTTGTCGTTGGCTGTCGCGATTGGGTAGACGCCGGAGGTTGGAATATTACACTCGATATAATTGTCGGTAAAGCCAAGATTATCGAGCAGGGTGAGCAGAACGTCCGCCGGATTGCCGTTGCCCTTGCCGGCAGCTGCCTTATCCAGCTCATTGATGATAAAAACGAGGTTCGACTCGCCGGCAGCCGCGAATGCTTCCATGATAATGCCGGGCTTGGCGTTCGAATAAATCCGGGAGCTGCCCGTCAGCTGCTCCGGATCATTGATCGAGCTCATATCAAGCGTCGTCCACGGGAGCTTCAGAATGCGGGCGACAGCGTAGGCAATCTGCGACTTTCCGGTACCGGCCGGTCCGATAAGAAGCAGACCGTAAGCCGGCAGTGTGTGCGTGCGGTTAATCTGAATAATCGTTTCAATAATGCGCTGCTTGACCCTCTCCATACCGTAGAGTTCCTCGTCGAGAATCCGACGGGCTTCCGCCGGGTCAATCGGATCAAAATAGTTACTCTTCCACTGAATATTCATCATGATGGACAGAGCTCTCTGGGCATGTCTTCTCTCTTCCTGCGATACTTCGCCGGACCTTGCGACCGCCAGGTTGCGTCGGGCCCAGAGACGGATCTGATTCGGAAGAGTCTTACCCGCACACATCATAAAGTCGGTGATGGACTGAAGGCTGGTCAGTTTCATTCCGTCACCGGTCTCCTCCGCGTCATCATCCTCCACGTCCTCCTCCGGGGCACTGCTGGCCAGGAGCCGCTCAATCATGAACTGCAGGAATCCATCTTCAGCGGACAGCTTAGTCCCTCCACCGAACGCGATCTCCCGGATGCGGTATACAGCGTAGCCCTCCTCCGTGTTCCTGCCGGAGAGTCTGACACTGATGTGGTTCTCACCGAGCCATGCAAGCAGGCTGACAAATCTGGCATCTATTCGCAGGATGTCGGCACTGATCGTTCCATCTTTCTCATCAAATTCAAATGATGTCCGTTTTACAGGATTTGTGAAAACTCCTACAGAGTGATGTTTCCATTCCTTCTCGCTGTTCGACAGCACCATCATGGGCTGCTCGGGACTTGCTTCGTGGGCGTTCGAGCGGAACACCGTGTAGGTGCACTCCGACTTATTCTTTATATCTGGCTGGCTGCTGAAATCAAATACCGGCATGTTGCCTCCTTTAACTGGCGCTAAATACTGTATCGAAAAATCCTGCCATAGAAAGCGCAGGGGCTGAACTCTGCACAATCATACCACAAACGTGCAGCACAGCGATACCCACTTTTCTTTTACTTTTCAGCTTTTTAGCTGTATAATGGTGGAAGGACTCAAAGAAAGGATGACACCATGCCTGAACTTTTACAGCTTTATTTGACTTTTGCCAGAATCGGTCTCGTAAACTTCGGCGGCGGCTACGCCATGCTGCCCCTGCTCGAGCGCGAGCTTGTGAACGACCGCGGATGGTGCACCACTGAGGAGCTCATGGACTATTTCGCCATTGGCCAGTGCACCCCCGGCCTCATCGCTCTCAACGTTTCGACTTTCATAGGGAACAAACGTAAGGGTGTCCTCGGCGGCATCTGCGCGACGCTCGGCTTCGTGACCTGTCCAATCATTATTATTCTGCTCATTGCTATGTTCCTCACAAACTTCGCCGATCTCCCGGTGGTAAAAAATGCGTTCGCCGGGATCCGCGTATGCGTATGCGTCCTGATTCTTCAGGCAGTTCTCCGCCTCTGGAAAAAAGCGATTGTTGATGTCCCGACGCTATGCCTCTACCTGGTCATCTTCGCGCTGGCTGCTTTCTCGAGTGTCCTTCCGGTGTCGCTCCCGACCTTTTCTCTCGTTATTGCAGCCGGTGTCTTCGGAGTCTTCTTTGGCAAAGCGAGCACTACGACAAATAAAAAGAGTGCGGGCACTCCCGCACACAAAGAAAAGGAGGGCAGCCGCAAATGATCTACATAGAGCTCTTCCTCCGCTTCTTCCAGACAGGTCTCTTCTCCGTTGGCGGCGGACTTGCTACCCTGCCTTTCCTCTATGAAATTTCAAACCAAACTCACTGGTTCTCCCACGCCGACATAGCGGACATGATTGCAATCTCCGAGTCCACTCCGGGAGCTATCGGCATCAACATGTCGACCTATGCAGGCTACATAACCGGAGGCATATTCGGAGGCGTCCTGGCCACTCTTTCGCTGGCCATGCCCTCCGTTATCATCATACTGATCATCGCCCGCCTGCTGGAAAAAATTGAAAATAATCCGTATGTTACGAAAGCCTTCTACGGGCTCAGACCGGCATCAATCGCCATGATCTCCGCTGCCGGCATCAACGTCGTGAAGATTGCGCTGATCAATCTGAACGCGCTGACAGACGGCTCAGGTCTTGCCGGCTTTTTTAAAATCAAAGAAATCATCATGGCTATCTTGCTATACGTGGCTATCACGAAGATGAAGCTCCATCCGATCCTGGCGATTGCAATCTCCGCAGTCCTTGGTATATTGCTGCATCTTGGAGGCGTATAAGGCGCATCCTCCCGGAGCGCCTTATGCGAAAATCTATTCTCCCATTCTGTGTACTCTGTCAGCCCGATTGATTTCTGGCTTCAGCGACAGCCAAAGGGGCTTGCACAGGTCCGTTTAATGACCTGTACAAGCCCCCTTTTCATCATTAATATCCTACAGCTTCAGACACCCTGCATCACTGCAGATAAATACAGCCCTGATAGCCACCTTTTCTATTCTTAAAGTCATTCACCGAAAGCGCCTGAAGCATGCCATCCCCGGAAGACTTACCTTTCCAATTCGCCTCGGTAAAGTATACCGTACCCGAAGCACTGTCGAAATACTCTACATAAACGACGTGTCCGTAGCTGCCCCCATTCCAGCAGGCGATAGAATTGGTACGCGGTTCCGATCCGGTCGCAAGGCCCTTGTTTCTGGCTGCACTGTACCAGCCGTTCGCATTGCCGCCAATCCCAGTCAGAACACCGATTTTCTCGTATGCTCTGTTTCGAACGTACCATACACACTGTCCTTTGATAGCGCCGAATCCGTCCAGATTTGTCTTATAGGAATCCAGATTGGCAATCACATTTCCCACATTGTTCTGATACCATGCAAGATCAGTGTTTCCTCCTCCACCTCCGGATGACGCTGACTGAGGCTTGAACTTAAACTTCTGAGCATTGGACTGGTTGCCTTCGTAGACCTGTACATTCACTCCGTCTGAGGCATTCCCCCCACAGACATCGAGATAATAGCCGAGCTTGTTCTTCAGATAGTATTCCTTATTTCCGGCTTCGTATGCCTCCCAGATCTGTGCCGCGCTGTAGTTAGGTGTATAAAGCTGAACGTTTACACCGCTCGCAGCCTCTCCGTTTGTCACGTCCAGTGCCTTTCCGGAAGCCGTATTGACAATCATATAGCTGCTACCGACAGGGATAAGCTCAAATCCCTGATTCTCTCCTCCGTGTTCCGAATAAATCAGAATGTTTGCACCGTTTGCGTAGTTTCCGCCCTCCACATCAAGGACCTTACCGATGTCGATTGCGGAGTGAATCGATACCACGCTTGCGAGGAAGCCCTCATAGATATCGCCTGAATTGACCCATCCAAGCTTGTATCCTCCGGGTACCGGGTAAACGAGCTGCGTACGTCCATGCATCTTGGTGATTACATAGCACACGTCACCGGCATCGAGGTTTCCGAGTTTCTCACCTCCGGTCGACTTCTGATACGTAGTGATCTTTCCTTTTGCGTTGATCGTGGGGAAATTGGCATTTGCCAGATCCGCTGCGGAAAAATATTCTCTGGGGAACCATTCACTGTGCCTGCCCTTTGATGTAGGGTAAGACACATAAACTCGGTCACCCTCAATTGCCGTGATATAGCACTCATCCCCCACATCAATATAACGGCTGTTGTTATCGATCGCATAAACGCGACCTTCTGAAATCTGTGGATAGCATGTGATATGCGTTGACTCGCTGATTCCCGGAAGATTCGATGCGGCTGCGATTCCAGCCGTGGAAATAATCGCTGCCGCAGCCATAATTACAATTGCCAGCATTTTCTTAAATGACTTCATAATGGATAAAACTCCTTTTCGGTATGTGACTTTTATATAAAATACAATATTACGCAGTTGAAACACTATTATTACCTTTTCCCTCGCTCAATATATCAGAATGAGCTGCAGATCACCCCCTCTTCAGGTTCCCCGACAATTGCTGAAATTTCACAGGGAACTCTGCCAGCATAATTATTCATCTCGAAATCTCCTTTCAAATGCGTTGTTCTTTATGCATTAATACTAGCACGATTCAATTTTTTATTTTTTTGTGTACTCCCAGAGGGCAGAACCGCCATTATGCTTTGCTTTGTATATTGTTATGTGCCATAATAAACATGATTAAGATCGATGAGAGGTACATGCTCCATGTTCTGTCAAAACTGCGGTAATCAAATTTCGTCAAATAGCAGCTTCTGTCCTTATTGCGGGGCGATAGTCACTGAAATGGTTCAAACTATTAAGTCCACAGACACAGTGCCTCTAAATCCCAATAGCATTTTAAAGAACGGTCAATATGCAATCATTAATCAAATAGGAACTGGGGGAGAAGGAACTGTCTATCTTGCCCTCCGAAATGATTCCCAGACTTTGTACGCTATCAAAGAGTTTTCAGAGGATCGGGCTACGTATGCCATGCAGGAATTTCGTATTCTAAGCTGCCTGTGTCATCCATCTATCCCCTCAGCCTACGATTCTTTCTATGATGCGGATTGCTTCTATATCGTTGAAGAATATATCAGCGGGCAAAACCTGTCACAGTATGTCAGGACATTCGGTCCGTTTCCGGAACAGTCAGTGTACTCTATCGCCTTGAGGCTCTGCGATGTTCTCGGATATATAAACAGTAAGAACATCATTCACGGAGATATAAAACCGTCCAACATAATTATGTCTGACATCTCTGAGGATATTTTTCTGATTGATTTCGGTTCCGCTTCTGATGTCTACTCATACTATTCTGATTCTCTCAGAGATAAAACTGCCACCATTACATATGCCAGCCCCGAAGTTCTACATTCAACAGGATTTACGGCTTCATCGGATATATACAGTTTTGGCCTCACTCTGTTGTATTTAAGTACCGGCAAAATTGATCTCCATGAATTGACTGCTCTGACCGATCCCATATCTGGCGGTCTTTTAGATATTATTCGGAAATGTACGAGAGTGGAGCCTTCTGCCCGGTATCAGTCTTTTGAGCAGGTGAAATCTGCCATATCGGAATTATCCCAATCATCATTATTACGAACGCCAAGTGCTTTTTCCGATACTCAGGACAGTTCACCTATAGTGTCGGAGGCTTCTAAGTCCGACAGCACAGCATCTCCAGGATCAAATACTGAGCAGTTCTTTGATGTTGGCGGTAGCGATATACCTGCACCCCAAGATGCAGACAAAATGGTCATGTTTGACCAGTCCAAGGTTGACGATTTCCCTGCACCCCTAGATGAAGACAAAATGTCTGCACGCTTTAAAAAGAAACCGCAGTATCTCATTATCTTTGCAGGGCTTTTGCTTCATGCATTCCTGGTGTGGATATTCCTAGCAAATATCCAGTATTCTCTCACCCCCGAATATCCCGGCACTATGCCAACATATGATCCTTTGCCTGCACTGCTTATTATTCTGGCAATCCTGGCGGGCATCCTCATTTTTGTTTTGTATAAGCGACAAGGCAAACGCGGAAACGATAGAGTGTATACGCGAAACACTGATGATCGACCAGTTGAAAAAACAGTTCAGACATCCGATACCGATGAACCATGCATAGTCTTTATTTCATACAAGCAGGCTGACAACGGAATGTTCACAAAAGACTATTACATGGCAAAAGATTTATACGAAAAACTGGCCGAACGCAAAATAAAGGCTTTTTTCAGCCATGAATCCATACAGAAGCGGGGAGATCCATCATTCGAATCTGCTATAGACGAAGCACTGGGCAGCTGCAGCGTATTTGTCGCAGTCGGCTCAAGCAAAGATTTCCTGAATTCGCGTTGGGTAAAGTATGAGCGAGAAACTTTTCATGCGATGATGATGAGTGGTTCGAAAGGGAACAAAAGCGGCATTTTCAGTTATGTACCACCGAGCTTTTCAACCAGAGATCTGCCGCCTATGCTGGCATCTTACGGGGCTTATACGGATTCCGATTTATTAGCGGATGCAATTGTAAATCTGCTTAGTAACGCAGGAGCTGCGCCTTATCCACTGAGTGAGAAGGAACTGCGGAAGCAAAATGCGATCCGGGTCGACAGAGAGATTCAGCCCGGACATCTTATTGCCTCCCGCTATTTACTTCTGGACATAAAAAAGGAAGGCACCTATTATAAGCTCTTCAAGGCCATGGACCAGCAAAGCAGAGTCAAGCGCCTTATAAAAGTTATCAACCGATACAACATACCGGAAAATTTTCATGATTCTGAAGCTGAACTTCTTAGAACTATCAACTATTCAGGATCTCCCATCATTTATGATTATCAGGAAAATGACCCTGATATTATATTCTGTGTCATGGATTATTTTACCGGTATCAATCTTGGAAAACTTCACAAGACTGTAGGTAAGCAGGATATAAAACAGCTGCTTCAATGGTTCCTTAATCTCTGCGGTATTCTGAGCTATCTTCATGGATTCAATGGCGGTTATGTACACTGCAATGTTAAGCCGTCAAACATTTTCATTGAGGAGAACGGAGAACTCAAGCTAATTAACTTCAGCTCCGCGTGCAGAATTGCATCTGTATCAGATATCGGGCGGAACGCCCGGGCAGTCTCGCCCATGTATGCGGCTCCGGAGCAGCTTTCCCCGCAGGGTATCATAGATGTACGTACCGATATTTATGCTGTCGGATGCACCATGCTGACATTGCTTACCGATGTGTCAAGAGGCTTTCCGAAGTTTTTCAGTCCGGAGGCATTCGGCGTCTCTCCGGTAATGTCTGAAATTATCTGCAAATGCATGCAGCCCGATCCCAACAACCGCTATCAGACAGATAAGGAGCTCATTGATGATCTGAAACTGGCTTTGAACGATAAATATTGCTGCACTTACAAGACCGACCACAGTATAGATTTAACGTCCGTCAGACCATACCAGCCTTCCCAGACCGATTTCGAGCGTACTGTTTTTATCGGTTCAGCTTTCAGGTAGACAGCTTTTACTCCGGCTTGAACCTCCACGCCCATGAGGTGCGGAAGCTCCTATAGGCTTGTACTATGTTGCTGCACTTTATAAATCATGCTTAAGAGCAGAGAGTTACATAACTTTCGGTTCCAAATTGTATGCACGTTAAAAAGGCGGGCTGACGCAAATCGCGACAGCACCGCCTTTTAATCATCTATATTCCACAGACCTCGGATACACCGATATTTCGGACAATTATATTCCTGAAAACAAGCCTTTCTTATTCTTTCCTTATTGTGTAGCCCAGTTTAATAATCAATTTCAGGGTCTCCAGGGCTGAATTTCTGTCATACTCTTTCTCAGATTCAGGCAATTCATTATAAGGAACCAGATCCGGGTGAAGCTTCTTTTCCTGGTCCTTTTCTGTGCCGTATCTCCATCCTTCGCTGATGCGTCCCACTGCCCAGACGTCATGAACATTTTCTGCAATCTGTTCTGTCAACTCAAGCAGATCCTCTGATAGTTTAATATCATCTGTATTGACCGGATTCGGTTTATACTCTTTCATTATTTCTCTCCTTTATGATCAATTCTCTCTCTGCAAAGCATCACTACGCCCTGATCGTCTATTCCCTGCTCCAACGGAATATGCCGCTCCACAGCCCTAAATACTTTTTCAAATGTCTGGGGACTCGGAGAAACCCGATATATTCCATCTGTCATTAGAGCTATCTGATCAATACTTTCGGCAGATCCTCTCTTTATTGACAAACGGCTGTAAGCTCCTTCTGTTGTCGTCAATGTTGTCCGGACACTATAAAAACCTATCTCCGGGAATGACATGACACGCATCTGCCCTGTATTGCTCTTGTACATAATTATACCATCTCCGAGATGCAGCGCACAGTATCTGTTTTGAGATTCGTCCACGCAAAATGCCATAACAGTGGATGCGAACTCCCGTATAGGCTTATTGTATAGATCCGCCATCTCACGCAGATTTTCATTAATGTATTCTAAATAATCAGATGCAACGACAGACGAATCTTCCGTTACAATCCAATCGAACTTTTCTTCAATATACCCGGCAGTAATCTGAGCGGCCATCTCCGCTCCTATAACATTCAAATTAGTTGTTCCGATACCGTCGACCAGGACTCCGATATACTTGTGATTTCTGGCTCTGACAAAACATCGATCCTGACACAGCATATTTTTCATTTCATGGCGTTTACCCAATTCTTTCAACGTATAAAACTTCCATTCGTCCACTTCTTTGTCCTCCTTAATACAATAATTTGCGCATGGAAATCTGTTACTTATATCCGACTTCATCCCTCCATAAATTTCTGTTGCTAAGCTCCGCTTTCAGTTCTTCAATGATTTTAGTTGACAGTCATTCTCTTCACTCCTTTATCATGATTCTTACCATTGCTTACATAACAATTAAAGCACGGCTGTATTTTTTATTTTTTTACGGATCCACACAACGAAAAAACACCTGTGACCGCTCTCTGTGAGCAGCTACAGGTGTTTTTTCAGAGAAAACTTTAGCAATCTCTGAGAAATATACTATTCATTTATCATTTGCCTTAACACTGCAATCGTGTTTCTCTGTACCCCCAGCCTGTTCAATTCATCCGACGGTACATCTAAAAGATCCTCTACGGTCTTATATTTTCTGCAGATTTTTTCTGCCTGCTTATCAGACATATTAACTCTGCTTCCGGTCAAACAAGTCTTTGACAGATAATGCTGGTCACGCATTTCCATGAGCTGTTCCAGTTTAGCAATCTTAATTCTGCCGTCTTCTCTTGTGATCAATTCTTTAATCTGCCTGATTAAATCCGTTAGATTCGTATTATTATCATATTCAAGCAGCAGCGTCCCTTTGAGATCACTTGGAACGTCTTTGTTACACTGTTTCTGGCATAACGAGAAGACCGGCCGGGAGTCTCCTGTCATTATGATCCCCCCTACTTCCATCATTACATTGGCATTTCTCTCACTTATTTCCGCTATGAACCCATGTGCGGAAGCAATATGCTTTTTTACATTTTCCATCTGAGTATCTGCACTATAGTAATCTCGTGCAAGACGTATTTCAAAGAAGAAAGGTGCCTCCTCAAAGACCCGTCTGATTGCTGCCTCAAGGAGCCTATACTCCTCGTCATATGGAGAAATCATGAACAGCTGAATATGTTTCATATTTGGATCGGCCCTTGGGATAGGGCTCTGATTTCCAAAACTTACGGCAGTCTTTTCATATCTCTTCAGCTTCTCACTTTGCTGCTTAATTATTACCTGATCATTCTTTTCCCTTGTCTCAGCCTGCTTCAAATCATTTGTAAGTCTGTTCAGTTCCTTCCTCAATGATTTCCGTTCACTTTTAGACCGCTTAAGGTTAAAGAGTAAAATTAGCACCATGAGAATACTTGCAGCCAATATAGCCATAAACAGCTTCACAATTCTGACATCAGCAGAGAACAGTTCTGCAGGAATAGTCTCAATATCCAGAAAATCCAGATTTGCGTCTTCCGCATATTGCTGTACCTTAGACCTTTTTATTCCGCACAGTATAACAGAAGGCGAATCTTTAAATGCCTCCTTGCTGATTGTCACATTGCTTGAGGGAATTCTTATTTTTCCCAGATTGTAGCATAATGAAAATGCATAGTCATTAATTACGCTGATCGTGGTCGGCAAATTAATCGATTCTAAAGCAGAGCAGTCGCTGAATGCATACTCCTCAATAGTCTCCACTCCCTCCGGAATTGTGACCTCAGATATACCTGCCCCCTGAAATGCGTCCCTTCCGATCGTCACAACACCATTGGGTACAGAATATCTCGTCTTTTTATACCCACATGGAAACTGAATAAGTTTTGATCCGTCAGCGTTAAACAGTACGCCTTCCTTCTCTGAATACGATTTATTAGAGTCGCTTACGTAAATGCTTTGCAGGTTTCTGCACTGTGCAAAGGCTCCCCATCCCAATTTTTCAACATTTGATGAAACAGTTACTGTCTTAAGCGCGTCACATTCTCTGAAAGCCGCAGCCCCGATGTCTGTTATTCCTCCGGATAAACTCACCTCTTCCAGCGAATCGCAATCCATAAAAGCCATATTATCGATTATCTGTAATTTAGAAGGGAAATCGATGTTATTCAGATTTCGGCAGTTATGAAAGGCTCCCATTCCTATGTGAAGAAGCGTGTCAGGAAAAACAATTTTTTTCAGAGTCGTATTTCCTTCAAATGCACTGGTATGTATGTGGGTTATTCCATCAGGTATTCTCACCTCTTCTGCGGTACCGTGGTACTTAATGAGAGTAGTTCCGTCTATTTCAAAGTCATTGCTGTCAGCATTCAAAACAGATGTGTTTACCAGCAGCAAAATGATTACTACCAGCACACATGCCAACCCTGGTACTATATTAAAAATTTTCTTTTTATTATAAATCACTTATTTCCCCCCTTTTGTGACCTGTACCAGGCAGCATATTGTATATCCATTGTGCCACCGGCGCTCCGTTATAATAAAGAGCGGGCACCCTCTGTACATCAGCATAAGTTCCCGCCCTTGAAATACAATATTACGCATCCACTCCGAACCGGATCCCTGCGCTCTTTCTCGCCGTCTCAAGAGCCGTCATGACCGCGACAGACTTCTCAAGGCAGACAGCCGCCGCCGCGTCGTCCTTTGTGTCGACGATCCGCGCAAAATCAATGAACTCCTGCGTCATGCGGTGTCTCATCTCCGGAGCCACGAACTTTCCGCTCTCCATCGCGCGGCTCATACCGCCCGCAGCGTTGGGTACCGGCGGCTTCGTGTCGTCAGCGTACTCATAATCAACGCCCTCTATGACATTGGGCTTGCCGATGAGTCTCATCCAGCCGTTCTCTCCCTGGAAGATTGCAAATGACGGGCTGTCCGAATCCTTAGCCCCCGTACACACCGCAGTTATCCCATCATATATGAGGACCGCCGTTCCGGATGTGTCAGCCCCGTTAAATCCAAAGTTCGGGAAATACTTCGCGTCCTTCGGCGCACCGAGCAGACCGATTGTCAGATAAACATTGTAGAGATTGATATCATACAGTGCGCCGCCCGACAGATTCGGATCAAAGGCCGGCTCGACCTCACCCGCCAGATACTTCTTATATCTGCTGGAATACTGTGAGTAGTTGCACTGCCCCATCTTCAGCGTCCCGAGCTTCGGCAGGAGTTCCGCCATTTTCTCAAATACCTTGCTGTGGAGAGTTGTGATTGCTTCCAGACAGTAGACACCCTTCTGCGCCGCGATCTCAGCCAGCTCTTTTGCTTCCGCCACCGTCGATACAAACGGCTTCTCCAGAATGACATTTACCCCCGCAAGCAGGGCCTGCTTTGCGTACGGATAGTGGGCGCTGTTGACAAGTCCGATATACACGCAGTCAACGCCGCTGTCAGCAAGCAGCTCTGCGTAGTCGGTATAAACTTTGCCGATTCCGTACTGCTCCGCCAGCTTCTCGCCCTTTTCGCGGCTCTTCGGTCTTGCGAATATCGCTGTGCGCTCGATCTCAGCTATCTCCTCCATGGCAAAAAGTGCTTCGTGCACGATTTTTCCTGTTCCGATAATACCCAGTTTCATATCATACCTCCTTATCTCTCACGCGCATCCACCCGCGCAAATTGTGATCCCGCAGATTTCCCTCACATATCCTGCCGCCTTTCGCATCCCATTGAGCTGCCTGCTTCAGCCCCATTTAGCCGCTCTTTTCAGCCCCATACAGCCGCTTCTTTACTCCAGCTTAGCCAGCTCCCAGAAAGCCACCGCGCTGCAGGCCGCCACATTGAGCGAATCGACACCGTGTGCCATCGGGATCTTAATGGTGTAATCACAAGCGTCAATTGTCTCGTCCGTCAGACCGTCCCCCTCTGCACCGAGAATAACAGCCAGTTTATCCTCAGAGCGGAGATGAGGATCGTCAATCGTCACCGTGTCCTTCCTGAGCGCGAGGGCTGCCGTCTTAAAGCCGAGAGACTGGAGAAGCCTCACGTAGTGCATCCCTTTCCCTGCCACCGTGTTCTCCGCAAATGTCCACGGCACCTGAAACACCGTCCCCATAGCCACCCGGCTTGCCCGACGGTAATAGGGATCCGAGCACGAGGATGTGAGGATCACCGCTTCCATGCCGAGAGCCGCCGCTGACCTCATGATGGCTCCGACGTTAGTAGGGTTCGTGACATTCTCGAGCACCGCGATTCGCCGACAGCCGCTTACCACCTCCTCGACAGGAGGCAGTACCGGTCTTTCAAAAAGACACAGAAGTCCTCTCGTCATAGGAATGTTGGTCAGGTTCCTGAGTGCCTCCGGACCTCCCGTAAACACAGGGATGTCACCAAGCTTTGCCAGAATCTCCGCAGCCTCGCCCTCAATCTGTTTCCGCTCGACCAGAGCTGACACCGGCCTCATTCCTGCCCCGAGAGCCCGCTCCGTGACCTTGGGGCTCTCCGTGATAAAGAGGCCTCCGTTCGGTTCATAATAGTGCTTCAGCTGAGTCTCGTTAAGGCGTGCGTAAAAATCCAGCCTCGGGTCCTCGTAGTCAGTGAGTTCGATAAAGTCTGCCATGTGTTCTCCATACGGTTAGTGTTCCTAAATTTATGCTCCCTTATTTAGCTTCCACCAGATATTCATATGCATTGTCCTTGAGGTAGCCCGTCACGGAGGAGTATGGTTCACTGTCCGCGTAATCATCAATGACAGTAATGTTCATACCGTCCTCATAGAAGTCTTCCATCGTCTTTCCGAACTCATCGATATCCGTACACAGATAATCATTTATAAAAATGTTCTTTTCCTTGACACGGATCATCAGCGTGTCCGAATCCTGAGCTGCTTTCCTGGCTTCTTCGATCGTGACTGACTCAACTTCGCTCGAGACTGAACTCTCGACTGCCTGATCGTTGCTTTCGGTACCCGTGCCGATTCCGGGGCCAAGTCCCAGACCGGCTCCGCCGCCAAAAATCAGGCTCACGATGATAGCCACGATACCTGCTCCTGCGCCGGTATTTGCCACACGTTTGCTGCCTTTAGACGGGCGGGGTTCCGGAGCGCCCGATCTAAGAGCACTCTTTCTTCTGGATGCGTCACCCCGACCGATAGCAACACGACCTCCGACACCCAGCACTGCCAGACATATTCCTACAAATAATAATGTGGACATAATTCTCCTCCTTTTTTCGGACGATACTACTCAACACAAAATTCCCATGGTTTCCGGATTTTCAGTTTATTCTTTCAATCACACTCTCGAGACGAAATCTGTGTACTTTAGTCAACTTCCTCCGACATTTCGCTACTTGGTATCCTCCGCTCATGATGAGCCGCCGACAGGCTTCTAATAAACATATTTATACCTCCTTGTCAGCTTTCCCATGAGCTCATTGATTGCCGTCTGGTCCCGGTACAGGATCCTCTCCGTATTTAATGACAGAACCACAACGGCATCACTGTTCTCAGTGATATAATCTATAAGCATCTGGTTGAGTCTGGAATATCCGTTCTCCTGATTCTCAGCAGTCAGATTCACCGGAGAAAACTCCCTGTCTGACGCGAGGACCCGGATCTGTCTTTTTGTGGAATCATTCTCGTCCCAGGTGCAGTAGATTGTCACGATCTTGACTCGTCCGCCTATGACACTACTCTCATAGTTGGAAATGTGTTCCTCGTACATTTCCCTTAAAGACTCTTCCTCCGCCAGTCTTGCACTCAGTTCTTCCACCTGCTTCTCAAGCGCTTCTGTCCTGCTTTCCGCTTCCGCCTCCACCGCCTGCGCTTTGGCTGCATAAGCTATGATCACAACAAACAGGAAAATAAAAATAACATCGAGGAGCGGGGTGAGGTCGATCGGCGCGTTCGGCTGTGAGGATGAGCCCGGATTTTTTCTCTGCACGTTCTGCCTCCTCTCACTTTGCCTTCGACTGAACTTTCGTGATCCTGGTCTCCTTCTTCGGTTTAACGGTCTGCTTCGCATCCGATTCTGCAGTCTGCGTGCTCATCTCGGCTGTCTGAAATTCATCTGTCGAAGGCTTTGTCCGGCCTCCGGAGACCTGCGTTATTTTAGTCCTGGCCTGCCGAACTTCCGTCTGCAGAGTCTGTCTTGTAATGATCGTGTCCGCTTCGTTGAACTTTGCGTCGATCAGGTTTACCAGCCGCCCGAGAAGAACTGCGTCGAGAGCTTTAAGTCCTATGGACGCGACAAGGCCGCACAGAGTCGTCCACATAGCCGTACCGAGACCGGAGATCATCTGGCTCATATCGGTCGTCCCGCTGCTTGCGATGAGTCCGGCCACTGTCCCCAGGATTCCGAGCAGTGGAAGCAGAGATGTGAGCTGACCGCATGTGACATAGTTGGCATAAGCGACACTGAAGCGTCCGCGGTTCAGTTCCAGTTCATCTCTGTCGTATCGGACATTGACCGTGGTAGAGAGACCAACATTTCCATCGAAATCCATCCATTCATCCTCGTCGTTCGTCGAATGAACACGGATTCTGATCTTATCGAAATTCTTGTATATCTGCCGGAGTTTAGCGAGAACATAGAACTCAAAGAACAGTATTAATGCCCCGAATATAATAATCAGCAGACACAGTAAAAAGCTGGATAAAGATGCGCTCAAGTCATCCACCTCCCACGAACTTTTCTGCCATCAAGTGACAGTGACCGTCTTTTGGCTTCCGCCCCCATGTAGAGCAGCCCCCCTATGTACCGTGTACTCTGCTGCAACGTTTCATAGATGCGAAGATTGTTACTTACTGAAAATATCATACCACATTTCTTTACATAAAAACAGTTACCGTGAAGCCTCACGCAGTCTCAAGTCATGAAAATGCGTCCGGCTGCTTTTCAAAACCCTCCGCGAGACTTGTCGTCCACTGCATGAAAATGCGGGGCACCTCACCTTACATGTACAGGCATACTACGGCACTATTGCAAAACAGTTTGCGTGTGATAAAATAGAGTTGCAATAAACATTCGCAAAACCTGAAGGAGGTACACGATGAGTAAAGTATTTGATTTCATAAAAGAAGCCGGCATCTTTTATCTCGCAACTACAGACGGCGACCAGCCAAAGATCCGTCCGTTAGGCGCAGTCATTGAAGCTGATGACAAGGTCATCTTCGGCGTCGGCACATTCAAGGACGTCTACAAGCAGCTCACAGCCAATCCTAAGGTCGAGATCGTTGCATGCAAGCCGAACGCTCACTGGCTCCGCTACACAGGTAAGGTCGTTTTTGAGACTGACGACAAGTATGCGGCGGAAATGATCCCGGCATTCCATCTGGAAGGCATTTACAACGAAAATACCGGCAACAAGCTGGCCTGCTTCCATCTTGAGGACGCAACTGCTTATGAAATCGCTGTCATGGGCGAGGGCGAGAACCTCCTTTAATATAACGGCAAAAAAGGCTGTCGCAAAACGTGTCCCCACCGTATATCAGCATTTGCAAATAATGTCTGCTCTATACAACAGGCTCCCGTTGCGACAACCCCATAAATCAGCTCTGAACGGGGACTGCGGCAAATCTCAGCTTGCAGTCCCCCGGTTTTTCTCTGTAATCACAGTGGTACGCGAGCACCGTATATTTTTCTGCCAGCTTCTCCAAATCTTTGTAATACGTGTGGCCGAAGTATTCTTTGAATGACGCCTCGTGAAGCACCAGCACATCGCCCGGATCAGCCTCAGGATGGTCCTTCAGCATCCCCTCTATGCATTTTTCCGAGACCGAAATATCCCCGAGATCTCCCGAATAATATACCAGCCTCTTGCCAAGAACAAAGCTGTAAGCATAGGACATGAGTCCTTTTGAGTGCCTGCCTGTGGTATCGACATACTGTATCTCAGGGATGCTTGTCAGCGGCACAAGCTCCACATATTTATCCATGTCTGACATGAAACAGCTCATGTACTTGACAAGCTCATCGCGGAAATTCATTGTCGCGTACAGCACCTTCACCTTCTCCCCGCCGGTATAGAACTTCTTCAGGATGAGCGGATGCAGTCCGCCGGCATGATCACCGTGCAGGTGGGTCAGGAGCACAAAATCAATCTGTCCCAGCAGATTTTCCTCCAAAGCTCTCGCATAATTCGCGTACCCACAGTCGACGAGAACGTTCCCCTCTCCGGTCCTGACCAAGATAGATGAATTCCCGAGGTCATATGACCACATATTTCCTGTGCCTAAAAATCCTATGTCTTCATTGATCCAGATCATCTCTTAGCTCCTGTCAAATTCTTTTTCTTAATCGTACCAACTTGTACCTGCCTGCAGCAATCTTCGCCTGAATTTCGCAAAAACGAAAGAAGGGAGCTGTCGCTGAAGACGATATCCCCAATACATACATCCGTTATGCACATTTACAACCGAAATATGTAGCAGGGTCACGCCTTAATGCGGTAGCTCCCTCGTTATTCATTACGACTGACGAGATATAAATTCAATGTATTCCTGTATCTCCACGCGGATCATATCCTCCGTGACAACGGCAAACTGCTCCATGTAGGCATGTCCTTCCTTGTCTCCCTGGTTCGAAGCCGAGCTGGCGATTCCGAGGCCTTCCATGATGGAGATGAGATTTGCCCCGGTCTTTCCGTCCAGGACTTTCATCTGCATCAGCAGGTTAGTAAAGTCGTATGCATTGAGGGGCTTGTCCGGTTTCGTGTATGGAGCGCACTCATAATCAATGATCGTCTCGACGAGATCCTCGTAGGTCCTCGGGAGGCTGTTCTCGAGGTGATGGGGCTGATGCATCACATGAATCTTCTGGGCTTCCTTCTGCTCCATAAATAGATACATGACCATCTTATCCATGTCATGGATTCTTGCTCTTTTAAGCATTTCTTCTTTGAGATCCGGATCATGGATCAGTTTATTCACACAGTATTCAAATGCTCGTCTATGCCTGTAAGTATATATGCACCAGTTTAAGTTCTTCATAATCAGCCTCCGACGAATTGATCCGCTGTGAATATCTTACTACAGTGTCTGACTTTGGGTAAAGCAAACTTTGTGAAAAACTCAGGGCAGAACATGCCGGTTGCATGCCCTGCCCGTTTGATTTAGAATAAAATATAGAAGCTTGCCAAACTGTCACCCTATCGGAGGTCGCGCTATGCGGGTCGCTATTATTTCGGATACTCATAACATGATCAGGACGGAACTCAAAGCATATCTTGAGGGCTGCGAATTGATCCTGCATGCGGGAGACATCTCAAAACCTGAGATTCTTGACGCGCTGAAGTCCTACGCACCCGTCTATGTCGTCCGCGGCAACAATGACAGACAGTGGGCCGAAGAGATTCCCTATACGCGGACGTTCGAGCTTGGCGGAATCACTTTTTTCATGATTCACAAGGTCCATGACCTGCCGCAGGATCTGCGATCTCAGGGTGTAAATGTCGTTATCTATGGCCATACCCACAAGTATGACGACCATGAGGAGGACGGCATGCGTTTCCTTAACCCCGGGAGCTGCGGACCGAGACGGTTCACCCAGCCGATCACAATGATGATTGCCGAGATCGGGGACGGCAGGATCGAGGTGGAGAAAATCGAGATTCCTCACACCCCGACAAAGACGCTGGTCAAATCGATGCCGCCGGATATGCCGATCATTGTCTCGCGCGCAGTCAGAGACATTAAGCGGAACAAGTCCGTGCAGGAGATTGCCGACAGGAATGGGATTTCTGTGGAGCTTTCCGAGCTCATTTGCAGGTTATATCTCACTCATCCCGGGATCGATGTGGATGGGATCGTGAGGAAGATGGGGCTGTGAGCGGCACCCATGACTCACCTGACCTCCGGTGACTCTGCAAGAACTATGAACTGATCATCCTCGCACAGGTTCACAGAGACAATCTTCCCGTTTTTGACTTTGGCAGGATTGAGGACCGGATCGTTACCCGCCTCAGAACTCAGCTTATATCCTATGAATATCTCATTCTTGGCCGCGACTGCGTCTGCGACCGAGTAAAAGTCGGTCATTATACCGCCTGCAACATCCAGATAATACTTAGCAGGCTTCATATAAATCTCAAATCCTTCAGAGCTGAGCAAAGTCTCGAACACTCCCTTCAGCTCCCGGTTTTCCGCGATCTGAGCCATCATGAGGGACGCGATATTTCTGCTGATGACGAAATCGCTCGTCATTGTATTTTGTGCAAGATTCTGATTGATAACACTTCGCATCTCGCAGGTCACACCGAAATTAGCTTCCGGATGCAGCATCTTATAGTGCCTGCAGTAAAGCAGAAGGGTGAGTGACTTTTCGTCCGCATCGTCGTCATCTAAATTCTCATTGGACATCGTGAGGACATAGTCAGGCCTGCATTCATCAAGCAGCTTCTCCATGTTCCGATAATCATAAATATCATAATGATCCGGGATTTCTTCTGACGCAAAAAAGCTTTTCCTGATCCTCACGGCAGAATCAATCTCATGCCCCAACATGTTGTCGATGAGACTGTCATCGACCGTGCTGTTCAGGTCATCTACATTTGCAGCAAGATAAATCATTGATCCCGGGCTCAGATAATGGCACAGTTCCTCAAGGATCAAGGGCAGCTTGGAATTGCACTCCATGATCAAAACGGAGACCGGCCTGTCCTCATAATGCACGGTCGGCGGACTGAACACAATTTTTGCCTTCTCGCCGATCGCAATCCTGTCATCATCCTCCTCAAGTACAATCAGTCTGCTGTCCGGTTTAAGAATCGTCTCGTTCGGGTCATCGATAATGATACGGTCCTCATTGTCGATAATACCGATTGCAGTCTGTGTGTACAAATACCGGTTGATCTCGCGAATACTCCTTCCACTCATTCTGCGGAACAGCTCCGTATTTTCCGCCTCATTCCTCACTATATAAAACTCATGCCCCGAGAAATTGAAAATCTCCGTGAAGACTTTAGAAAATCCGTTCTGTCGGCATGTGTGCGTCATAATTTTGGAAATCGTGCTTTCCATCATGAGAAGTTCCAGACGGTCATTTGCGACCGAGAATCCGCTACCTTCTAAATCAGTGTCATTTCCTGCAATTCGCGCGGCAAATTCATTCTCTTTCTTATTAATGACCGACGTCACAAATGCCTTGGCACCTTCACAGGCGTTCAGCATCTGCGTGCAGGCAAGAATCGTCTTTATTGTGTCAAAGTCATTTTCCAGGGCGACAATGATAGATTTGCTCGTTGTGATCGAGCAGCGGTCAAGATCAACGCGGTTATAAGCAGAACCGCTCCTGCATACAATCGAGATGTTGCCTGTATCTGGATACTGCGTGCGGATCCTCTCCTCCATCTCCTGCTTGTCGCAGGTATCCATCACAACGACGGCGTTCCGCTTCCCTTTCTGATTTGCATAAGCTTCAATCAGTTCACCGATAATGATAAATGTCGATTCATTGAATCCCAGAATGACCACGTGATCGTTCTCAATGACCGGCTCAATACCTTTCGAGAGTTCCTGCATATGGCTGGAGATACCATCATTGATGAGACCGATGAGCATAGCCATGAAGAATACGCCGCACAGAGTCGCGAGCAGCATCACAAAAAGGAACCGGTGGTTGCCGTCGTCTCCCGACAGAACACCCGGATCAAATGCATGGTTGAGTGTGTTCCAGATCGCGCTCCCCAAGGAGACGTCCTGCGTTCCTCCGATTGCTATAACGAGCCCGGACAGGAGCAGAACAATTAACCCCGTGATGGCGAACAGCAATATGACCATGGAGAATGTCCCTTTTGAGAGCCACAGGTCGAACCAGTATTGAAGCTTCTTCTTCCAATTCTTTTGATTTTTCACTTTTCCAAAACCTCCGTTTTCCCCGTTTATTTGCTTACTTGTCCAGAAGCCAAGCCAACCCTTTGGCCACACGAACATCACTGTCTACGAAATGATTGCCCGGGTTCCAGTCCAACTGACAACGAATTCCCCCGCTTTGAAGCAATTCATACTGCTCGCGGATTGCATTTCCCACAGTCGCCATCACCGGATTTCTTGTCTTCTCTTCCTTCATCCCGAGACTCAGATACACTTCAGGCACCTTGATCTTGTTTCTCACCGCAAAGTCGAGCCAGCCTGGATACCAGACGGAAGGTGAGACCGCCGCTGCTCCGGCGAACGCATCCGTCGCATATACCGCCCACAGCGCGAACAGACCTGCCAGCGAATAACCACAGATGTAGGGCTTCCACGTGTTTTGCAGCTGCTCCTCTAGTTGCGGCAGTACTTCACCAAGAAGCATATCCAGTGTCTTTTGCGCACCGTCGCCGAAACCGACTTTTCCGAATACAGGGTCCGACGGCCAGGGTGTGAGGCCCTGATTCCAGTCCCCGACTTTGACTGCGGCGATACACCAGTCTGTATGACCGGCTAGCTCTGTCAACCTTGCGGCCTCACTCTCCATGACCTCCAGGTCATGGTCATCCACCATCTGAACAAACAGGCTATGTCCATCCTTGTTGCCATATAATTTTACATTATTCATGTCAGCTCTCCGATTGTTCAAGTTTTCTCTCTCGACAGTTTATACTGAATTTTTCCCGTTTCCGCCAATGCATTCCTATTCGTTATGATTTAACACAACCATTCTTTTAGGTCTCTCAAAGCATTAATCCCTGTAAAGACGGGTTTCCACTAGGATATATTATCGGAACCGCTGCGCGAACCCGATAATCATAATTCGGGCGATTGCGTCGCCCTTTTATCGGGAGTTCCTTGCGGAACTTCCGACAAGATATATTATACCTGCTGTAATGCACGTTTTGAACGATTATTCCAATCAAATCTGCAAAATTGACACAAAAGAATATTGCTGTTTACTAAACTGACGTGACATTAGCAAATTAAGTTAGTCTTACTTCTACAGCCGTTTTTGATGCGATTTTTCCAAAGGCAACTAGAATGGCTTCTGGCAGGCTCTTCTGCTGCCTTTTGATCTGGGGTTCAAGATGGGGTTTTCACCAAAGGCAACTAGAATGGCTTCCGACAGGCTCTTCTGCTGCCTTTTGATCTGGGGTTCAAGATGGGGTTTTCACCAAAGGCAACTAGAATGGCTTCCGACGGGCTCTTCTGTTGCCTTTCGCTCGGGGACTCAAGATGGGGTTTTCACCAAAGGCAACTAGAATGACTTCTGACGGGCTCTTCTGTTGCCTTTCGCTCGGGGACTCAAGATGGGGTTTTCGCCAAAGGCAACTAGAATGACTTCTGACGGGTTCTTCTGCTGCCTTTCGATCTTGGAGCAAGATAAACTTTTCGCCAAAGGCAACCAGAACGGCTCACAACAAGAAAAACTGCTGCTTCAGCGGTAAAATATCATGAAAAAAAGAACTGTCGACCCAAACGCAAACGGGTCGACAGTTCTAAAGAGAAAAGTGTTAAGTTATAGGCAGTCAGGAATTATCAATCAGCTTATCGCGATACGTCTTACGATACTTTGACGGCGACTGTCCCTTAGCCTTGTGAAAGACGCGGCTGAAATACATCGGATTCTCGTAACCCAGACTGTGCGCGATCTCAGTGATCGTGCAATCAGACGTTTCCAAAAGAATCTGGGCATTTCGTATTCGCTGATCAAGAATATATTTCATGGGAGATACGCCGACGATTTCGCGGAAGCATTTACTGAACCAGCTTGTGCTCATGTTTCTGGACGCGGCGTACTGTTCTATACTGATCTCCTCATTGTAATGGTCCTTGAAATAGGCTCTGGCAAGATCAATCTCATCCTGCACGAACCCTTTGACCTTCGGCATGCCCTGATTCATCCGCCGGTTCATGATAATCAGGAGTTCGCGCAGCAGATAGGTAAGATTCTCCTCATAACAGAAAGCACACTCCAGAAGCTCATCCCTCATCCGCTTAAAAAGATCCTCATACTCATAAGAAATGCCGGTGTGCAGAATATAACCGTCAAGCGGAATCTCATAATGTTTCAGAATGCTCTTGACCTGGCGGCCGGTAAAATGTACGAACCAGTACTGAGACTGGTCCTTGCCCAGAAAATAATAATGCTGTTCCTGTTTAGGCTGATAGAGCACCATGTTGCCGGCCGGCACTATAACTTCATGCCCATCCAGTATAAAGTGTCCTTCTCCTGCACTGATGTAGACAAGCTGCCAGTCGATGCGTCCTTTCGGTCGCCAGGTCGGGAGTTTCGGCCATTTTATCAGCTGGTATGTTCCCGCGCTCAGGATCCTGAGCGCCATTTTGTTCTCCTTAAAAGGTACTCTTGAATTGAATAAATAACCCGAATTGACGTACATACCGCTCTGTCACCCCCTTACGGGCAATCCCCCTCCAAAAAATAGTTCGAGTCTCGCTCGCGAGGCTTGGTGCGGGATTCGTATCAGCGTCAGCTGACATATTACCAAACCGAATCCCAGCGCATTCTCGCGGAGCGTTTATCTCAGTGAGGGCTTCCCCACTGCGATGAATTATTAAGTTATCTAAAGTTTACAAAAAATTCGCACTCTCTGCCACCGCCTTACAGCTTTGTGCAGAAATTGAATTGTTTTGTTCATATGAATATCGCTTTTTGGTCGATATGATTTTCAATAGGAAACTATGCCCTGACAAATGCAGACCGCAATTTCGATCTGCCAGCGGAGGGCATTGCTCTGTTCAAATCTTATCATCTCAGTTAGGTCAGGTAACTGCGAAGCACGGAAAGCCTCGCAGTTACCTGTCCTCACACACCAAGAAAGGAGGATACAATCGTGCTCGTACCAAGACTGTATGAAGATCTGTCTGTCCTGCATCAGAACACCATGCCGGTCCACAGTTACTTCATACCAACGTCTACACCGCCCCGCACTCTATCAGCCCTGCCGCCGAGGGAAGATTCCGATCGGCTGCAGATGCTGAGCGGCGTAGCCTGGAACTTCCGTTACTATTCAAGTATTCATGAATTACGAGAAGCGTTCTATCTCCCGGACTTCATGCCTGACGACGCGTGGAAGGAGGAAGAAGTGCCCTTCTGTTGGCAAATGAAGGGCTACGACGAACACCAATACACCAACATCCGCTTCCCATTCCCGTTTGACCCGCCCTATGTGCCCCAGCACAATCCGTGCGGTGCCTACACTCACACGTTCACATGGCACAAAGATCAGGATGCCCCCTGTACCTTCCTGTTTTTTGAGGGAGTCGACTCCTGCTTCTACGTCTGGCTTAACGGGAATTATGTCGGATACAGCCAGGTCTCTCACTACATTTCTGAGTTCGACGTGACAGATTATCTTACCGAGGGCGAGAACCGTCTGGCAGTTCTTGTCCTCAAGTGGTGCGACGGTTCGTATCTCGAAGATCAGGACAAGTTCCGCATGTCCGGTATTATCCGGGATGTCTACCTGCTGAACCGCCCGAAGGATCGCATCGCGGATTATGTCATTACAACAGATTTGTCAGAAGATCTCCACACAGCGGATCTCAGTATAAAATTCACATTCAGCGGAGAATCGATTCCGGTCACTCTGAAGCTTCTTGAAACCCCGAAAGACAGCAGCGCAGATTTCGAAGCTCCGGAAACCAACAGCGCAGCCCGGACAGTTCTCGAAGCCTCCCTGAGCGGTGAGTCGGAAATACAGCTGGGAGTCAGAGATCCGCTCCTCTGGAACGCTGAGACGCCAAACCTGTACACCCTGATCATTGAGACCGAACACGAGACCATCACCGAGCGCGTAGGCTTCCGCAGCGTCTACCTAAAAGATGGCGTCGTATACCTGAACGGAGCTCCGATCAAATTCCGCGGTGTGAACCGGCACGAATCGGATCCGATCACGGGTGAAGTGCAGAACAGATCCCGGATCGAGCAGGATCTCTACATGATCAAAAAATACAATTTCAACGGAGTTCGTGCCAGCCACTATCCGAATGTGCCCTATTTCTACCAGATCTGTGATGAGCTCGGATTCTATGTCATAGACGAGGCCGACAACGAAAGTCACGGCACCGGGCCTCTCAGCTACAACGAGGATGACTACAACGAGCGCATGCGGCTTGCCCATGTGCGGATTGCCGATAATCCTGATTTCATCGAACCGACACTTGACAGAGTACGCTCCATGGTCCTGATGAACAGAAATCGCCCGTGCGTCCTTGTCTGGTCCATGGGAAATGAATGCGGCTACGGCTGTACCTTCGAGGAATCCCTCAAGTGGACAAAAGCCGTTGATCCGACCAGGCTCACTACGTACGAGAGCGCGTATTACGCGGCCTTCGACCGGGAATATGATATGTCAAATATCGATCTCTACGGAAGAATGTATCCGCCGTTCTCTGATGTCACCGACTATCTGGCCAAAGATCCGGAGAAGCCTCTCTTTCTGGTCGAATACTGTCATTCCATGGGCAACGGCCCGGGAGACTTCAAAGAATACAGAGATCTGATCGAGAAATATCCGCGTCTTTGCGGTGGATATGTCTGGGAATGGTGTGATCACGGAATCTACAAGGGAGTCGCCGAAAACGGCAAGGCTATGTACTGGTACGGAGGAGATCACGGCGAGCTTCAGCACGACGACAATTTCTGTCTGGACGGGCTTGTCTATCCCGACAGAACGCCCCACACAGGTCTGTTGGAATTCAAGAATGTCCACCGTCCGCTGCGTGCATCCTACGATCCGGCCGATGGCATGCTGACTGTCGGAAACTATCTGGACTTCCTGGATCTGTCTCCCTATGTAAAGGCTGACTACGCCCTGACACTGGACGGAGAGGAAATTGCGCGCGGCTCTCTGAACCTCCCGCCTGTTCCGCCTCACGGACATGCCAAAGTTCCGCTCGCTCTTGACATTCCGGAAAAGGGAAGGTGCTTCCTCTGTGTCACATATATCCTGACAAAACCGCTTCAGGGTATGCCGGCAGGACATGAACTTGGATTTGACGATATCGAGATCAAAACTTCGGATGCGAGGAATCAGAAGGCAGCGGCCATGTTCCCATTTGTGGAAACTGCCCCGGCAGCGAATTCGGAAAGTGAAAAGACGACATCCAAGGCAGCTTCGGAAAGTGAAAAGGATACATCCGCAGGGCTCCCAACGGTAACGGAGTCCGGCACAGATCTCATCATCGAGGGCAGCAGCTTTGCCTACACACTTGATACCCTCTCAGGCCGTTTCACTTCACTTGTTACAAATGGCAGGGAAGTACTTACAAGACCAGTGGATTTCAATCTCTGGCGGGCACCGACCGACAACGATACGCCAATCATGGAGCGCTGGAAATTCGAGCGTCTTGATCACACGGTCACAAGAGCTTACAGCGTGGACTGGGAAAATAAGGATGATGCCGTCGTAATTCGGATCCGGCAGTCAGTAGCGGCGATGTCCGTGCAGCCGATTCTTCAGATCGAGGCTGCATGCAGCATCTACCCCGATGGAACAATCCGAATGGAAATAACAGCGGAAAAAGACCGCGAGTTCCTGACGCTCCCGAGACTCGGCCTGCGTCTGTTCCTCGACCCGGCTTTAGGCGATGTCACCTACTATGGCATCGGTCCGCACGAGAGCTATATCGATAAGTGCCGCAGCGGAAAGCATGGAATTTATCAGTCTTCTGTAACAGATCTGCACGAGGATTATATAAGGCCGCAGGAAAATGGCAGCCACACCGGCTGCGACTATGTCCGCCTCGAGGGCGACGGGCTCGCTTTCACGGCAGCGACCGGGGATGAGAACACCCTCTCATTCAATGCTTCGGTCTACACGCAGGAAGAGCTTGAGACGAAACGCCATAATTACGAGCTTACGCCATGCGGCTCTACAGTCCTGTGCATTGACCATAAAATGGCCGGTATCGGATCAAAGAGCTGTGGACCGGACCTCTCCGAGGAGTATCGGGTAGACGCGGACAGTTATCATTTTGTATTCCTGATGCGACCGGATACTATCTGAACAGTTAATGGAGGTCCCATTCGCAAGACCTGACTCTGGATTCGGTTCATCGTCAGTTAATTTAAGTCATTCCGGCAAGACCCAGAGCCGAAATCTGGTCATTATTAGACTATAACTCGTATCCTTTCATAAGCAAATCCCGGCGGGAGCAGACATCAATGAGTACCGTTCCGTTAAAGTTGCTCCCGCCACGGGTGCGAAAGATTTTCAGATTCTTTTTTAAGGGGGTTACCATGAAAGAAGAAAAAACATATTTAAAATGGTATAACAAAGTCGGTTACGGATCCGGAGATATCGCGGGTAATGTTGTGTACGCCCTGCTGTCTGCATTTGTAATGATCTTCCTGACCGACACGGTCGGCATGAACGCCGGTATCGTCGGCACACTGATTGCCGTATCGAAACTCTTTGATGGTGTGAGTGATATTTTCTTCGGTTCTCTGATCGACAAAACACATACGAAAATGGGCAAAGCCCGTCCATGGATGTTCTACGGCTTCTTCGGCTGCGCCATCTGCCTTGTCGCCATCTTCTGCATCCCGGCAGACATTAGTGCGACAGCCCAGTACGCATGGTTCTTTATCGCTTACACGCTCCTCAATGCCGGCTTCTACACAGCCAACAATATCGCCTACTCCGCACTGACAGCTCTTGTCACAAAGAATAATCATGAGCGTGTAGAGATGGGTTCCATCCGATTCATGTTCGCTTTCGGCACCAGCATGCTGATCCAGACAATCACTGTCGGCATGGTCGCCTATTTCGGCGGCGGCGCTGCAGCATGGCGCACAGTGGCTATCATCTACGCGATCGTCGGTATCATTTCCAACAGCCTTTCCGTCTTCTCCGTCAGGGAGCTGTCACCGGAAGAGCTGGCTGAAGATGAAGTCAAGAAAGAAGTGACCGAGGAGGAGAAATACACTCTGATCGACGCGTTCAAGCTTCTCATTAAGAACAAATATTACCTGATGATCTGCGCCTCCTACATCCTGATGCAGATTTATTCCGCCACTCTCAACATGGGTATCTATTTCATGACCTATGTCCTGAAGAACGCTAACCTGCTCGGTGTTTTCTCCTGGGCGATTAACATCCCGATGATTATCGGCCTTCTGTTCACACCGACTCTTGTCGCCAAGTGGGGCGGCATGTACAAGCTGAACCTCACCGGCTATACGATCGGCACACTTGGAAGACTCGGCGTCGTCATCGCCGGCTACCTTGGCTCCGTTCCGCTGATGCTGGCATGTACGGCCATCGCCGCCTTCGGTATGAGCCCTCTGCAGGGTGACATGAACGCCCTGATCGCTACCTGCTCCGAGTACACCTACCTTACCAGCGGCAAGCGCGTCGACGGAACTATGTACTCCTGCACATCCCTCGGCACCAAGCTCGGCGGCGGTATCGGCACAGCCCTTGCAGGCTGGCTGCTTGCCTTCTCCGGTTACGTCGGCGGTGCGGCAGTGCAGAGCGCTTCCTGCATCAACATGCTTCACATCATGTATCTCTGGATGCCGATGTGCTTCAACCTTCTGGTCACTCTGATCCTCACGAGACTTAACGTTGAGAAGGCCAACGAGGATCTGAGAAAACAGCTGGGACACGTTAACTAATACTTAATGTCTCGTCCGCAGGACTTGCGCGGGATTCGGGTCAGCGTCATCTGACATAAGTCCAAACCGAATCCTTGCGCATCGACATACAGCGTTTATCCCAGTGGAAGATCAGATTCCCCACTGAGATAATATATAATGCCCCCCGTGCATAATTTAAGGCTGCCGCATCTGCGTATGACTCGGACCTGCAATATCCGAAAACATCTGCGGCTGCGACAGCCGGCACCTCGAAAAAGCAGAGGCTGTCACATCAGGAAACCACACCGTCAAGTGAAGCGGTGTCGATTCCTGATGTGACAGCCTCTGTGTCTTTGTCTACTTATTGTCTGCGTTACCTACTAGCTCTTCATCTATCATTCCTGTACCGGGATTGATGATTCCGCCTATTCTGTCTGTCCGCCTGCAACACCGTACATATGCTGAAGGACCACCCTTCGCATCGTCTCATCACCGAAATGGTTCCGCATCGTATCGACCGCGGGACCTTTATTGAAAACAAGCTTCTCAGCATACTCGCGGTTCTTTGCCCGCTTGGCTTCCTCATCACAGTAAGGCGCTTCCATAAGAAGCTTCAGATAGACAGCCAGATAATCCTTCTGCGCCCGCTTGAAGGGCTCTGCAAGACCCTTTCCGGCTTTCGCGTAGCTGAACGGATACCGGATGCTGTCATACCAGTGCGGTTCACTTTCAATATCACTGAGCGCGCTGTCCCGGTCGAGCAGTTCCTTGAACTCCATCTGCACTTCATCCCGAAGAGGCTCAAGCTGCGTGTCATATATTTCAATGAGCAGCGTATCCTTACCGAAAGCGGTGACCCTGTCCATGTTGAAGAGCGGCACATCCTTCTTCATCGGGCTGATTACGATCGTCTCCATGGTCATGAGACCCCCGAAAGCTTTCAGCGTCATTGCACAGAGGTGTCCGACATTTTCAATCTCATAGCTGTGCACGGCAAAATTAAGACCGAAGTGGCTGAGATGCCTGTCATCGCCGATATCATTTTCCGTATATGTAAAATTCTGCCTGATCTGGCGGAGTGCGGGTCCGCATAATTTTGTCTTCATTAGTCTAAACCTCCTTTGCAATGTTGCAAATGCATTCTCGGGTCGCTCCTGCCTCAGCCGGGCATTTTTCTGACCGTCCATGTCTTGCTATGTCATATTATAGCAGACTGCGTCAAAATGTTGAATGCACAAAAAACACTCCGCAGGCATCTCCGGAAGATCCGGGGAATACCTGCGGGAGGAGGGGGGGCCTATATTTATTGATTGCCTTATTTATGAGAGCTTCTTCATGATCCAGTCGATATCGTTCGTTGTCTTCATCTTCTCAAGGACTTCTTCGTCATCGAGACAGTCAGCGATCTTGCCAAGCAGGTCAAGATGCTCATCGCCGATACCTGCGATACCAAAGACAAGCTGAGCCTTCTCATCGCCGAAGTCTACGCCTTCCGGATACTGAATCATTGTGATAGCTGTCTTCTTGACAGTGCCCTTAGCCTGGGATGTGCCGTGCGGGATTGCAATGCCCATGCCCATGTATGTGCTGACCAGACGCTCTCTCTCGAGCATTGCGTCGATATACTGCGGTTCAACAGCGCCTCTTGCGACAAGGAGCTCGCCGGCCTTGCGGATTGCTTCTTCCTTGGTTACAGGCGGCTGATTCAGCAGGATGCTCTCACGGACGATGACATCCTTCTTCATGCCCTTGGTAGCAGTATCGAGCATCTCATCAACTGCGCTCTTCTCCGGCTCCTCTGCAGCCATGGCGTCAAGAGTTGTGAGCTGTACATAGAGTGCATCAAGTGCCGGGTCGTTCAGGAAGTTGCCGATCGTTACAAGCTGAGCGTTCGGAGCGGACTTTCTTGCGCGGTCTGCAAGAGTTGTCTGTACGACTGCGATGTTGCACTCTGCCGGAATATTGTCAACAGAAGTATTCTTTACGGTGATGTCAGGTCTGACGGCCTTGATACGGTTGCGGAACTTTGTAGCGCCCATTGCGGAGGAGCCCATGCCTGCGTCGCAAGCGAAGATGACCATGCGGACGGAAGCTGCGTCTGTTACAGTAGATGTGCCCTTAGCCTGAGCCTTCATGTCAGCCATCTGGCCCTGAGCTTCTTCGATCGATGCTGTTGTGCTGGTTGCCTTAATGATGACGGATGCGATTGCGCAGGATACTGCTGCTGCAAGCAGGACGCCAATGAGGATGAACAGGATCTTGTCCTTCGGTGCCATAGCCATGAAAGCGATGATGGAGCCCGGTGAGGACGGTCCCTTAAGACCGCAGCCAGTAATTGAGAACCATGTGATGGCGCAAATGTTACCTACGATCGGAGCAATGATAACTACCGGGTTCATAAGTACATACGGGAAGTAGATTTCATGGATACCACCGAGGAAGTGGATGATGATAGCGCCGGGTGCGGAATCCTTTGTTGCCTTGTCTTTTGCGAACATCCAGTATGCGAGCAGAACGCCGAGGCCCGGGCCCGGGTTAGCTTCAAGCATGTACATGATGGACTGGCCGGCTGTCTTGACCTGCTCAGCGCCGATCGGTGTGAAGATACCGTGGTTGATAGCGTTGTTGAGGAACAGGACCTTGGCAGGCTCGATAAAGATTGCGGACAGCGGGAGAAGGTTGTTCTTGATAAGAACATCAACACCTGCGGTCAGAACTGCAAGGATTGCTGTCATGAACGGGCCGATTACATAGTAGCCGAAGATTGCGATCAGCATACCGATGATACCTACTGAGAAGTTGTTGATCAGCATCTCAAAGCCGGCCGGCATTCTTGTTTCCATGAACTTGTCGAACTTCTTGATGACCCAGCCTGCGAACGGGCCCATAGCCATAGCGCCCATAAGCATCGGCTGTCCGTCTGTGCCGCCGACACCGGCGATACATCCGACGACTGCGATAGCGCCCATGACGCCGCCGCGGTCACCGCCGACCATCTTACCGCCTGTGTAAGCGATCAGGATCGGGAGCAGATAAGTAAGCATGTACGGCTGAATGGATGCGAGCTGTGCGTTGGGCAGCCAGCCGTCAGGGATGAACAGAGCTGTGATAAAGCCCCATGCGATGAATGCGCCAATGTTCGGCATGACCATGGCGGATAAGAATTTTCCAAATCTCTGAAGTGCGTTCTTCATCGTTTTTCTCCTTCGAAAAGTAATTTATTAAATATATGTCTAACTTTCAGCTTAGATCATTTTCCCGCTCCCGGGGCCTTCCGGCCCCGGAAATTGTGGGAGGATTGAAATCAGATCAGTCGAAATTGGCAAGCAGATACTCTTCTGCTTCCGGGCACCACAGTCCGTTGTGAGCATCTACGATGTCAGCAAGTGCTGTGTATCTCTCGTCCTCTTTGCCCTTCTCGCGAAGTTCTGTGAGGCCGATCAGCGGCATTGTAATATGGTTGTAGATAAGCTTCTTGCCGCCCGGGATCTTCGGGAGATTGAGGACTGTCTCAGCTGCGGCATCAAGACCGCCGATATGTGTGACCATAACTGCCGGATTGATGCGGCCTGCTGCTGTGAGCTCAAGGCACTCGATCATGTCGGCTGTATTTCCGCCGGTTGTACCCATTACATGAGTTGAATTGTAATGAACATCATAGAAATTCATCTTTGCGGAGAAGTTCGGGTCTGTCGGGCCTGCGAAGAAGTTCAGGCAGCCATCACGTCCCAGCACCCCGCTGGACTGCTCTACGACTGCAGCTACCGGTGCGTAGCAGAGAACATCGTCAAATCCTGTGCCGCCTGTCATCTCGCGCAGGTAAGCTACCGGATCTTCAACAGTGCCTGTGTTTACAAAGTGAAGTTCGATATTCCTTGCGTCTGCCTCTTCCTGCGGGAAGAGCTCAGCAGCGCGGTCCAGTCTGTCCTGGTTGACGTCTGTCACGACGATCATGCCCGGGCGTCTGTCGCAGTTCATTGCGTAGCTGAGTGCGCCGAGACCCATCGGGCCTGCGCCTGCCATGATCGCAAGCTTGCCGCCTTCTTTGATGCCCATTTCATGAGTGTAAACACCCATCTGTGTATGGTATGCAGCATGGAACGCGCCTACGCTGCAGGAGTACGGCTCAGCGAGAGATGCCTCGTAGTATGCTCTGCCCTTGTACTCGAGCATGCATCCGAGCTCCATGACTTCTGCCGGAATGATGCAGTACTCAGCGTTTCCGCCGAAGAACTCATATGAGTAGCCCGGGCTCCACATTGTGCCCTTGTAGTTCAGAGCCGGCTGCAGGGTGAATTTCATGCCCGGTTTGAACTTGTCCTGATGAGCCTTGCCGACCTTGACGATGTCACCGGCCATCTCATGGCCCATGATTGCCGGATGATCTGCAACGTCAGCATGAACTCTCTTGTGCTTTGTTCCGAGAATAGCGCATTTGTAAGTGGACATACATACGCTGTCGGAGATGACCTTTACCAGAATCTCATCATCTTTGATTTCCGGTAATTCGAATTCATCGAGTCTTAAATCATTTGCTGCGTGAAGTCTGACTGCTTTTACTTTCATAGTAACCTCCCTTTCACAGTGCAGAATTTTGTTGTTACAACAGTGTTGTTTCGTACTTAAATTGTTGTTTCAACTGTTGATGTTATTGTATCAAAAGTTATTTTGTTTGTCAACTGTTATTTTGAAAGTTTTTTATTTTTAATTCATCAGTTTTTCAGCCTTAAACTCCTTATGCGTTAAAGCCTGTGTATTTTAAATATATATGTTCTATTGTAATCTCTTTCGGGTTAAATGGTGACTGTTGCAAGTACAGAATTATTTTCATTATAACAGCAAAGTTTCACCCTCATGCTCCGGCTAAAATCCCTGCTCTCATATTCTTTGCTTTACCGCACCGTTACGGCTGCTTTTTGTACTGTTGAAAGCACACCCCTGTCTTTTGTTCTGACAGACTCAGCTTCGTATTCAGGGCATAAAAAAAGACCCTCGCACTTACCGGTGGTCTCAGAAGATTTAGCAGCTCATTTCTTTATCATAGAAACAAGGAGACTGTCGCGACAGCCTCCTTACATATCAATATAGAAACATTGTTTATTTTAAGATGTCTCCCAGATTGGCTTCCTTGATGCCGTGCTTCTCAGCATATCCTGTGAGGAACAGGGTAAGAGCGCCGTCGCCTGTGACGTTGCATGCTGTTCCGAAGGAATCCTGCAGAGCAAAGATCGTGAGCATCAGAGCTGTACCTGTCTCATCAAATCCAAGGACGCCGGTGATGAGGCCGAGAGAAGCCATGACTGTACCGCCCGGAACACCCGGTGCGCCGATTGCAAATACACCGAGGAGCAGGCAGAACAAAATCATCTTGCCCGGTGACGGGAACTCGCCGTAGAGCATCTTGGAAACAGCCATGACGAAGAAGGTCTCAGTCATGACGGATCCGCAGAGGTGGATATTTGCAAAAAGCGGAATACCGAAATTGACAAGATCCTTGCGCAGTGTGGGCACTGACTTTCTTGCGCACTCAAGCGCTACGGAAAGTGTAGCAGCACTGGACATAGTTCCTACGGCTGTCATATAGGCCGGGCCGTAGTTCTTAACAACATTCATCGGATTTCTTCCGGAGTACGCGCCTGCGATACCATAGAGAAGAGTCATCCAGATGTAGTGACCGATCATAACGATAACGATGATGATCAGGAAGATCGGGAGCTGCTTCGTAATTGTTCCTTCGTAAGCCAGCGTGCAGAATGTACAGCCGATGAGGACCGGCAGCACCGGGATGACGAACTTGGTAACGATGCTGAGAACGATCTGCTGGAACTCTTCAAGCACTCCGGTAATCATCTTGCTCTTGTTCCATGTAGCGGCAAGGCCGACAAGAACCGAGAAGAACAGCGCGGACATGACCGGCATGATCTGCGGGATGGTCAGTTCAAATACGACCGGCGGCAGATCTTTAAGACCGTCAACTTCGGGGCTGATGTTCAGGAACGGCAGAATTGTAAAGCCTGCACCTGTGGCAAAAAACGCGGCACCGATTGAAGACAGATATGCGATGCAGAGCGCAACAATCAGCATAGTTGACGCGTTATTGCCGAGCCTTGTGATAGAAGGTGCAATGAAGCCGATGATGATCAGCGGAACGCAGAAGTTGATGAACTGGCTGCTGATGAACTTCACTGTCACGATGATGTTGAGCAGTGCGTTGGTGATTGCCGCCCCTTCAGCTGCGCTGAGCGCAAGGCCGACGCCGATACCTACGGCCAGCGCGACCAGAAGTCTGAACGGCAGACTGTGTGCAAAACCTGTTTTTTCCATGATACCTCCAAAAACCCTCTAAGAATTTTGATCCGTGTCCCGCGCCAAGTCCCGCGAACGAGACTTGATTCCTGACCGGATCCCAGTGATATATACTAATCCTTCTGCTCCGTCCGGTATGCAGCATCCTGCTCATTTGCAAGTTGGGTCACGCTGCAAATAGTGGATTGTCTGCATGGACACAGCTGCAGGTCTTAGCCCGATTAAGTCCCAATCAGGGGACTTATTCTTAACTGCATGCGGCAGCAGTGATCATTTACAGACAGGAATCAACATCCACCTTGTCAATCATGACATTGAGGATTTCCTTGTCTGTCTCCCTCATGCCGATCTTGCCGATGTAGCCCATGTTCTTAATCGTCTCCTCAACGTCACTCTCGATGAAGCCCTCACCGCCCTGGAACTCTTTCTGACTTGTGCTCATATAGTGGGCAAGAAGAGCTGCGTGGACAGAGGATGCAATCTTGGCAGCACAGCTCGGCTTCGCGCCGTCGCACACAATGCCGCCGACGTTGCCCAGCGTGTTAGTGATCGTACCGCCGATCTGCTCATATGTTCCGCCCGACATGTAGGTGATACCGGCACCCGCGCCGCAGGCCGCGCTGACAGCACCGCAGAATGCGGAGAGCGATCCGATATAATGTTTGATATAAATAGACACAAGATTTGAGACCAGGAGACAGCGATACATCTTCTCCCTTGAGAGATGCCATCTCTCGGCGTAAGTCACGATCGGCATCGTGACCGTGATACCCTGATTTCCGCTGCCGGAATTAATGATAACCGGCATGGGGCATCCGCTCATACGGGCGTCAGAGCCTGCCGCAGCGCGCGCACATGCGCAGCACTTCACGTCATCGCTCCAGTTCTCAAGCATGGTCTTGCCTACTCTCGCGCCCCACGGATTATCCAGTCCTTCCTGGGAAATCGCTGTGTTGAAGCGGACCTGTCTCTCCAGGGTCTCCTCGACGTCAGCGAGATCGACTGTATTGGCATAATCGATAATACCGCGCAGAGTCATCTTGGTCCGGTCACCCTTAAGAGCGCCGTCTTCCCTCACAGGTGTACTCTTTTCAGCGATAAAGACAGTTTTTCCGTCCTTCTCAATTTCCGTGATATCCGTGTGATGTTCCTCAATCGTAACGGAAGCCTTGTGATCTCTGGTCCACATCTCCGCTTTGATGTACAGGTTCGGAACATCTTCCGCGAGAGTGACGTCGCATATTCCCGCCGCCACAAGCTCGCGTGTTCTCTGCCTTGCCTCATCGTCAACGCTCTCAAGTACCTCCAGCATCTTGTCGGCCCTGCCGCCCACGACGCCCAGAACAGCTGCGGTTTCAATTCCCTTCTGACCGCCGGAATTGGGCACTGTCACGCCCTTGACATTCTTGATCATATTTCCGGAACAGCTGATTGTAATGTGCTCCGGCATCTCTCCCAGCTCCTGATAAGCTTTTGCCGCGGCATAAGCGATGGCAATCGGTTCGGTGCAGCCCATGGCTGCTACGAGCTCCTCTTTCAGGATTGCTGTGTAATTCTGAGATAATTCTGCTGTCAGCTGCATTATATCTTCCCTCTTTCTGAATAAGTGATACGACAAGCTGCCTGGAACTGCAGGAGCAGCTTACCCGGGCCGTCACACAGCCCTTATAACAGGGGCGTATTTTGGCGACCGCTGTCTATTCTACTACTGTTACAGGGTTATGTACACCGGATTTTCACATTTGTTCTGCTGTTCTCTCTCAAAGAAACAGTTCAGACAGGATGCCCCTGCATTTCGTTTCCGGTGTAGGCATCCATCTTCGTGAGAAAAACATTGTATATCCGACTGAGAGATCGCGTGGCGGTAAGCCGCCTACGCAAGCTCACAGGGAAGGATATACGTTTTTCGATGAAGATGATGCTTACGTCGTAATCTTGTCCCTCATCACAGCCTGTCTGAACAGTTACCCTTCAGAGTATCGTGTACAGATTGCCCTTCATATCAATCAGACCCTCCTGCCTCATTGCGGACAGTTCTCTTGTCAGGGCACTACGGTTAACGCTTAAGAAGTGTGCCATTTCCATTTTATTCAGGGGGATCAAAATCTTTCGGTTATCGGGAGTTCCCTTTTCCGCATTGGCTATCCGCAGCGCCTCCTGAAGATAGGCCATAATCTTTCCCCTGATCGTGCTCCTTGACAGGATATCGATCTTGCGAATGAGCATCGAATTCTTTCTGGTCACGCAGTCAAAAAGATTGATAATCAGCCTTCTGTGGAACGGGCAATTATTCCTGCAGGTATTGAGTACTCTGCTGACTGAAAGATACATGATCGTGCACTTTGTCATCGTCTTATAGCTGGCTGCCAAAATGCGTTCCCGCGACAGAGCGAAAGTCTCACCGAACACATCTCCCTCCGTCAGGTAGGCAATCATACTCTGATGCCCATGCTCATCCTCCTTGACAATAGCAACCTTCCCCTCAAGAATCAGACCGGCACAGATAACATCGTCTGTATCCAGCATCACAAAAGTATTCTTTTCATATTTTTCAATCTTTGCTCCGACACAGTTGAGCATCGCCGCCAGGTCGGAAGAGTCTATCCCTTTGAACAGAGCATATTCTCCCAGTCTGGAAATAACTGCCGGCACTGCGACATCATTATATTTTGCCATAAATATGCGGGGTGTTCTGCGATAAACACGGCGGACACCCCTCACCTTCCCTTCTCTATGTAACTCACTGCTCTATCGGGTCAATCCTGCGGGCAGTGCGCCCGCTTAAGTATTCCGTGTAGTCCTCTTCAGTATTAATATTAAGAATCATGTGCTCGTATCCAGAGCCTTCAAGATCAACATACAACATCCTCAGCTTTGCAAGGGCATCTCTGACTCTGAGGTTGCCCTCTTCAAGCTGTGTCCTGAAGACGCACACAGCCCCCACACTGTAAACAGCCGCCAGCGGATGAATTCTTCCCCCGGTGACCGCAACTGCCCCGTCATACAGAGCAAATGGACTTTTCCCGACATCACTGATATCTGTGAAGCCTTTGAGCTGCTCGCACAGATATCTATAAAACTCTGCCGTCACATACGGCATATCACAGGCCGCTGTCGCGACCGCTGCAGCCCCTTCTTCCGAAGCGCTGGTCAGCACCGCATGCAGCCCTCCGACCGGTCCACAACCTTTATATATGTCGCGGATAATTCTGCATTCCGCAGTTTCCATCTGAATCGTATCCCCGTATGAAATATAAACGAGGTCTGTGAGCTTATGCATCTCAGCTGCGAGTCTGTCTGTAAATGTCACTCCCTCCGGTGTCAACAGCATACCCTTATGGTGTCCGGCCATCCGGGTACTCCTGCCGCCGGCCATGATGGCCGCAGCCATTTTCATATCAGTTATATCTCCGCTCATAGGCCTGCGGCCTCCTTATATCAGTGCTCAGTTTCCGGGACTGTCATCCCCCTATACTGACCATCTGGGACTCCTCAGTGATATGATCCTTCTGCTCAAAACAGTGCTGCGCAGGCTTTTCAGCAATCGCTTCGGCGATAGCCCTGCGAATCATGTCTTTTGTCTCAATATTTCCGTCAGAACAGGATACGACCGCAGCGCCTTCCTTGCCTCCGCGCAAGATCGGCATGAGATCGACCGTATCACCGTAGCAGAGACACGGTTTGAGCTTTCCCTTACTGGTCAGCCGTATCCGGTTGCAGCTCGCACAGAATTTTCCATGAATAGCGTTAATGAGGCCTACGCTTCCCTTCCAGCCGGGCACGTGATAATAGACAGCCGGCCCGTTTCCGTGAATATCGGTCACCGTCTCGAGATCCGGCCATCTGGTCTTCATCTTCTCAAGGAGTTCTCTGCCCGATACGCCGCGGCAGTTTTTTCCGTAGCCAATCGGCATCATCTCTATGAATCTGACATCCAGGTGATTCGTTCTCGCAAGAAGCGCTATATGCTCCCACTCATCCTCGTTCACACCATTCTGAAGTACTGCGTTCAATTTTACCCTGATCCCTGAATCGATTGCTCTCCCTAGGTTCTCGATTACGACCGGCAATTCATTTTTTCCGGTGATACGCTCATATCTGCCGGCGTCGAGCGTATCCAGGCTGATGTTGATCCCGTCAATGCCGGCAGAAATCAGTTCCTCAAGGTACTGTCCGAGCAGAACTCCGTTCGTCGTCATCGTGACCTGCTCTACCCCCGGGATGCGCTTCATCTCCCGGATGAGCGTGACACATCCCTTCCGCACGAGCGGTTCGCCGCCTGTCACTTTAAATCTGGTGATTCCCAATTCCGCCGCCGCTGTGCATATCCCGAGTATCTCCTCATAAGTCAGAATATTCTCCATCGACGTAAGGCTGATATCCCGAGGCATGCAGTATGTACAGCGCAAATTGCACCTGTCCGTGATCGATATTCGCATGTAGTCGATTGTTCTGTTATAACGATCTTTCATGAATTATTTCCTGCCTCCGCCCTCCGGCGGATATAGAAGCTCAGCAATCTCACCGATCTGATCCAATCCCAGAACTTTCTCCCCGAAACGGCAAGACTCGATATCCGTGACGATCAGGAATCTCCCCTCCGGATTGGAGACCGGTGCATCCGATATACCTTTCCTCACGATCTCGATCTTCGGAAGAGATGAGTTCTTGAGTCCCTCGACCAGAATGAGGTCCGCATCCGGGAACAGCGATACGAGCTCTGCAATCTTCTCCTTCTCCCATTTTTCGCGGTCAGGCTGCCGACTGATTTCCTGTCTGTGGACGAAAATCCTGTTATCAGAAAATACAGCAGTTCCGTATGCTCCGGCCTCGTAAAATCGGCTGCTGTCTGTCCCCGGGATATCGCAGGTAAAGTCATGTCCGTCATGTTTTATCACAGCGGTCCTGACTCCCCTTGCTGCATATTCACGTATCAGTTTCTCTATCATCGTCGTCTTGCCGGAATTTTTGACACCGCAGACGGCACACACGCATGTCAAAGCAGCACCACCTCCACCGTCTCCCCGGGTTCAATCTTCTCGGTCCCCGCAGGTATCACGATCATACAATTGCAGCCGATCATGGAGGAAAGAACGCCGGAATCATTGGATCCTGATGAGCTCACGCGTCCATGTTCATAAACGCCGCGCACATACCGGACCACCGGACTTCTTTTCGGGTAGCCGTTCTCGTACACTGCCTTTTTTGTTCTGAGTTCCAGATCCCTGCGTCCTGTCATAACAGCAAGGACCGGCCTGACCAGAAGGTGCAGATTCGCGACAGCCCCATACGGGTTTCCCGAAAGGGCAATGAGCAGCTTTCCGTTATACTTCCCGCAGAGCGTCGGCATGCCGGGTTTCAGGCGGACCTTCCAGAAGAGCTTTTCCGCTCCCAGAATGTCCAGGACGTCATGCATGATGTCCTTCTTGCCGACCGACACTCCGCCGGTCGTGAGAATGATGTCTGCACGGTCCGCGTTCTCACGAATGAAGGCGCACGCCCGCTCCGGCTCGTCGTCCATGAGTGTGCCGGCTGTGACCTCTATATCCCACATGCGAAGCTGGGCGAGAAGCATATGCAGGTTGGAATCATATATCTGCCCGGGCTTAAGCGTCTTTCCCGGACTCACGAGTTCCGAGCCGGTTGACATGACCAGAGCTCTGAGCTTCCGAAAGACCCGGATTTTTTCGATTCCCATGCCCGCGATCACACCGATCTCCGCTGCGCCCAGTCTCATTCCCGCCTTCATGATCAGGCTTCCTTTTTTATAGTCTTCGCCCGCGAAGCAGTAGTTCTGCCAGGGCCTCAGTGACCTGTATATTCGAACGGTCTCCATCCCATAATCCGTGTCCTCCTGCATGATAATGCAGTCCGCCCCTTCCGGGACAGGAGCTCCGGTCATGATCCGCACGGCGCTTCCTTCTGTTACCCTGCTCTCACAGAAGCCTCCCGCAAAGACTTCATCGATTACTTTCAGCGATACCGGCGTCTCCCTTGACGCGCCTTCCGTATCCGCAGATTTCATGGCATAGCCGTCGAGCGGTGACCTCGGAAACGGGGGCTGATCGATCGATGCGTATATCTCCTGCGCAAGAACACGCCCCGGTGCTTCGTCCACCGATATCATTTCTGTCTCATTTATCTTCAAGCAGTGAGACCGCAGAATATCCACAGCCTGTGATAACAAAATAGATTCCATACTTTTTTCTCCATCGTCTGCGCCGGGGTGTCTTCATTTCTTGCACATGCAGCCGGGACTCCCAGCCCCACACCTGCACAAACTAAAAGGGGCAGGATCCGCCTCAGAAGACGGACCACACCCCTGCATTTTTGTGATGACGCGGACAAAATACGCGTGCATACCGCACATACAGGCAGTTCTCCGATTCCTTCTCAAACACGGAAAGTCGCGCGGTTTCCCGCACGGCTCTTGCGCAGGCGCTGCGCCGGGTTGGCGCCGGACTGCCCGCGGCCGGCTGCAAGGTCATGGCCGCCGGATCGCACTCACTGCGATCCGGTCCGCTTTAGACCCGGCAGCTTGGAACAGCCGAGCTGTCTATGAACTGTGATTATACTATTCTTTTTCTTTACCGAATTCCTGGTTCAAATCTCTCGCGAGACCCGGCCCGGGGTTCGCATAAGCTTCAGTCTCTGTCCTTCTTCTTGAAGAGCATTCTGCTCAGCATGACCAGCACGTAGAACACAAGGCCGGATGTCAGGAATATCTGAAGACCTGCCAACTGCCCGACTGCAGTTGCAAGACCGCTGCCTGCCTCCGTGAGGTATCCTGCCATCTTCTGGGAAGCCACGATGCCGATTGCCATCGGGAAAGTGAGCCCTGCATAGCCCGGATAGAACTTGAACGAGAAGAAATCCGGAAGTTTAAAGATGATAAAAGCAAGTGAGCACACAGCACAGAGGTACATAAATCCGACGACAAGCGCATTCGGTGTCCCGAATACATTGATCAGACTGACCACGCAGAGGCTGCACGGCGCAAGCAGGATCGCCATTGTGTGATACGTAGCCGGCTTGATCTCGACAGTCAGAAGTCTCCAGATCATGATCGGCAGCATGATCACATAAATCAGGCATCCATAGATTGTGAGTACCACCAAAAGTGGTCTCGCGTTCATGGCTCCACCGGTGACACAGGCGACCATGATGCCGTTCAGAGTGACGAACCAGCTGGGCATCGTCGTCATAACGTTCCGCTTGAGGAACATGTTAAGGGCAATAAAGCGCACAAGATGCACGGCATGAACGGCGACAGCGATGAACCAGACGGTCTTTCCGATAATTCCAAGGACTGGGATCTCGAAGTTCTTGCCGATCTCAGCATAAAAACTTCCGAGTATCATCAGACACATGGTCAGGGCAGCGTAAAGGCTGCACGGAATGACCTGGCTGTACTCATTCATCACGGTCTTCGGGAACATGATAATTTTCAGAATGTAGCAAATGATGAAAACCGTTCCGCATGCCATACACAGATAGCGGAACCAGACAAATCCGAGACCGCCGTAGACGTTACTGAGAGTCAGCAGCGAGAGGAACGTCGCAACTGCCGGTACAGGTATTTTTTCTAATCTGCTCATAAATAGATTCTCCTTATGTCAAACCGAATAAACGGCTCTTTATTAATCCGACGGCGGGTTTCCGTTCTCATCCTCGAAGTAAAATTCGAAGTTGTCCTTGATGTGGAAGAAATCGGAGTAGTCAATATCCCAAAGAGGCTTTTTGACCTTGGTGACGTCGATATTTCTCGCGATCATCTGCTGCAGTATTCCGCCGTAGGCTATATCATTCTGGAGCAGAGCACCGATGATCTTCCCGTGCTTATGAACGATCTTCTTGTAAACACCGTCCTTGTCATAGATCTCGACCTTGATATCCTCATCCTCCGGATCCGGATTGACATTTCCCAGGGACATCGTAAATATGCCGAGGAAGCTCATCGTGGATTTGGAAGCGAAGAAATCTGTCATCTGAGCCGGGTAACCTGCCATGTTGCTGGCTGCAATCGTTCCCTCCTTGACTGCTACCGGCCAGATCGGGCTGGTGCCGGATACATCGCCTGCGCCGTAGATATCCGGATCATTGGTCCTGCCGGTCGCATCGTAGACGAGGCCGAATCTGGAAAGCTCAAGACCGCTGTCCTTCAGGAACTCGACATTGGAGCGAACACCTGCCGTGACCACAAAGTAATCGCACGGAATAATCGTTCCGTCGCTGAGGACCACCGATGTGATTTCATGCTTATCGTTGACCGTGACTTCATTCACGCCGACCCCGTAATGCTGCTCGATACCTCTCTCTGCGAACGCGTCAATGTAGGTCCTTGCTGCCCGCTCATCAAGCTGTTTGTTAAGGAGCCATCCGGCGAAATCGCAGAGTACGACTTTTACGCCCAGATCCAGAAAACCGCAGGCACAGTCAATGCCTACAAGTCCGGAGCCCAGGACCACGATATTCTTTTTCGTCTTAGCCACTTCCTTCAGGACCTCAATATCATCAATGTTCCTGAATCCGATCATATTCGGTGAACCTGCCAAGTTCCTGATCGGCGGGAAAAAAGTGTGAGATCCGGTCGCGATGAGCAGCTTATCGTAAGGAACTTCCTTGCCTCCGGCCAGAAGGACTTTGTGGCCGACGCGGTCAAGTCCGACTGCCTCCTCACCCTTCATCCAGTTGACTCTATAGCGCTCTTCAAAATCCGGCTCCACGAAGCGGAGTCTTTCTTTTGTGCGGTGACCGCCCAGATATGCATGAAGAATGCAGCGGGAATAAATATCGGTGTCCTTTGAAATAAGTGTGATCTCCGCATCCGCGTCGCGCTTCCTGAGCTCGCGCACACCGTTCGTGCCCGCAGCGGATGAACCAATGACTACATATTTCTTAACATCTGCCATATCAGTTCACCTCCACTAATGTAATTGCATGCATCGGACATTTCTCTACGCACATGGGATTGGCTGTCTTTCCGTCCTCGCTCCTGTGGACGCACATATTACACTTCATGATTTCCAGATGAGTAATGCTGTCCGGCTTCAGGACGCCGTACGGACATGACATAACGCACATGTAGCAGCTTGCGCAGTGTTCTTTATCATAGGTAACGTAGCCGGTCTCAAGATCCTTTTTCATTGCGCCTGTCATACAGGTATATGTGCACTCCGGATGCTCGCAGTGCCTGCAGAAAATGGGGGCCGGTCTCGTCCCGCTGTCGATTACGACGCGGTTCCTTGCATCGCTGCTCTCGCTCTGATGACTTACGATACAAGCGGTAACGCAGGTAAGGCATCCGATGCAGCGGCTTCGGTCTATCTTAATTCTCTTCATAGTGTATCAATACCTCCTTGCGCCTTACTATTCCGCAACTTTCTCGAACCTGCAGATTCCGCCCTTATAATTGGGCTCTCTGGAGTACTTATCATAGCTGGAAGGTGTCAGCTTATTGCATTCAATATAATGGATCGGGGCGTACAGCTGATTGTACGGGACGTCATCCGTGATCAGAACGTGGAAGACTGCATCCTGCCCGTTGACTGAATACACGCGGACCTTATCCATATGGTGAATGTCATTTTCCTCAGCCTGCTTTGTGTTCATATACAGGTAGGCCTTCTTGATGGAGACGTCTTCCACGAAGCGGACTTCCTTGGTCCGGCTCTGTGTATGCCACTGACCGACTGTGCCGCGGCCTGTGTTGAAGACGATCGGGAACTCTTCATTCGGCACGAACGGATTCGGAAGCGGCTCCTCGAATACAAAGTTCGCTCTCTGATTCGGAGTGAAGAACTTGCCGTCAGAGTAAAGTCTCCTCTCCTCCTCCTTGAACTCATCCTCGCGGCCTGCCGGATACGGCCACTGAATACCGTGAGAATCTACGAGCCCGTCCCATGTCACGCCGGAGAAATCACACGGCTTGCCGACAGAGATCTTGCGCAGCATATTAAAGCATTCCTCGGGAGTCTCCCATCTCTCGATTGCCTTGCCCATGCCGAGGGCTTTCGCGACGCCGAGAATGCATTCATAGTCGGAGATCTCATTCTCGCCTCTCTTAAGGACAGGTCTCATTGCGGACATACGTCTCTCAAGGTTAATATATGTGCCGGCTTTCTTGATGCCCGGAACGACCGGGAAGTAGACGGTGGCGTCCTCGGCACTCTCGATCGTGTCGTAAATATCCTGAACGACAAAGAGCTCCAGCTTCTTTGTTGCCGATGCAAATGTCTCATTGTTCGTCCAGCTGTGACGCGGATTTGTGCACAGAATCCAGAGGCCTTTAATTTCACCGGCGTTGATTCCTTCAACGATCTTGTTGTAGGGGATCGTCGGTTTCTTTGCCATAAGATCCGGATCGATGCCTATGATATCTGCGAGGCGCTTTCTCTCATTTTCATCCGTGAAATCACCGCCGCCGAACAGGCAGGTCGTGTTGGAGAAGAGACGGGAGCCCATGGCGTTGCACTGGCCGGTGATGGAGTTGCCGCCGGTGCCGGGCTTTCCGATATTGCCTGTCATGAGAGCGAGGTTCATGATGCTGCCCGCTGTCCTGACGGCTTCGTAGCCCTGATTGACACCCATGGTCCACCAGAAAGAGACTGCCTTGCCGTCATGGATCAGGTTGACCAGCTCCATGATCTGCTCAGCCGAAAGGCCTGTCGCGGCCACGCCTCTCTCAATCGGGAATGCCTTGACGAATTCAGCGAACTCATCGAATTTATTCGTGTGCTCCTCGATGAACTTGTGATCGATCCAGTCTTTCTCGATCAGTATGTTGGCAATCGTGTACATGAGATGCAGGTCACTTCTCGGAGTGATGCCATACCAGTAATCCGCGTTCTTGGCAGTCTCACTGCGTCTCGGATCGATAACGATGACCTTGTGTCCTGGAACCTTATTCTCCTTCACTCTGCCCCAGATGATCGGGTGAGCTACGACCGGGTTAGCGCCGATGAAAATGATGGTGTCCGAGAGTTCCAGATCCTTCAGTGTGTAGCCCGGCGCGTCATAGCCGTAGGTCTGCTTGTGGGCGACCGCTGCCGAAGCCATGCAGAGTCTGGTGTTTCCGTCGACGTTGGTCTGAAGGTAATCTCTCATTACATGGCCGAAGATTGCGAACTCTTCCAGGGTGAGCTGACCGGTACTGATACCGGCTACAGACTCTCTGCCGTACTTAGCCTGGAGTTCCTTGATCTTGTCCGCCACATGCTGAAAACCTTCTTCCCACGGAACTTCCTTCATTGTTCCGTCCGCCTGGCGGATCTTGGGGAGCGCATCCGGCTTGACAGTCGTCTGCTGTTTGGACAGGGAGATGCCCTTAATGCAGCTGAATCCGTCGTTGACCGGATAGCCCGGAGTGGGAACCGTTTTCACGATTCTGTTGTCTTCCACATAAAAGTCTAAATTACAGTCGATTGCGCAGAAGTTACAACATGATTGGACTTTCTTCATGCGGATTGATCCTCCTTTTTATGATACTTTTTTCCGTTCCAGTCTTCCCTTCGTCCCCTCACATCTCAGAGTGTAGACTGGCGCTATTTTATCCATCATAACATTGTTTAAACAAATAAGTGTTGCATATGCAACATTCATTATCCTTTTGGCAAACCTCACAATGGCGGTTGTGCTTTTTGCACAATCCGTAATTGTTCAGACAGGCTGTGCACGCACCAAGATCCATCGCAAACATCATCTTCATCGAAAAACGCAAGTCCTTCCCTGCGAGCCAAAAAGGCTCAGTCACTCTTTCGGAGCAGGAGTCCTTTTTATGCGCTTGCGGGCTGACACGATTGCGCGCTCCGGACATACAAGAATGCACAGGTGACAGCCGACACACTTCTTTCCGTCAAGCACAGGTCTTCGATCCGCGTTAAGCTGTATGGCCTGATGACCTCCGTCCGAGCATGAGATCATACATCTGCCGCATCCGATACATTTTTCGTGCTTAAATTTCGGGAACAGGATCGTGTCACGCTCGAGCACGTCTGTTGTATCGCTGACCGACTCAAGCCCTTTTCCCATGATCTCAGACACCCCGGAGACTCCCATCTCCGCAAGATACATATTCAGCCCAGCTTTCAGATCATCGATGATCCGGTAGCCGTACTGCATTACTGCGGTGGTGACCTGAATACTGCCTGCGCCGAGGAGGATGAATTCCAGAGCATCCCGCCATGTCTCCACGCCGCCCATGGCGCTTATATGCATATCCTTAAGATTCGGGTTCTGCCCCAGCTCCGCAACAAAACGGAGAGCTATAGGCCTTACAGCATTCCCGCTGTAACCTCCCACAGCTGACATACCGTGAACAGCCGGAGCAGAGACATAGGTATGCGGATTGACACCGATAATGCTTTTAATTGTATTGATCGCGGCGATACCGTCCGCGCCGCCCCGCATTGCAGCCTCCGCGGCCGGGCTCATGAAAGCGACATTCGGCGTCAGTTTTGCCAGAATCGGTTTTTTACTTCCGCGGCGCGCTGCCCGTGTGAATCTCTCCACGAGCTCCGGCACCTGCCCGATATCGGATCCCAGGCCTCCGTCTGCCATATTCGGGCAGGAGAAGTTAAGCTCAATTGCGTCCGCCCCGTTCTCATCGCACAGTCTTGTGAGCTCCTCCCACTCTTCGTCATTCTGTCCCATGATAGAAGCCAGAATGAACTTCGAAGGATAGTTCTTTTTCAGCTTGCGGAATACTTCCATATTCTCCACGACGCTGTGGTCGGAGAGCTGTTCAATATTTTTAAATCCGATTATGTTGCCATTGTCTCCTGTGATCGCCGAAAATCGCGGCGACGCCTCATGAATATCAAATGAGCAGATCGTCTTAAATGCGGCTCCTGCCCAGCCCGCCTCAAATGCTCTCGCGCACATATCATAGGTGCTGGCCACGACAGACGAGGACAGCAGGAAGGGATTTTCCAGCGGTATGCCGCACAGTTCCGTTCTGAGTGCGGATTCATCCGAGGGCTCCGAGACCTCCAGCATCGGTTTTACCTGATCGTGAAGCCTGTTCATTACATTGCGGATCGAAACTTCATGCGGGCGCAAACATGCTGTCTCACACGGCGCGGAACACTTCTCGCAGGGGTTTTCTTCCGGGAATCGTGATGCGGCGGTCTTTTCATTTTCAAACCAGACACTTCGAAGCATAGAAGCCGGGTCAATATTTCCGCACGCTTTGCTGCAGGGAGCATCTGCACAAAGCGAACATCGTATCATAGCTGTGCGATAAATACTTCTGATGAACATAGTGTTACCTCCTTTGACCAGAGTAGTGTTTTATCCATCCCACAGCGGCGAGCAGGATAAGACTTACCGCGCAGAGAAGCAGCCATAACAATGGCTCATTCTCGTCACCCGTCTTCACGGCTGTAGTGCGAACTTTCTTTCCGATATCATCATTCGTGGACTTTTGCGACAGGTCATCAGATGTCGACTTCTGCGAATCATCCCGGGATACGATGATATTTTCAACATAGTATGTAGAAGTTGTTCCGCCGCCGTCTGTCCCGGTATTAGACGGTGTCTTTGCGGTCGGCGTCGGTGTTTTGGGCTTTACAGTCGGCGTCGGCGTTTTGGGCTTTGTTGTAGGCGTTACAGTCGGCTTATCATCCCCGGGCGTCGGGGTAATTGTCGGCTTGTCATCGCCGGGCGTCGGGGTAATTGTCGGCTCGTCATCGCCGGGTGTCGGCGTGATTGTCGGCTCACTGTCTGCAGGAAGCGGATTGAACGTGTATTTTACCGCCATATACCCGTCTTCGTCATAGGCTTCGATGTCGTCCGGACTGATGATACTGCCATTGACTGTCACCGTCCCGTCGAACCGGGGCAATCCCTCCTCATCCTCTGGGAACATCATGACATACCCGCTGTGCGGTCTGACGTAAAAATATGCAGTTAACGGATCAGTACTCTCAGCCTTTGTGTACGTGTTCCACTCGCTGTCAATAAATTCCAGCGCATCGATTTCAATATGTGTCCCCTCTTTTACTGACAGGGTGCCGAGATCCTCCCCGATATGAGGTATGGAATACGTAATGTCAACTTTGTCAATGATTCCCGACCAGTCCGCATGCAGTACAACATCCTGATCGGCGACGACATCTTTCCAGGATTCTCCGTCCTCATTGAACCAGCCGTCAAACTTCCATTTTCCGTCCTCATTTTCCACAATGTCAAATGCAGGCGGCACGATAGAGCGTTCAAGCCTCGACCCCTTCGGAATCCGCACCGGCTCCGGCGAAGCTGTAATATCTCCTGTATCAAAGAAAACATTGACTATCTCAGGTTCACCGAGGACAAATGGCCATGTTGCCCTGATGACGGAAGCACCATCAGCATAGGAAACCGAAGGTCCTTCGACAGGCAGCGCACCATTCAGGGTGACGGTGAAATCCTCCGGAGTCGAGTGGCCAATACACCTGACTTCAGCAGTGAGATAGTAAACACGCCCATCGTCAAGCACCTCATCCTCAGTCTCCCATTTCGCGCTCGCTGTGAGCCAGGGCATACTCATGGAATCTACGAAATCAGCGACCAAAGACGGGGCATAAGAAGACACGTCTCCCGCGCATGGTTCGTCGATCAAAATATCGATTCCCTCAAAGACAGGGGCCGGTACCAGCTGTTTGAGCCTGGCGATCAGGGTATCAAAATGATGAGAGTATACGACCATTTTGGCTCCGCCCGCAAGTTCCATGGCAGGCACCAGATATACTATTACGATGCCTTCAGGAGTATTTTCTTCATCCGGCTCAAAGCTCGTATCGACAAGCATCGGACCTGCGAGTTTCAGGAGAACATAGACTTCTTCCGGAGAGAGCGGAATATTTATGCCGTTTTGGACCAGGAATTCGGAAAGACCCAGCGCCGCGTCGTAATAGTCCGCCATAGAATCCTGCCGGACCGCATTGACGAGCGACAGCACCGCCGGCTCGAGATTGCCGATATTACCCAGAATTGCGTCTGTATCTATATCTCCTATGCCGCCGCCGAAAATGATGCCGGCCAGTTTGATGAAAAGATCCTGATAGACGTACGTGATCTCTATCGAGCCATCTCCGTATGGAATTGTATCAATATTCACAGCGGAGTAAGCCTCCCGGGTCGGGATAGCGGCAGTCAGCACGTCCATGATCTTCCGGCAGGTGTCCTCACCCGGGAATCCAAGATAATCATTCGCCGATTCTGCCATGACGCTGCCGAGTTTACTCAGCTCCTCCTCAAGGTGCGCATTGGTCTCCTCAGTATTGAGAGCAAATGTGTCGCCGCATCTTACCATGTTCCACGGCGGCAGATATGTAACTATATCATCGCTGCAGAGATAATTGTGGATATAGGGACAGTCAAGTGCCGCATAGTCCTCTACATAAGCCGGAGCTTCAAATGTATACCCATATACATTATACCCTGCCTCGCCGAGCGATGCGGCGATCATGCCCGCAAGAGCTCCTCCGCGGCTTTGGCCGGTGACCCAGAAAATCACATTTGACTCACCGTCCCCCAGAGAGGCAATGTCCGGAAGAACACTCGAGTAAGCCTCGCCGAGACCGAAATGCTCATCCGTGATCTCGTCCCCGTTGACATGGAAATTCTGAGACCATCCGATGCTTTTATAGATCTGGTCGAAGGTAAAACTCTGGATCTGAACCGCGATAAGAGTCGCGTCTCCGTCGTCCCCCGTGATTGTCTTCTTTCCCCATGTATAGTTGCACCCACTAGGATCATCATCCGCGCACTTCACGTACCCGGTCTCGGTGAAACCGAGTTCGTCAAGAAAAGCAGGGCCGAGACCATCCGCCCGGTCGTCAACAGCTGCTGCCGTCAGCTGCATGGAAATGAGGGCGAGCGCGTCATTTCGGACTGTCGGATCCTCAAAGAACCACTCATCCGAATAATAATAACTGTCGGTTATAATGTTGTTCCCTTCACCGGTGGAGTAATAGTTGACAGTGCCGATTTTCCAGGGGGATGTGTCAGCTCTTACGCCAGTCGGAAACAGGGTGGCAGTCATAACAAACGCCAGCAGGACCGCCAGCATTTTTGCGGCTAATCGTTTCATGGAAGTGCTCCTTTATGGTGATCTTGCAGCCCTTTTTTCACGGACATTCGCAGGCGGACCGGCCTGCATTTTGTTAAGTCTGATTATATCATATACGGATTCTCAGGTTAACCTTGTCTGAAGATTTTAATATTCAATCTGAAAAATCTGAAAATGAAAAAGGCTGTCGCATTAGACGCTGTCACTATATAAGGCAGACATTTGCAAATAACGTCTGCCATATATAGTGGTGGCACGCCTTAATGCGACAACCCCCAATCTTTAACAATGTTCTATATAGCCAAGTTCATGCCGCGCTCAGCCAAAGTGCCGGCGGACTTACAATCAGTCGGCCGTATCCGGCGGAGCCATCTCCGTCGTCGGATTCTTCGGCGGGAACAGCTTGGAGAACACGAAAAAGCATATGCCGGCGACAATCAGACCGGGAATGATAGACTGATGTACCTTGTAGCTTCCGATCATACCGTGCAATACATTATCAATCAGGACAACGACGACCGTACCGCTGATCAGGGATGCAGCTGTGCCGACCGTGGATGCGCCGCTCCAGTACATGCCGACTACGTACGGGAAGAAAGTTCCTGCCGCGCGGAGCGTGAAGCAGAACATCAGGATCGTGAGCAGGCTGCTCGTGTTGAACAGCGCGATGAACATCGCAAATATACCGACGAGGAGCATGGTAATCTGAGTCACTCTCATGATTTCCTTGCTGTCCGCGTCTTTGCGGATGAACTGCTTGTAGATGTCATTTGCAAATACAGATCCCGCGCCGAGCAGGTCAGAGTCCGAAGAAGACATTGTCGCGGAGATAATGCCCGCGAACAGAAGACCGCAGATAAAGGCCGGCATTACTTCCGTCGCGAGGACAGGAAGAGCGTAGCGAGCGCCGACACTTGCAAAGTCTTCCGCATTGAACTTGCCCATATTGATGAGGGCCAGCATGATGACACCGAGAACTGCCGGAATAAATGCGTAAATGAAGTTGCAGATCGCGGAGAGGATCGCGCCCTGCTTTGCTGCCTTCTCGTCCTTGGCGGCATAGAAACGGGATACCGCTTCCTGCCCGACCGAGAAGGTCGCAACATACATGACGACAAGTCCTATGATACTTATGAGATCATAGCCCTGGCCTCCGCTTCCAACCAGTGAAAGAGTTCCCTCCGGGATATTGGCTGTAACAGCGCTCCAACCGCCTGCATAGCTTAGGGCAAACGGTATCGCGATCGCCATACCGAAAATAATCAGGACCATCTGGACATTATCTGTAATAGATACGGACCAGAGACCGCCCATGATCGAGTAGGCTGTGACGACGCCGGCAGTGATGATAACGGCCATCTTGTAATTGATGCCGAGCATAGTCGAGAGAACGACCGCCGCAGCTATGAACTGTCCGGCTGTCAGTCCGACCAGCGGGATGAAGGTTACGATACTGGTGATGAGACCGATTCCCTTGCCGTAGCGTCTGCGGAAGTATTCGGGAACCGTCTTGATCTCTGTCTTGCGGAACATCGGAGCCAGAAAGCTCATGATGATAAAGGCGATACCGATCGCTATGATATACCAGGCAGAAGTCAGACCGTAGCCGGACATACCGTTCTGAACGACGCCGAGCGAAGAACCGCCGCCGATCTCCGTCGCTGTAAGGGTTCCGGCCATCAGGATCGGCCCGAGACGCCTTCCGGCGACCATAAAGTCTGAATTGCTCTTGATACGCTTCGATGACGCCCAGCCGATGTAAAGCATAATCAGCATATAGGCAACAACGATGACCGTAACCGTAATGTTAACATGCATACTACTCTCCCTCCTTTTGATTCGAAAATTAAAAATGCGTATAATCCGCCGCAAATATGTTACTTTATCAATTTACTATAGCAGGTATACAATGTCAAGTTGTTGTGCATATATACTATATACCGCCTGACAACAGGTATTTTTTTATGCATATTTAAGACTTTTTAACCTCTTTCCCATGCTTTTGTCAAATTCGAAAAATACTAGAAATCGAATTCCTCCACGATGTAAGATAGTACCGATGTCAATCCCCGCGAAGCTTCGAGGCAGATTAATACATAATTATAGGCACAGCTTATGCACATATGCTATACTGTTAAATGCTGATGCGTATTGCACAACGAAAATCGGATGGGAGCATGAATTATGGCAAGTATAACATTTGAAAATTTCTATTCTCACGACACTGATGTCTACAACATGGAAGGCTTCGAACCCCAGATCGTAGACAAAGCTTATCTTGACAATCTCGGAGTCACGACCAGCGCGTCCGAAGCCACTCTTGAGGGACTCCGGAGAGGTTCTGAAATCTTTATGGAGAGAATGAAGAGCAGGACTGTAATCCCCGTATCGAAGCTGGAGATTGTAGATATCGATCCCGATACCGTCGAGACGGAAATACACAACTATACCGGCCGCTGCCCCACTCTGACATTTGAAATCAATCCCGTAAAAGGGTGCAACGTCGGCTGCCAGTACTGTCTTGTAACGGATGGAGTCCATGAGCAGACGCTTACCCTTGCCGGCAACTATCATCTCTATGTGCGGAAGCTCCTTGAGGAGATGAACGGTACACCGACGCGGGAAATAACTGCCGAAGATATCAAGCGTAAAAACGAACTCCTTGTGGAGCTGGCCCACGCAATCGAAACAGAGCCCGGGCGCAAGAAAGAAATCGAGCGGCAGATCACCGAAATCAGCCGCGGTAAGAACTGGAATCATTATTATTACTACTCACCGAAGACGGAAGCTCTTCAGGAGCCGACTCTTTTGACCGGCGTTGCCCATAAGATCCTGAAAGAGTTCATCCGCCACTTTGAGATGTATCCGGATTCAAACGCGAGACTGTTCGTCGCGTCCAAAGCAGGTCTTAAGCATCTTATGTGCGAATACGAGGGTGAGACGATTCTTGATCTCTTCATAAAGCTGAAAGACAAGATGCAGTTCAACACGAGTGTATCGATCATGCCGACCGAGTTCCGGAATATACTGGAGCCCTACGCAGCTCCCATCGAGGAGAGACTTCTGGCCGTCAAAGCCTGCCAGGAGAATGGAATCCAGGCCAATTCCGCCCTTGTACAGCCGATTTTTACTCCGTATCTCACGGATGAACATATAAAAGAATTCTTTGACAAGCTGCACGATGCCGGCATCATCAACTATAAGCCCGAGTTCCTTACAGCCTGCATGGAGAATCTCAGCATGCTCGGCCAGTGGCTCGGATATTTCGACAAGGATCTCGAGAGACAGCTGTACAATGACTATATCATGCCGTCCAATGCCGATCACAAAAAGCAGCGGGGCAGGACCGCTCCGGACAGAGCTCTCAGTATCGGCAACATTAAAAAGATGATGGATTACACACAGACACTCGGCATGTCAACAAGTATCTGCTATTGGGTGCGCAAGCAGCTTAAGATCGACGGCAGCATGATCCCGATCATCAACGAGAACGGATTCCAGTGCCTCGGCTACCAGTCAAAGCTTTTCCGCTCCGGCGAGTAATACGATACAGAAAATCTGATGGAGCCTAAAGAAGATGCAGGAGAATAATCTTAAACGAAAGGTCATAAGCGGTCTTTTCTGGCGCTATATGGAGCGGACCCTGGCTCAGGGCATCCAGCTCCTTGTGACCATTGTGCTCGCCCGTATTCTCATGCCTGAAGAATACGGGACGGTGGCTCTTGTGTCCGTGCTCATCAACATAGCTCTCGTATTTGTTCAGAACGGCTTCGGCAATGCTCTGATTCAGAAAGCGGATGCGGACAGTACAGATTTCTCCACTGCATTCTATTTCAGTCTCGGGCTCAGCCTGGTTATCTATCTTATCCTTTTTGTGACGGCTCCTTATGTCAGCGCTTTCTACAAAAACAGCGCCCTCACCGCGCTTGTCCGGGGCCTTTCCGTCTCGATTATAATAGCGAGCATAGGGACCGTGCAGCATGCCTACGTGTCCAGGACAATGCAGTTCAGAAAATTCTTTTTCTCGACTTTGACCGGCACGATCGTCTCGGCTTTCACAGGAATCGGCGCCGCCCTCATGGGACTCGGCGCCTGGGCGCTTATTATTCAGCAGCTTACCAATCAGTGTATCGACACACTGATTCTGTGGTTCACATCCGGATGGCGGCCAACGAGGGAGTTTTCCATGAAATCCCTGAAGCATATTTACGGCTATGGGTGGAAACTGCTTCTGTCCGGACTGATTGACACAGTCTACTCCAATCTCTACACACTGATCATAGGAAAAAAGTTTTCTGCCGGCGACGTCGGTTATTATGAAAAGGGCAGGCAGTTCCCTGCCCTGATTATTATGAATGTCAACGCGACAATACAGTCCGTACTCTTCCCCGCGCTCTCAAGCCAGCAGTCTGACAGGGCAAGGACCAAAGCCATGACGCGCAGGGCAATCAAGACCAGCACTTTCGTCATATTCCCGTGTATGGCAGGGCTAAGCGTGATTGCAAGACCCCTCGTCGTACTCGTGCTGACAGAAAAATGGCTGCCGGCTGTATCATATCTTCGCTTTTTCTGCCTCATCTATGCTATCTGGCCTGTGCACACAGCGAATCTGCAGGCCATCAACGCACTTGGCAGAAGTGATATTTTCCTTAAACTCGAAATCATCAAAAAGACTCTGGGAATCACCGTTCTCTTCATCACAATCCCGATGGGGCTCAGGGCTATGATGATCGGCAGCTGCATTGTGTGCTACATTGGGATGATACTTAACGCGTCCCCCAATATAAAACTTCTTAACTATTCTCTGGTTGAACTGGCCCGGGATCTCATGCCTTCCGCCCTGCTCAGCGCCTTCATGTCAGCAGTCATCTTATGTGCCGGCAGCTTTATCGGTAATGACCTCATAAAGCTTCTGGTGCAAACGCTTCTCGGCGTATGTGTATATGCGGGCACCGCTGCCCTGATCAGAGCGGAGAGCTTTATTTATATCATGGACACCATTCGTGGCATCGGAAAAAAGAGGGGATGAACTTCGGTGAAAAAAGAAAAGATTTATGTGACAAAGACCTTCATGCCTCCGTTTGAGGAATATGTAGAAGAGATTCGGGATCTCTGGGACAGCTCCTGGATCACCAACATGGGTGCAAAGCACGCGGAACTTGAGGAAGCCCTGAAAAGCGTTCTCGGTGTCCCGGCCGTCTCTCTCATGTCGAACGGACACATGGCGCTTGAGCTTTGCCTTGCTGCCATGCATCTTGAGGGCGAGGTCATAACAACACCGTTCACATTTGCATCCACGACCCACGCAATCGCCCGAAACAATCTGACCCCAGTCTTCTGTGACATCCGTCCCGACGACTTCACGATGGATGCGTCAAAAATCGAGGATCTCATCACAGACCGCACCTGCGCAATCCTGCCGGTCCATGTCTACGGAAATGTGTGTGATGTCGACGCGATAGACAAAATTGCGAAAGCCCACGGCCTTAAAGTCATTTACGATGCGGCCCACGCATTCGGCGTCAAAGTCGGAGACCGCGGTATCGGGTCATTTGGAGATGCTTCCATTTTCAGTTTTCATGCGACAAAAGTCTTTCACACGGTGGAGGGCGGCGCTGTATGCTACAGCTCCCCGGAGCTCGGTCAGAAGCTCTATGAACTCAAGAATTTCGGCATCATGGACGAGACGACGATCACTGGCATCGGAGCCAACGCAAAGATGAGTGAATTTCACGCCGCGATGGGGCTGGTCAATCTGCGATATCATAATGCAAATGTCAAACGCAGACAAGCCATATACAACACCTACACCGAGCATCTCCGCGGGATTCCGGGGCTCCGGATACCGGAGGACACAAAGAAGCCGCTCACGCAGGAGAATCTTCCGGGACTCCGGACACCGTCTGACACTGCGGGGCCGCTCACGCAAAAGAACTATGCCTACTACCCCGTCGTCATTGAGAAGACACTATTCGGCGCAGACCGCGACGAGGTCGCGAAAAGGCTGGCCGCTGAGAATATTTACGTGAGAAAGTACTTTTATCCGCTTACCAGCGACTATCAGTGCTACCGGGAGCTCCTGCCGCATGTCGATACCCCTGTTGCAGACCATATCGCGGCATCTGTGATCACGCTTCCGCTTTCACCCTCAATGGAAATCGAGGATGCCGTGCGCATCTGCGAGCTGATAAAAACCTGCCGGAGGTAAACATTGAACTTAGGAATCATGCAGCCGTATTTCTTTCCTTATATAGGCTACTGGCAGCTCATGGCCCTGACAGATATCTACGTCATCTACGACGACGTGAACTTTATAAAAGGCGGGTGGATCAACCGCAACAGGATCCTCGGGCCGGACGGGCCGTTTTACATCAATGTGCCCTGCAAAAACGCCGGTAGCGGCATAAGGATCTGTGATGTCGGCACGGATATATCCCCCACGTATCTTAGAAAAATATCCAATACGCTGACTTTCGCCTACAGGCGCGCGCCTTACTTCGAGGATGTCTACCCGTTCATCTTCGAGCTCATGAGTTTCCGATCAGATTCCCTGGCGGATTATCTTTCCAATGCAATAGAAAAGACCGCTTCCGGGCTCGGCATTGACACCACATTTATACGGTCATCCGGGACACCGCTGGCGCCCGAGCTGCGAGGTCAGACACGTGTCATTGAGATTTGCAGAAAACTCGGCGCCGCCGACTACTATAACGCAATCGGCGGTGTAAAACTCTACTCGCCGGGCGAGTTTGAAAAAGCCGGCATCACGCTGAAGTTCGTGAAAACCGGGGATATACGCTACCCGCAGATTTTCGGAAGCTCAAAGGCAGCGGATCAGTTCTATCCTGACCTCTTCGGCAGTTCCGAAACCGCAGATCAGTTCTGCCCCAACCTCTCCATCATCGATGTGCTGATGAACACCGGGTGGGAGGGAACACGGAAGCTTCTGACGCACATGAACGTATATAACGCAAGAGAACTGACAGATCAGGCTTGAAAGGATATCATAATGAACGGAACATACTGGGATTTATTTGACAGTCTTCACAAGGACCTTTCGGTCTATTTCTTCAACTGGTACTTTGACCGCCCCATGGTCATCTCAAAAGAGAGGGATATGGAACTGCACCGCGTGCAGCAGCTGCTGGCAAAATGCCTCCATTTCTACGCAGACCACTATGAGGAATATCTGGATCTTATACCCTACGACGAAAAGATCCTGCATATTCTGGATATGGTGAAAGATAAAAAATACGTGCTTGGCACCTTTCGTCCGGACTATATCATCGGAGCGGACGGGAGGATCCAGATCTGCGAGATTACTTCCCGCTTTTTCGGAAACGGCTACTTTCTCTCCTTTTTTGCGGACAAAAAAGGCCGGGAGCTCGCCAAAGCCTCCGGCTATGAAGTGCGGGATGACCGCATGGAATCGATGCTTGCCTATTATGCCCGCATGGCGGACGGATTTTCGAGGATCTCTGTGGTAAAGAGCCCTGACAAATCGGACTCCATCCGGCTGTATGTCCCCTTCTACAGGGCTCTCGGAAAACCGATCAGGGTATTCGAGTACGACGAAATATCTGCAAATATCGACTGGATCAAAGACTCACTCATCCTGAGCGCACTCAACCAGAAGGACATCCTGACCATGCCGGATGATATTCTCGAGGTAATGACTGAGACTCCCCGCTATAACGATTTCCGCACTGTTTTCCTCGCCCATGACAAGCGGCTTTTCTCACTGTTTTTCATGGATTCTTTTACAGACCGTTTCCTTGGCAAAGACGATACGGCTTTCCTTCGCGATCATGTGATCCCGACCTATATTTACGGTCAGAACGATGCCGTTTGGGAAGATGCCAGACTGAATAAGAACTCCTATATCATCAAGCACCACTGCCTCGGCAAGAGCGAGCGCGTGTACGCAGGCTGCATGACAGATGAGAACGAGTGGCAAGCTCAATGGGACAGCGGCGCTGTCCGTGAGATGATCCTTCAGCCGTTCATCACGCAGAGATGCACACCCAATGTCTGGCACGGACAGTCATTCATGGAATACATAGCAGGCACGATCCTGAGTGTCGACGAAGAATACTTCGGGACCGGGCTCTTCCGCTCCTCCTCCCTCCCGGTCCTCAACAAAGGGGACGACCGGAAGGTCAGTATCGTGCTGGCGGACGAGCCTCAGGATTATCCCGGGGAGTGTCTGATACTTTGAAAACGACAAGCTGCAGCGTCTGCCTTTAATCAGGGGCAGGCTGCAGCTTTCGTATCGGATTCTGATTACGGTCTCATCTCTTCAGGGATCTTGCAAATGCCGCTTTCATCTACAGCGCATAATCCGCAATGCACCGCTGAAGTCCATCAATGGTAGTACAGAAATCAATACCGTGACTCTTTATTTTAGAGCAATCCATCCAAAGATGTCGATCCGAGTCTCTGTCATGAATTTCGACAGGCAGGTTAAGCTCATTTTTTAGCCACTCAGCCACTTCCATCATTGTCAACTCATTTTCGCTGCCGTAGTTGTAAGCCCCGCCGGGGAGCATGGTGGCTTTTCGGATATTCTCCGCTACTTCCCGCACATATGTGACCGCGCGGTGCTCCGCGGAGGAAAAGTAAACGTCGTACTCACGGAGCATCCTCATAAGAAAATTGCTCCTGTTAGGGACTCCGTATCTCGGCATGTCATACATCCACGTTGCTCGCAGATGGACTGTTTCCGGGTTGATTTCGAGCGTCCGCTGCTCCATCTCCATCTTGTGCTGCGCGTACAGATTGGCGGGCACGGCATCCGTCTCGACATACGGTCCACCGCTCGTGCACCCGCTATAGACCTGGTCCGTGCTGAACATGACGCATTTTACTCCGGTTCTTGCCAGCCAGATGGGAATCTCAACATTTGCACGGTAAGAACCGCCTGGATCATTGGCACAATCGGAAATGTCAGACATCGCAGCAGTGTGAATGATCACATCAGGCTGCGCCGCATCGACGATTCTCCTAATATCTTCCTCGCATGCATTTCTCAGCGACGGGGCAGGGATGGCCTCCCCGGCAAGTTTATCCATGATTCGTGCCCCGACAAAGCCGCGGGGTCCAGTCACAAGTGCTCTCATATATACCTCCAGCTACAGTTTGCCTACACATCAAAGTCCAAACATTTGGGACATGTCGGCTCACCCGGTCCCGGTATTCATTAAAACGGTCTCCCGGAAGGTCACCCCGCCGTTATCTGCCTCATAATATACGGATCCTTGATCTTCTGATCCTCCGCGAGCAGCAGAATCTTTGAGAGAATCTCCGCCGTCTTCGGATCCTCATCGATAAACGGCAGGAACAACTTGCCTCGCTGCTGAGAGTGCACCGGCACGATGTTGATCATGCCTCCGCTCTCCTTGTGGATCACACCGCTGCCCAGCTGGACGTTGTAATTGCCGTATGTACCTTTGATAAATGCGTGTGTACCCTCGAAAGTCACGTTGGTGAGGCCGAAGAGTTCCATGTTGAATTCAAATATCACGCGGCGCATATCAATGGTCGAATGGCTCGTCTCGGGATCGACTCCGCCGACATGGGCCACGCTGACCACAAGGTCGACGTCGCGCATGACTTCCGAATACAGAATATCCGGGATCTCAGAAATCTTCTTCTGCTTTCCTGTCTTCCTGTCATAGAATGAGACATATTCCAGAGTCGGGCTCTCCGTATCCGCCGGCGAGAACCAGTCCGCGAGCGCGTAAATAGTCGCCGCGATACCCTGCCTAAAGAAGATTTTCTGAAGGCCTTCATCGTAGTCAGCCACCCATCCGCGGCCTCGAAGGGCTGCAACGGTCTTCTTAGGCTGGATCTGATAGCCCGCGAAAAGTCTCGAATCTGCCGAGTCCTTCTCCTCCTCAAGCTTCGGATAGAACTCTCTGAAGACCTGCTTGAAGGGCTGCTTAGTGCCGCCTTCCATCTGCTTCTTAAAGAACAGCCTCTGGTAGCGGGCAAGCTCGCCCAGCCTGTACAGCGTGATCGGATGAGCCACGAGAAGCAGGGTCCCCTCATCGATGGCGGGGTTCGCAGCCGTAAGCTCCTCGAGCGTTCCGATGATGAAGTCGCTGCCTTCATTAGCAGCCCCTGCCCCATCAGTTCCGGCAGTTTTGACCGCCGCCTCACTGATGAACACCAGCCTTCCGAGAATGCCGGCCGTCACCGGATTGCGGCACAGCGCCGTCAGCTCTCCGAAGCTGTAAGCCTCCTCTTCCTCCATCGCGTGCTCGAACATGGCTGTGCAGCGTGAGTACTGGCTCTTCAGCTTAGCCGCGAATTCCTTGATTTCACCGAACGTCCCGTCCTTCTTGAGGGCTGCCGGAACGGACTTGAGGGCCTTTCCGCCTGCTCCCTTAGAGACAAGGAGCTCCGCCTTTCCGTCAGAATCCACCTGGATCCTTGCTGTATATCCGCCGATCTCCACTCCGTCGAAATAGGTCCGATTCTGCTCGACAAGTTCCGTCTCCATGGCCAGCACGAGTCGCAGGTCGTCTGCGTATCCGGCCGTCGTAGCCATATTTTTCAGAGCGTACTGCACACTCATGCCCTCGCTCTGCCTTCGCTGCGCGCCGAACTGCTTGCTCTCCTTGAGGAACTTCTGCAGGAACTCGTAGCGGTGCAGAGCATCCTGCCTGTCCTTCATGGGAATCAGGCCGTAGCTCATAAGAAGGTCCTTGTTACGCTTACTATCGATAGTCTTCTCGAGCTCATCACGGTCCACCTTCCCAGTCGCCGCATCGGCGTACTTTCTGGCCCTCGTGTGTTTGCTGCCGTCCGCGATATATTTTGCAGCTTTATAGAGAAGCGCAAAGTTCTTTTCTCCGAGCTTTTCATAGACTTCAAAGAACCAGTTCGTGTCAAAGCACCCGTTATTCAATTCCTCCGTCGAGAGCGGCGTGTATCTGGCAATCACAGCCTTCTTGCGGTCGTCGAACCGCTCATTCATGTGAGCCATGAAATAATAGCAGCCGCTCTTAAAGCCCTCCATTCCGAGGACTTCCTCCGCCATGTCGAGCCACTGAGGGGCGTACATAGCTACTTCGACGAGGCGTTCTTTTGAGATTTTGTTAGCCTTGACTGCATTTGCAAGATCCTTTGCCGTCTCGTCGGGCAGTGGGTAGCAGACTTTCAGCAAATGACTCAGACACTCTTTCTTCCCTGTCCCGCTGGTGTATGAATAGTAGGTATTCCTGTCCAGAGGATCTTTGCCAAGCGCGAGCAGGATCTGCATAAGACGCGGAATGCTCTCGATTCGTGAGATACGGGAGACAGCTCCCGAAAAGATCGTCGGCGTGTCACCGCGCACGAGCTCCACATCCAGGATCAGATTGACCAGCTTTCTGTACATTTCTGCGCACAGCTGATAGAATCGGCAGTTCTTATCCACCGTCCGCTTTTCCATGTCACAGGGAGCATATTCCTTCAGGTTCCGGATCGCTGAAATCGTGATATTGGGACGGAAGAGTTCTGCCAGCTCTCCGAGTGCGAACCGAAGGCCTACCATCTCAAAGGCTGCCTTATAGAGAAAATCCTTCGTGATAATGCCGAGTTCATGGGCTTTCACATAAGAATACATCGAAAGGATGTTGCGCGAATTGTTGGTGTAATTAGCCGTCGGCTCATGCCCGTCGAACTGGTACACCTGATCCACCTGGTAGAGCAGCGGGAATACCGCGCGGAACTCATCATCATTTTCATAGTGGCGCGCGCGGGCCATTATGGAACTGAACTTATTGGTCCGGAGGAAGCAGATCGTCTTCCGCTGCGGGCTGAGATAATTCTCATAGCGGGACGGCACCTTCTCCATCCAGCGGATTTCTTCCGGCAGACGGATGGCTGCAAGGACAGCTGCCCGCGCAACCTCGGAAGGAAGAACCAGATGCTTCCTGCTCGAAATAATGTCGAAAATCGTCTGATAGATGCTGTGACCGCCGTGGCTGCTTATATACTTCGGATCATTATAGTGATAGCCTGACCAGGCATTTCCGAAGATAGTCTTCTCCGCCTTCCGGTAAGAGTCCATGTCCTTTACCGTAGTCTCATCGAAACCCGTCTCTATGGCATACAGCAGATTGAAGAACACCTTCGGGTCTTTGATGATAGTGTCATAGACCTCATCCCAGAGCTCCGGGAACGGATAGCGTGTCCAGTACTCTCCTTTGTAGTCATAATTGGTTACATAGAGTCCGTTCTCGAGCAGCTGCTTATCTCCGTTCGCACCGGTATACTCAAGTTTCCCGTGTTCTACGATAAATGCCCGGATCCTGTCAAAATACCCATCCAGCTCTGTTTCGCTCAGACTGAAGTATTCTTTCAGCAGCTCTTTTTCATCCGGTTCCGCGGCACCGGCAAATAACTTCTTGAGGAACCCTGCTGCCCGTCCGAGTCCGGTCTTTTTTCCCGCCGCATCCATGGCGGTTCCAGAAATTCCTCCGCTTTCGCCCGCAGGCGAATCGGTCTCTTTACCCGCTGCTTCGTATTTTATAGTCAGGACCGGCTCGTAACTTGCTGCTGGATCATACAGACCGTAGCCCTTCGTGTTCAGAATATCGGCCGCACCCGTGCTGCCGGCGATCTCCGAGTACAGGACTTTCTCCTTGTCTGTAAGGCTCTCACTGTCCGGAATGACTTCCGCAAGGAGGGCTGCGGCATCCTTCTTCGCGCTGTCACTTACTTCGCTCCGTCTCTTAAGCATATCGAGGCCTGCAAGGCGGATCTGCTCCTTGTCAGAAGCGAGAAGCCTTCGAATGCTCAAAACGAGCTCCGGCTCCTTCTGCTCTTCCAGGAGACTAATGACATGCCGCCTTGTCTCCTCATTCTTAAGGCGCAAATGTTTCTCCAGCCGCTGCACATCCTCCTGCGTTAGCGGCAGCCTTTTCAGCATCTGCCAGGCAGCATTCCTGGTATAGCTCTCCTTGTCCGCCACATAATCAATCAGCGCGTCTTTCTGGACCTTTGTTTTCGGGTCGTGCAGAAGGACACAGAGGTAGTTCCAGCGGGTGTTGTAATAGGAATCTGTGATGTCCGTAAGGCGCAGGCAGACCTCATCGATGAGATCCATGTCCTGCAGCGCGTAGGCGATCATGACCATTCTCTGCGTGAGGTCGCTCTTGTCGAGAGCAGCGCCGTACCACGGGAAAATCATGGGCGCAAACTCGATCTTCCTCTTTTTCATGCCGTCCGCAAGATTTTTGAGAATCCCGTAATGCAGCCCTGCCTGTTCCTCACTGTCAAAAATCTCACTGACCTTAAGCGGGAGGAATTTCAGCTCCTTGTCAAATGTGCTGTAGACCAGCTTATTATTCTCATCGCGGATGCAGTGCCGGATGACAGTGTCGACCGCGTCATGGTAAGTGGGCATAAAGGCCGCCACCATCTGCTGGTCGTCCGGGTAGGTCTCAATCATTTTATTTGCAGCTTTTTCACTGTGCGGTGAGTACTGCATAAAGCGGTTGTAATAGGAAATCGTCAGCCGCTGGTTCTTCGTCCCCGTCTCCACGATCTCGAGCATGCGGTCAACAGCATCCTGCGCTTCATAGAAGCCGAGTGCCCAGAGTCCGGTGACGATCTTCATGCTGTCGTCGGTCCAGGTCATATCCATGGCCTTCGCCCGATCATTGACTGCCTCATTTATGTCATCGAGAAGCTTTGCGGAGATCCTGTCCATAGAGTCAAGATTGCATATGCCCGTCCACGTCGCAATCGCCCTCTTCACCGCCGAAAAGCGCAACAGATCGTTGTCGCAAATAGCTTTAAGTATGATCAGGAACGCTTCCGCCCTCCCGCAGTCCGCATTCTCGCAGACCGCCTGTCGCACGCCTTCCTGCAGTCTCGCTGCGACAAGGAATTTGGCAAGCAGCTCATGCAGCTCCGTGTTTTTGGATTTTACGATACCCCGGATGAGTGGAACTGTGACTATCACCGTATTATTGTCGCTGAGGATAGCCTCTCGCACAGCCCCGATGACCGCGGTATCACCCCGGTCGATCCTTGCCGCCAGGATATCCTCGAACTGCGCCATATGCAGGTCTCTGGCGAAGCTGTCGCTGCGCTTGAAGTCGAGCAGTTCCGGGTCAATCGACTCCCCGTCCGCCCGTTTTTCAGTCAGATATTCAAGCGGACTTATACCATAGATCCCCAGGACCTTATAGGCCTGCATGAGTCCGAAAGCGTCCAGGATGTGGGCTCCCGGATCGGCTGTTCTGACGGTCGGTCTGAAGAGGGCTTTTGAGTACTGGAATGCGGCAAATTGATCCAGCATGTAGTCAAAGTCCCCCCTGTACTGCTCCGGCACCAGAATATCAATGATTTCCGGGTAACCGTCATAAATGATCTCCTTCAGAGTCTTACCCGGTGCGGCTTTTACCTTTTCTCTGCCCCATTTATTGATAACAGGAAAACCGCAGTGCGGATAATTGCTGAAACTTCGGACCTCATCAAAGATCTCCTTCTTCTCCTTTGAGAGCCGATTGATCTTCTTTTGATGTTCTGCGTTCCACTTTTCAATCCTTTCTTTCTCCCATTTTGTCCGGGAATTATAATCGTATGCCATTTCTGCCTCCCATCACTGATTTTTCAACTTTCCTCTCTCATAAGGCTCTGCGTCTGTCACCAAGTCATGCGCGCCAACCGGCAGGCCGTGCCGTTCACCACATCCGACCGGCGAGAAAGACCAGTCGTACAAATGTCACTTCGCTCTGATCCTTAAGCGGAATCGGCTCGTCTTTCTTTGTATAACGCACGCCGTCGGCAAACAGAGCGACCATCCCGTCCTCAAAGCACTGCACCGCATTCTTTACAGCCGCCTCCGGATCCGCCTTCCGGTCATCCATGGCCTCCCCGTATGAGACCTTGCCAGATGCGGCCATATCTTCCAGTTGTTCCTCAATCGGCTCTCCGCCCTGTTCGCGTGAAAAAAGGCGCAGTAATTCTGCCGCGTCTTTTCGCTCATTATATTCTCTTACATTTTGACGGACTGTCTCCGCAATGAACTCTTCTACCGTCATCGCCCGGTCCGGATATTCACAGCTTCGCTGCAAAATTGCAGCCTTTTTCCTGGATGCACTTCTGACATTAATTTTGATCTGCATGATACCCTCGTATATCTTCCATTTTCAACCCTGACCCCTGCTGTCTCCGCCCTCACATAAAAGTTTAATGCCAAATTTCGAATCTGTAAACAAGCTGACTGAATTCCGTGCTATTTTATACTAATTGTGCGGCATTCCAGGCAAAAAACGAGGGGCTGTCGCACGACAGCCCCCATTCATATTAATCCCTCCAGGTCAGATCGACCGCTCTCTTAAAATTACTCCTGTTCTCGAGCGGAAGCCTCTGCTCCTTCAGGCAGAAGTCAAAAAAATTAGAAAGCGTATTCTGTGTCAGATTGTAAATGAACCGGTTCGGAATAACGAGCTCGTAAAAATCTTCACTCACGATGTTACCTTCGAACTCATATAATCTGACCATGTCGCGGTAAAACGGTTCATCCCGCCCGTCCTCGATCTCCCACTTATTTTCATTTCCCATACGGCTCAGTTCATGGACCGCCTTACTGCGCATCTTATAGATAAGATGGATCAGTCTGTGGTTCCTTCTGTAGTTTTTAGCTTCTTTCCTGCCCTCCTCGCGCCGTATCACTGTCAGTATTTCTTCTGCTTTATTGGTCCTTATTACCTGGGAGACCTTCTGCCCGTCGAGTGGTCCGAGATCATCTATGGACACCTCTGTTCCAGGCTCCGGAAGCTCCGGTGCCGGGATCTCCGCCCCGGAAGCCAGCTCCCGCAGCTTAGGTTCATAATCATAAAAAAGAGTGACCGGTTCCGGCAGCTCCAGATAGTCATAGTAATCCTGAAATTTGAGAATGAAATCACAAAATGCCTTTGACAGCCCGCTGGTGGGATAATTGGCATATTCCTGCGCAAAGCAGTCAATCAGAGAAAATAAACAGATATTCTTATATACCCGGTTATTGATGCTCATGGCTTCATCCAGTTCTTTAAATGCAAATTCCCGCATTTTTTCTATTTCTGCCTTAACATATTCTGTTTTATTAAAATCAGGCCTTGCAGCGTGAGGCCACATTATCTTTTTCTCCGGCATTTTCCAGCCTCTCTTTCTTAAGTCTGCATTTGCACTGTTACTTCGGCTTCCTCCGGTTCAGTCTGGCAGCAAAGTCAGATATAATCTGAGAAAGGAAGCGCATCGAACGTGCTAAGTTCCGTTACGCTTCCTGTGCCCTTTTGACAGCTCTATTTTACTACAAATCCATGTATTAATACAGATATTTCATTTTTCTCCGAGTACAATCAGATTGTCTTCACCGCTCAGTGAGAGCAGTTCATCAAGAGGAAGGTTAAAGCGACTGTTCTTCTCCGCATCAAGAATTCCCAAAAGGATATACCCTTGCTTAAGCATGGTCCACCTGAGATCCCTGACAGTGAAGCTCCCTTCCAGATTCATTAACGAGGCATTTTTCAGATACAGTTCATTTCCTTCATCTGACAGGATTTCCCTGAAGACATCAATCAGTTCGGGACTTTCTGCCAACTGGGCCAAAAACAGTGATGACATACTGGATGAAACAAGGAAATCCGTATGGTCTCCGCGGCCGACCAGCTTTTGGTTATGTTCCTTCTGCATTTCGACTGTTATGTTGAAACTCAGATTATAACGCTTTCTGATATCACGAAGATTTAACAGCAGGAAAATCGCTTCCATATCCGCTTCTTCGGCATCTCCGCTATGGTCATTTAGAATAACAATGTGATCTGCCATCCGGGCAATCTGAAGCAGCACATCCTCATCGTACGGATTACCTTCATGATAATTCAGGCTGAGATTTCTCTTTACGGCAACTTTTTCAAGCACTTCTCTTTTCTTCTCTGCTGCTTCCTGCCCAAAAAGATAAACATGCGAGACATTTTCCGGGAGTTCACTAAGAATAATTGCAAGTGTCTCATTATACCCGATTATCACGGTATCTGTTTCAGCTTCCGATTCCATCGTCTTTGCTTCTATATATACAGGATTTTCGGAAGGTGCATCAACGATTTTTACAGAATCACTCTCTTCTGAAAAGATTACTATTCTGTCTCCGGTCTGAAGAGCAAAATCCCAGGTCGGATTAAGGAGCATTCTGCCTTCACGGTAGAGACCGGCAGGCACCGCGTTATTGATTCGCATCATAAGGGTTTCAAAAGTCATACCTTCGATTCCTTGAAGATCAATCAGATAAAACTCTGAACCTTCAAAATTGAACAGCTCCCGGAACGTCTGTGACAGACCGGTCTGAGTGCAGGAATGAGCTATCATTTTTGCCAGAATACTGTTGGTCTGGAGAGTCGAAATATTATTTGCCTCCGCAATTGACGGAGGGAAACGGTACTCATTCTTCGATATGATAGCGTTCACACTGATCTCCGGAACTCCCTTTTCGTCGAGAAGAGTCGACACGGCAAGAACCGCCTTAATTGTCCTCATATCCTCTGTCGGACTGACGATAATGGTTTTACAGGTCTCAACAGAACACTTTTCCAGAGAGGCCGGATCTGTGATGTCTGCCGTCCTGCATACGATTCTGAAGTTTTTCGGAACATCAATATTCTCGGATATGTTCTGTTCCATTTGCTCCCGATCCATATCTTCCGCTACTACTACACATGCCGGCCTTCCGGCAGCCGCAAGAATCAGCTGACGCAGCAGTGTGAACTCACCGGGGTAAAATCCAAGGACTACAATATGATCTTTTTCCAGAACAATTGAATTTCCGCGCTTCAACTCGTAGATCTTCTCCTCGATTGCGCTGGTGACGATGCCGATCAGGACGCTGGTAAACAGCACGCCGATTATGGCAATGACTGACATAAGAAACAGATACCCCGGGCTTCCATCCTCAAAACTGGGCATCCAACCATTGATTACTGTAGCTATGCTGTCCCAGAAAACCGAGGCAACTTCGCCCTCTTCGTTAAAGCCAAACATGATGATAAAGCCGGCAATCAGTACAGCGAACATGACTGACGCCGATATCAGCACCCTGATAAAGCCAAGCGACCCTTTTGTCATTCGGTTATCGAACCAGTAGTTTAATCGATTCTTTAATGTGAACTTCTTTTCTCTGTCCGGCTCTCTCACTTTATTCATCCTTCATTTCCTTTCAGACAGCATGTCGTTTATGCACTGTTACTGCATATTATACACTTTAGCACATATGTTTCCAAGAATCGAACAAAGCATCGCCAGAATTTCTCGCACAAATATTTCTGAGTAGGAAGATTTTTCAGTTAATTCGTAGTATAATCGTGATATCGAAAGTGATTAGCTATTATAAATACAAAACATGTGATGACAGGATGGCACAGAAAAAGGAGGTGACTTAAGGAAAGCGCCAATGTATGTCCTGTAACGGAACCTGTTGTATGCCTCAATAATGGAGAATAGTGAGATGAAAAAGACAAATAGGTATCTGGCTATCATAATAGCCGTCATAATTATCGTTATAATATGGCTTTTCAGATCCTGCGGATCAGGGACCACTCCTGAAAATGCGACTCAGACGCAGGATGTCGTCATTGAGGACGCATCAGTCGAAGTTGAAGCGCCCGATGAATCAGTCGCACAAGAGCCCGCTGAGGTGGAGTCGGCAATCGAAGAAACCGCTGAAGCAACGGTAGAAGAAACATCTGCCGATGTATTCTCAGACGTCAATGACCCGAAGCACCCATACTATGATGCTATTGTCTGGGCATCGGAGAACAATATTACCAAAGGGTACGTTGACGGCAGTTTCGGAATCGACGATACCTGTACGAGAGGTCAGGCTGTAATGTTCCTCTGGAGAATGGACGGCTGCCCCGAACCGGAGCAGGCAGAAGTATCTCCGTTCTCAGATGTCCCGGATTCACATGCTTTCTATAAGGCAGTTCTCTGGGCACAGCAGAAGGGAATCACAAAAGGATACACCACAGGTGAAAAGGCGGGACAGTTCGCCGTCGATGATCCCTGCACCCGCGGTCAGATCATGACCTTCATCTGGAGATATAAAGGACAGCCGGGTCCGGACGATGTAACAGAATCGCCGTTCAGCGACGTGGAACCGAACCACGCTTATTATAAAGCAATCCTCTGGGGGTCTCAGGAAGGAGTCACTAAGGGATACACGACCGGTCCGGATGCCGGCAAGTTCGGCATTGACGACGCGTGCACGCGCGGTCAGATCGTGACTTTCCTCTACAGAATCAGATAAGTGAAACCACGAAATTCAAGAAAGGAAGCGCAGCGAAAATTGTATCCGCTGCGCTTCCTGTTTTTACGTTCTTTTTAAATCTTTCGAGGCAGTAGTTCCCGCTCTATTATATACGAAGCGCTTCCGCCTCCGCGATCAGAGCGCGTTTCCGCTCTTTTTCTGAAAACGTCAGCTTTCTTTCCTCTTTCTCAGCAGCATAAATCGTTGCGATCATCTCGCAGGCATCCAGATAATCTCTCGTAAGATTTCTCATCTTAGAAGCCATGTACTGCATGCAGCCGATAATGAGCTCCGGTGAGCGTTCATACAATTCCAGAAGGTTTTCTTCCGTGATTTCCTGCAGTATCGTATCATCTTCCAGAATGACCGCCGTTGCTTTCCTTGGCAGTTTCTCGATAAGTCCCATCTCTCCAAAGAACGTCCTGCCTCCAAGGCTGGCAACGAGCTTCTCATTCTCCGTGCCATAATCCGTGTAGATACCAACGCTGCCCTTCTGGATGTAATACATACTGCCGCTCTCCTCACCCTGCGTAAAAACGACAGTATCCTCAACGTACGCCATACTGTGATCCCGGTCGGCCTCGGAATCGTGATCCAGGGCCTGATCATTCTGAACGTGGTAGGGAGACAGATAGTGCATAGCTCTCGTGTACGCAGTGGCAAATCTCGTAATCTTCTCGAGCAGAGTCTCGCTTCTTTCTTCACTCTCTGACTTAGTCTCATCCATCTCCCGGATTGTACGGCAGGCGTAAAGATAGTTTTCTGTCAGCTCCTTCTGGCGATGACTCAGATTAGAAATAATATTTTTGACCTGCTGCGGTTCTTCTCGGAAAAACTCCTTAATCTCATCACGTTTGATCTCCAGCAGCTTTGTGTTATCCCCCTGAATCACAATTGTTGCGGACCGCGGCCATGCTTCGAACACAGCCATTTCTCCGAATATCTTTTCCGGTCTGAGAGTGGTCAGCTCAATGCTGTCCCCATTCTTGGACTTAATCTGTACAGAAACAGATCCCTCCACGATCTTATACATGCTATCGCATACGTCGCCCTCTTTGAACAGGATTTCTCCGTTGCTATATTCTTTAATCTGCATATCTGGTCTCCTTACTGATAATTCCATGTCATATCCGACAAAAATGAATCCTCTCGATTACTATAACATACCTTGCAAATCTATGCTATCACGATTAGTAAAACTGACAGTATCCCCCCACATCTGCGAATCTGGCCATCTCCGGTTGCCCGGACGGATGCAAATGCTTACCGGTCGGTGTCATGACATGATAAAATCGTATAAAACGAAGCAGAGTACCATGGCCACAGAAGCTATTGCAGATCAGAGCTCCGGGCGGCCGATCCGGTCGACCATTCCATACTCCTCAGCCTGTTCGGCGCTCATATAGTAGTCGCGATCCGTATCAACGCGAATCTTATCTACAGGTTGTCCGGTCATCTCTGAAAGCAGATGATTCATCATATTCTTCTTGATCCTTATATGCTCGGCACAGATCTCAATATCGGCCGCCTGGCCCTGTACACCGCCCATGACCTGATGAATCATCACCTCGGCGTGAGGCATACAATATCGCATTCCCTTTGTTCCGGCTGCGAGCAGAAAGGCAGCCATGCTGGATGCGGTACCGCAGCAGACTGTAATGATGTCGCATCCGCAGCTCTTCATAGTATCATAGATTGCAAAGCCTGCAGAGACGCTTCCGCCGGGGCTGTTGATATAAATACATATTGGATCCTTGTTAAGCTCTGAGAGATATAAAATCTGTTGGATAATTTCGGTACTTACGGCATCCGTTATTTCTTCTGTAAGGAAAATCGTACGTTTCTGCAAGTAAAACAGCGACGATAATTCACAGGAGTATCTGCCTTCTCTGGATGATGTGTGAACAATCATATATTACTACCTCAATTAACTCTTTTTTGTCTTAAACAGCTCTTTGTAACGTTTTGCGGCCTTACGGCTTGCGGCATCAAGTCTTCGATGACTATTCTGTTCCATCTCATAAGCCCTTCTGCAGGAATAGATATCTTCAAGCATCTGCTTTGCTGTGTATGCGGTAAGATCGGGGAATACATGCTGCTCTAAATGCCCCGGCTCAGTATATCCTTTTACAAACTCATATTTGCTGATATCAGGAAGCTTTGTAACACAGACCAGCGGACCGGAAGAAAAGTAAACGTCGGTATAGTCCCACCCCTTTTTCATATTTCTCAGATTGGCAACACTGATCAGTCTCTGCGGCTGACCGTTCGGTGTCTGATTCGTAAATCCCGCTCTCAATGAAAGATCTTCAAGCAGTTCAGTTTCCGGACTCGATAAAAAGAACGTATTGGTGCAGTTGGCGAGGATCGTCGCCGCATCCCTGGCATATGCCATCTCCAGTTGTTTTCTGGACTGGCACACGATAGTCCATCGGATGTCTCTTGATCTGTGTGCGGAAATATTCTTCGCCATATTCGGAATATAGTACTGACAAAATTCATCACAGATGTAATTGACACGGCGCGGAAGCTTTCCGCCGAATTTATATGCCTCTCTTACAAGGAAAGAGCTGATCTGAGAAAGGAGTAAACCGACAATTCCCGTAAATGCGTCGGTCTCATCAGGCATGATGATGAACAGAGCTGTTTTCTCTCTGTATATTTCTTCAAACTCGAACGTGTTAATGCTGAGCATCTTTAAAAGCTTTTCATTGATGATAAAATCGCTGAAAAAGCTGTTCACCGTCGCCAGCGTTGACATCCTTGTTTTTTCCGGCTCCGAAATAACGCTTCTCAGCATCGTCATGATATTGTTATCACAATCAATCTGCTCAACAACGTGCCTTATCAATTCACAGCTGTCTTCATTTGTATATGATGCGAGAGAAAGCATGTTAATTTTATCTGCGTCATCACAAAGCTCATAGATCAGAATAATCACGCCCATAAGGTATTGAACGGCTGTTTTCTCCCAAAACGGGTCTGCATTTGAACCGTGATATATGCTGGCCAGTGCGCTTATGATCTTATTTACCTCAGACATCGCTTCGTCCCGATATCCGTCGCGGTAAAGATAATACGGTTCAAGCAGGATATTGATGCCGTCGCAGTTGAAATCGCGGAAGTTTATGGCCCTGATTTTGTAGTTATTTGCGCTGAGAACTCCTCTTAAATATGGTGATAGAACTCCCTGACTCAATTCGCCCTTTATATCCGGAATAATCATACTCTCCCCGGCCTGGGCACAAGTGCAAATGTATGGAGCCACGAGCACACGTGACTTCTTTGAATTAGTTGCTCCCAAAATGATATTCATGGAATTTTCTCCGTCGAACGTCACCTGGGATCCGTCTGAGAGAATCGGAATTCCGGCTGCGGGAATACTTACATCCTTTTCCAATTGATATGTGCCGTAACGAGCTCTCAGTTCTTCATCTGACGCAAGGTGTGATTCGTCTTTCTGAAAGGCATATGGTCTCCAATCCGCTTCATAATTATAGTGTGTGCTCATAAGTGCCCTCCTTCCCTTCAAGGAGAGCATGCCCCGCTAACATACAGAGCGGACTATGCGAATCTTCAAAGTAATCCCGAACAGTTTTTACAGAGACACTGTCAGATCGTCCTTCACATAAGCCGGAGTTCGTCATTCTGCGAAACTCTTCGGGAAGCCTTTCAATCAATTGCAGTGTACGGTAGTCACTCAGATCCTCGGAACCAAGCAGATCAGCCATGAGTTCAATGCTTTCGGAATCTGTTCTTAACCTGCACTTGCGGAAGGCAGCTTTGATCAGTGTTTTTAACTGATTATGTTCATATACAAAAATCTGTTCATACTGAATCGGGAAAAACCGCATACACGCGTTCATGAGATTCCTGATCTCTTTGTCCGTATAGCGGCTGCAGACGAAAACCGTTTTACTGCCTTTTGTGTTATCGTATAAATATTTTAATAAGATAGTGAAGTATTCCTCATCCTCATGCCCTTTGTATTCGGATACATCTACCGTAATGATTCCATGAAAGCAGCTTCTGACTCCTGTGGCGCTTCGAATCTGCAGTATTAGTTTTCTGATTTCCTGAAATGTTTCATAAGGAGGAGTATATCTCATGCGAAAAAAGATCTGGGGAGCCTCACCGGAAAACACGTCCGGATACTCCCGGGCTGTATCTGCAGCAAGCTGTCGAATCATAATTTCCGGTTCAGTGATGTCGGTGTTAAGAATACAAATGCGTGGATGCGCCTCCGGAAGGAAAGCTTCTGTATTATACTTTAATTCAATCATAGCAAAGTCCTTTACGGGAATCCTCATTCCCCTGACATCCCCCTGCCAAAGCTAACCGGCAGGGGGATGGAGCAATCTGTAGTTGTGATAGAATATGTGAATCTTATCCGTTTTCAATAGCCCTCTTAGCCTGGTCGAACAGCTCTGACATGGTCTCGGCGGCCTGCTCAGCAGAGGATCTGCCGAAAAAGTGGCCGAGAATGCCAATATAGCGGTCCTCTCCATCTACTTCAAAAACCGAGAAGACAAGATAGTCGCTCTCCTCTGTTTTATGCAGCACGATCTGTTCAAAAGCACTGTCGAAAAACTCACCGAGTCCGGTCTGATTCCGGCTTACATAGTATTCCGCGAAATCCGATTTTGTGGGACGCGTGGTAATAAGCGCAAAACCGATTGCCGCAACGATAATTAAAGAAAAAAGAAATCTTAACAACTTCATAGGCTAGCGTTCCTCCGCAATCAGGATACCCTTCTCTTCAAGGATATATCCGTTCTTTGATTTGGTTACTTTAGCTGGTCTGTCTACTTTGAGACATTTAATCGAACCTCTCATATCCAGCCGATATCCCTCCTTATCCTGAAAATCGAAAATCATTGTGAAATCATTTCTGGTATAATATGCAGCATTACTGTAGAAGTTGAACTGTTGCTCATTCGGCCTTACAGTCATGTCGGAATAAAGTATAAAAACTGCCTCCTTCACAGGAATGTCATCTAACCTCGCACTGCTGCTCTGGTCATAAAAACTTAATTTACTGACTTTCAATCCTGTGATCAAATGTGGGTTTTCAGAATTACCCGCCGCGTTATATGTGTAAGTTATCGCTCCTGTCAAAGCCGGATCATTGGTGTAGTAAGTATTCCTGCCGTCATCAAAAGAAATTTCTTCTTCAAGGCCGGTTTTTCGGATATTCTCGAAATCGGAGTTATGGTTCGTATTTGTCTTTCGAGTCAAAGACGCTGCTCCATTGTATTTTGAAGCTACTCGAGTAGAGGCAGACTTTTTTATAGCTCTCTTATCTTCCTCCTTACTTGCTGATAATGTTCCCTCATCTGTCGGCTTTTTTATTATCTTCTCCAGAGCCGCCAAACGCTCCGCAATTCCCAAAACCATTTTGCGCAGGGTATCCTGCCTGAGCTCCATTGAAATAAGCGTAATGACAAGCAGAATCAAAATAATCATCAAGAAGATCAGAACACATCCGATAAACCCAAAGCCTCCCGAAGAATCGGTCTGTACCACATAAGGTACAGAATCCGATGCTTCGATGACCGAATTAGCGGATGTTCCATCAAGAAACACCAGTTTATCCATTACGCTCTCACCCCTCCTGCTTTTCGTCCGCAAAAAGACGCATACGATCGATGGCCAGGTCAATCAGGGCACCGCAGATCATTTCTTCTTCAATGAAAGGACAGGACATGATCAAGTCCTCACCCTGCTGCCCAAGCTGAGCACAGAGATTTTCAAATTGTGCCTTTACAATGCTGCGGACAGCTTCATCGAAAACCCCCATTTCTTCCTCTGGAATCCCCTGTTCAATATCGGTGTACCCAAATCGCTCGAAGGCTGCTTCAAATTTTTCGTAGGTATAGTTTGCGATAAGCTTACTGAAAGCGTCCGTATAAAGCTTTGCCTTCAGCTTGTTATAATCGAGTTTTCTGCCAGGTCGATCCAGATCGGCCAGTTCAGTACGGAAGCGCTCCTTTGCGTCACGATCTTCCAACGCTTCCGTTCCGTATACAAGATCAAGATAGTGCTCAATGGGGTCTTCATTCTGAACAAGAGAAGCTCTCTTGCTTCCATGCTCCTTGATGTCGATCATACCCTGTGCAACACTCATCTTGTCCTTGTCATTGTTTGGGAGGAGCTTAATCTCGCCGGTATACTTAGTGCCTTCAGGGAAGTTTCCATCCAGCCTGATCTGATAGTTGATTTCAGTACAAAGTCTCCTGGTGAAACGCTCATCAAAACCGGGTGCTGTATTATTCATTGCAAGTGAACCCTTGCCGACAGGGGCAATAAGCACACACTGATCGATCTTCAGCGCTCCGCTCTTTAAAGCGCAGACAATAGCATATGCGTAGGCAGGAATCGCAACATTAAGTCTTGCTTCAGTAATTTCCTGGACCCATATCTGGAACAAATCTGCATTTACTCCTGTAACCTTAAAAGTGCAATTGCTGAACAGCCGGTTCAGAGGGAGGATAAATCCAAGACGTTCATAAAGTTTTCCGTGTGTAGATTCCATTGCTACCGCAAGCGCTTCATAAGCCTGCACCTTCAGTATCTGACTACCTCCAACGAAACAACGCATGAGCGCTTTCGGATTGTCGGCATAGACCTTTGCAAGAGTCGCATTGGTGATTCTCTGAGCCGCATACGGAAGAGAGAACATAAATAAGTGACCATTTGCCCTCAGAGAGAAGTCGTGAGTGGAGTATCCATAATCAGGAGTGCCGGCTGCCACCCCCTCTCCGATGAAAGTAGCCGCAGGGGGATTGATCTGATGCCACACTGCTGTCGCCTCGCTTTCTGAGCATAGCGTGACGTTCACATATTTCTTCAGCTGATTGTCGGCATCCAGATACTCATTAACATATCCCAGCGCTCCCCTGATGATATCCTTCATCTGTCTTGTAATTCCCTCGCCGGATCCGTTCTCGGGGTAGGAGATCAGGAATTCGAGATTGCCGGAATGGAGCGAGAATCCCTCTCTTGAAAGTGCCATAATTGCCTCGAGAAGCATAGTTCCGATATAGCTCTTAAGCGCCTTGACGATGACCTCTTTATCGAGAGTTCTTAAGTCTGATCGCGTAAGAAGTTCCTTCATATTACTGATGACGCCCAAATGAGACATGGCTTCCGTCATGGTGCCCGGATACGATTTGAGTGCATCGAACAGAGCTTTTTCATCCGGCTTCCAGATGCGGCTTTCAACCATCAGAGTCGACCAACCGACGCCTCCTTCAGAGAAAAACTTCTGAAGAAGTGAGTCAAAATGGGTTCCGGTGCTGTCAGAAGAAACCATGTGCCGCTCGATGGTCTGTTCGAACTCACGCTCAGCCATAGGTGTAATCGGACGCATCAGGTCTTTATACTCTAATCCTACGGATGCCCCTGTACCTTCAACAGCCTTCAGACGGACACTGACCGCGCCGGCAGGATCCAGGGAAAGATACATTTTCTGCATTGCACGGCTAAAATCAGGGGCCTTTTGGGGAATTACAGTGCCAAGAACATTGCCTGTGAGGCTATCACAAAGCTCCATGCGCTCAATCCTGGTTGCACGCTGACAGATTTTCCACTCTTCGTCACAGTATTGCGGAGACTTAAGAGTAATCTCGACGGAGGTCGCATCATCAGGGTATAATTTCCAGCAAGTCTGCAGATCATCGATGCCAAGAGACCCTGCGGAGGACCCCTGAATCAGATAGTTGTACTTGGCAAGTATACCGTCAGGCACATTAAATGCCATATCGATAAAGTTATCCGGACGGCAAGTCTTAAAAGGACCTGTATAGATGCGGTGATGAAGATCACCATCTAACTCTGCGCTGAACTCGATCCAGGCCGGGATACCATAATTATTCAGTGGGCCGCATACGTACTCTGCGCCGCAGATCCAAGTTGTATTCTGAACGGGCGGAATAATCACCAGTCTGTCTGAAACCTTTTTAAAGGAGCGGTTAATCTTGCCCATTGGCGCATCTCCGGTATTAATAAGGACGGGAGCATCCAGAAGCTTGTCTGAGTAGTTTGCTCCCAGATAGCCGCATACGGCAGCCGGATTGGCATCCGGTGACGTCGCGCGGATATACGAGATTGCATCTCGGGAGATTGCCGCAACAGGTTCTGCCCTGTACATTGCCATCTCGTCAGCGGAAAGCCTGCCGCCGATGCTGTCCAGGACCTTGCCGATGACATTCGGATCCGCTTTGTAGTCAAGCATGTTAGTAAGAATTGCGCGGCAGCGATGCGTTACGTGCGGATTAGCATCCATGAACTTGTCAGGATCCATGCCATAGATGCAGGGCTCTGTGAATCCGGTCCCGGGAATGAATAATTTCCATTTTGGATAATACATCCCAATTACCCGGCCATTAACAGCAAGCTGAAGGATACATTCGGGCTGCTTCTCCATACCGGTATCAGCTTCATCGACCTTAAGTCTCTTAAGATCACTGATGCATTTGTTGTCAATAGGATTGGAAGGGGCAAATGTATGAAGCTTATACTCGACCGTATGTCCCTTATATGGCGCATCAGCCAGATACAGATACATGATCAGAAGCTGCCTGACATTGACATTGAATATATCCGGATCCTCACTGGCGGTGTTTAACAGCCAGGCGATGATATTGCCAAACGTATTGGAAATATTCTTGGCATTCTGCTGAGTTTTCTCGGCATCTGCAGGGGTCATGATCAGATCTGCAGCCTCTCTGATGGTAGTTCCATCGACATCAGCAAATCCGTTGATTTCAACATTTCTCAACTGTGCAATTGTTTTGTGGTCTTTAGAAAAAGCCATATCTCTTCTCCTTTCTGTCGCTGCAGATATCATATACGCTCTCAAGAACATCCCTGAAGGACTTGCGGGTACCGCGCTCGTTATAGACAGTGCGGCTGCGAAGCTTATCCATTGTCAGTCTTGTCGCATACAGATTTTCTTCTGCTCTGCCGGTGGCGGTATTTTTAGGACATGCAGTCAGGTCATCGAACTTAAAAGCAGTCATTCCACCGAATGCGCTGATATCGGGATCAGTCAGCATATGATCGATTCTGGAAACGTCAAACAGGTTTGTTCCACAGTCCGGGGAAGGCATTGCCCCGGTCTCCCAGTTCATTCCGGTCAGCGAAATATCTCTCAGATACTGCAGGAACATGGTCTCCTTAACTTTGAGTGCCTTGAGCGGCTTAAGAATCTCCTCATCAAGATCCATGCCGGAAGCAATGACGGCCTCCTCTACCTTTCCGGGAGTTTTCGCCTTAAACATTCTGGCAAGAATTTCTGACTCATACAGCTTACCGGCAGCTCTCTCTTCTGATGTGACCATCAGCTGTGGAAGGATCCAGTAGAACAGAGCCGCGTCGAAGCGAAGCCTTGCGGTCAGGTCCTGACGATACTCTTCCGGCAGTCCAAGATTCTCCCAGTTGGTAAGTGCTCGACCGGGCATAGAATAATGAGGGATTACAGGACACTGCTTCTTGGAGACACGTTCGGAGTCTCTCTGGAAGAAATCTTCAATGGCTGCGACAGCAACGAGTTCAATGGCATGTGCATGCTTATGCTGCTCTCCGCAGTCAGATGCTTCAGATGCCTGAACCGGGCAGCAGTCATGTTCCAGCAAGTAGAGGAGGTTCACTGCTTCTGCAGAATCCTCCGGGAAGTTTCTGAGAGTGCCGGCAACAAGACCTGCGATATCCTGATCCAGCCCCTTGATTGAGGGGAAACGGAATGCACTTCCGACCATTACGACTGCGATCTTCAGGATATTCTCCACATACGCTTCCGCCTGATCATACTGCATCTTGAGTTCTTCCATGACACGTTCAATGCACAGCGCCTTAAGCATTGCGGGATGAGCGCAGATATTTGTTCTTCCCTCTCCTCCAATGCCGGACCCGGTAAATACTACGCGCACCTGATACGTATTGTTCGATGCGATTACCGCATCTATGATTGCCTGAAAACCGGCCTGCTTATCCTGAAGCGTGGTGAGAGCGCATTTCATTGCGACATCCGAAATAAAACTTCCGAGCGTAAGATCGCGGTAGTAGCCGCCAAGAAAATCCCTAAGGAGCTGTTCTCTGGTAAGCAGAAGTTCCTCATTGAACCATTCCGGTGCAATCTTCTCAAGGCTCATGGTCTTGTCTTTTGCAAGTTTATCCCTTACACGCTCTGCAAGCTTCAGAAATGCGAAATAGTAAGACGGATCACAGAAGTTGATGACCTTATCAATCCTGACAAGCTTCGAGAGTTCTTCAATCTCCTCTGCGCCGGCGTCCATGGTTTCATAGATTAACTTCCAGTTTTCTGTGGCTCCTTTTCTCGCATACGCTATGGAACTGAGAACCTGGTATATTGCGAGGAGGATGCGAAGACCTGTGCCTCCTTCGGCAATTACAAAATTGTGATTATTCTTTATATTCTTTGACAAACAAATCCACCTCCTTTATCAGTAAGAACCTGTGATTCTGTTAGGTAACGCAAAATGCATCATAAGGAACAGCGCCAAATTGCCGATGAGGAACATAGCGCAGACTGAGCTGTAGCTATAGCTTGCGGGGATACCGATACGAAGAAGATCAAGCACCATAACGGCAAGTGCAGCTAAACCGATTGCCAGCGTGATAATCATTGATCTAAAGAGGTATGCTCCCATATAACCATCAGCCATCTTCCTCATTTCGGCAATGTTCATCATATCCGCTGCCCTGCGGTTGACCTTGCAGTACCATGCAATGTAACAGAAGATAATGACGATTACCTGGCCCAGAAAGAAGGGAGCGCTGAGGTTAAAACCGGCAGAACCGGCATTCATCTCGGCGGCCAGGAATCGGAAGCCGAGCAGCATGAGACTGCTGGCAACAGCAAAAACAATAGTTCCTTTAAACAAATTTTTCATCTCACTCATAGGGATACATACTCCTTATCTGTTGTCGATCACCAGACGAAGGGTGATCATTTCATTGTTAGACTCGGTAACCGCACCGGCTGCTATAAGTTCATCCGTCACTCTTTCGAACTCGAGGAGTTTGCGGAAAACGGAGAACATGCCATGACCGGTATACTTGTAATAAGAAATGTGGGAAGTATCAGCCTTACCGGTATCGGCCTTTGCCTCACATTCGGTCTCCAATGCGGCACTGTACTCCTCAAGCCCCGCATTATGAGAGGCGGCAAACTTCTGAAGATCCACCACCTCACCGGTGGCCTCAAAAGTAATCTGAACTTCCACCGCATACAGGCCCTTGGGAAGATTTTCATTCAGTACAGTGACCGAAAAGACAGGACCGTCAGGAACTATAGGACCACCCAGCGCCTTGTTAAGACGCTCATAAGATTCCGAAGCAGGATCATCTGTTGCAGAAGGGAGGCCTTCCACTGATGCCTGCGCATCGGCCCGGAATGTCACCTTACTCTCTTCATAACTGTCGGTGTCGGAATTGTACTCAAGGACCTCTGCTACATCGATCTTTTCAATTCCTGGAACAGGTCCTTCAGGAACTGCATAGAGGATTGCCTTCACAGCCTGCTTTGCCTTGTTGGAAGAATACTTATTCTTCTTATACACAAACGTATTGCTGCAGGTAAATTCAGTCTCCTCGTCTTCGACCAGAGTAAGTCCGTAGACAAAATTGGTGTTGTCAAGTTCTACATTTGCTACATTATCAGTAAAGCACTTGCTGGATGTCAGCTGAAGGAAGCTGTCCAGATTCTCATCGGTGTCATGAAGAGAAACATGGCACGTGTCGTACTTCACCCTGGAAGCAATTTTGCTCTGGAAAAAGCTGTCATATGCCTCGACAAGGCTGTTCCTGCCAAAGACCACCATCAGGAATTCCTTATCATCGAAAGAACAGTTCTCGATAGACACATTCCCGAGAGTATGGTTTGACGTGTACGTCCTGAACTGAAGACTGCCATCATACTTCATGGTGAAAACATAGAAGGAGTAACCGGTACAACCGGATTTGACCAGCCACCGGCCAAACTCGGAGCAGCTGGTGTTGGACTGGAGATCCGTAGTCATGACATTTACACCTTCCGAGTCGTAAGGCAGTACTCCTGTTTGAATCAGATCCAGTGGAGCGCCGGTGCCATATTTGCCGCTCAGCGCAAGCTGTTCTTCAGTCTCAATCAGTTTGCTTCCTTTTTCTTTACTGTATTCGATACTGTAAAAGTGACGATCCTTATATCCGGCAGCACATTTTGTTGCAGCGGAATGGACTTTGACCACTTCCGGGGATCTGGCCATACTTCCGGATGTGTCCAGGAAGAAATTGATTACCTTTCTATCCATCTCTTCCGTGACTTCTTCCGCTTCAGCAGAATCGACTTCTGCAGCCGCATCTTCAACAGGATCGGCTTCTTTTGCTGCGACTTCCTCATCAGAAGCAATGCTGCTTTCAGCTTCAACCGGCTTGGGAATATAGAAGTTATCCGGATAAGGAATACCATCCTGATTGTGTCCGCAGGCTGTAAGTGCTGACAGAGCAACTATTCCGGCTAAAAGGCCGGCAATAAATCTTTTTCTCACGCTGGTCCCTTTCTCGCAGACGGTTTCATGCGAAGGTTTTGGTTTACGAGGTACATATTTTAAAACCAAGAGGCACCACTCCTTTCTTCTCTCTTGAAAGCTTTGTATATAAGTTATTTATCACAGATTCTTTTTGGTGCACATTCAGGCTTTTACAACCGTTTTCATGAAAATTTCATGCTCAATCGTGCACCCCGGTTACCTGTGTTATCTGCAGTAATTTTCTCGGCTGTCACACCGCTCTTGTGCATTGTGCGTCCCCCAAAATCATTGTATACTCTACCTTGATATAATTTTTTCTTCCGTCTGCTGCTAATCCGTCTGCTGCTGATAAAACTTTATCATTTGTAAATTTTTTCATCTAAGCAGTAGATTTTTTCGATTTTCATGAAAATTTCACGCTGTATATATGAGGGGAGACATGTCATGGCTGTAAAAACCGAGAATAAACCGATTACAATCACTTTGGGAAATCTGTTGAAAATATTCACAGATGAAACGACAAGCAACAATACGTCTGAGGATCAGGCCCTGCTGGGAAAAGACGCCTGCACATTTCTGTATGGAGACATTACGGAAGGTTCGCCCTCTATCAACAGAATCAGAAATTGTTGTGACCAACAGCAGAAAAATACGTATTCACAATCGTATAATGGATACTCTCGTATCGCAGATCGATACTTTCCGGATATGACGGCCGCTAATTATAAGGGAGACGCGAAAAAAGTTCAGGAGGAAATTCGTGTCCTTCGCGATTATATTTTTAATGCATGGCAAAAGAGATTTGACCTATATCCACGGTCTGATTATGATACTGAAATAGAAAAATATCTTTCTGATGCTTCGCTCAAAAACTCCGAAGTTCCCGGAGTCAAAGAAATCAGGGACTTTCTTTTATCCTATAACAAAGCGGTTCAAAGTACCGACAGAGCAGACGTATACACCGTTTTAACAATACTATCTATAACGCGAACTTACTGGAGCAGGCTTCCTTCTTCAATAATCTTACCGGTAAACTACAAGAATAAGGCGCGCCTCATAAGCACTTCTGATATAGAAGTACGTTATCAGGATGCACAGGAATTCTACGAAGAGGGTCAATACGATGCTGCATTGAATAAGCTGGAGAATCTTGTTCAGTCAAACACCGCCGTCTTTAATAAATCGCAGAAGGCATTCTACAGATTCAACAGCAAAGTATGCCTGTTGAGAAGCCAGGTGCGAAGACAGATTATGCAGGATCTTGATTCTACTTCAAATGAATATGCCGAAATGAAAATGTATGTTCGTGATGATTTATACGAGGCAATTGACAATCACAGTACCGAGGCAATGCTGATAGTTGCGAGAGAATGCTATGGGGACCGGTCCGACTCTGTCTTCGATAAAGATCTGGACGAATGCTTAAAGTTGTGTAAAAAAGTCTTTGATGAATATCCCGATTCAGATGAATGCGGAGAAGCAGCTTGGATTCTCTATCAGGAGAATTATGAAGGCAACGCAGACGTATACTTAAAAGTGTCTTATGAATGTTCATATGAGGCGGCCATTAAAGAGTATAAAATAATAAACACTGTCTCCTTGACAAATACGATCGAGCAGTCAACAGATACCTCCACAGGTTATTATTATATAAATGATAAAAACCCGTGTTCTGAAATGATAGAGGAATCTGCTCCCCGCGGATGGCAGCTCAACCCTTATCCGTTGGAGAAAGCGTCTTATTATAGAAATACTGCCGACCTCCGCATTAAATTGACCACTTGTAGAAAAAAGCAAAGATTTTTCCTGATCAGCGATGATTTTGATCGTAATTTGCAGGAGCTCCTGCTCATTCTGCAAACAATAAAAAGCAGTCAGGCGATAAACACAGGCAGTTATCCGAAAAATCACAATATCTCTTATGAATTCTATATTAGGGGAAATGAGGAGAAAATCGCACCGTTTGTTGACACCGCATTGGCACGGATAAAAAACCTGATTATTCCAGTGCATATTATCGATGAGGATAAGATGGCTGCTCGCGTTCTGGCGCAGCACCCTCTGTTTTACTCCATTCGAAGGCTTTCCGAAACAGGGGCAGCTCATTTAAAATTTCTCGTTGTCGGAAATACTAAGGTTTGTGACTGGCTGGTAAGAGAAGCGTCATGGATGCTTACATTCAGGAATCCAAAGATTGAATCAGAGATATTAATAATTGCACCCGATGCAGATTCTGTGAAGGAAAGAATCGAGTACAGGTGTCCTGATATTGAAAACTCCAGTCTCGATATCTCTATAAAAAAAGCAGACTATGAGACGCCGAAGTTCTTGGAAGCCGTAAGCAAAGCATTATCTTCGGGCTATCCATATTTCGCAATTGATACAGGTTCTGATATTGATAATATGGAACTGGCAGTAAAAATAAGAGAATGCTGCATTCGGAAAAAAATCAAAGACGACGCTGACAATATCTCTGAATCTCCGGTGATTACATTCTATTGCCAGGATCCTGACATCGCAAACCTAAGTTTGAACACCATAGTTATAAATGAAGATGCCGGAAAGAAATGGTATAACAATTACCGTGTTATTCCTTTCGGCAGAAGGGATCGGCTGTATCATTGGGACAATATAACAAATCACATTCTTGAGCAGCTGAGTTTAAATATTCATTTGCAGTACTATCTCAATGATAGTCCGTCTATGGGATATAGTTTGACAAAGAGCAGAGAAGACTATTATACAGCATTAATAGACTACTACGGACGCACATATAACAGAGACTCCAGTATGGCCGTAGCAATGAGCCTGCCTTACAGGTTGTATCAGGGAATTGTCGACAAAACAAGACTCCTGCCGTCAGAGAGAATTAACATCATGGACGATGAGGCATTCTATTCTGTTGAGGCACGAAATAAGTATTCTGTATTGGTAAAGAAAATTAACTGGGAGAACTCAGAGTATATCCATGAATTTGAGCAGCGCCACTCAGACTCCTATGGAAAAGATAAGTTCTCCACCGAAACAGAATTTGATCCGAAATCCGAAGTATACCAGATGGCAAAATGGGAACAGAAGCGCTGGAATCAGTTCATGCGTTCACGAGGTTGGATAAACGCATCAATCAGGCAAATGCGGATGTACTATGGTAAGGGGAACGCTAATCAGCAGTTGTACATCGGTAAAATGCATCCGTGCATTGAAGATTACCCGAAACTGGAAAGCATAAGTAATAAGTATAACGAGCTCTCCGGAAAAGATAAAGAATTTCAGATGAGCAATATTACCTCGATTCAGAGAACTGAGAAGATTTTGTCGCTATATTGGGCAGAGAAGGCAAAATCGATGTTCGAGAAACAGGACGATGAGAACCAGAAAAGCTGAAGACAGGTAAAGAACAGGGAGGCTGATGCATCAGCCTCCCTGTCTATATCCATTAGTCCTCCCGCAAGAATCCCTGCGGTATAATTCATCGGCATGTTTTTTATTCTATCTGTAAAGAATATGCCCCAAAACCTTCTCTCTGTTTGACCTCAATCTTAAAATGTGTTCCGGCAGGAACGTCGGTAACGCTGACAGCATCTCCGTTACCACAGTAATAATCAGATGCTATTGTTTCTTCCAAATCATTATAAACACACAATTCGGTATGCATGTCGCTTATCATTCCGGAAATCGATACGGATAAGCTTCCATCGGTATCTGCCGTAAAAGAGTACACATTGCTCTGATCTGTATATTCAATGCTGTCGTTGATGGTGCATCCTCTGGCCACCTCTATCGTTTCCTTCTGTTTACCGATCAGCACGCCGTAATTACTCAGCCCCTCCCTCTGACATACGTGTAATTCATAAACGTCTCCGGATTTAAGATTCGGCACCGTGATTCCTTCACCATTTCTACAATATGCATCATACTCTCTGCTTTCTCCTAAATTGTTCAGCAGGTACAGTTCCACAGCTGTTCCGTTCTCCATTCCGGACAATTCAAATCTATAACTTCCATCCAGCGGCACTTTAAATAAATATACATTTCTTTGATTAGTGTACTGTATACTATCCGTCAGCGATGACAGGTCAGATATATCCACGGTTTCTTTCTGATAACCCAGGTTAATGGTATACGAACTAAACCCATTTAATTGTCGAACCTCGACCTGATACTCTTCCCCGGCCTTAAGGCTTTTGACGGTAATCCCTTCATTATTTGAACAATAACTATCCGAACCGATGACTTCTCCCAGTCTGTTAAGCATACATAATTCCACTTGTGTACCACTCTGCATTTCCGATAACTCACACCTGTATAGCCCATCGACCGGAGCGGTAAATAAATAGATGTTTCTCTGGGCTCTGTACTCCAAGCTGTCCGCAATACATGTATATCCGGAAACATTGATTGCCGGCTTTTGCATTCCGATTGCAAGAGAATATTGGCTTAAACCGGATGCCTGTTTGACAAGTATTGTATAGGTATGCTCGGCAGTCAGATCATTAAGAGTGATTCCCTCTCCGTTTTTACAATATGTATCCGATTTAAGGGTATCACCATATTCATCAGTGACATACAGTGCAACAGCAGTGTCACTTTGAAGGCCGGTAATATCTATTCTATAGCTTCCATAATTTGCTGCTTTAAACGAGTATTCATCCTCTTGGCCTTCGTCAGATATGTTTCCCGAATATGTAATTATTTCTGCTTTCTCTGCCGAGAAAAGTTTTGACTCAATGCCTTCAACAGCTAAGCTGCTTTCCTCTAATCCCGGCACATTGACCTCACCATTGATCACAGTTGGCACTGACTGTGCCGAAGTATCATTTCCATTTTTATCGTCATCAATATCGCTTCTTTGTGCCTCTTCAGTCGGCTCCGGATTCGACGCAGAATTACCTTTTGTGTTATTACTGTTTGTGTTATTACTGTCGATGCCACATGCCTTTAAAACGACAAAAAGCACTATAGCAGCTATAATAATGCCTGCCCATGGTCTTATTCGTTTTTTTGTCGGAACAGGCGTGGGGGCTTCTTTGCCATAGTCATTCTCCGTTTCGCAATTCCCATTGTCTTCGTCATATATACCTGCTCCGAACCCAGCTTCTCCCAAAAGTTCCGTACCCGTAAGTTTTATTACCTGATCGACAATTCTTAAAAACTCCTCGTCATCGTCGCTGATTTGTTTAACCGGGACAATCTGCTGATTACCCAGATAAAGCTGAAAATTGTCATTCAGAGTCACCTTGCCCAGAGCAACCGGGATTACTGTTTTGCCGTTCGACAGCGCCATTTCTACTTCTTTGTCGACCCAGGTAGAATTCTGGGCCTCGTCTGTCAGTAAAAGAATCAGACATTCCGAACCTTTGATTGCCCTTGTTATAACACCGGCATATTTTATCCCGGCAGGGATGTCGCGCGGTGCCATCCAGGTCCTGATACCCCTATTCTCCAGTAAACTGCGCATTGCCAGAGCATCTATTTCCTTTTTTGAACTGTAACTAATAAAAGCGTATCCCATCGCGGTCAGCCTTTCCTCACACACAATTTAAATTCATCTAAAGCTCTGAATATACTCCTCTTTCCGATGACAATATTATTGTACAATATTTCCCGAAAGAATTCAGCCCTTCGAATATCCAACGCAACGATTTGCATCTACTGTTATCTCCATAAAGAGTTCAGCCCTTCAGGCAATAGACCCGAAGGGCTGAACTCTTTTGTGCACGTCTTGAGAAATTATCTGTAATACTCTGAAGCAAGCTCGCGATACTTTTCTGTTCTGGAATCCGGCATGATCTCTACTGGTGTATATTCCATAGAAGCTTCCAGGTCACGCTCGATATACCCGCACATCCGGATCACGCGCTGCACAGTCTTGTCTAAACGCGGATTTCTGTTCCAGCGGTTGTAAGAACGAAGCTGATTCTCTGAACATCCATCCTTGAAGTACTGATACTCACCGTTGGTGAAGGGCTTAGAGAAGAGATACTGCCTTCCATACTTTTCACTTCTGAGGTAAAAGTGGATCTGATTGTTGCTCTTTTTGATTTCGATTCTGTTTTTCATAAGATTTTTCCTCCCGGAAAGCCGTGACAGGCTCCCAATCACTAAAATTGAAACGTTTATTTCTTATGAAAACAGTTTAAAACACAGTTGAAATTTCATAAAAATAAGCCTGAAACACTTATTTCATGAAAATTTCATTGAAAACTCTCCACCAGCTCCTGCAGCTCAAGGAACCGCTCCATCTTCTCGTCAAGCTCCGCGTCAATCCTCTCCTTTTCCTCCGTGAGCTCCTGCAGTTTAACATAGTCCGTGGAAACCCCGGCCATCTCCTCCGCCAGCTTCTCCGATTTCTCTGTCAGCCCATCGATCACACCTTCGATTGAATCGTACTCGCGCTGCTGCGAATAGGTCAGTTTCTTTTGAGGTGCTGCTGCTCTGTATTTCTTCCCCTTCTTCGGAAGTTCCGCAGGCTTTGGGGTCTCAGGCGGCGCTTCAAAAGACCATCCCTCCTTATGGGCAAGATATTCCTCGTAGCCGCCCTCGCTTTGATGCAGATGCCCGTCCCCCTCAAAACTGAAAATCCGGTTCACAACCCTGTTCAGAAAATACCGGTCATGAGAGACTGCGATCACAATACCGGAAAAGTGGTCCAGATAATCCTCCAGGATCTGCAGTGTCTGAATATCCAAATCATTGGTCGGCTCGTCCAGAATCAGCACATTGGGGGCTTCCATAAGGATGCGCAGCAGATACAGCCTGCGCTTCTCTCCACCCGACAGTTTCTCGATCGGGGTATACTGCTTGCCTTTTGAGAAAAGAAAACGCTCACACATGGCTGACGCAGTGATAAGACCATCGGCCGTGCGCACATATTCCCCGGTCTCCTTCACGGCATCGATCACTGTCCCGGAAGAGGGCAGCTTCTCGTTCTCCTGACTGAAACAGCTCATCTTTATGGTTTGACCGATCTCGACCGAGCCTTCATCCGGCTCAATCTCTCCGGTCAGAATTTTCAGGAGCGTTGATTTTCCGCAGCCGTTCGGCCCTATGATTCCGATTCGGTCGTTTCTGAGGAACATATAGGAGAAATCACGGAAAAGACATTTGTCCCCATAACTCTTGGCCAGATTGCAAATCTCGATCGTCTTATTTCCCATCCTGGACGGGAGCGACTCCAGGACCACATTCCTCTCCTCAGCTATCTTCTCCCTGTCCCGAAGGGCTTCAAAGCGCTGGATGTGAGCTTTCTGCTTGGTCGACCTGGCCCTCGCTCCCCTCATCATCCAGGCAAGGTCCTGCTTATAAAGTGCCGCCATCTTTCTCTCCGCGGACAGTGCGAAATTCATTCGGGTCTGCTTTTCCTGCAGATATTTCTCATAATTGCCCGGGTAGCTGTAGACATTTGCGCGGTCGATCTCCCAGATGGTCGAAGTCACCTCATCCAGAAAATAGCGGTCATGCGTAATCATGAGCAGAGCCCCCTTATAAATCTCAAGCTGCTCCTGCAGCCACTCAATCATCTCGTGATCCAGATGGTTGGTCGGCTCATCAAGAATGAGCAGGTCACTCGGAGTGAGCAGTGCTGCTGCCAGCGCAGCCCTCTTTCTCTGCCCTCCGGACAGAGTATCCGGCATGACCGAAGAATCCGGTATCCCAAGCTTTTGAAGCATAGCGGCCGCTTCTCCCCGCACGTTCCAGAACTCCTGCTCCTGCGAGATGTTTCTGACAACATTTTCAAGAATGCTCAGATCGGGATCAAAGACCGGATTCTGGGGAAGATATGATATCTTCAGCCCGTTCCTCATGATGATCTGCCCTTCATCCGGCTCCATCACCCCCGCCACGATAGCAAGAAGCGTGGACTTGCCCGTGCCGTTAATACCGAGCACACCGATCCTGTCGTAGTCTTCTATCCCCTGGGTCACATTTTCAAGCAGTGCTGTCTCGCCGAAGGATATGCCGATTCCTTCCAGTGTCATAATAATCATATGCCTCTCCTGTCTTTTGGCATTGCAAATTTTCTAAAAAACTTAACTATCCATGGTATAATACCATATAAATACTATGTCCGATTAAATAAAGAACTTTTCAAAAAGTCCGTTTACAAGTACAGGGAGGATATCGACATGGCTGATTCTACACGTTACGATGCTTTTATTTGTTATAGAAAAGACAATGGTTTCCTAATGGCCCAGGTAATACATGACCGTTTAGTTGATAGAGGCCTCAGTTGCTTTCTGGATCAGGAAGAACTCAAGTCGGGAAAATTTGACGAAAAGATACTGGTCGCTATAAAAGAGGCGCATACTTTTATTCTTATCCTTTCAAAAAATTCCCTGACCAGATGCAAATATAAAAATGACTGGGTCAGAAGAGAGGTATTGGAGGCAATCAAGTACAAGAAGACCATTATCCCTGTTATGTGCGACGATTTCAAATGGCCTCAGCAATGGAGCAGATTTACTCCCGAAGAAATCAGAAGCCTTGAGAAAATGAACGGTGTTTCCGGTTCGAAGGAATATATGTCGGCAATGATCGACAAAATTATCAGCTATATGCCGCAGGATGCAATTCGCGAAAAGACACTGGCAGACAATGCCGAGCCAAATATATTACCTACTGAAACAGCGCAGTTTTTTGAAAAATCACTTAAAATACTTTCGGATGTTCGATGTGTTGACATGGCTTTCCATGGCGGGATGGACTGGAGACTCTCCTCTCAAAAAATAAAAATCCTGACATACCTGATAAAGAACAACATAAAGTTGAGAATTCTGGCAAATACAGACGAAGTAGCAAAAAGGGTAACCAGAAGTATGGCTCAGCCTCTCAAAAAATACGCAAGTTACGCAGAATGTCTTCATGACTGGTATGAGCTGTCACAAAAGTACCCTGAAAATATCTCGGTCAAAACGCCTGAAGTTCCATTATTGCACAGAATATACATCATAAGAGGAAAGGACGTCGGAACAGCCAATATTAAATATTATACATATGGGAACTATATATCGGATAATGACTTTCGTATGACATTCAGATCAGGGACACGGGAATACAAGCTGTATACGGAAGAATTTGATTACCTGTGGAATCATTCTCATGATTATGTTCCCGAATCTCATAATACATAAAAGCACGCTGACTCCATATCAAACCGAATCCCTGCGGTCACCGCTGCGCTGCGGTCGGCCACAGGGATTTCGCTCATCATTGTATTCAGCTGTCAGATCATAAAATTTTTTGACTGTCTGCAAGTTTATACTCTTCTTCCGTTGTCCACAGGGGACGCTTCGCGATAGCCGTCTCCCGTTTTCTCCGGAGCTCTATCTTATCCTCATAATCACGGTAAGCTTTCGGGCTGACCCCGAAATACTTCTTGAAAGCCTTGGAAAAAACCAAAGGATCGGTATATCCGACCTGAAGGGCAATCTCTTTAACGGGATCCGCCGTATTTTCAATCAACGTTGCAGCTCTCTGCATCCGAAAATCAATCATAAAATTCTGTACAGACATGCCATAGCGATTCTGAAAGACCCGGTTCAGATGTCCTTTTGAGATACCGAGTGAATCCGCTATCTCACCGACCGTAATCGGATGCATATAGTGGGTGGTGATGAAATCGACCGCACGTGTCACATAGGAGCTGCTGTCCGTTTCATCTCCCTCCGCTTTTACCGTTCTGTCTTCTGTCTGATACTGCAGACATAAAAGGGACAGGATCTGCATAAGCATGGACTCCCGGTAGAGTATGTCAGACAACTTCAGCGTGAGGTGCTCCATCAGAAGGTCGAAGCAGTTCATGTAGGGGACAGTATCCGGCAGCCTGAGGATCCGCCTGTTCTTTGTGAACCCGCATTGCTTTAAAATCGCCTCCACACGGGAGCCCTTAAAGCCTACCCAGGCATAACTCCATGGGTCCCGACTGTCAGCGCAGTACACGACCGGTTGGTTCGGATAAATCAGAAAGACATTGCCTGCTTCCAGAGACCAGGTGTTTCCCCCTGCCGAGTAGAAACCGTGACCCTGAGTGACAAAATGAAGGATATATTCGTCGCGGATGCCGGAAAAGGCGTGGTATGGCAGGCATGTCTCCCTCCCCATATGAATCAATGTGAGCTCAGAGGAAGACTCTCGAAGATCCTCAAGGCACTGAAATTTATCTTCTTTTGTGTACTTTACCGTTTTCATCGCGATACCCTTAATACTTCTTTGACCATCAAGAACGCCTTGCTCCATAATCTCACATATCACGTCATACCCTGCTGTCATGATCTGAAGCGAATAATACTGATAGATTATAACTCACCGCCAACAGCAGCAGAGCGTCCTCACTGAGATATTATACCAGACAAGCGCGCTCGGAAAACGCTTTTATGTGAGATTTTGACAGGAAATGTGATAAAAAGACATGTGTGAATTGACATAGCATTGAAAGATGAGATCATTCAACGAACGTTATCGGAAAACTATAATCATAGACATAAAAAGCGCGCGAAATAAAAGAAACATCAATCAGGATCTTTCACACACATGGGAGGAAAGTACAATGATAAAAAGAGCAATGGCAATTCTTCTGGCTTCGACAATGGCTGTCAGCATGGCAGCGTGCGGTTCTTCTTCATCCGGTTCCGATGCCGGCGCGGGCAGCAGCAGCGGCGGTGACAAGACAATCTCTGTTGCCATCTGGGATCCCAATCAGCTGGACGGCCTTCAGCAGATCGCCGATGAGTGGGGTGCCGAGAGCGGCTACACCGTCGACTTCACGGTTCCCGGCTGGGACGGCTACTGGACAATGCTCGAAGCCGGCGTTTCGGGCGGCGAGATGCCGGACGTATTCTGGATGCACTCCAACAATGCTGAGAAGTATATGGGCTCCGGCGTTCTGATGAATCTTGACAGCTACATTGAAAATGACGACTCCGTTGATCTTAACAACTACTTTGAAGGAATCACCGATTTATATACACATGACGGATCTGTATACGCACTTCCGAAGGACCATGACACAATCGCTGTAGTCTACAACAAGGCAATCTTTGACAAATACGGCATCGCCTATCCGACAGATGACTGGACATGGGAAGATTTTGCAGCTACCGCCCAGGAAATCTCCGATAAGGGCAAGGACGACGGCGTTTACGGTACATACTGCAACACCGGCAGCAACCAGGATACATGGTACAACATCATCTATTCCTACGGCGGAGAAGTCATCACCGAAGACAAGACCGCTTCCGGATATGATGAACCGGCAACAATCGAAGCTATGAAATTTGTTGCGGAGAAGATCCTTCCCGCCTGCCCGTCCCCGGACTCCATGGCATCTACCGGCGGCGACACGATGTTCCTCTCCGGTCTGGTCGGCATGATCTGCCAGGGCTCCTGGACAGTCAACAACTTCTATACCGCTGATAACGCTGACGACTTCGGCTGGGTCATGATGCCCTTCGCGGATGTCAACGGAAACGGCCAGTGCGAGAAGGAAGAGCGCTGCTCGATCTACAACGGTCTCGGATGGTCCGTCTACTCTCAGACAGATAAAGCTGATGCCTGCTGGTCTCTGATTTCTTACCTGACCAACAAAGAATCCCAGATCAAGCAGTCCGAGCTCGGCGTTACGATGGCCGGTTATATCGGATGCTCAGAGCCGTTTGCCGAAGCCTTCGGCGACATGGATGTATCCGCATTCGTCAATATCGAGGAGCAGGGAACATTGATCTTCCGCCCGTATTCCAAGAGCACGGCAATCTGGGAGGATGACGCCTCCAAAGCCCTTGTTGAGGTGTGGTCCGCACCGGAGACGATGGAGGAGACCCTTCACCAGATCGCGGATAAGATGAACACAACTCTCGCTGCAGAGAAATAAGATACTGAAATACAATGCAGACTGCTTTTTCCGGGCGGTCCAACCTGGAGCGCACGGAAAAAGCACACAATAGAGAGAGGAGGGATCCGGTTTGAAGAAAAAGAAGATGACCGCCAAAGCCCGGAAAGAGGCAGTTACTGGCCTCCTGTTCATAACACCGACTATCATCGGCCTTCTGATACTGAACTACTATCCGATTTTTGAAACTGTATACCAGTCACTGTGCCGGACCGGCGATTTCGGCATCGGCAACACCTTCATCGGACTGGAAAATTTTGTCAGACTGTTCCAGGATAAGGAAGTCTTCCGAACACTCTGGAATTCAGTCAAATACGCAGCGCTCAGCCTTCCGCTGACGATAGCCATCTCGCTCGTCCTGGCGGTCCTGCTGAACCGCAAGATGCAACTGAGAGGTCAGTACAGGACCATCTTCTTCCTTCCCATGGTATGTGCTCCCGCAGCGGTCGCCATGGTCTGGAAGTGGATGTTCAACCAGGACTACGGTCTTCTTAACCACATCTTCCACGCGAAGATCAACTGGGTGACAGATCCGAAAATTGCTCTGATCGCCATCGTCATCGTCGGCGTATGGAGCTCCATCGGCAATAACATGATCCTCCTTCTCGGAGGGCTTCAGGATATCCCGAGAGACTACTACGAGGCGGCATCTGTCGACGGTTCTTCCGGCGTACACTGCTTCCTGCATATCACGATTCCGCTGCTCAGCCCGATGCTGTTCTTCATCATCCAGACAGGCATCATGGGAGCCCTGCAGCTCTTTGACCTTCCGTTCATGATCATGGACGAGAGCAGCCGCGCATGGCCGTCCGTCAAGACGATCACCTATCTGTTCTATGAATACGCGTTCGTGAAATCCGAGAGAGGATACGGCGCTGCGATCATCATGTTCCTGATCTGCATCATCAGCATTCTGACCTACCTTCTGCAGAAATCAGAAGCCAAGTGGGTACACTACGATTAACAACACCGGAAAAACCAGTTATAGGAGGTAATACGATGGGATGGCGAGCTAAACAAAGATTGACTTCCGGAACGATTCACCTGTTCCTGATACTCGGTTCTCTGGTCATGATCACACCGTTTGCGTGGATGGTGCTCACCGCATTTAAGAGCCGAAGCGAGTCCATATCCGTCAATCCGTTCTACATTTTCCCCGGGAACGGTTGGCATTTTGAAAACTTTATTGAGGTCTGGAATTCTTACAACTTCCTGATCCTTTACAAGAACACACTGATAATGATCTTCCTTCGCGTCCTTTGCGCCTGCCTTACGGCGACGCTCGCGGGATATGCGTTCGGCAGATTGAAATTCCCGTTTAAAAAATTATTCTTTGCGCTCATCCTTGTGCAAATGATGGTCCCCGGACAGATTTTCATCATCCCGCAGTACCTGATCGTATCCAAGCTCCACATGATGAATACACAGTTCGCGCTGCTCCTGCCCGGCGCAGTCACAGCTTTCGGAACCTATCTGTGCAAGCAGGGTTACCAGAGCCTTCCGGTATCCCTTGAGGAAGCGGCGGAACTCGACGGTGCCAGCATAACCCAGCGGTTCCTGTTCATCATGCTCCCGCTGACAAGATCCTCTCTGGTATCTCTGGGTATCTTCACAGCCCTCTTCGCCTACAAGGATCTTATGTGGCCGATGATTGTCTGCCCGAAGACACAGTGCACGACCCTGACAGCAGCACTTTCCAGGCTTCAGGGACAGTTCACCAGCAACTATCCGCAGCTCATGGCCGGCGCGGTCATGGCGGTCATACCGATGCTTATTCTGTATCTGATTTTCCAGAAACAGTTCGTAGAGGGCATTGCGACATCCGGCGGAAAACTATAATATGAAAGGAAGCAGGGGATATGGGAAATTTTATGACCAATGAGAGCACTTTCGGCAGGCTGATGACCAAATGCGGGACGATCATCGTCATCAACATTCTCTTTGCGATATGCAGTGTCCCCTTCTTCACCATCGGGGCGGCAGCCGCAGCCATGTACAGCGCTGTTTCGGTTCGAAAAACGTCAGCTGACGCCGACCCAGGTCCCGTCGAAGGTCTCGCAAGCGAGACTTGAATCTATGAGTGAGGCATTCTATATGAAAGACAGAATAATACTAACCGACAAAATCTCATTAACAATCCGCTGCCAACGCGGGCGGACAATCGAGACAGCCGTTTCCGTCGATACCGGATACATCGAAACAGACAATATCCGTATGCAACTACAGACGGAGAAAAACGAAGGCTCTCTCCTTGAAACGCTGGAGCTTTCCATTCACACCAATACATTGGAGGAGAGCTGCCTCCTTGAAAAGGACAGACCGATCCGCATCACACTGCCCCTCACGGAAAGCCCCGAAAAGATCACCGCGTTATACATGTTCAACCCATGGTGGACAAGACCGGCTTTCCCCGTCTCCTGCGCGGAGATTCCGGACAAGACCCAAATTGCCCTGCTTAAATTTACGGACAGGATCGTCTGCCTGGTGCCGATGGTGGGTGACCGCATGAAGACCATGCTCTGCCCCGGAGATGATGAGCAGAGCGTGTGCATGGAAATGACAGCCTATGTCGGCGGCATAAGCAGCTTTAGGGAGCCAGTCTTCCTCTGGTCGGAAGGGGAGACGGCAGCCGAGGCCGTTCATGCGGCATTTGCCCAGCTGTCGGAGATCAAAGAAATCCCGCTCAGGGAGAACCGACGAATTCCGGAGATGTTCCGTTACCTCGGCTGGTGCAGCTGGGATGCCTTCCGAACGGAGATCTCAGCTGAGGGAGTCCGTGCAAAGGCCGCAGAGCTCGCGGAAAAGCAGGTGCCTGTGCGCTGGATGCTGATTGACGACGGCTGGATGACCTCAACGGACAAGACTCTCGCCGGTTATGTGCCGGATCCTGTGAAATTCCCGGGCGGCTTCGGTCCGTTGACAAAGGAACTGCGAAATCAGGGAATGATCCGCTGGTTCGGCGTCTGGCACGCGCTGGGCGGCTATTGGGACGGAGTCGATCCTAAGAGCTGCCTTGCGAGCGAAAAAAGAGATGCCCTGCGCGAAACTTCTTCCGGCCGCCTCGTTCCAGATCCGGATAAGGGCGCGTCCTTCTACCATGACTGGTACAGAGAGCTTCGCAAAGAAGGAATTGATTTTGTCAAAGTCGACGGCCAGAGCATCTGCCCGTTCTACTATGAGGACAATGTTCCGCTGGCAAAAGCGGCACGCGGCATTCACCAGCAGCTCGAGAGCGGCGTGAGCCGTATGGACGGAAATATCATCAACTGCATGGGAATGGCGATGGAAAATATACTTGCCAGACCGTCCTCGGCTGTCTCACGCAACAGTGACGACTTTCTGCCTGCACAGGAGGACAGCTTCGTGGAGCATCTCATGCAGAATGCCTATAATGCGCTGTACCATAACGAGATATACTGCTGTGACTGGGATATGTTCTGGACAAAGCACGTGCATGCGAAAAAACACGCGCTGCTTCGGGCGATCAGCGGCGGCCCCGTCTACTTCAGCGACAAGACCGGCAATACAGATCCGGAGATCCTTAAGTGCCTTGCCTTATCGGACGGCAAACTTCTTATGATGGATCGTTCAGCCATGCCGACAGAAGACTGCGTTTTCACAGATCCGCGTAAGGAAGGCGTGCTGAAGCTTCATAACACGGGGACCCGGGAAGACGGGAGCCGCGGCGGCGGTATAGCGGTCCTCAACCTGACCGGACAGGAGCAAACCTTCCGGTTCTCAGCCAATGAGATTCCGGAGCTCACCGAAGAAGAATACTGGATGTTCGACTTTATGAAGGGTACTGCAACTCTGGTCGAACGAAATGCACAGATAGAAAGCACTCTCGGCACCGGGGACTTTGCCTGGTATGTTTTCCTTCCTGCCGGAAAGAACATGTCCTGCCTCGGACTTCTTGACAAGTATGCCGGCTTTATGGCAGCCGAGCATACGGCGGCACGTGATGATTGTGATATACTTGTTCTTGCCGAGTCCGGTCAAATCGGATGGGCATCAAAAAAGAATATCCGCCGTGTCATGGCAGATGAGACCGATGTCACAAGTCAGGTCTCAAAAAACGGAGAATTGTTCAAGATCTCGCTTCCTCCCGGGAAAGGGAAGGTAGTGCTTTCAATCGAGTGGAATAACTGATCCGTAAAAACACCGGCAGCAGATAAGCACTGGTTCGCTGATAATCCAGCGAAACAGTGCTTTTTTACGCGCCTTTTTACACGCTTTTTACAAAGCGCTCCCTTTTACTTTTACAGGGCCATGCTACAATACCGAAAATTCAGCAATCTGAAAAAAGGAGATAACATGACTCTTTTCGAATTTTTTACTTTACTTGGCGGTGTCGGACTATTCCTCTACGGCATGAGTCTGATGTCCCAGGGCCTTAAACTGGCGGCCGGCAACAAGCTCCGCTCCATACTGGAGCATGCGACCGCGAATCGTTTCGTCGCTGTAGCTGTCGGTGTTCTGGTGACCCTTCTGGTCCAGAGTTCTTCCGCGACAGACATGATGGTCATCAGCTTCGTCAACTCAGGTCTCATGACTCTGGCGCAGGCGATCGGCGTCATCATGGGAGCTAACATCGGTACGACTGTCACAGCCCAGATCACAGCCTTTAATCTGAGCGATTACGCACCCTTTATCCTCTTTATCGGCGCAGTCCTGTACCTCTTTGTCAAGAAGAACACGATAAAATATACGGGCTCCATTATCCTCGGATTCGGAATGCTGTTCTTCGGCATTTCCGTGATCAAGTCAGCAATTGTCCCGCTGTCAAAGAGCGCTGCGTTTATTTCTTTCCTCTCGACACTGGAAAATCCGGCAATAGCGGTCATTTTCGGCATCCTGTTCACAGCGCTGCTGCAGAGCTCCTCGTCGTCGGTCGTCATTTTCCAGACCTTTACAGTGCAGGGACTTATCGGCTATGATATGACTGTATATCTGGTCATCGGCGCCGCCATCGGATCCGTCACCCCGAACCTTCTGGCATCGCTGACGACCAACAGGAACGGCAAGCGAAGCGCCGTATTGAACCTTCTGGTGAAGCTCACATGGATAAATCCACGTGCTTCCATATGCGGCTCACGCCATAGTAAAACATATTGCGGAAATACATGACGCAAAAATCAACGTGGAAAGTGAGCCGGGGCAGGGAACATGCGTTACGGTGCAGTTCATCCGGTAACATGGGGCTGCGTCACTTCACATAATCGCATCCTTCATAGACTTTACATACCTGCCTACATGCGCGGGCGCGTCTTTTCCGTATTTTTGAAGCAGTTTGATAATGGCTGAGCCGACGATCGCCCCGTCGGAAATATCCGCCATTTTCTTAGCCTGCTCGGGGGTGGAGATACCAAACCCGATCGCGCACGGAATATCGGTATGCTCTCTCACTACACTGACAATGGAACTAAGATCCGTCGTAATTTCGCTTCGGGTACCCGTGACCCCGAGGCTGGAAACAATATAGAGAAAGCCTTCGGCTTCCCCGGCAATCATAGCGATGCGGTTTTCCGATGTGGGGGCTATGAGCGATATCAGATCAACCCCGTACTGCCTGCAATACGGCAGAAATTCTTCCTTTTCCTCAAACGGAAGATCCGGCAAAATGAGTCCGTCAATACCGACATCCCGGCATGCTGAAATGAACTTTTCCGCGCCGTAGGAAAACACTACGTTGGCATACGTCATGAATACCATCGGCACCACAACATCGTATCGCAGCTCCCTGACAAAATCAAATATCTTATCTGTCGTGACGCCGCCGTTAAGCGCCCTGATATTTGCACCCTGAATGACAGGACCCTCCGCGGTCGGATCGGAGAACGGGATTCCGAGCTCAACGAGATCCGCTCCGTTTTGGACAGCGGCGCGGACGACCGCCGCAGTTGTCTCAAGATCGGGATCACCGCAGGTGATAAAAGGGATGAATGCTTTACCGTTTCCAAATGCAGATTTAATCTTACTCATGAATATCCTCCCCTCTGTAGCGGGCAATGGCTGCGCAGTCCTTGTCGCCTCTGCCGGAAATCGTGATGACGATGATCTTATCTTTCTCCATTGTCGGCGCAAGCATCATCGCCTGTGCGACCGCGTGAGCTGATTCGATTGCCGGGATGATCCCTTCCGTCTTTGCCAGATATTCAAACGCGTTTACCGCTTCGTCGTCAGTGACGGGGATATACTCCGCTCTTCCGATATCGTGCAGATACGCATGCTCGGGACCGACACCGGGATAATCGAGCCCTGCGGAAATTGAATAAACAGGCGCGATCTGGCCATACTTATCCTGGCAGAAATAGGATTTCATGCCATGGAAGATACCCAGCCTTCCGGTCGCGATGGTCGCAGCCGTCTCAAATGTGTCAGTACCTCTCCCGGCCGCTTCGCAGCCGATCAGCCTTACATCTTTATCCTCAATAAAATGATAGAAGCTGCCGATCGCGTTGGACCCACCGCCCACACAGGCAATGACCGCGTCGGGCAGTCTTCCCTCCTTTTGAAGGATCTGCTCTTTGATCTCCTCGGAGATGACCGCCTGAAAATCGCGGACAATCGTCGGGAACGGATGCGGTCCCATGACCGACCCGAGGCAGTAGTGAGTGTCGCTGATTCGGGAAGTCCACTCTCGCATCGCTTCGGATACGGCATCCTTCAGCGTCGCCGTGCCCGTCTTTACAGGGATTACCTCCGCGCCGAGCAGCCTCATGCGATATACATTGAGCGCCTGGCGGATGGTGTCCTCCTCTCCCATGAACACAACGCATTCCATGCCCATCAGCGCAGCTGCCGTTGCCGTCGCCACGCCGTGCTGGCCTGCTCCTGTCTCCGCGATCAGGCGGGTCTTGCCCATCTTCTTCGCAAGCAGAGCCTGGCCGAGCACATTGTTGATCTTGTGCGCTCCTGTATGATTCAGGTCTTCACGCTTTAGATAAATTTTCGCGCCGCCAAGGTCCTTCGTCAACTTTTCGGCATAATAAAGACGTGACGGCCTTCCCGCATATTCATTAAAAAGATCGGTCAGCTCTCTGCGAAAATCAGGATCGTCCTTATAGTGGTTATATGCCTCTTCCAGTTCAATCACCGCATTCATCAGCGTCTCGGGAATATACTGGCCGCCGTGAATCCCAAAACGTCCATTTGGATTCGTCATATCTTTTCACCTCTTACGGCAGCGGCAAATGCCGCCATCTTTACTTTATCTTTCACCCCATCTGTTTCAATACCGGAACTCACATCGACCGCATAGGGACTCAGCTGTTCAACTGCGTTTTCCACATTGTCCGGTGATAATCCACCGGCAAGGAAATACGGTCTTTTCATGTTTTTTATGAGCTTCCAGTCAAATACCTCGCCTGTCCCCGCGCCGGAGTCGAGCAGCACATAATCCGCCGTACATTTTTCAGCCTCCGCGATATCCTCTGCCGTTTTAATTCGAAAAGCTCTGATGATCGGCTTGCCGGTGAGCTGTCTCAAATGCCCGATGTATTCCTCATCTTCGCTGCCGTGAAGCTGCGCAATATCGATGACACCTGTCTCCAGCAGTTCCTCGACATGGCTGAGATCATCATTTACGAATACACCTACCGCCTTGATTCCGTCCGCAAGCCGGCGCTTAAGTTCCGCCGCCCTTTCAGGTGTGACATATCGTTTACTTTTCGGAGCAAACACGAAGCCGACATATTCCGGTCTCAATTCATTTGTCGCGTCTATATCACAGTCCCCGGTCAAACCGCAAAATTTTATTTTCGTCATATCGCACCTCGAAGTTCTGCGAGTCTGGCTTTCTTATCCTCCGCCCGCATCAGCGCTTCACCGATCAGGACGGCATCCGCGCCGATCTCGCGGAGACGCGTGACATCTGAGGCATCTTTCACGCCGCTCTCCGCGACAAATATCACCTCGCGGGGGATAAGGTCTCTCAGCCTTCGGCAGTTGTCCATGTTCACGGAAAAGTCCTTAAGATTGCGGTTGTTCACGCCGATCATCCTCGCCCCCGCCCTCAGTGCAGCGGCGACTTCTGTTTCGTCGTGGGCTTCCACCAGGGCGGACAGCCCCAGCTCATCGCAGATGCCGATGTACTTCCCGATTTCTTCCTCGCTCAGGATGGAACAAATGAGAAGCACCGCCGACGCGCCGAGCAGCTTCGCCTCGTAGATCATATACTCATCCACCACGAAATCCTTGCGGAGGCACGGGATAGACACCGCGGCAGCAATTTCTCTCAGATATTCGTCCCTTCCGAGGAACCATTTTGGCTCAGTCAGCACCGAAATGCAGTCAGCGCCTGCCGCCTCATACTCTTTTGCGATCTGCAGATACGGAAAATCCGGCGCAATCAGCCCTTTAGAGGGAGATGCCTTCTTGCACTCGCAAATAAATGCCGTTTTCTCCTTTTTTATTGCATTTTCAAAAACAAATTGCCCTTTTTCGGCGGCCAATGCCTGCCGCTTAAGCGCCTCCGGCGGCACCTCCTTTTTAGCTTCGGCCACGCGATGGCGGGCGTGATCCGCAAGCTGATCAAGTATCGTCATTCCTCGACCTCCGGTCTGTTGCTGACTTCTATGAGAGCGTTCAGAGTCTTCAGAGCTTTTCCTGAATCAATGATCTCTGTGGCAAGAGCAATGCCTTCCTTCATACTGTCCGCTTTGCCGCAGATGTACAGCGATGCGCCTGCGTTCAAAAGAACGGCGTTTCTCTTGGGACCTTTTTCACCCTTCAAAATAGCCAGGGTGATTTCAGCATTTTCTTCCGGAGTCCCGCCGACCAGATCCCCCTTCGCGCAGCGCTCAAAACCGAAATCTTCCGGCCTCACTACCGAAGTCTTGAACCAGCCGTCACGAATCTCGCAGATCGTAGTCGGTGCGCTGAGAGAAATCTCATCAAGCTTATCCTGACCGTACACGACCATACCGCGTCTGACACCGAGACTGGCAAGAACCTGCGCAAGCGGCTCCACAAGATAATCATCATACACGCCGAGAAGCTGCATGGACGGTGTGCCGGGGTTAGTAAGCGGCCCGAGGATGTTGAATACCGTGCGGAAGCCCAATTCCCTTCGGATCGCGCCCACATATTTCATGGAAGTGTGATATTTCTGCGCGAAGAAGAAGCACATACCGACTTCGTTCAGGAGCTCAATGCACCGCGCCGGGCTCTGCCGTATATTGACACCAAGGGCTTCCAGACAGTCTGCGGTCCCGCACTGGGATGAGGCTGCACGGTTGCCGTGCTTTGCCACCTTCACGCCCGCTGCCGCCGCAACGAGAGCCGAAGTTGTTGAGATATTGAAGCTGTGGGCATTGTCGCCGCCTGTTCCGACGATCTCGAAGAGCTCCATACCCGTCTCGACCCTGGTCGCGTGCGCTCTCATAGCCGCAGCGCAGCCCGCGATTTCATCGCTGGTCTCGGCTCTCGCGCTCTTGGTGGAGAGCGACGCAAGGAACGCGGCGTTCTGAGTGGCCGTCGTCTCGCCGCTCATAATTTCATTCATTACTGTATATGCCTCGTCATAGGTGAGGTCTTCCTTGCTTACGATTTTTACAATTGCCTCTTTGATCATGAATCCTGCCTCCTTTGATAATTCAAGTCTCGCTCACGAGACCTTGCGCGGGATTCGGGTCAGCGTCAGCCGACATCTTCCGGACCGGATCCCTGCGTCAATAAATCATTTGCCGTTACACTTTCTGCCAAAGGATATATTCTATGAAATAAAAAACGTCCCTGACAGAATACTTCTTCTGTCAAGGACGAATAATTCATTATCCGCGGTGCCACCTTGATTCACGAGCCATCTCGCGCGCTTAGCAGGATACAAGCATATCCCCGGCATATAACGTCTGCCTTCAACGTCGCAGAATACTCAGCACTGCTCATGTGCTTTTGACTGCGCCCTCAGCGGTCCATTTGACAACTTGTTTCTTGCCTGATTCTCAGCATCGCAGGCTCTCTGTAGAGGCATCATTGCCGTTATCTCCGCTTCAACGGTTTAAATAATTAAATTTTTTAAAATATTATCACAGTGGCAATTCTCTGTCAATATACATTTAGCAGAACCGGATTCTGTTTATATTCGGCTGAAGTGAAAAGTTTATTTCCACTCTGAAGGGGGTGAAGTAGATTTTAGTCTTTCACCAAATTCCACTTACACTGATGTAGCATTTAGTCTTACACTCTATGAGTTCAACAGCCGCCGGAAAGGCAGGTATCATTATGAGTGTATCGAACTCTTTTAAGCATCTGACTCTGGAGGAAAGAAGAATCATCCTTACCGGCATTAAAAATGGTTCCACTAAAACAGCTATTGCGCAGACACTTGGAAAAGACAAATCCACGATAGGGAAAGAGATCAAGCTTCACCGCACTCTTACCTACAAATGCAAAATGCCC
>JBGUWZ010000075.1:0-15090 GCA_045221675.1 Lachnospiraceae bacterium | reverse complement strand
AAATCCAGGGGAGCTGCCGGCCTGATGCCGCGGCTTCCCCGATAGCCGTTGCCAACTTTACGAACGGATGATTATTCATCGCTTACTTTAGAACGCCAAAAAGTTTTCTATTTGTGTTGTATAATGCAGAATGCGCTCAGTTGTGCTCTCACGCGTACACAATCACCGCCACCAACTCCACGACCTCATCAGTCTTATTGGCAATGCCGTGGCCTGTGCCCGCCGGACAGATGGTGACATCGCCCGCTGTAACGGTGCGAATCTCGCCTGCATCGTTATACTCTGCCGTGCCCTTTAAGATGTAGAAAAGCTCAGCGTCGCCTTCGTGAACGTGATAGCCGATGCTGCAGCCGGGGTTCAGAGTGATCTTGGAGAAGAGACGGCCTTTGCCGCATAACTCTTCCGGACCTGTGATGAAATGGGTGAGCTGGACTGTGCCGTCACCGTCGCGCATATGCTCTTTGTACTCGATACGAAATTCTTCTGGTTTTCTGATCATGAGAGTTCCTCCTTAATATTTTGCGGCATGGCGGCCGCTTTTTTTATTGGTGTTGCCGTCCCTTCGGAAATTCCGAAGACGGCGGCATGTCCGCCGGGCAGATGATTTTGGCATCTGCCTTTAATATTGATTAGATGATACCACAAAACGGGCTGAACGTGGTAAGATATCTGTATATTGACGGACCAAATTGATCGAGAACATGAGGAGCTCCGATGTTTCTGATCTGCGCTTTTCTGCGTGGGACACAGCAATCTGACGAAATGTTCAGAAAGCTATTTCGGTCTGTCGAGGATACGATATGACTGGCAAAATTTATTTCCGGGAGGTAATTCTTATGGCTATGTTTTATATGCCCGTTAAAGTCTATGATGAATCCGAAGCGGTTAAGAACCATGCTGCGGATATCGCAAAGTTCGGAAAGAAGGCTCTGATCGTGACTGGCCGCAGGTCGGCATTTGCAAATGGTTCCTACGACGACATCGCGGCCGCCCTTGACAGCGTTGGCGTCGACCACGTCGTTTTCAATAAGGTCGAGGAGAACCCGTCGGTGAAGACTATTATGAAGGCCAGAGATTTCGGTATCGCAGAGGGTGTTGACTTTGTGATCGGCGTCGGCGGAGGCTCGCCGCTCGACGCGTCGAAGGCCATTGCGCTGATGATCAAAAAGGCAGACAAAGATGCATCCTATCTGTACAAGCCGGACGGGGACAGCAGTACACTGCCGATCGTGGCCATTCCGACGACCTGCGGAACAGGCTCGGAGGTCACGGCGGTATCCGTTCTGACGGACACCGAAAAGATGGTGAAGAAGTCGATTCCGCACCAGATTTTCGCGGATCTTGCTCTGATCGACGGCAAGTACTTAAAGTCTGCTCCGAAGCATGTGCTCAGCAACACGATTTTTGATGCGCTGACCCACCTGTACGAGAGCTATCTCAACTCCAAGGCTACGGATTACAGCAGGATGTGCGTGGATGCCGGCCTTAAGATGTGGGCAAGAAGCCTTCCGATCCTGCGCGGCGAGAGAGAGGCGGAGGACAGCGACCTTCTTAATATGATGCGGGCATCGATGATGGCGGGCATGGCAATCGCCCACACGGCGACGACGCTGCCCCACGGCCTGTCGTATGCGGTGACGACGAAGCTGCATGTGCCGCACGGGAAAGCGACGGCCTATTTTACCGCGGGCTATCTTGCGGAGGCACCGGAGGCGGACCGCGATTATCTGCTGTCTACGGCGGGATTTGCCTCTCTCCAGGATTTTGAGGATGTGTACCATGCGTGCTGCGGAAGAATCGAGGTTTCGGAAGATCAGCTTGCCGAGGTCCTCGACGGAGCGATTGAGGAGCTCTCCGGGAATCCGGCTAAGATGGCGCTGGCTCCGTTCGCTGTCGATCGGGAGATGCTTAGCAGAATTGCGTATTATGAGATTAAAAATCCGTCATAATTCACAGAAAAATGTTTTATTGTAGAAATGTATTCACATTATTTACCAAAAAAAATAGGCGTGGTATAATAAAATGACATTCTAAATACAAGCGGCGGCAGCCGCAGAAATTTAAGGAGGAAGAAACATGAAAAAAGGAATTCGCAAACTTTTCGCCGCGATCCTGGTCGGCGCAATGGCTCTCGGCCTTGCCGCATGCGGCGGCGGCAACCCGGTATCAACGGCACCGGCGGCAGATTCCGGCGCTGCAACAGCTGATGCAGGCGGTCTCAAGATCTGTATCATCACATCCTCTGGTGTTGATGACGGCTCTTTCAATGAGAACTGCTATGACGGCATCAAGGCTTTCATTGCAAATCACAGTGACTGCACAGTAACCGACGTCAAGGAATCCGACCTCACAAAGCTCATCAGCACAGTTGAGAGCCTTGTAGGTGACTATGACGTATTCGTACTTCCGGGCTTCAACTTCGCAGGCTGCGGCGAGATCGCTCAGGCCAACCCGGACAAGAAGTTCCTTGTTGTTGACTCTACGATCACAGACTCCGAAGGCAATCAGCTGACTCTTGACAATGTCTACACAATGACATTCCAGGAGGAGCAGGGCGGTTTCCTGGCAGGTGTTGCCGCTGCGCTTACATCTCAGACAGGCAAGGTCGCTGTTGTCAACGGTATCGCTTTCCCGTCCAACGTCAACTATCAGTTCGGCTTCATGAGCGGTGTCAACTATTCGAACGCAAAGTTCGGCACGAACGTTGAGTGCGTTGAGATCGCTGCATACGCAGGCCAGGCTACTGTTGAAGTTCAGGGTATGGGTGCAAATGTAGGCGGCAACTACGTCGGTGACTTCGCCGATGAGGCTACAGGCAAGACAGTCGCTGAAGCTCTGATCTCTCAGGGATGTGACGTCATTTTCCCGGCTGCAGGTTCTTCAGGCAACGGCTGCTTCACAGCCATCAAGGAGACAACAGGCGTCTACGGTATCGGCTGCGACGTCGACCAGTATGATGACGGTGTGAACGGCAGCTCCAATATCATCCTCACCTCTGTTCTCAAAGGTATGGACGTCTATATTGAAGAGCAGCTTGAGAAGATTTATGACGGCACTTTCGAGGGCAAGGATGACACTCTTGGCGCTACAGGCTATGTCAACGCAGAAGGCCGCCAGCAGCTCTCCGAGGACGCTATTGCCAAACTCGACGAGGTATATGAGGCTATGAAGGCAGGCGACATTGTTCCGGCTTCCAACTGGAACGGATATCTGCCGACAGATTTCCCGGGTCTTAACTAATAAGAACGGCCGTATGGCCGCACTCAGATGAAAAGCCAACGGGGGATGTATTTCCCCCTGCGGCTTTTTATTATATCGCAGGGATTCGTATGTGAACGTGTCAGATGGAGCTGACCGGAATCCTGCGCAAAGTCTCGCGAATAGGGCTGGAAAAACAGTCGGCTGCCCTCGGATTAACACAGGGGAAGAAGGCAGTATCGCAGCGAATGCGCAGGAGCCGTTGACTCACACTGCGCAATACCTAAGGAGTATTACACATGAACAGCGAGTACATAGTTGAAATGAGAAATATCACCAAGAGCTTTCCGGGCATCATTGCAAATGATGATGTCACCATTCAGGTGCGGAAAGGCGAGGTATATGCCCTTCTTGGTGAGAACGGTGCCGGCAAGTCGACGCTCATGAGCATGCTCTACGGCATGTACGAACCGGACCGTGGAGAAATCTATATCCGCGGTGAGAAGGTCGTGTTCAAGTCACCTTCCGAGGCTGCGGAGAAGAATATCGGTATGGTCCACCAGCACTTTAAGCTGGTCGACAACTACACCATCGGTGAGAATATCGTTCTCGGCATCGAGCCCATGAAGAAGAAGTTCGGTATTTTCCCGTATGTGGATATGAAAGAGGCAAATGAAAAGATTGCCAAGCTTTCGAAAGATTACGGTCTGGAAGTCAACCCGACAGACCTGATCTCGGATGTCAACGTCTCGATCAAACAGCGCGTCGAGATTCTCAAGATGCTCTACCGCGAAGCGGAGATCCTGATCTTCGACGAGCCGACGGCTATCCTCACTCCGCAGGAGATCGAGTATCTCCTGAAGATCATGGAGGAGCTCAAGAAGGGCGGAAAGACGATCATTCTCATCACCCATAAGATCGAGGAGATCAGAAAGATCGCCGACCGCTGCGCGATCCTTCGCCGCGGAAGGCTGATCGATATTCTGGACGTCAAGAGCACATCGACCCAGGAGATGGCCAATCTCATGGTCGGCCGCAAGGTCGAGCTCACGACGGACAAGCAGCCGCCGAAGTTCGGAAAGACCGTTCTCGAAGTCGAGCATCTGTCCGTCTACGATGAGAGCAAGGTCGAGGTCGTCAAGGATGTGTCCTTTAAGGTCCGGGAGGGCGAAGTATTTGCCATCGCCGGTGTCTCCGGCAACGGTCAGGTCGAGCTTGCGGACGCGATCACAGGTCTCATGAAGGCAGGCAAGGGAAAAATCATCCTGAACGGCAAGGATATTACAAATGAGAAGATCCGCCAGAGGACGGAGGACGGTATCGCCTACATCCCCGAAGACCGCCAGAAGTACGGCGTCCTTCTTGACTTCAACCTTCGCGACAATCTTGGTCTCCGCAAGTATTACAAGCCTCCGTTCTCCCAGAACGGTATTTTGAAGTTCAGTGAGTTTGAGAGCTATGCGGTGAGGCTGATTGATGAGTATGATATCCGCTGCGGTCAGGGCGGACTCACATCTCTTCGGTCCATGTCAGGCGGCAATCAGCAGAAAGCTATCGTAGGCCGTGAGATCGAGGAGCATTCACCGCTCATCATTTTCGTACAGCCGACCCGCGGTCTTGACCTGGGCGCGATTGAGAATATTCACAGGGAAATCATCGCGGAGAGAGACAAGGGCACCGCAGTCCTTCTGATTTCTCTCGAACTTGACGAGGTCATGAACCTCGCGGATACGATCGGTGTTATTTACAGTGGCAAGATGCTGAAGGTAGCGGACGCAAGTACGCTCGATTCACAGGCGGTCGGCCGTTATATGATGGGGGTGACTGAGGCATGAAAAAAGAAAAAGTACCATCGGAAAAGGGCTTCTTCGCCTGGCTGGCCAAAGTCCTCGGACATGAGAAATGGAACAGCGTCACGGTCCCGATCTTTACGATCATCCTCACGCTCATTGTCTCCAGCATCTTCCTTCTGATTCTGGGCAAGAATCCGCTCACAGCTTTCTACAGCTTCCTGGCCGGCAACGGATTTGCCGCCAAGTCAAGTTACGGCGCAGGCAACGGCATGCTGTCGGATTTCTTCGCGTTCCTCAACATCATGGCTCCGATGCTTCTGGCGGCGCTGGCATTTATATTTGCATACCGATGCGGACTCTTTAACATCGGTATCGCAGGCCAGATGCTTATGTCCGGTTTCATGGCAACGATCCTTGTGGGTTACAATAAGGCTCTTCCGGCAGCAGTCGCGAAGCCGCTTGTTATCATTGTCGGCCTTGTGGTCGGCGGACTTCTCGGAGCCTTTGTCGGTTTCCTGAAGTACAGGTTCAATATTCATGAAGTCGTTTCGACGATCATGATCAACTACATTATCAGTTTCCTGACCGGCTTCTTCATCAACTCCAGATATGTCGATTCGATCACGCGGTCATCGAAGATCTGCAGCTCAGCCGCCAGACTGACGTGGACGAAGGTCCTGATCGGCGGTTACTACTGCAATGTGCCCCTCGGCATTGTGGTCGCGCTCATTATGGTATTCGTGGTCAAGTTCATTTTCGACCAGACTGTTTTCGGTTTTGACCTGCGCGCTGTCGGTTCCAACAGGAACGCCGCGACATATGCGGGTATCAATGTCGGCAAGTCTATTATCATGTCGATGATGCTCTCCGGATGCCTTGCGGGTCTTGCGGGTGTTACATATTATCTCGGTTATACAAATACAATTATTCCGAAGACGCTTGCCGGTATGGGCTATGACGCAATCGCGACAGCACTGCTTGGAAATAATACTCCGGTCGGAGCAATATTTGCATCCGTACTGATTACTATTTTCCAGAACGGTGCGAACTATATGTCCTCGACACTTGGTGTAGCCAAGGAAATTGCTTCCGTTATTACGGGCATTCTGCTTCTCTTCTCGGCATGCAGCGGATTCTTCAGATATCTGTCTAAGAATAAGCTTAACAGGATCGCTGATGAGAAGCGTGCCATCGAGAAAGCGAGAAAGGAGGCTGAGAGCAAATGAGTTATATTAATGCGATGATTACCAGCGGTCTGGCATTTGCAATTCCTCTTTTCATTATGGCTGTCGGCGGTATCTACTCCGAGAAGAGCGGTATCACGAACCTGGCGGTCGAAGGCTTCCAGGGCTTCGGAGCTTTCTGCGGAGCGGTCGTCGCGGTGTTCCTCGGCATGAATACCGGTCTCAGCTCTTCGTCGATTATCTACGTCGCGATGCTGTTCTCCTTCATCGGAGGTGCTATCTACGCGATTATTCATGCGCTGCTCTGCATCAAGTTCCGGGCGGATCAGGTCATCAGCGGTGTCGTCATCAATATCCTGGGTGTCGCGCTGACGACTTTCCTCACGACGACGATCAACACAGCACTTTTCGGAAATGCTTCGAATAAGTTCACGCTCGGCGTATCCCCGCGTTTCAGTGTTCCCGGCATTTCCAAGATCCCTGTCATCGGCGCGATATTTACAAATATCTACCCGTTCGAGATCATTATCCTCATCATCGCGGCCTATGCATGGTATCTCATGTATAAGACGAAGTTCGGCATGCGCCTTCGTGCCTGCGGTGAGAATCCTCAGGCGGTCGACGCGGCCGGCGGTGATGTAGCGAAGACGCGTTTCATCTCCGTCATGATTTCCGGCGGTCTGTCCGGTATCGGCGGTATCTGCTTCGCCTACTCGCTGCTGTCCCAGTTCTCACCGAGTATCTATCTTGGCTACGGCTACCTTGCCATCGCCGCTATGATCTTCGGTAACTGGAACATCATTCCCACCTTCTTCGTCTGCATCTTCTTCGGCATCGCGAGGGCGGGCGGCTACCAGCTCTGCCTGGCTATGGGACTTGCGTCGATCTATTCGGATCTGTTCCTGATGATTCCGTACATCCTGACCCTGCTGCTTCTGATGTTCTTCTCGAAGAGGAATCATCCGCCGAAGGCGGCCGGCGAGGTTTATGATAAGGGTAAGAGGTAAATGTGGGCAGAGCGCTTGTTAGTGCATTGAACCTCAGTGTCTTTAGCTTCAGTGCCCTGAACTTCAATGCGCCGTGGCGTGCGCTGAGTGGGGATATAACCCGCAGAGTCTATTTTGATTCATAGCCGCCACCTGAAAAAGCAGGCGTTATGCTAGTGAGTCAAATATATTAATGAGCTTAATCGTAACAAAAAACTAAGAAATTGTTGGGACGAGAATCCCTGGCATTTCAATTAAACCATCGTTTACATAAGGAGGAAAACATGAATTTATTATCACTGCTTCTTGGATCTATGATGACACAGTCTTCTGTCAATAATCTGTCCGGCAAGACCGGCACATCCCAGTCCGCAATTATGAGACTTCTGCCGCTGGCTATTCCGATTCTTATCAAGTATCTGACAAAGAATGCGCAGAGCCAGCAGGGCGCTCTGTCTCTTCTCGGCGCTCTTACACAGCACAAGAACACGAACTCGATGGAGCTTCAGCTTGCTGACGCTGATGCGGATGACGGTGACAAGATCCTTAACCACATCCTTGGCGGAAACTATGGCTCAGTCATGAATCAGCTTGCAGGCCAGAGCGGCATGTCTGAAGACCAGGTCAGTTCTGTTCTTGCCAACATCGCGCCGGCTCTTCTTTCCGGTGTCTCCGCTGCCAACACACAGCAGCAGTCCGCCGGCGCCGGCAGTCTCGGCAGCCTTATGAGCATGTTCGGCGGCGCTGCACAGCCGCAGCAGGCAGCCCCGGCACAGGGCATGGAGCTTGACGGAAGCTCGCTGCTCAGCCTGCTTGCAGCACTGAGCAAGTAATTTAGAATTCATCAAGAAAAATTGGGCTGCCGCAGTTCATGATCAGAACTGCGGCAGCCTGTTTTTATTAAGTGGTGCATATTTTTTTCGGATTGGCGACAGTCGACTTTGTTCTGTTCGGCGCTCGTTGGATGCCCGGGTGGTATGGTGGGCAGTTGTCACGGTTCCATGCGGTGATTGTTGACTTCCCGGGTGGTCGTCGCCATCAATCGATGAATCTTTTATCTTTGGGGATATCATTCATCCACTCGACTATATCCCAGGCTGTGCGCTCCGCTTCGTCGTACACGAACATATGCAGCGCATCCCTGTAGGTGACATAGCATGCGTCAGGGCCGACCTCTTTCATGCGGTCAATCTGATAGTAGGGCATGGTGTGGTCTTCGGTTCCCCAGATGACCATCATGGGTTTCCCGGAGGCTGCGGCTGCCCGGTAGGCCTCCATGGCTGTGTCGTAATCAAGGATACAGTGGGCAAGGGAGCTTGCGAGGGCTCGGAAGTAGCCCTTGTATCTTGCAAAGTCCGCAAATCTTCGGATGTATCTGTCTTTTTCTTTTTCGGTTGCCATACCGAGCTCATCGGCGGATTTTGATATGATGACATACGGGGCAATGAGGCGGAAGAGCCTGTCGCCGATGATCGGCAAGTCGCTGAGCTTCATGGCACCGGGAGCCTTGAATGTGTCCATAACAGCCGGGGCAAGGAGGATGAGACGGGAGACTTTGGCGGGGTGCATTTGCACGAACCTTGTGCCGATGATGCCGCCCATGGAGGTCCCGATTATAGTGAAGGTCTTGCCCGGCAGCAGCGCATCTGTCAGCTCGTCAAGCTGCTTCACGAAGAAGTCAGCATCGTACACCGCCTTCGGCCGGTCAGAGAGACCGCGCCCAATGAGATCATAGCGGAGGACCTGATAACCGCGGGCGAGAAGGCTCTCGTAGAGGTTGTCGTAGATGAAATATGGGGAAGAGAAGCCGTGGACGAGGACGAAGCATTGATCGCTGTCTCCTTCGAGCTCGTAGCGAGTGTAGCCGTCTTCCAGCTCTATGAAGCTGCCCTTGTGTGTTTTGCGTGCGGTATCATTCAGAGTGAGACTTTCGGCCAGTAGCGAGTAACGAAGTTTAGTGAGAGTGTTCATATGACCTCCTTTAAGTCATGCAATAACCGCATTGCAGATTGGTTTATTATTGCACATTTCTAATGAAATGGGAATATAGCTTTCGCTCGATTCTATGACAGGATCGGCTTATTTCATAGAAGGCAACTAGTTTCTTGATTTTAATGGAGTATGGTTGCCTTTTGGCCTCACGGCTAGAAGCCGTGGATCGTGGGAAGCAACTGAATTCCTGATTTCATTGGTGTATGGTTGCCTTTTGGTCTCATGGCTAGAATCCATGGATCGTGGGAGGCAACTATATTCCTGATTTCATTGGTGTTTGGTTGCCTTTTGGTCTCATGGCTTTCAGCCGTGGATCGTAGGAGGCAACTATATTCCTGATTTCATTGGTGTTTGGTTGCCTTTTGGTCTATGGGCTTTCAGCCGTGGATCGTGGGAGGCAACTATATTCCTGATTTCGTTGGTGTTTGGTTGCCTTTTGGCCTCACGGCTAGAAGCCGTGGCTTGCGGGAGGCAACTACTTTCTTGATTTCATTGTGTGGCAGTTGCCTTTGATTTTGAGCGGTTAGCATCAGAAAAATAATCATGGAATTAATAAAAATAATAGTATAAGATATGTTTGGTGCACAAAAAAAAGACTTCATCTGAACATTCACAGGTACACGCTATGAAAAAAATCACCATCCTGGCAACAGTACTTGCCGTAACTGCAGGCCTCGCCGCAGGTGTGGCAGGCTACATTGTTCTCAATAACAAACCAGACAATTCTAATGTCGCGGTGGTCGCACAGAAAGAGACTGCGAGTGAAACTACTTCGGCAGACATAAAAGAAGCGACTGCGTCGGGCGATACTGCGGGCGCGGGTAATGCCGCTGCTTCAGGAGAGACTGCGGCAGCGACCAATGAAGCTGGAAACGAAGCCACCGCGGACAATACAGCCGCCTCAAATGGGACTGTGAACGAAACCGCGGACAATGCTACTTCCCCGAGCGATAACACCGTTGTGAATGAGCCCGCCGCAGGAGCAAACGCCGAAGAAGAGACTGTAGGCGCTCCTGCTGCGCAAACTACCTCCACCGGTCTTGATGCAAATATCGCCCAGGCCATCCACGATGCCTATGTCGCGAAAGCACCGTCTGCCCAGGGTGATGTCGGCCGCGGGTATTATATCTATGATATTGATAAGGACGGCGTTCCGGAACTTCTTCTTACCTATGAGGAGGGTACGAACAGAGGCCTTGCGGTTTACACATATGCCGACGGAGCAGTGGCAGAGTGCGGAGTCATGTGGGGTTTTGCTCACGGATTGCCTTTCCCGGCTTCTTACCCGGAAGGCAACGGCATAGTGCTTGAAGAGTGTGCGCGTGGCTATCAGTGCATCTGGCTTATCTCAAAGAACGGAACTGCTATGAGCGACACAATAAACAGTGATAGCGCTAATTTGTTCACCGAAGAGCTGAGGACAGCCTGGCCAACGTATTACACTGACATTGAGGACGATTTTGGCTATTATTACAATCACCAGTATCGCGCAGTTTTAAGCCCGTATTTCGAAGGATCCGAGGCCCTGAGCCTCTGTGACCCGGCAGATGATACGGCAATCAGGGAAGCGCTGGGGATGAACTAGGATACTCCAGCCCTGCATCACGCTTTCGCTCAGTACTTGAAGCTTCACGTCCCTACTTGCATCGCTATGCTAAGATTTCAGTGGAAGAACAAATCCCGCTCAAGGATGAATAATTCGTATCCTATGGGCGGGAAGTTTTGACACTGAAATTTTTTGTGCTATAATGCATCAGTACATTAAATCACTAAACAGAGGCAAATATGAAAACAAGAGAAAATTTAGGTTCCAGACTCGGCTTCATCCTGCTCTCGGCAGGGTGCGCCATTGGCATCGGAAACGTCTGGCGTTTCCCCTACATCACAGGCCAGAACGGCGGCGGACTCTTCGTCCTCATCTACCTTGCCTGCCTCGTGCTTCTCGGCATCCCCGTTCTCACAATGGAATATTCCATCGGCCGCTTCAGCAGGAAGAGTATCCTTCCGGCCTTCAGAGAGCTCGAGCCGCAAGGTACCAAGTGGCACATCATGGGCTATTTTGCCGTCGCCGGAAACTATGTGCTCCTCATGTTCTACTCGGTTGTCTCGGGCTGGATCTTGCACTATTTCACGCTTATGCTGATAGGTCACTTTGAGGGCGCGACGACTGATCTTATTCAGGAAACTTTTGGGCAAATGATGTCCTCCCCCATGATCCTCCTCCGCAACATGCTGATCGTCATGGCTCTGACATCTATTATATGCGGCATCGGCCTTCAGAACGGCGTTGAGCGCATCACAAAGTTCATGATGCTTGCCCTGATCATCATTATGATTTTCCTCGGCATTCGCAGCGCTCTGCTTCCAGGAGGGAAGGAAGGTCTTGCCTTCTACCTTCTGCCAAATGTCAAGAATCTTTCGCAGGCAGGTCTCGGCAATGTCATTATCGCAGCCCTCAATCAGAGCTTCTTCACTCTGAGTATCGGTATGGGCGGCATGGAAATCTTCGGAAGCTATATCGAAAAAGACAGGAGTCTTCTGGGCGAGGCGATTTTGGTGACGGCGCTGGATACATTTGTAGCGATCGTGTCCGGACTCATCATCTTCCCGGCCTGCTTCTCCTATGGGATATCTCCGGATGCGGGGCCGAGTCTCATTTTCCTGACCCTGCCGACAGTGTTCCTGTCCATGCCGGGCGGACGACTTTTCGGCACGTTCTTCTTCGTCTTCCTGTTCTTCGCGGCCCTGTCCACGATGATCGGCGTTTTTGAGAACATTATGGGCATCACGTATGACCTTTACGGAACCGACAGGAGAAAGTCAGCCCTCATAAACGGCATTCTCATCGCTGTCGGCTCGATACCGTGCGCGCTGGGTTTCAATGTCTGGAGCTTTATTCAGCCGCTGCGCGAAGGCAACTGCATCATGGACCTCGAGGATTTCTTTGTCAGCAACCTTGTGCTGCCGATCGGCTCCATGATCGTCACCCTTTTCTGTACATGGAAGTATGGCTGGGGATTTGAAAATTATATGAAGGAAGTCAATACCGGCACCGGGCTTAAGGTGCCTGCCGGTCTCAGGTTCTACTTCAAGTACATTCTGCCGTGTATTATCGGGTTTGTGGTCCTGTATGGGCTTGTGACATATTTCTGACAAGCAGATCATAGGGTGTATGAAAGTAGCTGGCTGCAGAAGGCTGGATGTAGAAAGTTGAGTGCAGAAGGCTGAATACAAAAGGTTGGCTGCAGAAGGCTGGCTGTAGAAAGTTGAATGCAGAAGGCTGAATACAAAAGGTTAGTTGCAGAAGACCGGCTGCAAAAATGAATAGACACAAAAGTGGCTGGCGCTTTATGAAGTGATGCTTTGGTGCAATACTTCATAAGCGCCAGCCACTTTGCTTATTTATTACGCAGAATTCTGCCTTCAGTCGTGAGATTAATGCGAAAGGAAACATCTTTCTACCGTCACGCTGGCGAGTGGGCAAGTGAGTGGGCAAGTACGCCAGCAGGATTCAGGAATCACGCCTACTTGGATTCTCCCAGAACGCAGATGCCGAAAGCTGGCAGCGTAAGCGTTACGCCATCAAGCATGACCTCGTCCGATGAGACTGTGAGAACAGCCCTGAGCTCTTTGAAGTCCGAAACGGAGATGTCTACCGATGCCGGTTCACTGGTCGAATTGATGAAGATTTCAACGGGCTCATATTTGCCTTCGGGATCTCTTCTTGTGAAGGCGGCAACGGAATCGTTCGTCCTGTCATAGTCCACCGCCGTCCTGCCTCGAGCGATGACCGGGAAGGAATTGCGGATCCGGATTGCGTTCCTGTAATAGTTAAAAATGGAGTACTCGTCACTGATCTGTGAGTAGGCTGAGCCGAACTTCATCGCGAAATTGTCCATCTCAGCAGGACCGTCGCACATCATGTCGCTCATTTCCTGCTCAATCATTTTTGCTTCAGCTCTGGTCTCTGAGCCGGCGGCTTTTGAATCAGCATCGGTCTTGGCTTCGGGGGCATTCGAGTCAGCTTCAGCCTTGGTTTCGGCGGCGTTCGAGTCAGCTTCAGTCTTGGCTTCGGCGGCGTTCGAGTCAGCTTCAGTCTTGGCTTCGGCGGCATTCGAGTCAGCTTTGGTCTTGGCTCCGGTGCCGTTCTCAGCACCGGCGTCTGCTGCGGTACACTCCTCCTCGGAGATCCAGTACATCGGAGCCCGATAATTTGGATCCTTGCCCGAGCCCATCATGCCGAGCTCCTCGCCGTAGTAGACAAACGCGTTGCCGGTCATGAGAAGGTTCAGCCCACCGGCAAGTTTTGTGCGGCTTCCGTCGTCATCGGCATAATACCCGGCACTGCGGGGCATATCATGGTTCGTATAGAACGGAGCATTGATGAAATGCTCGTTGACTGACGAGTAGAGGTTTTCTTCATTTGCCAATGATTCTGCAAATGACTTTGCAGACATATTGCCCTTGACCGTCTGAGCGATGATGCCGTCGGCGCCGGAGTAGGCGAAGTCAAAGAAAGAATTCACGCCGGTACTGTAATAGCTTGCGTAGGAGGACTGATCCGTCCATGCCTCAGCCACAAGATACGCTTTCGGATTTATTCCATGGACCGTGTCAGCGACCCATTTCATGAACTCCATGTTGCCGTCGCGGTTGTCCGTGTAATAGGAAGTGACAGCGTCAAGGCGGAAGCCGTCGACGCCGCGATCCAACCAGAATTTCATGATGGCGCTGAGCTCATTTCTCACCTCGGGGGTGCTGAGATTGAGGTCGGGCATGCCCTCCCAGAATCTTGCCTCGTAGTACCATGTGTCATCCATTGGAACGAAACCGGGATACTGCTCCCGCGAAAAGGTGTAGTACCAAACATAGGGGCACTCATCCTTGACCGGATCTTTCCCTGCGGGCAGTTTTTCAAGATATTCTTTGGCTGCCAGGAACCACGGGTGCTCCGTTGACGTGTGGTTGAGCGCGAGGTCCAGGATCACATTTATTCCTCTTGCGTGGCACTCTTTTAGCAGCTTGTCAAAGTCTTCCAGCGTGCCGTAGGCGGGATCTATATCCATGTAGTTCGTCGTGTCGTACTTGTGGTATGTCGGAGATGGGAAGATCGGCATGAGCCAGATTTCGCCGGCGGAGAGATCCATACCTGAGGATGGCTGGCCGTCATTTATGTAGCCCAGGTTGTCATAGAGACCGTTCAGATCGCCGATGCCGTCCCCGTTGCTGTCCGCGAAGGAATATACGAAGACTTCATATGTTGTTCGATAATTGTCGTCCGGTACAGTCTCAGCCAGTTCATTGTTTATGAGGCTCATCTGGGAGAAGGTGAACAGGGCTTGATCAGCCGTATCGTCCATCTCCGGGACAGGTATCTGGCTTTCTGTGGAATCGGCAGACTTGTCATCATTTTGTGTCCAGTCGTAGCCGAGGGTGGCATCCTGACCGGACTCTGCAGCACCTGCTCCGTTTCCGGAACTGTCCGTGGTTTGAGCTATGGATTCAGCTGCCGCGCCGGGCTCGCTTTTTTGTGAATTGAGTTGGCAACCGACAAGAAGAAGGCATGTGGCTGTCAGGAGGGCGATTGTTTTTTTCATTTAGTTATTTTATTATCCTTTTTTGATTTAATATGCTTTGTTGTGCTGCCGATGATGCTTGGGAGTGGTATCATCGCTGCTTGCCACAAGGATACATTTTGCGCTCCGAGCTGTCAATGTTTACTTCCCAGAAACATGGGATGTGAGTCCTGAACCAAAGGCAGCAAAAAACCTGAGCAATCAAGAAATTGTTGCCTTTTAAGAATTGCTGGACATGCGCTCAATGACGAAAGGCAGCAAAAAACCGGAGAAATCGTAAACGGTAGAAAACCAGCATACTGGTACAGATATGGCAGAAATGATAAAATCCAGAGGGATGCATTCGTCAACGCATCTCCCT
>JBGUWZ010000074.1:0-6287 GCA_045221675.1 Lachnospiraceae bacterium | reverse complement strand
GGCCTTGGCTTCTCCTTCAAGTGGAACATGGGCTGGATGCACGACTTCTGCGAATACATGAAGCTGGATCCGATCATGAGAAAGGGCGACCACAACGGACTTACCTTCGCGATGAGCTACAACAGCGCTGAGAAATATATTCTGCCTCTGTCCCACGACGAGGTTGTACATCTGAAGTGCTCCATGGTCAACAAGATGCCCGGCTACAAGGTGGATAAGTACGCCAACCTCCGTGTGGGCTATACTTTCATGTTCGGCCACGAGGGCAAAAAACTGCTGTTCATGGGTCAGGAATTCGGCCAGGAGCATGAGTGGAACGAGGCGACGGAGCTCGAGTGGTGGAGACTTGAAGAGGGCAAGGACGACAACTATCTCAATATCGGCATGAAGTACTATATGCAGAGACTTCTGGAGATCTACAGAAGCCACAAGTGCCTGTATGAGATCGACGACGACTGGTCCGGTTTTGAGTGGATCAACGCAGATGACGCGGACAGAAGCATCTATTCCTTCTTCCGCAAGTGCCCTTCCCAGAAGAAAGCCCTTCTGTTCGTCCTGAACATGACGCCTATGAAGAGGGAAGGCTACAGAGTCGGTGTTCCGGTCCGCAAGCAGTACAAGCTTCTGCTCAACAGCACGGAACTGGTATTCGGCGGTGCCGGCGAGACAAGTGTGCCCGAAGTGATTAAGGCTCAAAAAGGTGAGTGCGACAGAAGAGATCAGTACATCGAATTCGACCTTCCGGCATACGGCGCGGTGATCTTCGAGTTTTCATTATGATCTTTCAGAATTTTGAATGAGGTATTTAGGGAAACGCTGATTTAATAGCATTCCCATGAAAGTAACGCACCATTACGATACAATAGATATAGAGATATCGAGAAAGGTGGTGCACCCTATGCAACAGCAGACTTTCACTGATGTTGAATACTCAAGGCGGAAAAAGAAAACCCGCCGCGAGGAGTTTCTCAATATGATGGATAAGATAATTCCCTGGAATGAGTGGATCAATCTTATCAAACCGTATTATCCCTCAGGCAAACGTGGCCGTCCTACAAGAGGGATCGAGACCATGCTCCGTATGTACCTGATGCAGAACTGGTTTAACCTGTCCGATGCCGCCATCGAGGATACGATCTATGACAGCTATGCCATGAGATCCTTCATGCACATCGACTTCTACAAGGAGCAGGTTCCGGGTGCAACCATTCTCCTGAAATTCCGACATCTCCTGGAAGAGCATCACATCGGCGAGCAGATCTTTGCTGACGTCAATGCACGTCTGGAGAAAGCCGGTCTGGTCATGCGCGGCGGAACGATCGTGGATGCAACAATCATCAGCGCACCGAGTTCCACCAAGAATCAAAGCGGCAAGCGTGACCCTGAAATGCACCAGACCAAAAAGGGAAACCTGTGGTACCACGGAATGAAAATCCATTCCGATGTGGATGCCGGGAGCGGATATGTCCATACGATCACTGCAACTTCAGCGAATGTACATGACATAGAGGAAGCCCATAAGCTGATCCGAAAAGATGACCACGTCATGTATGGGGATTCCGGTTACAGCGGAATGGAGAAGCGCCCTGAAATAAAGAACGACGAGCACCTTTCCGAAGTGGAATACCGCACAAATGTCCGTCCCAGCAGCCTGAAAACACCAGACAGTTATAGAGGGATCAACTGGGACAAACAGATGGAAAACCGCAAATCATCTGTCCGCTGCAAGGTGGAGCATCCATTCCTGATAGTGAAGCGGCAATTCGGATACTCCAAGGTGGTTTACCGCGGAATTGCCAAGAATCTTCACCGCTTCAACATCCTGTTCGCAAGCGCCAATCTTTTAATGTGCGCACGGGCTGGACGAACAGAAGCCTTCTGTGGGGTGTAGTGCGCCTTTTTTCCGGAAAACCCGGAAAAAGATCTCCACAGAGAGCGGATACAGAGCCATTTCTCAGAGATAATCCATCTCTGATGCGATCAACTGAATAACATCTGCTTTCAAAAGCAATTAAAAACAGAGTGGACGCGAAATACAGTTATTTATTCAGCGTTTCCTTAGCAAACTATTCAACAGGACGGGCTTCTATGCTCGTCCTATAACTTTTCAATTCGTTGAAAAATCCGCATGAGAAGAGTAGTATCTGAGATTCTCTATTACGCCGCTAAATAGCAATTTAACGACGTTAAAATGATATAATCCAGAATTTCAGCACTTTTTCAGGTAAAAATCGCATTTCTGAGCGCCCTTGCCGAGCGTGCCGGTTCGGATAAACATCAGCCCCGGAAGGTTTCCATACATCCGGTCATCATTCTCACAGAATATCTTCGTGAGTTCCGTACAACCTAGTTCAGTAAAATACCGGTTATACGGGCATTCGATGATATCCATCCTGTACGCATTCTTTTCTTTCGGATAAAACACGATTTTAAACCCGCAGCTCTCCCCGAACATCCTCCTGCTGACCGGGTCCCACATCCGCACAAACAGGCCTGCCATTCCTGGATTTTTCATCATTCTCGCTAATTTATGTTCCAGTTCTGTTGTGTTCTTAATGGCTGCGTTCTCGATGATGCAGTAAGCTTTTTCAGCGGGAATATACTCTTTCGCCGTCAGATAGATCGCTGCCGACGGGAAAATACGGCTGTCCGTATGCGCATGTACGCCTTTGGGGAGGTCTTTGTATTGATCCAGAATGGAATCAAGCCGCTTTGTAGCCTTTCTCCAAAGGAAATTGCTCCGTTTCAGCGTCAACTGTCTGTCCATCTCATCGACGATTACTATATGACACTGCCCGATTTTGACAGCTACTGCGCCGTCAAAGACAGCGTCCTAAACGCCTATGAAGACAGAATGAGCTGGGCAAACAAGATGGTCATCAACATCGCGAAAGCCGGCTACTTCTCTTCCGACAGGACCATCGCCATTTTGTTCAGGATATTCTGGCAAGGATCCTCGGCAATTCAATTGCCGAGAGGAATTGCCCTTTTTTATTCTTATTGTTCATTTTTGTTTGTAGTCTTCATATTATCTCTATTATTCCTATTATATGAGAACAGACGTTTGCAAACATGTGTTCCCTGTGCTATACTATATGTATGAAAACAAATATCATTAAATACAGGACTTGTGTTTGTAATATTAATTACCATGTGGTATGGTGCGTGAAGTACCGGAGGAAGATCATCACCCCTCAGATTGAGCAGTTTCTGAAAGACCTCGCACAGGAGATCGCACGGGATAAGGGCTTTACCGTCCACCTCTTTGAGGCCGGCGAAATGGACCACATCCACTGCTTCGTTTCGGCGCCGCCGAAGCTCTCCATCACGGATATCGTGAAATACCTGAAGGGCATCACCGGCAGGAAGCTCTTCGAGGCATATCCGGAGCTGAGGCAGGAACTGTGGAAGGGGCAGCTGTGGAACCACTCCTACTACGTGGAAACCGTAGGATCCGTATCGGAAGACGCCATCCGGAAGTATATCGAGAACCAGTCCAAATCCTATTGAGGTTCAGTCATGCGTAAATGTGCGGACATGGAATACCATTTTGCTGTGGAGCTGAGGATCTATCCTTCCTCGCAGCAGAGACATATGATAGCGGTGAACGATGGGGCGTCCCGCTTCGTCTACAACCGCCTGACCGCGAACGACAGGGAACTGCACGGCATGAAAAAGGCCGCCGGCCTGTGTCCCGCGTATGCCGGGCGGGTCGCGTATCTCGAACAGGTACGTTCCTCCAAAAGGGAGCTTTTCAATACTATCCCGTTTCTGGACGAAGAGGATGTCGACTCCTGCGCGGTGGACAACGCCGTCCGGAACCACATGGCTGCGTGGAAGCGTTTCCGCGAGGTCCCCGGAACGGGGATCCCCGGCTTCCATAGGAAATCCTATGAGCAGTCCTACCAGACGAACGCCCATTACAGAAAGGACGCTGAGGGCTGGGAGGAGGGGAACGTTCACTTTGTGCGCAGGAGCCCGGGCGAGCAGGTGCCTCATCTCATCTCGCTGCCGATGCTGGGGGCCATACGTTTCCGCTGTTCGGGAAAAGTGCTGCATATGCTCACCTCGCATAAGGAGGACACCCGCATCGGCACGATCACGATCCGCAGGGATAACTGCGGGGACTATCATGCGACCCTGCAGATCTCGTCCGACATCCCGTTTACGGACCCGCTCCCAAAGACGGAATCCTGCGTCGGGATCGACATGAACCTCACGGACCTTTACACGGACAGCGACGGGAACGTCATCGATAACCCGAAGTATGGCCGCGGCATGAAGGAGAAGCTCGCAAAGGCGCAGCGGAAGCTCTGCCGCATGAAGGAAGCTGCCATAAAAGATGGCAGGCCGTTAAATGAATCATCTAATTATCAGAAGCAGCGGCTCCGCACGGCGAAGCTCCAGCGGAAGGTATCCCGATGCAGGGAAGATTACCTGCAGGTACAGTCGAAACGCCTGGTCGAAAGCCAAGACCTGGTCGTTTCCGAGGACCTGAAGGTAAAGAACATGCTTCGGAACCATAAGCTGGCGTACGGCATTGCGGACGTGTCCTGGGGGAGGTTCATGGAACTCCTCGGACAGAAGGCGGCGCTTTATGGGAAGGAGTACATGAAGGTGCCTGCACAGTACACGACGCAGACCTGTAGCGGGTGCGGCCATGTGATGAAGGGAGAGGAGAAGATCCCTCTCGGCGTAGAGGAATGGACGTGCCCCGTGTGCGGCAGGCGCCACAGCCGCAATCATAACGCCGCGATAGTAGTGCTGCAGAAGGGCCTTGCGGTAAAGGCCCTGCAGATAGAGTAACTGTAGGAATATGCCCCCTGGTAATCAGCTCACCAGGATAACCGTCCCCTAACTGGCGGGCCTCCACCATCTCATCCTGCGGGATGGATGGCGCGCCTGCTGTATCCGGATAAGGTTGCTTTTCCGTTTGCGAAGCAGGGAAGACCTCCCGCGGCGGAACAGCAAGCTCGGAGATTCAATCTCCGAGAAGCTGACGAGTGTTGACGGATGTTTTCGTTTGCTAACGCGCTCCTCTCCCCTCACAAGACCTCAAGATATACCGCGAAAAAGTGACAGATCGTCCCTCCAAGTACAAAAAAGTGCCAAATAGAATGCATATAGCGGATCCTTTTGCCGAGCCCGTAAAAAACAGCCCCCACCGTATACACCAGACCTCCGATGAGCAATAAAAGGACCCCACGCGGACTGACTGCAGCGGCCAGGCTTCTGAATGATATTACCACTAGCCATCCCATGAGCACATTGATGATGGCAGAGACTTTTTCATACTTGTCGACGTTGATGGCGTTGAAAATGATTCCCAGAACCGTAAGCCCCCAGATGATCCCGAAAATCGTCCAGCCTCTCGATCCACGAAGGCTCACAAGAGTAAACGGCGTATACGTCCCCGCGATCAGCAGGAACACACTGCAATGATCGATCACTCGAAACACGCGCTTCGCCCCCTTGGCTGTTATGGAGTGATACAGCGTGGACATGCAGTAAAGGAAGATCATGGTCGCTCCAAAGATCGCGGCGCTCACTATCCCCGCTGCGCCTACGTGATCACGCGCGCCTTTTACAATGCAAAGCACACATGCCGCTATGGCAAGTCCCGTGCCGATTCCGTGCGAGATCGCACTGATCAGTTCCTCAGCCAGCGTATAATTTGGAATCGTAATTTTTGTTTGCATAGCCAGCTCCCTTCTCATCCGAATCTGAGTACTGAATCCGTTGTTCCATACAGTATCTAAAACTCTTACACGTAGTTTTCAATACTATATTACACGCTTACACATGAGAATGTCAATATTTCCACCAGGAAACCGGGAAGAGCGCTCCCCAGGGAGCAGAGCGTCCCCAGAGGTCATTGATGAACTGCTTTTTCTTCATTATTTCCTGCGCTTTTGTCATTCACAATTTCCCCCGAAAATAACGCATAATACTTGAAGTTAGATGTTTCTAACCTTATTATACGCTATTTTTCCGATTAAGCAAGCCGATATACCATGTGATCATGTCTGAAGCGGGAACAGCAGGATTCGAACCTGCGACCATCCGGTTAACAGCCGGGCGCCCTACCAGCTAAGCCATGTTCCCAAAAGCAGCCGGGATTGACCTTTTCGGTCAGTCCCTGCCGCAGCATCCCCGGCGCGACTTGAACGCGCATCAGGTGGTTCGTAGCCACCCAGTCTGTCCTTTTATCCTACGGGGATATATTTGAAATGGAGCACTGCGGGCTTCGAACCCGCCTCTTCTGCTTGCAAGGCAGACGTTCTCCC
>JBGUWZ010000073.1:0-13285 GCA_045221675.1 Lachnospiraceae bacterium | reverse complement strand
AGATCGGCATGAAGGGGGCCGGCAAAGATGAAAACAAGCGTGCGCCGATGTACTGGAGCGATGATCCGGATGACCCGGACATGTGCGCGGGACCGCCGGATATGGATGAATTTCCTATGAAGTTCCCTTCAGCCGCGGAGCAGATGAAGGACAATCTGTCGCTTCTGACTTGGTTCCGGGAGGTCATCCGCGTGAGGAACGCATTCCCTTCAATCGCAAGGGGTACGACTGAGGGAGTGGATTCTCTCAGCGATGACAATGTGGCGGCGTTCATAAGGAGAGATCCGGAAAACGGCGATCTGCTTATCGTGATGAACCTTCGCGCGGATTCGGCGGTGAAGGAGATGACGGGGGTCGTCTCGGCAGCTGACGGAGTTGACAGCGCCGGTATAGATCGCGGCCTTACACTGGCAGCTGTGCTGAATACCGGTGAGGAGGATATCACGTATGAGCAAGGTGTGCTGACATTGCCCGGCTACAGCATTGCAGTGTTTACTTTGGACAACATACAATAATATAAGCGCAGCACTGAGGAAATGAGGGCTGTCGCATTAAGGCGCGCAACCACTATATATGGCAGATGTTATTTGCAAATGTCTGCCATATGTAGTGGTGACACCGTCTAATGCGACAGTCCCAACTCTGGACATACTCTGCTTCATATGATGTTTCTTTAAACGTGTGCAGAAAGGTTTGCCTGTATACTGGAAACCTCTGTCTGAATACAGAGGATATCTTGCCTGTGCCCTTGCGATGGAAGCCTTAAAGCAGTATATAACAGTGAAATACGTTCGTATGGCAGACTTCCTTCTGGAGTGTACGGTCGCCTGGGACGAAAAGCGCTATGACAAAGTCCTGTAGGCCTATGCCAGGCCAAAACTCTTCATCATTGATGAATGGCTTGACATTGAGCTGACCAAAAATGATCTTCATGCGATAAAGGAACTGGTACACCGCCGCCGCAGGAAATCATCGACCATCTTCTGCTCGCAGATCCTCAAAGAGGGGTGGTATCAGGCACTCGGTGGAGAAAACACAGAGGCTGAAGCGATCATAGACCGCATTACCTATGACGGTTATGACATTAACATTGAATATACAGGCCTTCATATGGCATTTTTCAACAGCGCAGTCGGTGTACTGCAGACTCTCGTCGTGGCACTGGGTGCCGGTCTTGGTATCTGGGGTGCGATCAACCTGCTGGAAGGTTACGGTAACGATAACCCCGGCGCGAATGCTTGTGTATGATAAAGAAGCAATCAACAAAACAATAGGCAGAAAGCCTCGCTATTCCGTGATAAATCAAGCATAATCTTCTGAGTATTGACAAGCTTGTGATGTTAGTGTATACTGTGCTTGTTAGATATATACAGTAGGGAGGCGGTAGAAAATGAATGTGATAGTTTCCAATTCGTCTGATGTTCCTTTGTATGTGCAGATCAAGGAACAAATCAAGGGCGCTATCTTAAAGGGCGAGTTAGAGGATGGTGAGCTTTTACCGTCCATTCGTAATTTTGCAAACGATGTTCAAGTAAGCGTCTTGACGATCCGCCGTGTCTATGAGGAATTGGAGAAAGAGGGCTTTGCTGTCAGTCAGGCGGGCAGAGGGACTTTCGTATCTATGGGCAATCTGGAATTGCTCCGGGATTCCAAGCGACGCATCATAGAACAGGATTTGCAAAAGGCTGTTCATAATGCAAAACTGTTTGACATTGCAAAGGACGATCTATATGCAATGTTGGATATTCTATATCAGGAGGATTAACCATGGATAACATTCTTGAAGTGAATGGTCTTGTGAAAAGGTATCCAGCGTTTTCACTTGACAACGTTTCTTTTTCACTGCCGGAAGGATGTGTTACCGGCTTTATCGGAGCCAATGGCGCAGGTAAAACCACAACGATACGCTCTATTCTCAACCTCGCACACAAAGACGCGGGAACAATAAAAATCTTCGGATTAGATGCGGAAGAACACGAACAAGAGATCAAGGATCGGATCGGCATTGTCATGGACGGGAGCTATTTCTATAATGACCTGTCCATGAGAGACATGAAAAGCATTATTGCACCGGCCTATTCCAAATGGAGCGATGCCGATTATCGGTCATATATGGAAAAGTTTGAGCTTGATCCAAAACAAAAGATTTCCACACTTTCAAGCGGCATGAGAATGAAGTATGCTCTTGTTTTGGCGCTCTCCCATCAGGCCGAGCTTCTTATTATGGACGAGCCTACGAGTGGTCTTGATCCTCTTGTGCGAAGTCAGTTTTTAGAGATTATCAAGGAATACATGAAAAACGGCGGCAAAGGCGTTTTCTTCTCGACGCACATTACTTCCGATCTGGATAAAATTGCGGATGTACTCATTCTCATTGACGGAGGGAAAATTATTTTTCAGCAAAGCAAAGATGAACTCCTCGACATGTTCCGCATTGTCAAAGGTAGTGCTGCGTTGCTCAACGATCAAAACAAAAACCTCATAAAAAGCCTAAAGGTTTCATCCTATGGCTTTACTGGACTCACAAATCAGGTCGCGGAAGTGAAAAAAGAATTGCCGGATGTTTTGCTCGAAAAGGCAACTATCGAAGATATTATGCTCGCGTATATCGGAGGTGACAATAATGATCGCTAACCTTGTAAAAAAGGATTTTTTGCTTGTGAAGAAGTCTGTTGCAGCTTTTTTAGGAATCAGTATCCTCGTTCCGCTGCTTGTGATAATCCTGATGAGAAATACAACGCAAATACAAGGAATTGGGATGTTCGTTTTTCTCTATATGGTAATCTTAATAGAGGTGATTTTCATGCAGGCGGTTGCGACGGAAGAAGAAAAAAGTCCAAAAGCTATGGCTCTGCTTTGTGCAGCACCATTTCCCCGAAAAAGCTATGTTATAGCAAAATATATTTGCTACATGATCTTTTACGGGGCTTGTATTGCTATCTACTCGATTATCGCCGCCGTTTATCCTGGACTTGGTTTTTTGAATATCGCGGAAGCGCTGGCGGTCTTTTTGGTGGGGGGAATCCTCTATGGGGTATATACCCCTATCGCAATTAAGTGCGGAATTACAAAAGCCCGCATTGTATTTACCGTCGCTATTTTGCTTGTCTCGCTGGGGCCAACTCTTATTTTTCAAGTGTTCCATCCTGATATGGAGTTGATTTTGTCGCTCATGCAAAAAACTTCTTCCGTGATTGTATCCATTATTCTTGGTGTTGCTGGCGTCGGGTTACTCCTTGTATCCATGAAAATATCTATTCGCATTTTTGAGAAAAAGGAACTGTGATCTCCCAAGCAATATCGTAAAAAGGTGTAAAATGGGGAAAACTACGAGGGTTTATACTGTCACCTTACACTGTGCTCAAACTGAATAGCCGCCGAACATCACAGCGGTACACAAAGCAGTAAGTCTTGAAAAGATTTACTGCTTTTTTTGCGTCCATTTTTGGCATTTCAAAAAATCGGTTGTAGTAAGGAGTGAAAGGAAAATATGCAGAAAAGCACCCGCCCGCCGTAGTAGTGGTGCAAGAAAAGTGAAATAGTTTGTCCGAAAGTGAGCACGAGGCGGCCTTGCTGGTGTTGTATTAGCAGAAGGGAAAAAGTTTTGCAAAATCGCCTTTTTCCTATCCTGCTGAACGTACTGCTGACGAAAGAAATTGAAAGAGGCAGTATGCGGAAGTCACAGAGCAAGATTCTACCACGGTGCCAAAATTCGCTGTTCGCTCATTTTTCCCCGCGGGAATCTTGTTGGGGAGTGCCTTCCCCAAACCCTGCTTATGCGCCCCATCCGGGGCAGAAAGGAGGCGAGCGCCTTTGAAGAAAACCTACAACACGCCGCACCGCACCCGTGTGGTAAAAACCCGCATGACCGAGGACGAGTATGCGGACTTTTCCAGGCAGCTTTCCCTTTACGGGATCAGTCAGGCCGAGTTTATCCGGCGGGCGATCCGGGGCCTGCCCATCCATCCCATTATCAAAGTCTCCCCGGTCAATGACGAGCTGCTTTCCACCATCGGAAAGCTGACCGCCGAATACGGAAAGATCGGCAGCAACTTAAACCAGATTGCCCGGAGCCTGAACGAGTACGGCGCTCCCTACCGAGAATTGTCCGCCGACGTCCGGGCGGCCATCGGGGAGCTGCACGATTTGAAATATGATCTTCTGCGAAAGGTAGGTGACGCGATTGGCGACGTTCAAGCATATCAGCTCTAAAAACGCGGACTATGGAGCCGCCGAACAGTACCTGACCTTTGAGCATGACGAGTTTTCCATGAAGCCCGTCCTTGACGAGCGGGGGCACCTGATCGAGCGGGAGGAATACCGCATTTCTTCTCTGAACTGCGGGGAGGAAGATTTTGCCGTTTCCTGTATGCGGGCAAATCTGCGATACGGCAAAAATCAGAAAAAGGACGATGTGAAAAGCCACCACTACATCATTTCCTTTGACCCCCGCGATGGGCCGGACAACGGCTTGACCGTTGACACGGCGCAAGAGCTGGGCAAACAGTTTTGCAAAGACCATTTCCCCGGCCATCAGGCGCTTGTCTGCACCCACCCGGAAGGCCACAACCACAGCGGCAACATCCATGTGCATATCGTCATCAATTCCCTGCGGATCGAGGAAGTCCCCTTACTGCCCTACATGGACAGACCGGCAGACACACGGGCGGGCTGCAAGCACCGCTGTACCGACGCCGCCATGGAATACCTCCGGGCGGAAGTCATGCAGATGTGCCAGCGGGAAAATCTGTACCAGATAGACCTTCTTCACGGCAGTAAAAACCGGATCACCGAACGGGAGTATTGGGCGAAGAAGAAAGGCCAGCGGGCGATTGACCTTGAAAACGAAAACCGCATGGCCGAGGGTAAGCCGCTCAATCATACGAAGTTTGAAACGGACACGGAACGATTGCGCCGGACGATCCGCCGGGCGCTGGATCAAGCAAAGAGCTTTGATGAGTTTTCTTCCATTCTGCTTCAGGAGGGCGTGACCGTCAAGGAGAGCCGGGGCCGGTATTCCTATCTGACGCCGGATCGGACAAAGCCCATCACCGCCCGAAGGCTGGGAGATGATTTTGACAAGGCCGCTATCCTTGAAGTCTGCGCCAGGAACGCCGTAGAAGCCCAGAGAGCCGCAAAAGAGCCTTTACCCGGCCATACCTACCCCGGCAGCCTTAAAGGGTACACAGCCCCGGCAAACGCCGGACAAGCTGCACCGAGGAAAGACGGCTTGCAGCGCATGGTGGACATTGAGGCCAAACGCGCCGAGGGGAAAGGGGTCGGCTATGAGAAATGGGCCAAGCTGTTCAATCTCAAACAGATGGCAGCGACCCTTGCCGCCTATCAGGAGCAGGGCTTTTCCTCCCCGGAAGAACTGGACGCCGCCTTTGACGCTGCTTCCTCTGCCTACGATGACAGCCGCAAGGCCCTGAAAGCCCTTGAAAACGAGCTTGCAGCCAAGAAGGAGCTGCAAGGGCAGGTGTTGAGCTACGCCAAGACAAAGCCTGTGCGGGACGGCCTGAAAGCTATCAAGAGCCCGAAAAAGCAGGCGGAGTACCGTCAAAAGTACGAGAGCGACTTCATTATTGCCGAGAGCGCGAGCCGGTATTTCAAGGCCCACGGCATTACAAAGCTCCCGAAGTACAAGACGCTGCAGACCGAGATCGAGCAGCTTACCGCCCGAAAGAACGCAGCCTACAACGACTATCGGGAAAAGAAAGCCCGCTATCAGACGCTGCAAACCGTCCGGCGCAATATCGAGCAGATGACCAAGAGCGCACCCAGCCAGCGTAGGACAAAGGAGCCGGAACGGTGACAGGAGCCGCGCAAATGCCCCGTAAATGGAAGGAAAGCCTATCACCCTACCCGTGATACCTGTTTCCGCCTTGACGGGCCGAAACAGGGGCAATAGCTCCATTTCTGACACAAGGACAGGGTGTTTTTCGTTCCCTTCCCATCCTATCCGGGATAAGGCGTAGAATCCACACCCGGATGTGGACATTTAGAGCCTCAAAAACCCTTGCGTATCAAGGCCTTTAAGACGCGGTTTCCGAGGGGGTAAGGTGTTTATACCTTTTCCCCCGAAAATGCCGTTCTAATGCGTAACAGACCACAGAAAGGAGGTGCTGCCTATGGCAGACAACCGAAAATACTACTATCTCAAGCTCAAGGAGAATTTCTTTGACGGGGACGCCATCGTGCTTCTGGAAAACATGCCGGACGGGATCTTGTATTCCAATATCCTCCTGAAGCTCTACCTGAAATCCCTGAAAAGCAGCGGGAAATTGCAGCTTGACGAAAATATCCCCTATACGGCGCAGATGATCGCCACCCTCACCCGCCATCAGATCGGCACCGTGGAGCGGGCGCTTAAAATCTTCTTGCAGCTGGGGCTTGTGGAACAGCTTGCCGACGGACGCCTCTATATGAGCGATATTGAACTGCTGATCGGGCAGTCCTCCACCGAAGCGGAGCGCAAGCGCGCCGCAAGGCTGGAAAACAAGGCACTTTTACCGGCGCGGACAAATGGCGGACAAATGTCCGACATTTGTCCACCAGAGATAGAGATAGAGAAAGAGATAGAGATAGAGATAGATAAAGAGAGAGAGGGAGAAACGGGACACCCCACCCCCGCCGCCTATGGCAGCTATGGGAATGTGTTTCTGACAGATGACGAGCTGGAAGGGCTGAAAGCGGAGCTGCCTGCCAAGTGGGAGTATTACATCGAGCGGCTTTCCAGCTATATCGCTTCTTCCGGGAAGAAGTACCAGAACCACGCCGCCACCATCCGTCGTTGGGCGGAGGATGACCGGCAGAAAACACCGGGTAAACGGGAGTATTCGTACAAGGAGGGCGAGAGCTTATGAATGAGAACATGAAAACAGTAATAGACGAGATGCTGACCGTCACCCCTGAGCCGGAGGACTATACCGGCGAAAACGGCCTTTTGTATTGCGGGAAGTGCCGCACGCCAAAGGAAGCCTATTTCCCAGAGGGAAAGATACTGATACCCGGCCATGACCGCCACCCGGTTTTATGTTCCTGCCGGAAGAAGGAACAGGAGGAACAGCAGGCCGAACAGGAGGCGAGGCGGCACCAGCAGACGGTTGACCGGCTGAAACAGCAGGGCTTTACCGATTCGGCCATGCGGGAATGGACGTTTGTAAGAGACAACGGGCGCTGCGGCCAGATGGAAAACGCCCACTTCTATGTGGATAGCTGGGAACTCGTGAAAACAGAGAACATCGGTTTTCTTCTCTGGGGAGACGTGGGCACCGGCAAGAGTTTCTTTGCCGGATGTATCGCCAACGCCCTGATGGAGAAAGAAATCCCCGTGTGCATGACAAACTTTGCCCGGATCATCAATGACCTGGCTTCCCGCTTCGAGGGACGGAACGAATATATCGACCGCCTCTGCCGCTATCCTCTGCTGATCCTCGATGACTTCGGGATGGAGCGCGATACCGGCTACGGGCTGGAACAGGTCTATAACGTGATCGACAGTCGGTACAGGAGCAAAAAGCCCCTGATTGTGACGACCAACCTGACGCTGGATGAACTGAAAAATGCGCCGGACACCGCCCGACAGCGGATTTATGACCGCGTTCTGGAAATGTGTACGCCGATCTTTTTCTCCGGCGAAAACTTCCGCAGAGCCGGGGCGGCGGAGAAAATGCAGCGCTTCCGGGAGCTGCGGAAAGAAAGGAGTGCCGATGAACGAAAAGAAAGTGAATGATACGGAAAAGAAGCGCGAGCCGGATTGCGTGACGGAAGTGCGCTTTGGAAAGAGCGTCCTTGTGGTAAAGGGCTATTTCAAGGAGAACGGCACTAAGACCGCCGAAGACATCATGGCCGACGTGCTGAAAGCAGAGTTTGAAGCGGGGCTTTTGGACGAGGACGAATGAGGGCAGAAAAACAGCGGCCATGCCGTGGGAGCATGGCCGCTGTGGGAGCGTCGAAATTCTAGTTATCGCTTTTTTCAAATGTAATATAACTTAGCTTATTTTATCCTTTTGTTCTTTAGGACTTTTAGTATATGCATTCCATCGCTTTCCATCCCTCCTATAATTGGAAAAAAGGCAGGATACCGCATCGGAATAATCGCTGAGATTAATATTATAACGCTATACGTTCTTATAAAATCCCATGTCGGTTCATAATAATCAATAAACGCTGAACACTCATTGAGCGAGCTCGATTTCAAGGCAAAGAGAATAAGAATAAGTATCAGGTTAAAAACAGGCCCTCCCACAGCACACAGCAACGCCTGGGCTTCCGTATATGTAATATCAGGTGCCGGATTATAAAACACTCCCGAAAAAGGAATAAGGCGAAAATCAAAACGTTTTGTCTTAATAAGCGTTTTGCCAAATCCGACTCGAATAATCCAGTCTTCTTTTCCTTTTGCAAGCTTATATCCTACCACATGCCCCATTTCGTGAATCAGTATAGAAAAGGCAACCCCCAGCCAAAGGAATATAATCCCAAGAGCTTCCATAAGTACATTAATGAACATTTTGTTTGTTACCCCATATACTCTAAATATATTATTCCTCGACTAATTTTAGGTTATTATATTATACCACAAACCACTAACGCGCTCCAAACTCATGACAACCCACAGAAGAAAAATCATCATTATAATGGGAGATAAAGAAGCAAAAAGTATGTACGCCGCCCCCTTCCGTGTGATATACTGTCCATACGGAATAGCGGGGCTGGCTGTCGGACAAGGAGGAACTTATGTTAAGACAGACCACCCAAATCCCTGTTGCCGCCCTCTATGCGCGGCTGTCCAGAGATGATGAACTGCAAGGCGAATCAAACTCCATTATGAACCAAAGGCGTATCCTCGAAACGTACTGCCGCGATCACAACATCCTGAATTACCGCTTTTTTGTGGACGACGGATGGAGCGGCGCGAACTTCGACAGGCCGAATTTTCAGGCCATGCTGGAAGGAATCCAAAATGGAGAGATCAAGACGGTCATCACCAAAGACCTTTCCCGTCTGGGGAGAAACTACTTGCAGGTTGGCATGTATACGGAAATGCTCTTTCCGCAGAAGGGCGTCCGCTACATTGCCATCAACGACGGTGTGGACAGTATGCAGGGCGACAACGAACTGACACCCCTGAAAAACCTGTTCAACGAATGGATGGTGAGAGACACGAGCAAAAAGATCAAGGCAGCATTCCGCAGCAAGGGCATGAGCGGCAAGCCCATCACAAGCCAGCCTGTCTATGGCTATCTCAAAGGCGAGGACGGCGGCTTTGTGATCGACGAGGAGGCTGCGCCGGTGGTACGGCAGATTTTCAGCCTGTGCCTTGCCGGGTACGGTCCGACGCAGATCGCCCGGAAGCTGACGGAGCAGAACATCCCGACGCCGGGGACACTCGAATACCGCAGGACGGGCAGCACACGCCGGTACTACCCGGACTACCCCTGCAAGTGGGCAACGAATACCGTCTGCCACATCTTGGAGCGCAGGGAATACCTGGGGCATACGGTGAACTTCAAGACGGAAAGCCCGTCCTACAAGGTCAAGAAAACCGTCTATACGCCGGAAGAAAGCCATGTGATATTTGAGAACACCCATGAGCCGATCCTTGACCTTGATACATGGGAACGGGTACAGGAGCTGCGCAAGCAGAGAAAACGCCCCAACCGCTACGGGGAAGTCGGCCTGTTCTCCGGCCTGCTGTTCTGCGCTGACTGCGGCAGCGTGCTTTATCAGCAAAGGTATCAGACAGATAAGCGGAAGCAGGACTGTTATATCTGCGGCAGCTACAAGAAGCGGACAACTAACTGTACGTCTCATTTCATCCGTACCGACCTTCTGGCCGCAGGCGTGACCGAGAACATCCGCAAGATCACCAGCTACGCCGCAAAGCATGAAGCCCGGTTCCGCAGGCTCCTGATCGAGCAGAACGAGGACGGCGGCAAAAAGAAGAACGCCGCAAGGCGTAAGGAGCTGGACGCCGCCGAAAAACGGATCACGGAGCTTTCCGCCATCTTCAAGCGGCTGTATGAGGACAGCGTAGCCGGACGGATCACGGATGAACGGTTTACGGAGCTGTCCGCTGACTATGAGGCGGAGCAAAAGCAGCTCAAAGACCGCGCCGCCGAGCTGGAAGCGGAGCTTTCCAAAGCACAGGAGGCCACGGCCAACGCAGACCGCTTCTTAAAGGTCATTCACAAGCACATGGGCTTTGAAGAACTGACCCACACACTTCTACGGGAATACGTCCAAAAGATCGTCGTCCACGAGTGCTATTACGATGAAAACGGCATTCGCAGACAGGACGTCGAAATCTTCTACAACTTCGTCGGCAAGATAGAATTGCCGGAATGATGCCCGAACTATCCGGCGCAATGCGCAAGCGCCGGATGGGGACGGCAAAAAATTTTACACTTCTATCACTTCTTTACCTCACACAAGCAAAGTCCCAGGGCATGAAGCAGCTGATGGCTGGCGGCGGTGTCGCCCTCATTGGCATCACCCTGGTACCGCTTCTTTCCGGTCTGTTCGGCTGATCGGCCGAACTTACGGGAAGGGGATGCAGGCTAAAAAACCTGCATCTTTACATAGCCGGCGACATCCTTGCGATGACGGCTGGCTTAAGTACAATGAAATCAGAATCCCCGCAGTCTCTGTACTGCTAAAGATCTGGAGGTCAGATATGTTTTTACTCAAGCTCCTTATGAAAGTCCTTTTACTGCCAGTCATGCTGGTCCTCTTCGTGTTAAGAGTGCTGGTAAAGATCGGGATCGAGCTGTCATCCATCGTCATTGGAGGACTGATGCTGATTGTTTTTGGCTGCATCATCTACGCTATCGTCCAGCAGATGTGGTCATCTGCATTTATTCTGATTGCCATGGAAGCCTGCATTATCATGATAGTTGCAGGCGCCGGTACGATAGAGTTTTTCCTGGGTGAAGCCAGTGAGAGTCTAGGAAATCTGATGCGTTCTTGAAAAACATATTGACAAAAGCTCAATCCTCCTATATAGTAGCAAATACTACCATATAGGAGGATTTTTATGCGAACTAACGGTGGCTTCCAGGTCTCCAAGATCAAACAGTTAGGAGACCGCGTATTTGAGAAAATATTAGCAGCCCAGGGGATCGAAGCGTTTAACGGCGCTCAGGGCAGGATACTATATGTACTCTGGCAGGAAGACGGGGTGCCGATCAAAACAGTTTCAGAGAAATGCGGTCTGGCCATTACTTCTCTGACGACAATGCTTGAACGGATGGAGAGAGCTGAGCTGATCATCCGACAGCAGGATCCCGGAGACAAAAGAAAGACGCTCCTCTTCCTTACCGATAAGGCCAAAGCATTGAAGGAAGATTATGATTCCATCTCTGATAAGATGAGCGAAATCTTCTATCATGGTTTCACGGAAGATGAGATCAGGACATTTGAGGATTATTTGGAAAAAATCCGTCTGAACCTGGAAGGATGGCAGCCGAAATGAGTGAGTGTATAAAAGACCTGATTAAGAACCTGAACCTGGTGATCGGCTGTCCGGTCGGTTGTGATTACTGCTATGCCCGGAACAACTGCCGGCGATTTCATATAACGGATGACTTTTCCAAACCGGAATACTATGAACAGAAGCTCAAAATTCTGGAACGCAAAAAACCAGGTAACTGGCTGCTGACCGGCATGAGTGACTTATGCGCATGGAAAGACGAATGGCTTCAGGCAACCTTTCAAAAACTGAAGGATAACCCCCAGCATGAAGCCATCTTCTTATCCAAGAGGCCTGATCTTCTGAAGATCGATACAGATCTTCCCAATGGCTGGTTTGGCGTGACCATCACAAGACAATCGGAACTGTGGCGGCTACAAGCACTCAGGGAAAATGTCAAAGCCAGGCACTATCACGTGACATTTGAACCGCTCTTTGATGATCCTGGAGAAGTGAATCTTACCGGGATCGACTGGATCGTCGTGGGCACAATGACCGGAGCAATGAAGAAGAAAGTACATACGGAACCGGCGTGGGCCTACAGTCTCACTGAGCAGGCTCATGCATTGGGAATTCCGGTATTTATGAAGGAAGACCTGGTGCCGATCATCGGCGAAGAAAACATGGTGCAGGAGCTTCCTACCGCATTTAATAAAGTTTTGGAGGCACAGAGAAATGCTGAATCCTGAGTGTAAAGTAGGATATGTAGAAACAAAGAATGTCATGACCAAATCGAACGCTCCTCTTGGGGGATACGCGGTTAATCCTTATGTAGGCTGTACCCATGGCTGCAAGTATTGCTACGCGTCCTTTATGAAGCGGTTTACAGGACATACGGAGGAATGGGGAACCTTTCTGGATGTAAAAGGATGGCCTGCCATCAAGGATTCAAAGAAGTATGCCGGGCAGAAAGTCATCATCGGTACGGTTACAGACGGATATCTCCCGCAGGAGGAGATCTATGGCAGAACCAGAAAGATCCTGGAAGAACTGAAAGACAGCGGCGCGGATATCCTGATCTGCACAAAGTCGGATCTGGTTCTTCGGGACCTGGACCTTCTGAAGGAGATCAATCAGAAGAATACGCTGACGGTATCCTGGTCAGTCAACACACTGGACGAAGACTTCTGTGAAGATATGGATGATGCTGTCAGTATCGAACGCCGACTTGCGGCCATGAAGCAGGTTTACGATGCCAGTATCCGGACGGTCTGCTTTATATCCCCGGTATTCCCCGGAATCACGGATATCGAAGCGATTATTGAACGCACAAAGGATCAGTGTGATCTGGTATGGTTAGAGAATCTGAACCTGCGCGGTGGATTCAAAAAGACAATCATGGATTACATTGCAGAGAAACATCCTGACCTGGTGCCTCTCTATGAAGAGATCTACAGCAGGAAGAACCGTAGCTATTTCGAGGCACTGGAGAAGAAAGCTGAAGAGATCGCAAAGAAATACGGCTGCCGGTTCGTAGATAATGAGACACCCTACGAGAGAGTCCCGCAGGGCCATCCCACCATCGTCGATTACTTCTATCACGAAGAGGTCCGCGGAACTGCGAACAGCGGTAAGAGAAACAAATAAATAAAAAATCGAACTTTTACATAGCCAGGCGCTCACCCAGTGTCCTGGCTATTTTCATGCCCTTTTCCTGCAGGTGCACATACGGGACGAGGGCATTTTTGTTTCCCGGGATCCATAGCAGATCCCATTACCATCTCCCGGGGAAGTTCCCCGGCATCCAACAAGGAGGATTTATCTATGGCATTTTTCAACAGCGCAGTCGGTGTACTGCAGACTCTCGTC
>JBGUWZ010000072.1:0-177891 GCA_045221675.1 Lachnospiraceae bacterium | reverse complement strand
CCGGATCTCAAAAATGAAATCCGGAAAGGAATAACGTTATTAAGCTATGATGAGTAGGGGACGGGTGGCTTAACTAAATGACATTGGGTCTTGAGTGTGATGCTGTGATCCATTTGAGAAACGGCAGATATGGTTTAGTTGAAGTGAAGCTGGGTGGAGACAAGTTGATCAACGAAGGGGCTGAGAACCTTAAGAAACTGGCTGGCAGAATTGACACAGAAAAAATGCGTGATCCGGCCTTTATGATGGTTTTATGCGGAGTCGCTCCATTTGCCTATAAACGTCAGGATGGAGTGTATGTTGTTCCGGTTACATGTCTGAAGGATTAATGACATAACGAAAACGGACTGACAGTTAACATAATCCTTTGCCCATAATCGCGGTCACAAAAAGGTCACACCACTCACAAAAAGGTGCTGAAGATACTCGCAGCAGCAGAATTTGCAAATGTCAGTTTTGCTGATAAATAAGCCATTTTTTGAACCTGTCAAAAGTCCGGTATACTTGCAAAAAGCCAGATATTCCAATGGCATTCAAGGGGTCATGAGTTCGAGTCTCACTATCTCCACGATATACCGGAACACTGATGCAAATCAGGGTTCCGGTTTTTTTCTACCTGCCGGATTCCGGCAAGTCGAAAAAATCACCATATCTCGTCGGAGAACCCTTACTAAGGTGAGATCTCATTTAGGAGGTGCCCCACTAAGGTGAGATCTCATTTAGGCAGTACCTCACTAAGGCGAGACCTCATTAAGGCGAGACCTCGCTCCATAATGCTCAGACTGAGAGGACGTTTTACATATGCTCTACAAAAAGCCCCGCGAGGGCTTCTACCACAAGCTCTTTACACTGCTCATGCCTATTGTCATACAAAATCTGATCACATCGGCCGTCAGTATGGCTGACGTCGTCATGCTCGGACAGGTGAATCAGACAGTTCTCTCGGCATCGTCACTGGCAGGACAGGTCCAGTTTATTCTGAACATATTGTATTTCGGACTCGCGTCAGCACTAACGATCCTCGCTTCCCAGTACTGGGGCAGGGGCGACCGCAGAACTGTCGCGAGGATTTTCGGCATAGGGCTCATCATATCGGTCCCGGTGTCGACCGTTGTCTGTATACTTGCCGCTTTCTTCCCCGGATTTGTCATACGCATATGGACAAATGTACCCGAGCTCATAGACGCAGGTGCCGATTACCTTCGCTGGGTTGCCCTTTCCTATTTCTTTATGGGAATCACACAGCCGTACCTGTCTATCATGAAGAGCTGCGAGCGGGTCTCCATGGCGACCAAGGTTTCGGTGCTTGCCCTCGGCCTTAACGTGGTCCTGAACGCAGTTCTCATTTTCGGTCTATGCGGATTTCCGCAGATGGGAATTCGGGGAGCCGCCCTTGCGACCGCTATCTCCCGATTCGTGGAGCTTTCTATCTGCCTTGCGGATTTTGTCCGTCAGAGGATCATGCCGAGAAATCCGGCCAACATGTTCACGATCCCGCGAGCGCTCGTCGGCGATTTTGTCCGCTATTCGCTTCCGGCCTTCATCAATGACGCAATGTGGGGACTGGCCTTCAATATGAATTCCATCATTATGGGCCACCTGGGATCTGATATCGTCGCAGCCAACTCGATCGTGACGGTCACCCGCGATCTCATAACGACAGTCGGATTCGGCATTTCCGCTGCGTCATCTATACTTCTCGGTGTTGAGCTCGGTGCAAATCAAATCAGCCGGGCCAGAGAGGACGCCTCCTCAATCATGCAGGTCACTGTGATCGTGAGTATCGTGCAGGGACTGGTGCTGCTTTTGTTGTCGCCGGTGATTCCGTCATTTGCAAAACTCTCTCCGGTGGCAGTAGGATATCTGCGGTTCATGCTGCCTGTCAACTGCGTATATCAGATGGGACAGATGATCAACACGGTGCTGATCGCGTCAATCTTCCGGTGCGGCGGGGATTCCAGGTACGGCATGAAGCTCGATATCATCTGCATGTGGTGTTTTGCAGTGCCGCTCGGGCTTGTGAGCGCGTTCGTGCTGAAGCTGCCGCCGCTCATTGTATATCTGTGTATGTGCACGGATGAGTTCGCCAAGATGCCGTTCGCGCTCAGACATTATAAGAGCGGGGAGTGGATCCGCAACCTGACGAGGGAACTTTGAACCGAGCTGTTTACCGAGCGAGGCTTATACATTCTTGAGTGAGAAAACTCAGTATGTTAATATGAAATATATTATAAGTATCATATTGAGAATTCTTTCGGCGAAAGGCGGTAAGAGTTCATTCAACTTAGCAGGGTGTTTCCGATAAAGTCAACCCTCCGGCAGATTGCGTGTCAGGGTTATCGGAAAGCGCACATGCGCTGTCTGTAACGGAGCACCAATGTGATTTCTTGTGAATATTAATGATGGCATCTTGAAGAAGGGAGAGGACGTGAATAAGAATAAAGTGTATTTAATCGTACAGTCTGTTCTCTGCGCTGTGGTATGCGCGATGCTTGCCGCCGCAGCGATCATGATCTACCGGGACGGGCTGGCCTTGAAGGCAGCCGATCCCCTGAGCTGGATCTACACTCGCGAGAAGGTGGCAGCAGCTTTAGTTCCTGTCATGCCGGTGATGATTCTGGGAATAATTTTGACCGTCGTCGGTCTCATCATGAAGATCACAGATGCAAATGCCGACAAGCCCGCCAAGGACACCGAATGGCAGAGGGATACGATCGCAAGCCGCGTTGCTGTGCCTAGCAGTCAGATGAAAGCAGAGCGGAGCAGGCAGAGGAAACTTAATTATGGCGGTTGGGCTGCATTTGCACTCTGCATGGTTCCAATCTTTATTTATATAACGAACGGAAACCACTTCCCGAACGGCGATCTGGAGCCGATGTTTCTTGCCCTGATCGCGCATACCCTTCCGTGGACGCTGATTGGCCTGGGTATTCTCATGATTTCTACTGTGCTGCAGGAAAAGAGCATGGAGCGTGAGATAGTGGCCGCCAGGGAGCAGATCAAGCTGGAAAAAGCAGGAGGCGTGAAGCCTGAGGCAGATGGCGGAAAAGCGCAGCCGGCAGACCGGGCGCGGCTTCTTAGGATCGCGCTTTTGGCAGTCGCAGTCATGATGATCGTTGCGGGCGCTTTTAACGGAAGTGCAAGAGATGTTTTTGGTAAAGCAGTGAAGATTTGTACGGAGTGTATAGGCCTTGGATAATACAAATGCTATTGGACGGAAGAACCTCCGTCCCTCGACAAGAAGACTCATACAGCTTTACAGTGCGCTTCTTCACAATGCGCATCTGAAAGGCTTTATTGACGGGGAGATTTATCAGGGATCGGCGAAGTACGCATGCGCCCCCGGTTTTAACTGTTATTCCTGTCCCGGAGCTGTTGCTGCATGCCCGCTCGGTGCGCTGCAGAATGCGCTGGCCTCTTCCGGCCACCGGGCAGGATGGTATGTGATGGGCATTCTCCTGCTCTTCGGCGTGACCCTCGGGCGTACTATCTGCGGATGGCTCTGTCCGCTGGGCCTCATTCAGGAACTTCTGAATAAAATCCCTACCTATAAGATTAAGAAGAGCCGTATTACGAGAGTGTTGACATGGCTGAAATATGTAATTTTGGTCGTATTTGTTTTGGCTATTCCGCTCTGGTACGGACTTGCGCACGATATTCCGGTGCCGGGCTTCTGTAAGTATATCTGTCCGGCGGGAACATTTGAAGGAGCGATCGGCCTCCTGTCCAATCCGGGCAATACGAGTCTTTTTGGAATGCTGGGAATTCTCTTTACGCGGAAGTTCACTATCATGCTGATCATCGGACTTGCCTGCATTTTCTGCTACCGCAGCTTCTGCCGTTTCATCTGCCCGCTCGGCGCAATTTACGGACTTTTTAACAAGTTCTGCCTTGTGGGAGTGCGGGTGGATCAGAGCCGCTGCAACAGCTGCGGGGCCTGCGTGAGGAACTGCGGCATGGATGTGCGGCATGTGGGCGACCATGAGTGCATACACTGCGCGAAGTGCATGGACGTGTGTGCTCAGAAGGCTATCTCGCTCAAGGCGGGTAATGTGGTGCTGATGGCATCGGAGGGAGCGGGCTCTCTTAAAGCGGACAATGCGGCGGTGAAATCTCTGGCAGAAGAACTCGATGGCAAAACATACGGGAGCCGCAAAAAGGACGGAAGGATTGCCTGGGGCATCGCGCTTCTCATATTGTGCGCCGCGCTCGTGTGGTTTAATTTCCTTGATCCTGCTGTCCGCGCGGAAACCGGAGCAGGGGTTTCCGGTCAGGCAGGAGTAGGTGTTTCCGGCCAGGTGCAAGCAGGGGCTGAGGGTACCGGTCAGGCTGGAACCGGTGCTGGTGTTACAGGCCAGGCGGGAGCAACCATAGGTTTTGAGCCTGGCATGGAGCTTGCTGACTTCACGATGGAGTGTCTTGATGGCTCAGAGTTCCATCTTGCAGATACCCGGGGCAAGGTCGTCTTCATCAACCTCTGGGCGACCTATTGTACACCTTGTGTGCAGGAGCTGCCGCATTTTGACGAGCTCTATCAACAGCACGAGGGAGATATTGCCATGCTTGCCGTTCATTCTTCCATCGTGACAGATGATCCGGCAGAATTCCTTGCCGACAAGGGCTGGACGATTCCCTTCGCCGTCGACACGGAAGACGATATGCTGTGGAGCATCGTCGATGGCTCATCGACTCTTCCGCAGACCATTGTGCTCGACCGGAATGGTATCGTTATTTACAACCAGAAAGGTTCAGTGACACCCGAGGTGCTTGCGGCTCTTTATGAGCAGGCGGCCGGGGAGTGATATCGCGGAGCCGTTATACCTCCTCCTGGATTCAAGACAAGATTTACGCGCCTAAAGCTCGAATGAGTCAGCAGGCGCGTAATTTTTGTTCTTGCGCCAAAATAGAAACAAGCCTTTACGCGCGAAAAGCAGGAATGGGTTAAATGGCGCGTAAGTCGATGCTGCTCCGTCCAGGCCCCAAACAAGCCTTTACGCGCGAAAAGCAGGAATGGGTTAAATGGCGCGTAAGTCGACGCTGCTCCGCCCAGGACCCAAACAAGCTATTACGCGCGAAAAGCAGGAATGGATAAAATGGCGCGTAAGTCGATGCTACTCCGCCCAGGACCCAAACAAGCTATTACGCGCGAAAAGTAGGAATGGGTTAAAAGGCGCGTAAGTCGACGCTACTCCGCCCAGGGCCTAAACAAGCTATTACGCGCGAAAAGCAGGAATGGATTAATCGGCGCGTAATCTACCCTTGCAGCATTACGCGCTGACAGCATGAATTGACAAAATGGCGCGTAAATTATCATTATTGCGATAGAATCTCAATCGGTTTTTACGCGCCAAAAACTAGAATGAGTCAGTAGGCGCGTAATAATTTTATTCTTGCGACTGAATCTAAACAAGTTTTACGCGCGAAAAGCAGGAATGAGTTAAATGGCGCGTAAACCATCATATTCCGACTTGGGGTCGAGACAAGCTTTAAACGATAAAAGCAAGAATGGAAAAACAATGGGTAATCACAGACCGGCACAGAATAAAGACATGAACAAGAGCCCAAACATGCGATGGAGCAGCGATGGAAGAGCGATGGAACAGCGATGAAACAAGCCGAGAAATGCTCATGACTTCTTGAAGTATTAGGTCAAATCGAGTATTATGTTAAGGGGTTTGCACTTATTTAACAATATTGACAGCAATCTGAAACACTTTTCTGGTGATATTGGTCTAATATAGTGTGAGATATTTTTATCAGGTGGAGTATTTAAATGAGTAATTACAGGGATGACCATGGGGTGGTAAATCCCAATGGTATAAATAATGAAGGCTCCGGTGGATTCGGACCTGCCGGTGAGGAGCTTCTGGCTGAACTCAATCATGAGTATGAGCGTCCAACGCAGGTAGCGGGAAGCAAGCTCAATGTCGGGACGGCTGATGAAGCCAGTGTGTCTGAAGCAGATGAAACGACCGGCGCAGCTGAAGTAACAGAAGCCGCTGAAACGGTCGCGGCAGCCGATGAAGCCAGCGTGCCTGAAGCAGATGAAACGGCAGCCGCAGCAGAGGTGACAGAGCCTGCAAAAACTATAGCCGCAGCAGCCACAACAACCTCGGAAACCGCTGATGTCGAAATGACTGAAGTTGCCGAAAACGGAGCAGCGGTCGAGACTGCTGAAACCTTGGAGGCCGGAACCACTGCAGCCGCAGAGACCACAGCAGCAACCGCGCCTCAAGCGGAAACCACAGCACCGGAAGCCGCCGCAACAGCACCGGAAGCCGCCGCAACAGCCGCAACTCCGACGTCCGCGGCGCAGCCAGAGTTAGCCACCTCGGACCCTGCCCCGACGCAGCCCGAGCCGCCCGCTCCGGAGAAGACCACGTCGATCTGGATCAAGCTGCTCCGCACGAGTCTGCTCCTGGCAGCAATCATCGGTCTCTTCGTTTTCTACTATCTGACCCAGTCTTACCAGTACACGGACAAGTTCATGATCGGAACTTATGTCAATGGAAATGACGTCAGCGGTCAGACCGTGGAGGAGGTCGAGGAAGACATAAGGGCACGCGTCGAGGACACATACAGCCTGACGCTGACCTTCCGCGACGGCGCGAAGGAGACGATCACACCGGAGGAGATCGGATACAGATATGTCTCGACAGGCGAGGTCGAGCAGGCAATGAATGATCAGAATCCGCTGACATGGGTCCTTCGCAATATGGGCAAGACTGTGGAGATCGACGTCCCCGAGAACCACACCTTTGATGAAGCCAAACTCGCAGAGGTGGTGAAGGCCATGCCTGAGTTCCAGGTTGAAAATGTCGTCACTCCCACCAACGCATATCTCAATATCACGGACAAGAATGAGTTCGAAATCGTCCCCGAGACCCAGGGCAATGCCCCGATTGCGGACGCTATACTCCCGGCGTTAAACGAGTTGGTCACGAATTCGGAGATGGAGGGCAGCCTCACCGATATCAAGGGGTCCTACGAGACTCCGACAGTCACAGCGGACAATCAGGATCTCATCTATCAGTGCGACAACCTTAACAAGTTCCTGTCGACCAAGATTACCTATAAGCTTCCGAAAGATGTGACCAAGACCATTGACCGCGGGATGCTGATCAACTGGATCACGCGGCAGGACAACGGTTACTACTATCTTGACGATAAGACTATTCGCGATAACTGCTCAAAGTATGTCGCCGAAATCGCATCGGAGGTCGATGAGAGACACAATTCGATCCCGTTCCCGTCGACAAATTCGGGAACGATCAACCTGTCCTGCGCGGAGTACGGACATGTGATAGACCAGGCAGGTGAGACAGAGGCTCTGTTCAAGGAGCTCAAGGAGTGCACGTCCGAGGAGAAGGAACCGCTGTACTCTCTCAATAAGAATGTGGATGCGAGATTCGGCGGAACGTATGTCGAGGCGGATCTCTCTAATCAGCATGTCTACTACTATGAGAACGGTCAGCTGATCCTCGACACGCCGTGTGTGTCAGGCACAAAGTATGATTCCTCGAGGCACACGGTGCTCGGTCTGTATTCGATCTACTATAAGCAGCGCAACCGTACTCTTCAGGGACCGCTTGTGAACGGTGTTCCGTCCTACACGTCATTTGTCAATTTCTGGATGCCGTTCTACAGGGGCTACGGTCTGCACGATGCATCCTGGAGAGGAAGCTTCGGAGGAACCATCTATTACAGCTCCGGTTCCCATGGCTGCATCAATCTGCCGTACAACGCCGCGGCAACGCTTTATGAGCATACGGAGGTCGGTACTCCGGTCATAGTATTCGGCGGATATTAATGGATTTTTGTGGACGGTCCTGTATGCATGAACGCAGGATCGTCCATGTCGTTTTTCAGGGCTGAAAATCCGACATACTCCCTGGTGCTCAGGTGAGCTGCATAACGGCGGAATGAACCAGCCCGCACACTTCCGGACATGGAAGGTTAAAGAATGCAGGCATCATGTCAGACATAGAATGAACCAGCCCGCACACTTCCGGACTTGGAAGGAGGATTACCTGCAGACACCACGTCGGCCAGGGGCAACCGGTTTTCGACTACCATTATCGAAAGGATTTTGCTTATGAATATCAGAGACCTGCTTGAAAAAGATAAAGAACGGCTTATGACGCGTCTTGCAAATGCCGACAACCCCGAACAGGCCGCCCGCGAATGCGAGGATGAGCTTGGCCGTCTTCTTCTCGAGTACAACGAGCAGTCTCCTAGCGACAGGGTCAGCGAAGCGGCTTACTACTCGATGCAGACGGCCAAAGCTGCAATCTCACTGGTTGACAGCACAGGTGAGATCCGTGCCTATGAGCGCACCGGCGGCAGCGAAGCCGGCGGAAAGAATTATGTGATACCGCTGGCAGGAGGCATCAGCGCCATGGCGGCCGGAGGGCTGGTACTTGCCCTTGCGCCGGCAGTGCTTGCCCCGGTCGGCCTCATCGGTCTTATCGCAGGCTTTGCAGGAACATTTGTCGCAGGCGTAAGGTTCGGCGGAAGACGACCCTTGCCAAAGACCCGGGATCAGATCTTCGAAGCCCGGGTAGACGGGAGAAAAATATACTCAAATCTGCTTCGAATGATGACGGTCATCGACCGGAATCTTCAGGATATTCACGGAAGGGAACAGCAGGAAACTCCTGCGATCGCGATGAAATCCGAAAAGGCCGAGTCGGAGGAACTCGAGCTCCTGTCAGGCATTCTGGAGTCAGCCTACGCAAGGCGCGATGAGGGTGACTTAGAGGATACCATTTCCAACATTAAGTTTTATCTGCATCGGAGGGGAATTGACGTCGTCGATTACTCGGCAGAGACAGAGCGATGGTTCAACAAGATGCCCTCGAAGAGGCGCGGGACGCTGCGCCCGGCGCTTGTGAAGGACGGAGCGGTCCTGATTAGAGGAATCGCGCAGGGAGGAATGTAAGATGGGGAGACTTTTTGATAAAGCGCAGGGAGGAATGTAAGATGGGGAGACTTTTTGACAAAGCGTAGGGAGGAATGTGAGATGGAGAGATTTTTCGGATTTGACCTTGGCGACGCCGAGAGTGCCGTTACCAGGCTTAAGAATGATTCGTCCGCGGTCCCTGAGGTGCTTTCTGTCAGGGACGCCAAAAGCTTTATTACAGCCTACGCCCGACTGGTCAACCAGGACATTCTGATCGGGGAGAGCGCCTGCTATTCGGCGGAAGCGATTGAGCGAAAGATACGCTTTAAGAGCCGCTTTCTTGTTGACCGGGACTGCGAGCGGGATATAAAGAGCTTCGCCGCAGGCGTTCTGGGAGAGCTGATAAGAAACGGAGATTACATTCAGGGCGAGGACTGCAGCATGTATATCGGCTGCCCTGCCGGCTGGGACGCGCAGGCGAGAGAACGATATCGTTATATTTTCGAGCAGATCGGTTACCCGCCGGTGAAAATTATTTCCGAATCGAGAGCTGCCCTTGTTTCCGCATGCCAGTCTAAGCATTTGCAGGTCGGTTATGACATACTGAGTCATCCGGTCCTGGTCGTGGATATCGGCTCCTCGACGACGGACTTCGCCTATATCTCCGGCGGAAAGGAAGCACCGCTGCATACAGCGGGGGAAGTCTTTCTGGGCGGCGGAATTATGGACGAACTGCTCCTCGACTGCTCTTTAGAGACGTCGAAGGACGGAAAAAGGCTCCGCGAAGTGTTTGCGGAGAGCCCCTCGTGGCGGAGCTACTGCGAATTTGCTGCTCGAAGACTCAAGGAGAAGTATTTCTCGGACGAAAGTTACTGGAAGGATAATCCGTGCGTGAAGACAGTCCAGGTCTATTATGACAAGCCGCTGAAGCTCGTCCTCAAAATGGATGCTTCCGTGGCTGACCGTATTCTGCACAAAAAGACGGACAGGCTGGACGGAAAGTCCTTCAAGGAGGTCTTTATTGAGAGCCTTCGTGAGACGAGGAGACATATAAACGGTGATATGCCGGACCTCATTTTCATGACGGGCGGTGTCTCCAAGCTTGCGGAGATCAGGGACTGGTGCAGGGAGGTCTACCCGGAGGCTGTCATCATAACGGAGATCCAGCCGGAGTTTTCTGTGGCCAAGGGGCTTGCGCTGAGCGGCAGGGTCGACGAGGAGCTGAGGCTTTTCCGCAAGGAGCTGCAGGATCTGATCGATTCCTCGGTGATCGAGCGCATTGTGTCCGAGAACGTCGACGGTCTCTATATGAGAGCGGTCGATTCAATGACAGGACCGATTCTCAAAGAAGTCATGCTTCCGGTGATCCACCGCTGGAGAGACGGGAAAATTAAGCGGCTGAGCGACATTGACGGCGAGCTGCAGAAGGATATCGAAGCTTTTCTTCACACGGATGAAGCCCGACAGCTGCTTGTCGAACCTGTTCAGCAGTGGCTTCGGCCTGTCGCCTACGAGGTCGAGGAGCACACGGTGCCGATCTGCGTGAACCACAATGTGCCCTATAAGGCGCTGAGCCTCTCGTCATATCTCGCTCTGTCGGATATTGACATACACCTTGACACCAAGAACGTGTTCAATGTGGAGGAGATGACACTGCTCATAGACACGATCGTCGCCCTCATTATAGGGCTTTTGTGCGGAGGCAGCGGCGTCGCCCTCATTGCTGAAGGCTTTGTCGGCATTATCGCGGGTTTTGTCATCACAGCTCTTGTGCTCATCCTCGGTAAGAACCGGATGCAGAAAGCAATCATGGACCTGGATATTCCGCGCCCGATCCGAAAGCTTGTCCCGAAGAGCTATTTTGAGGATCATCTTGAACAGCTGAAGGATGAGATCCGGGCAAGCTTCTATGAGAGTTTTGAGAAGGAGAAAAATGAGGAGATTTCCGAGCGCCTTGTGAGGGAGATTTCCGATCAGATTGAAGAGTGTCTGACTAACATGGCGAGGGTGGTCGAAATACCGCTGGGATGATGTATCCGGGCAGGAGAAGGCTATTCGGAAAGACCCATTCAGCGCATTTTCAGCCGCTGAATCCCGGCTTGCTCCGCACTGCGAAATTGTCAAACGAATAATTTGAAAATATCTACAATTGTTAAACATTTATAATGTTTATAAGATTACTATATACAAATTGGTGATTTTATACGATAATATAAGTCGGTATGGGAAATTTCCGCCATATGACAGCAGAACGGATAGCGGTCTTTATGGCGGGGACCATCGTGGGGAGCAGATGTATATCGGAAGAATAGTGATACCGGAAACAGACGGGAATCGGGGGACTATATGGGCAGACTTGAAAAAGAGATTATCGATTCCATTTTATCCAGATATCTTCTGATTTATGCAGTGGATCTGGAAAATGACTATATGGAGGTCGTGTACGAGACCGAGAAATACGGCACATTCGGCATGGAACGGTCCGGCAGGTATTCCGAACTTAACAGCAAATATAGTCAGGAGCGCGTTGACTTGGAATTCTCCAAGTGGAGAGAAGAAGTCGGCAGCATTGATAATCTTAAAAAAGAGCTGACAGACAAAGACTATTTCGATCTGGCATTTCCCGTGAATTACGGAAAGTGGCGCAGTGTTGAATACAGGGTCGTAGCCAGAAGACGGGAGATTCCGACGAAAGTCATCATGTGCTATAAAAAAGTTGACGACGATCGGGCGGAAGTATTTCTGATGCGTCAGGAGCGGGAGCGAAACCGCAGCCTGCTCGAAGATATGTTGAATAAAGAGAGGGAAGCCGGCGCGCATCGCATGGTCTTTCTTGCAAATATGTCCCAGGAGCTCCGCGTTACCATGAACAGCGTGGTCGGAGACGCAGCCATGGCCCTGCAGAGCGAGGAAGATGAGCTCGTCAGGACGAATCTTGAACGTATTCTGAAGAACAGTACGCAGATGCAGCGGTTGATCACCAACACACTGGAACTTGTGCGCATCGAGACCGGACGGGTTCGGATAGATGCTTCCCCGAATGACCTTAAGACCATCATTCGGGATCTTCAGGAAATCATAGAGCCGATGGCAGAGGCTAAAAAGCAGTGTTTCTCTGTGGAGATGGGGCATCTTGAGCACTCCAGGGTCATCTGCGACAGAGGTAATCTGTCAACTGTGCTCCTGAATCTTCTCAGGAACGCGATAAAATTCACACCGGAAGGCGGAGCGGTAAGGCTTGCAGTGCAGCACAGGAAAAGTCACGAGACGGACGCGCTTTCATATGAATTTCTGGTGGAAGATAACGGAATCGGCATCAGTGAGGAGTTCCAGAAGAAGCTGTTCGAGCCGTTCGCGAGGGAACATAGCAACGAATATGAGGGGGCTGGACTTGGCCTTCGCATCGCGTACCGGCTGACGCAGCTCATGGGCGGCACGATGACTGTACACAGTACGCGCGGTGCCGGCAGCTCGTTTACGGTCATCCTCGATCTTAAACTGCAGGATCCGGTAGAGCTGCTGCCCAAGAGAGCGGAGGACGAAAAGGTGCCGATTGAACAGCTGATGGCGGGCAAGAGGTTCCTGGTAGTCGAGGACAGTATGATCAATACCGCGATTCTGACTAAGTTCATGAATCATCTGGGTGCAAATGTCGAGTATGCCGAGGACGGTATGCGGGCAATCGCGATGGTGCGAAAGAACCCGGCGGATTATTATGACGGCATTTTCATGGATATCCGTATGCCGGTGATGAATGGGTATGAGGCGACGGAAGCCATTCGCATGATGGACGGGGGTGCTTCTTCGCGCAGCTCTGTCCCGATCATCGGAGTGAGCGCGAACGCTTACGAGGTGGACCGTGAGAAGGCGCTTGCAGCCGGTATGGACGCTTATCTGGCCAAGCCGGTCGAAATCGAAGAGCTGATGTCAGTATTGTCTCAGGTAATGCACTGATTATCTCAGTGGGGATCACACTCCCCTACTAAGATAATCGTTCAGATGCGCAATGCTCCACCGGAGCACTGTTACGCATACTTAGGCACGCGTAGATGCGCAGGGATTCGTTTTGGTATTATGTCAGCTGACGCTGACACGAATCCCGCGCCAAGTCTCGCGAGCGGGACTTGAATTGATTTACGGGGCTGTGCGGGCAGCCCCGTTTTTTCAGATAAAGGACTGTACTGCGTGATTGACGGTCCTTTTCACCTGTTCATGTGGGGGACCGGAACAATTTTGATGCGAGGGGAGATAATTGAACAAAATTGTGATGAACAGAAAGAAACTGACAGGCATAGTTCTGACCGCGGCCGCGGCGGTTTTTCTTTTTTCCGGCTTTACAGTGCCGGTTGGCATAGTTGCGGAGCCGACAGCGCCTCTTTATGAGTACGAAGCGCTGACAAAGAAGGACTTTAAGGTCGAGACAAGGACTCTTTTCGGCCTACGGAAAGATGCTGCGGAGTTCTCCGTGTCCGCTCGGGATGCGGAGTCCGCGAGCCGGGATGCGGCGGAGACAGAATCGAATATTGCCGGAACAGCACAGGATGCAGCGCCCGCTGCCCCTGCAACAGTCACTGAATATACATTTGCCAGTGGCAAATGGACAACGAGCCTCAGCGTTCCGTACGTAGAGGCCGAGAAAATCGACACCGAATATGACGGAAAGCTCTACCAGAGTGATGTGATCGACCCGGAGCGGGTGACAACATCACTTGTGTATAAGGACGGGAGAGAAAAAGAGATCTCGGAGGAAATGCCGGAACTCCCGGAGGAAGGGATTTTCGACAAAGTAACCCTGCTGGTCACGACGGCATATGGAGACACGGAACTCACGGTCGATCCGGTAAAAGCTGTGGGGGCAAGCCTCATTCAGGACGGTCCCTTCTACGAGACAACTCTGCCCTCGGCGGAGAACCTTACCTGTGTGATCGGGTACGAGGACGGCCATGAGAAGGAGACGAAGGTCTTCACGGTCAGAAATCCGAAGCCGATGCGGGAAGACGGGGAGGTGACTGCGGATACATTTGCAGGAGAAGCCTCCTGTGAAATAACCATAGAACCCATTACGGGTGCGATCGCGGACACGGACCCCGGCCTTCTTTTCCAGGAGGATATGCTGAACGTGACGGGTATCCGTCTGCAGTATGGGGACGGGCACGAGGAACAGGCGGAGATGGATGAAGTCCGCCTTGAGCCCGAAGCATACCTTCCTCTGGTCTACGGGGATACTGAGATCTCGTTCGATTATCGGGGAGGGACCTATGCGTTCACGGTGAACGCAAACAGAGATACGGAAATCCATAGGGCTATGAAGGACTATGCGGATGAAATTGCCAGCGCGAAATATCTGCACCTTACAGACACGATCATGGTGACTATCAATGAGTATGAGACGGATGATTACTATTATCTGCTGACTCATATCATCATCGATGACCCGTCGCAGATCCACGCCGGTCTTTCAAATGACGACTACGGCGGATCGAGAGAGACACCGACCAGCGCCGCGGAGAGGCTTGGCTGGGTCGTGGGCATAAACGGCAGCAATTTCAGCTACGTTACGAACACGCCGACGATGGCGGATATTTCGATCAAGAACAGTCAGGTCATGCCGGACAGCAAAATGACGGCCAACGGCATGGAGATCTGTCTTACGAACAGTGGGAACCTGTTCTCGCCGCAGCAGGGTATGACCGCTTCGGAGCTCCTCGCGATGGGGGTCACGGATACGTGGTGCTGCGGCGATACCCTGCTCATATCCAACGGTCAGGCAGTGAACGTGGGCATTCAGAGTGAACAGTACAGGTACCCGAGAACCGCTATCGGAATGGTCAGACCGTGCGAATATTATATTATCACCGCCGGCAATGGAGGTTATAATAAAGGTATGACTTACGACGAGATCCGCGATACGCTCATGTCCCGGGACTGCGGTTTCGGCAAATGCCTCGACGGAGGAGGCAGCAGCTCGCTGGTCTTCGAAAAACAGCTTCTGAATATACCGGCAACGGGTTCCGAGAGACCCGTTACTGACTTTTTATACTTTACTGAATGAGGAAAGAAATGCTGGCACAGGGAATACGCCTGGCGGACCGCTATGCGGTCCGCGACAGAATTTCATATGGGGGCGAAATGGTGAGCCGCGCTTACGATATAAAGACCGAGCGGTTCGTCCTCGTACGGACTGTCTCTAACGTCAGAGACAGTGAACTTCTGCTCCGCGTCAGAGCCCTCTCTACTGTGGAAGGGAGTCACCTTCAGGCTGTCCTTGATGCTGCTGTGTACGACGGTATCCTCTATGCGGTCTGCGATGATGTGAAGGGCGCTTCACTTAAGAGCGCGTTTCTCATGCATGGCCGGTACGAAGAGAAGGATGTCCTTCGATGGGCGCGGGGGACCGCGAAAGCCCTGTCGACCCTGCACGGGCGGAGGAATCCGGTTGCTCATGGCCGTGTGGACATGGCCCATATCCTGATCGATCCGGACAAGAGCGCTGCGAGGCTGGTAAACTACGATATCGGGGAAGCGGTCAGATTACAGGACGCATCCAAAGCCGAGGAGGCATCCTGGCAGAAGAATAAGAAGTTCTTCCAGAGGCGAAAGGAGACTTTTGTGTCGGAGCTGAACGCGGACGCATTTGCGCGTGACATCCGCGCGTTCGGCGAGGTCATGTACGAGCTCCTCACCGGAATGAAGCCCGGCTCGCCCCACGAACCGCTCGGGAAGTGTCTGCCGGAGATGTCGGAGCCGTTTGCAAATGTGATAGAAAACTGCCTTGCTGATGACGCCCGAAGATACAGAAGCGGACTTGAACTCATGGACGCTCTGGGGCATCTCTACCGTGAGGATTCCCAGTACAAGAGGTACAGACTTGAATCCCACAAGCGAATGATGGCGGGTCTCGCCTGCATTGCGGCAGGCGCAGTCCTTGTCGGAGCGGGAATTTTTGTCCGCAGCTACGGAAAATATGCAAGATACACCAAACTGGTCGAGAGCGTCAGAGACTCAGAGGATTCTGAGTCACCGGAAAAAAATATGGATCTCATTGAGGAGGCGAAAGCGCTCCTGCCCGGTAAGCTCTATGCCTATGTGCTCGAGATGGAGAATCTGTATGAGCGGGGTGAGTATCAGGCTGTGGTCGACTGCGGAAAGGCCGTGAAGAGAAACAGGCAGATCGAGGCGAGCGCTGAGAATGCGGCCCTTCGCAGCGAGATGTTTTTTACCTGGGGAAACGCTGAGTTCGAGCTGGGAGATTATAAAGAGGCGGACAAAGCATTCGCGGACGCTGTCTATTATATGCCCGAGGATGCTGACAATTTATATGTGAGGACCCTCAGGGACGAGGCGGTAAGTCTCATCAGGGACGGCAGGCAGGAGGAGGCGGAACCTCTCGCGGATGAGCTCACAAAGTATGCGGCAGGGAAGATCGTCCTCTCGTACGTGAACGCGGAGAATGCCTACATGCAGGGCGAGTATGAGAAGGCTATGACTCTGTACGGGGAGGCGGCCGAGGGGGGAGACCCGGACATGACGAGAAGGTCTGTCCTCATGATCTCGAAACTCTACGGAATTTCAGGAGAGACGGAGAAACGGATCAGTTTCCTGACGGAGCAGGCCGGGTCCGCGGACGGCAGGTTCTATATTATGCTGGTCTCGGAGCTTGCGGACGTATGGACCGAGCGGGCGGAGGCTGAGAAAGATGCGACTAAAAAGGCGTCCTATATGAGAACTGCCTACAAGCAGTATATGACCCTGAGAGATGAGGGCAGCGCGTCAGCCCACACGCTGGAGCGCCTGGCATATATATCCGAGACACTCGGCGATTACAATGCCGCCTCCGATTTTGTCTCGGAGCTTACTAAAAATTATCCGGATGATTACCGCGGTTTTAAGAGGAAAGCATTTCTTGAGGCAGCCATCGAGGAGGAACGGCAGGAGAGTGAGCGTACCTACGATGAGTTCCGGGATGCCTACAATCGCGCAAATGCCCTCTTTTCCTCCAGCGGCAACCTGGCGGATGACGAGATGCTGAAGCTCCGGGAGCTTCATGAGAAACTGAGAAAGGGCGGATGGTTCGGGTAAATTTCGGATGATTCGGATAAAGGCGGATGGCTTAGATAAAAGGAGGAGATGTTTATGATTGTCGGAGGGATTGTCCTGATTGTCGTCGGCATCGGACTTGCCGTCGGCGGAGCTGTGATCCTGGTCGCGGAAGCCTTTCTCATGCAGAAGCGCGAGAAGCAGATTATTGATAAGATGAACGAGAAATACTGATAAGCGAGGAAATGACTATGATGCCTGACGGAAAAAAGAATGTACTGCTGGCTGTGACCGGCTCGATCGCAGCCTACAAAGCGTGTGATATTGCGAGGGCATTCGTGAAGGAGGGCGTGAGTGTCACTGTCACCCTGACGCCCAACGGGGCAAAGTTCGTCACTCCGGTCACATTTGAGACGCTGACAAACAGCAAGTGTCTCATCGACACCTTCGACCGGAACTTCAAGTTCGAGGTGGAGCACATTGCTGCGGCAAAGGCGGCTGACGTGTGCCTGATTGCCCCGGCTTCCGCCGATATAATCGGCAAGATCGCGAACGGCATAGCCGACGATATGGCCACCACCACGATCATGGCAGCGACCTGTCCAAAGCTGATCGCTCCCGCCATGAACACTGCCATGTATGACAACCCGATCGTTCAGGAGAACCTGGCAAAGCTTGTCCGCTATGGTTATAAGATCATCACGCCTGACACGGGTCTTCTGGCATGCGGCGACGTGGGAAGGGGGAAGCTTGCATCGGTGGAGACGATCGTGGAGGCAGTCAATGAGGTGCTGTCCGAGAAGGAACGTCCAAAAGATCTTGCCGGAAAAAAAGTCCTTGTGACAGCCGGACCTACCCAGGAAGCGATCGACCCCGTCCGGTATATCACGAATCATTCGAGCGGAAAGATGGGATACGCTCTGGCGGAGGCAGCCCGGGACCGCGGAGCGGATGTGGTCCTTGTCTCCGGGCAGGTAGCTCTTACCCCGCCTTCGGGCGTGACCCTGAGGAAGATCGTCTCGGCTGCGGATATGGCGGAGGCTGTATTTGCAGAGTTCGATGAGACGGACGTGCTCATTATGGCGGCTGCGGTCGCTGATTACAGGCCGAAGCAGGTCGCGGACCAGAAAATCAAGAAGTCCGGCGGGGGAATGACGATCGAGCTTGAGCGCACGACCGATATCCTGGGCACATTGGCTGACAAAAAGACGCATCAGTTCGTGTGCGGCTTCTCGATGGAGACGGAGAATCTGATCGAGAACTCGAGAAAGAAGCTCGTTAAGAAGAAGCTCGATATGATAGCGGCCAACAGTATCCGCGACGAGGGGGCTGGATTTGCCCACGACACGAACAAGGTGACTGTCATCACGGAGGAGGATCTGTGCGACCTGCCGCTCACATCGAAGGCGGAGACAGCGCACCTCATCCTTGATGAGATCGTCAAAAGAATATAGACAGGAGAGGTTCTGACAGTGGAGTGAGATGCAGCAGATGATCTGTCGCGAACGGAAATGAATCAGATTAAAGCGAAGAGCTTGTTAATTACTTATAAAAGGAGGGCAAAGACATGATGAAATGGCTACAGGATGCAGTGTTTTATGAAATTTACCCCCAGTCGTTCTACGACACGAACGGTGACGGCATCGGAGACCTTTGCGGTATCATAGAGAAGCTTGACTATATTAAGGAACTTGGATGCAACGCGCTCTGGATCAACCCGTTTTATGATTCCCCGTTCAAGGACGCGGGCTATGACGTGCGCGACTACAAGAAGGTTGCAGCCCGCTACGGGACGGAAGAAGATGCCGTAAGACTTTTTGAGGAAGCTCATAAGCGCGGAATCAAAGTCCTGATCGATCTTGTCCCGGGCCACACCTCGGAGGAGCACGAATGGTTCAAAGCGAGCTCTAAGGCGGAGAAGAATGAGTACTCGGACCGCTATATCTGGTCGGATTTCATCTTCAACGGCATTGAAGGTCACCCCTATATCGGCGGCGAGGCCGAGCGTGACGGCGTCTACATGTTGAATTTCTTCAAATGTCAGCCGGCTCTCAACTATGGCTGGCTGAATCCGACGGAGCCCTGGCAGAAGGGAATCGATGACCCGGCCTGCCTGGCGACCCGCAAGGCCATGGCGGATGTGATGCGGTTCTGGCTCGAGAAGGGCTGCGACGGCTTCCGCGTTGACATGGCGGATTCGCTGGTCAAGGAGGATGACGAGAATAAGAGCGGCACGTGCCAGATCTACAGAGATATACTTCCGGGTCTGTGGCATGATTTCCCGCACGCTGCATTTGTATCTGAGTGGAATAACCCCGACCAGGCCATTAACGGCGCGGGCTTCGACATGGATTTCTATCTGAATCATCCGGGCAACGGCGTGAATTCCCTGTTCCGCGACTATATCACGGAGGGTGAGGACAGAAGCTTCTTCCGCGCGGACGGTCACGGGGATATCATGAAGTTCCTTGAAGAATATCAGCCGAGATACAATAAGACTATGATGAGCGGCTATATCAGCCTCATCACCTGCAACCACGACACCCCGAGACTGACAAAGACTCTGACAAAGCGCGAGATTGAGCTCGCGTATGCGTTCATTTTCACGATGCCGGGTGTTCCCTTCCTCTATTACGGTGACGAGATCGGCATGAGGTATCTGGATGTTCCCACCAAAGAGGGCGGATATTTCAGAACGGGAAGCCGCACGCCGATGCAGTGGAATTCCGGTAAGAATCTCGGATTCTCGGATGCCGACGCGGCGGATCTCTATCTGCCGGTCGATGATGCGCCGGATGCTCCGAACGTGGAGGATGCCATGAAGGATCCGGATTCTCTCTATCACACGGTAAAGGATCTGATCGCGCTTCGCCATGCGAACAAGGACCTGCAGGCCAACACCTACTGCGAGGTCATCTACGCCGAGAAGGAGAAGTTCCCGTTCATCTACAAGCGCGGCAGCTTTATCATGGTCCTCAATCCATCTAAGGAGACGATGACGAACATCATCCCGGCGGGATTTGCCAAGGTCTATGGGATCGGTGATATCGAAGCGCTGCCGGTGGACGAGAGTGACGTGCTGAAGGTGGGGCCGCAGTCATTTGCGGTATTTAAGGCGACAACGGAGAAGGCAAGAGAAGCCGCGATCGCGTGGAGATAAGCCTGTCCGGAAGGAGGAAATTATGATTCTCGCAATCGATATGGGAAACACGAATATTGAGATTGGATGCGTCGATGACGAGAAGATTCTGTTCACAGAGAGAGTCTCGACAGACAGGCGGAAGACAGAGCTTGAGTATGCCGTCCTCATCAAGACGATTTTGGAGCTCCACGGCGTGGAAGCAAAACGGATCGACGGTGCGATCCTCGCATCGGTCGTGCCGCCGCTCACGCAGATCCTCTGCACAGCAGTCGAGAAGGTCGCCGGGATGAAACCGATGACGGTCGGCGCAGGCCTTAAATCAGGCATCAACCTGAAGATGGATAATCCGGGTTCAGTCGGCGCGGACCTGGTCGTTGATTCGGTGGCCGCGCTCAAAGTCTACGGCGCGCCCTGCATTGTGATCGACATGGGAACCGCAACTACGATCACGGTCGTGGACCGCGCAGGCAACTATATCGGCGGCGTGATCCTGCCGGGCGTTGTGGTCTCGGTGGATTCACTGGCCAGCCAGACGTCCCAGCTGCCCCATATTTCTCTTGAGGCGCCGAAAAAGGTGATAGGCAAGAACACGGTCGACTGCATGAAGAGCGGCATCGTCTTCGGTGAGGCCGCGATGCTGGACGGCATGATCGAGCGTTTTGAGGAAGAGCTTGGCTACCCCTGTAAGGTGGTGGCGACGGGCGGTCTCTCCAAGGTGATCGTTCCCCACTGCCGGAAGGATGTGATTATTGACCCGATGCTCATGATGAAGGGCCTCAAGATTATTTACGACAAGAATAAGTAACTGAAAATTCCCGCCTGAAGATTTGATGCGGCACTGCGAACGAGACCTGAATATCGATTTCGACTGATCGGGTATCAGCAGGCGTGAAATTTTTTAAAAATGAAATATGAAAGGGGGAAGAAATGAAGAGACCCAAAGTAACCGTAATATTGTCAGCAGTGCTGGCACTCATACTGACCGCATGCTCTGCGGGCTCTGCCGGCGGGGAAGCCGGCAGCAGCGCAAAGATTCTTCTGTCAGGTGCCTGGGTGGATTCGGACCTCATAGGTTCTGTCTCCGCGGATCAGGAGATAAGGCTTCAGGATGACTTTGCGGCAGCGGCGAACAAAGAGTGGAAACTGGAAGTCGGGGATAAGTATGTTGACACGTTCCAGAATATATCTGACGCTGTAATCGAGAAAATGAAGAATGCCGCGACGGACGAATCCATAGAGGGTGAGGAAGCAGAGGTGCTCAGGAAGTACTATGCACTGTCATCTGACTGGGACTTGCGGAACAGTCAGGGTGTTGAGCCGCTCCGCCCTTATATTGAAGACATTGAATCCATAAGCAGTGTTGACGACCTCTACGCTTTCTTTATGGATCTTGAAAGGAATCCGCTGGCGCTGTCGCCGGTCGCTCTGGATGTAATTACCGGATATCACACAGAGAAATTCCCGGATATTAACCTGACGATGTTAGAAACTCCGCACCTTTCTTTGGTGGATGACCAGGGAAAGGAATACTATTCGCAGCTCGACGCGCCGCTGGGGCTCGAGCTCTATGAGCAGGTCGAGAACAGGACCGTCTATATGCTGGGACGGATGGGATATTCGGAAGCAGAGGCCAAAAAGATGCTTAAGAAATGTCTCATCTGGGAGAAAAAGGTCGCAGGCTCTATAGAACAATTCAGCAGGGGAAATCTTGAAGAATACGTTTGCGACAGAGAAAAAGTGGCATCTTATGCAGGTTCCTTCCCTCTGAATGATCTGCTGAATGCCTGGGGATTTGAGGACACACAGTATCTGGTCATAAGTCCGCGCTATGCCAAAAAGCTTGCGTCATTATGCAGTGAGGGCAACCTTGAGAGTGTGAAAGATTTTCTCATCATAAATTACTGTCTTGGCAGCGCCATGTGTCTGGACAGAGATAGTCTGGATACATATCTGAAGTTTGGTGAATCTAAATTACAGGCGCCGCAGGATTACGGAAAGACTAAAGAGCAGTTTGAGGACACGCTGCAGTTCAATACATACATTGGCGGCACTTCGATGCTCGGAGCGCTGAACAAGGTCTATGTTGAGAATTATTTTGACGATTCGGTTGTTTCAGACCTGACAGGCATAACAGAGGAAATTTTGGACGGCTTAGAGGTCATATTCAAAGAAGAGCCGTGGCTGACTGACGAGGGAAAAGCCCTGTGCGTCGAAAAACTTAAGAACGTCAAGATCCACATCGCTTATCAGAATTTTGAGGTCCTCGACTACAGTCTGGCTCCGTTCCTCTCAAAGGAGGAGGGCGGGAACTTCCTTGACGCGTATTATGCCACAGAGCGATATGGCATGCAGCACAAAGTGTTCCTTTCGAAACAGAAATTTGACAGGGATTACTGGGATCCTATATCGGCAAATACGTCAACGACAATGACCAATGCCTTCTATATGCCTTCGACGAACGGGATATATATATGCGCCGGAATATGCGAGCCATATGCCTACTCCCCGGATTTCAGCTATGAGGAGAAACTGGCAGGACTGGGCTGTGTAGTGGGACATGAGCTTACCCATGGATTTGACAAGAATGGCGCGCTCTATGACAAGGACGGAAGAAGAAACACATGGCTTCCCTACAAGGATCAGACTGCCTTTAACGACAGGAATGATATAGTGTCGGCGTACTATACAAAACTTCAGCCATATCCCGGATCAGGCCTGTACCAGGGCTCGAATCTCTCCGGTGAAGCGACAGCTGATATGGGAGGCCTCAAGGTCACTCTTTATCTGGCCTCAAAGGTTCCGGATTTTGATTATGACCTGTATTTCCGTTCCTATGCAAGGCTCTGGAGGGCAAATGTCCCGCTGGAAGTGGAGAAAACGCGTTTTAACGGGGATTCACATCCTCTCGCTTTCTACAGAGTAAATGTCGGACTTCAGCAGTTTGATGAGTTCTACGAAACCTATGGCATAAAAGAAGGTGATGGAATGTACCTTGATCCCGATAAGAGGATCAAAGTCTGGTGATGAGGAGGAATGATAATGAGTGAAGCAGTAATAAAGCTTGAAAATGTAAATAAGGCGTACGGAAAGCATCAAGTCCTGAAGAATGTGAACATGCAGGTGAACAGGGGCGATATCTATGGTCTGGTCGGAAGGAACGGAGCCGGCAAGACAACGATTTTTAAAATGATCCTGGGTCTGTCCGAGGTCAATTCGGGCCTTGTCTCCATAACAGGCTCCACCAATAAAAAGGAGCTTCAGAAGAACAGGGGCAAGATAGGATTTCTTGTCGGCTGCAGGTTTTATACGTATCTGAATGCGGAGAGGAATCTGAAATATTTTGCCACAGTTAAAGGTATTCCGAGGAAACAGCGCAAAAAGGAAATTGCAAGAGTTCTGGAGATCGTGGGCCTCAAGGGTGTTAAAAAGCCTGTAAAATCATACTCTCTGGGCATGCAGCAGAGACTTGGCATTGCAAATGCGATCCTCGGCAATCCCGAGATCCTCATTCTGGACGAGCCTACCAACGGCCTCGACCCTCAGGGAATTGCAGACGTACGAAATCTGGTCAAGAAGCTCCGCGACGAGCTCGGGATGACAGTCATAATATCATCCCACATCCTCGGAGAGCTTGAGCACACAGCTGACCGCTTCGGCATTGTAAATGAGGGTTATGTGGTAAAAGAAATCTCACAGGCGGATCTTCAGGAAAACCAGCCGGCAGTTGAAATTGCAGTTGACGATGTCGCGAGGGCCAAAAAGGTCCTTGAAGAAAACGGAATTAAGGTCATGCGCGAAGTGGTGGAGAAATCTTCCCTCGAGGACTATTATTTCCGCCTGGTCGGAGGTTCAAGTCTATGAATAGATTAGTTAGAGCTGATTTAAAGAGGATAGTGGCAAAGCCCACTCTGTACTTAGTCGTTATCATTATGGTCATCATAGTGATGGCCCTCGATCCCTCTGATACAGCGGCTCAGCAGATGGAGTTTTACAGAACGTTCTTTAACACCATCGGTCTTACTTTTGTGCTCATTCCGGTCTACCTCTCTGTGTATGTGGATGAGCTGAACAGCGGTATTATGATCAGCGTTATAGGAATGGGTATGCCGAGGCGCCGGGTTGTCAGGTCAAAGCTGACAGACGCGTTCTTTCTGCTCCTCGGCACATACCTGATTCTCTTTATTGCCGCTTTTATCAAGAACTGTACATCAAATCTGGCAATAACACCGAAGCAGAATGCATTCCTGCTCCTTTTCTGTATGTTCTGTGTTATTCGAGGAATCGGCATCATTGCCCTGTCATCCCTTGTGCTCTTCCTTACCATGAGTTCGGCAAGCGGTATGCTGGTTCTTGTTCTGGCGGGAGTAACGGCATCAGGCCTTCTCAAGACAGCACAGGATAAGCTTAATTTTCCGATCTATGATCTAAGCTATATTGGCCTTCTGGACGCCTCGTTTGCCGATTTTCAGGCAGGCTCTTTCGGAGCAAGCCTCATACCGGCGCTCTTTTATCTGCTTGTTGTCGTGATTATCAACATAGTTACATTTGACAGAAAGGAGATGGATCTATGAGAAGTCTGGTCAAGGCTGATATGAAGCGTATAATGGTAAAGATACTGCCATGGCTTCTCCTTGCGGCTGCCTATGCATATATGGCAGTATCCTTAATTACAGGTATAGATACGAGCCCCGACAGGAACTTCGCTTTTCTGCAGAAAGTAGTGGAGCGCACTTCAATGGTCAACCTCATCATTGGATTCGCGGCTCTTCTCGGTATATATGGTGATGAGTTCAAGTCCATGGCTATGATCACTGTTATAGGAAAGGGACTCACCAGGGCGAAGTTTGTCTTTGCCAAGTTTATTGACACACTCATTCTTGTAGCCCTGATGACGGGTATCACAGCAATTTATGTAGTGATCTTGAAGAACGCATTGGGGGTGACCCTGAACGGGACCGAGACCGGGTTCCTGATAAATATGTTTATATTTAATTCTATCGAGCTAGTGATGTTTGTGACTATCGCGTCCATATTCTACTTTTTGTCAGAGAACGCGGCAGTCGGATTGTTTGCCTACCTTGCGTTCATGCAAATTATTCCTGTGACCCTGACCTTTGCGAAAATGCTAAGCCCCTGGTTCGCGAACCATAAACTTGACAAGCTCTATGTCTCGGGGCTCATAAGCACTGTATCTTCAAACCTTATAATTGGCGATATAGTCGGAGCTTTTCTTGTCATTTTGCCGACCATTGCAATCTACATTGGGGGCGCTCTGCTCATCAATATACTGGTCTTTAGTAGGAAGGAACTGGATTTCTGATCGACGGCGCTTTTACAAATCAAGTCTCGCTTTTGCGGGACTTGATTTTGTGCCTGTGATCAAGAACGCCTCGGTGTTCTTGCCGCGCAAAGTGCGAAGCAACTTCATCATTGCGCGGCTGCGATCCGCCGGAGGCATTTAATCATCAGGGTGACTCAAGGGCAGGGAAAGGAGAACCGAGTTAATGGATTCAGAAATATATGTGACCCGGGCTGCACTGCCCACAGTGGAGGAATATGTAGAAGAAATACGAAGCCTGTTTTCCACGCACATGATTACCAATATGGGAGAGAAGTACCACAGGCTGACACTGGCAATGGAAAAAGTGCTGGGTGTGGATGATATTATCCTTCTTTCTAACGGACACATGTCTCTGGAACTGGCCCTGCAGGCAATGCAGCTGAAAGGTGAGGTGATTACGACCCCGTTTACATTTGCATCCACGACACACGCCATCATACGGAGCGGGCTCACGCCGGTATTCTGCGACATCAGAGAAGACAACTACACTCTGGATGCGGATAAGATAGAGGAACTGATCACAGAAAGGACATGTGCGATTCTTCCCGTTCACGTCTACGGGAACGTCTGTGACATTGAAAAAATTCAGGCTATAGCCAAAAAGCACAGTCTGAAAGTGATTTATGACGCGGCACATTCATTTGGCGTGTCTTACAGGGGGCGGGGAATAGGGAGCTTTGGCGATGCTTCTATATTCAGCTTTCACGCGACCAAGGTGTTCACCACAATTGAAGGCGGAGCCGTGGCTGTCAGGGACAGAAAACTAGGACAGGAAATCAGGCTGATGTCCAATTTCGGAATTCTCGACGAGGAAGATGTCGCCGCAACCGGTTCAAATGCAAAAATGAACGAGTTCGAAGCCGCTATGGGGCTCTGCAATCTCCGACATTTTGAAGATAACAGAAAAGCGAGGGAAGATGTCTGGATGCAGTACCTGAACGACCTTGCCGGAATTCCCGGCATTGTGCTCCCGACACTGCCGAAAGACACTGTGTATAACTATTCTTATTTCCCAATCAGAGTTATTGAGAGCAGGTACGGAGAGAGCCGCGACGAACTCGCGGTGCGCATGAGGCAGGAGTCAATATACCCGAGAAGATATTTTTATCCGCTGACGAGTGACTTCAGTTGCTATCAGGGAAAATTTGATTCCAATCTCACACCGATTGCAAAGCGGGCTGCGCGGGAAATATTGACGCTGCCTTTGTATCCGGGGCTTGAGAGAGAGCAGGCAGAACTCATTTGCACAATCATAAAAAACAGGAGACATGGAATTTCATCTGCCGGGAAGGAAGAAGGATGAGAGGGGCTAAAGAAGGCGAGACTCCGGCAGTTTCGGTATTGATGTATGTTTACAATCAGGCGCCATACCTTGAGAAAGCGATCCGCAGCGTGGTCGGACAGCGCGGAGATTTTGCGGCTGAAGTCATTATTCATGACGACGCTTCGACGGACGGATCCCGGGAGATCATTCAGCGCTATGCGGACAAGTATCCGCAGCTCATAATACCGATCCTGCAGGAAGAGAATCAGATGCAGCAGGGTGTTGATTTTGTCAGCCTCTATGTAATGCCGCGGGTCACCGGAAAGTACATTGCGTACTGCGAGGGGGATGATTACTGGACAGATGCTGAGAAGCTCTCCTTACAGATCGATATTCTTGACAATCATCCCGAGTACTCCGGTGTATGCCACAACTGTGTCGTGGTCGATGACTCAGGCAAAAGACGAAAGCATGTCAGCAAGTTTTATCCGTTCAGGAAAGATTTTGTCTATACGCTGAGGGAACTCACTTACGAGGCGAGAATGCCAGGACAGACCGCGTCCTGTATGATGAGGAGCAGCCTGCACACCGGCATGACCGATGAGGTAAGTGAGCAGTACCGGCAGATACGATACTGCGTGGGTGACCGCAGACGGACTCTTCTGATGCTCCTTCATGGCGGCGTTCTGTGTATGAGCCGGACAATGAGCGCCTACCGCTATGTGACGGCGGGCGGCTCGAATTGGAACACGAAGGTCAGAGGGAAGAATCTGGCAGGAAGATATTTTGTGCAGGAGCTGGATTTCAGGAAGTTCGCAAGGAACTGCTGCGGTATTGATTTTCACAATGACTATGCGCTGTTCGGCTATGGTCTAATGGCATGTCTTCGCGTTCTGCGCGATCCGTCGGAGGAGAATATCAGTCAGTATCGTATGATAATCAATGAACTTGGGGGAAGAAAAGGACTTACCTTGTTCCTTGTCGCGAGCTTTCCGCGTGCGCTCCTGACACTACTGCTTGGGAGAGTGCAGGAGATTAGATGGAGAATATGTTGATGTGAAAAAGCCCGGTGAATGATGAGCTTCACAAAACCGGTTATGCTGAGCTGAAAAAGGCCCGGCCATATTCATGAATCGATCATGAGTATGGCAGGGCTTTTTTGTTACGCGAACGAAAGCTCCTCGCACAGCGTCTCTATATTGTAATCTGAATGTTCCACCTCGCGGGAGAACTCGGCCACGGTCTGAAGGCGGTCCGTGAAGCTGAAGGAGCGCCCGTTCAGAGCAAATCTTGCCGCATCGAGGTCGCGGATCACCAGAGTGCAGAAGACAGAGAACTTGGCTTTTTCTGTCAGGCAGAAATCGTAGGCTGCCCGCGGGAAATAGCGGAAGGTGTAGTACACGAGCAGGTGCTCATAGTGGACCTCATTGAAATCCGATGAGGTCTGCCATCGAATATGGTGCCTTACGTAATCTTGTTCAAGCTCAGCCTTCATGGCTTCCAGAGTCTTTGTCCAGCGGTCACTTATCACTTCAAGCCGGTCAAGAATTTCGAGCCGCTCCAGATATACTGTTCTGTCGACACCAAATGTAATGCCGAGGACCTTTGTATCAAAGGAAATATAGTATTCAAGCAGCCCGGGAAGTTTCCTGTCAAGGATGCCCCTGTCAGACTCATACTGATTTATGAGGTCCTGCGCATCTTCGCAGAGAGCGAGATACAGTTCGACTCGCTCGCCGAGAGGCTTTTCGCGATTTTGAAGGATTGTGAAGCAGGCCTCGCGGATGCTCAGGATGTGGCCGGCAAATACCTCATCTTCCCCGTCATCCCAATTATCTTCAAATTCCGCGTCACCCGGCAGAGCGGCCACCGACTCATCAAACTCTTCCTCCATGTAGGATGAGAGCCCCTCATCCTGCAGCTCAATCTCCTTGAAAGAAATCGGAATATCATTGAGGAAGGTCAGCCTGCCTGCCTCGGGGCAGGAGAGGGTGAGACTCTTTTCGGTCACACCTGCCCACTCGAAAGTGTACCTTGGGTAGTCTGTGCAGATCCTGCACAGGGCTTCCTCGCCGAGATTCAGCACGATGTCGCAGAGATTCTTTTTATTCAGGAAGGGACAGCGGCCACTGACTTCGAGTCGGAAGCTTCTTCTGGCATCGCTCCCGTCCCCGAGCACGTCCGTGCTGTCACCCGCGTCCCGGGCGCTCTCCATATTAGCCCTCAGCCGGTCTCCGAATTCGCCCGGCACGTTCTTATAATACTCGTAAGTGTCCTCATCTATGTCAAGTTCCCAGCCGATGCAGCAGTTGTCGGGGCATTTGCCGCCTGTGCAGTGGAAGCTGTCGTAAAAATCGGGTATGCGTAATTTCAAAGTGTGTTCTCCTTTGCGTTGTTCACGCATTTTAGGATACCACACGCCGGATTAAATTGCGATATATCATTTGCAAATGGAACCGCTTCGATGTATTATAGACGATATGTCGATTTAACCTAGTAAAGCGGCATGGAATACAGAACTGCCCGGGCAGGCCGACTGCGTGTGTGAGGAGGCATGCAGGTAGGCTGCGAGGGCTGATTTTCAAAGGAGTGGTTGTTTTGGAAAGAGAAAATTTTAAATCAAGGCTTGGTTTCCTGCTGGTCAGCGCAGGCTGCGCGATCGGCATCGGAAATGTGTGGAAGTTCCCGTATATCACGGGTGCAAACGGCGGAGGCGTCTTTGTCCTCTTCTATCTGATTTTCCTCGTTATTATGGGTGCTCCGGTCCTCACGATGGAGCTGGCGGTCGGACGCGCTAGCCGGCAGAGCATAGTTCAGGGCTATAAAGCTCTGGAGCCCAAGGGAAGCAAGTGGCATCTGCACGGCTGGGTCTGCATCATCGGCTGCTATCTGCTCATGATGTACTACACGACGGTTTCCGGCTGGATGCTCAATTATTTTGTCAAGTTCGCGGTAGGAGAATTCTCGACAGTTGACAGTGAGGGAGTCGCCACAGTCTTCGGCGATATGCTCGCTTCTCCGGAGCAGCTGGTAGGCTATATGGTCATCACAGTTATGCTCGGAGTTCTGGTCTGCAGTATCGGTATCCAGAATGGTGTCGAGCGTGTCACCAAGGTCATGATGGTCGCCCTTATGGTACTCATTGTGATCCTCGCGGGTCACAGCCTGATGCTGGACGGTGCCGGTGAAGGTGTTAAGTTCTATCTGCTTCCTGATTTCTCACGCGCGGCTGAGATGGGTCTCGGAAATGTCATCACGGCGGCTATGAACCAGGCATTCTTCACACTGTCCCTCGGTATCGCTTCCATGGAAATCTTTGGTACCTATATTTCTAAGGACCGTACGCTGGGCGGAGAATCTGTCAGCATCGTAGCGCTTGATACATTTGTAGCGATCATGGCCGGTCTCATTATCTTCCCGGCATGCTTCTCCTATAATGTTGACGCGGGTGCGGGTCCGTCCCTCATTTTCATCACACTACCGCAGATCTTTATCCACATGGCCGGCGGCAGAGTGTGGGGAACACTGTTCTTCCTGTTCATGACATTTGCGAGTATGTCGACGGTCATCGCGGTTTTCGAGAACCTGATCGCGGCCGGTATGGACAACTTCGGATGGGACCGCAAGAAGTCATCCTGGATCAACCTTGCGATTCTTCTGATCGGAAGCCTTCCGTGCGCGCTGGGCTATAACGTGCTCAGCAACGTGCATCTGATCGGCGGGCGTGATATTCTCGACAGCGAGGATTTCATTGTCAGCAACCTGCTTCTGCCGATCGGCGCGATGGTCTACACGCTGTTCTGTACGATGAAATTCGGATGGGGCTTCGACAAGTATATCGCGGAAGTCAATGCCGGTGAGGGACTTAAGGTCCCGAAGGGCCTGCGCTGGTATTTCACGTTCGGTCTGCCGGTCCTGATCATTGTGATTCTGGTGCAGGGTCTGATTGGGTAAGTTGGCTTTCTGCGTTTACCGCACATTGATTTTCGCTTTAAGTAAAAGAAACCTGCTGACAAAATCAGGTTCAGAAAATTACCTGGTCTTTGTCAGCAGGTTTTTTGCGCGATAAGGCAGGATGGGCGGCTTTAGCCGGCCCGTTCCGATTGTAGGAGCCGAGTCTCAGTGAGGAAGCTGCGAGACGAAGTCATCGATCGGTGCGAAATCGATCATGCAGTCGCCGTCATAAATTCCTACCGGGACTTTGTCACGGAAAGAGTACATATGGATGGCATCGTCGTTCTCAAAATCGTAGACCACAATAGTCTTCCTGTCCGGATCAACGAGCCAGTATTCCCGCACGCCCGCGAACTTATACTTGTTCATCTTAATGTACATATCCTTTTTCTTGGTTGATTTTGAGAGAACTTCGACTACGAAGTCGGGCGCGCCTACGATGCGCTGCGGTGTGTACTTGCTCCTGTCGCAGAGAATCATGACATCGGGCTGGACGATTGTTTTATCATCGCAGTCGAGCTGCACATCGACCGGAGCGATGAAGGGGATGCATGGACCGCCTTTCCGGGAGATGTACGCAAGGAGGTCTGCATGAATCTGACCGGCGATGATCTGATGGTGGCCCAGAGGAGAGCTCATATCGTAGATGACACCGTCGATCAGCTCTACCCGGCGTTCGTCCGGGATGGCAAGGTAATCTTCCAGCGTGTATTCCCCCTGTTTCTTTGATCCGTATGCCGGCTGGGGTTCCCGGACCATCGGATAAGGAGAGGCAGGAGCTTTCGATGGTTTTTCCAGAGCCTTGGTGAGTGCTCTTATTGTCTCATACCTGGGAGCTTTTGTTGTACCTCCCAGGACCTTTCTTACGGTGCTGAGCGGTACGCCGGAGATTTCGGAGATCCGCATATCTGTGTAGCCAAGCTCTCTTTTTCTCTCATTCATCTCGTCAATAGTCATATTCGTTACTCCTTTCCGAAAAGGGATGTTAAAGGCATAGAATTTCATAAGAACTATTTTGTTATCACAATAATACCATATAAAGTCATGGAAAGTCAAATAAAATCCAAAAAGAGAACGATTGTCCATAAAAAATCCAAATTATCAGATTGCCTCTGTAAAACGGAGACCCGTGCGGTCGGGCATACATACAAAGCGCATCATTGCAACACGTTACCGCGGTAAAATCTTTTGATTGACACATAAGTATATTTATGGTATCTTGTTAAAGAACTTAATACAGCCAAAACCTATGAGGAAGAAGTAGTAACATTGCCTCTTTCCCTACAGTGAATCGCAGACAGTGAGAATGCGGTGAGAAATACAATGCGAATGGGCTTCCGAGGGCAATCCGAACCCCCGCCCGGGGCAGTAGGTGCGACGGAGTAAGGAACTCCGTGATCAAAATCCCGCATATGATGGTATGCATGAGAGGACGCTTAGGCGTCAAGTAGGGTGGCACCGCAGGAGTATTCGCTCTTGTCCCTTCGTTTCAGAAGATGGGACAGGAGCTTTTTTATTTGCGTAGGCGTTAATCCCTCCCATCACCATCAACATGAGACAGCCCACACAGGCGTACAGTGATTTCGCCATGGAAACCGCAGAGGTTTAATAAAGGCGGAGCGCACCGCAGGGCGCGGCTGTTTACAGGAAATTCCGGCAAAAGCCGGACAGGAAAAGGAGGAGAAAAAATGAGTAAACTGAATGTTCCGTACAAAATGTATCTCGATGAGAAGGAAATTCCGAAAAAATGGTATAACGTAAGGTCCGACATGAAGACAAAGCAGGCCCCGCTTCTTCATCCGGGCACACTCAAGCCGATGACAGCGGCCGACCTTGCGCCGGTCTTCTGTGAGGAACTCATCGCACAGGAACTTGACGATGACACAGCTTACTACGATATTCCTGATGAAATCTATAATTTCTACAAAATTTACCGCCCGTCGCCGCTAATGCACGCGGAATATCTGGAGAAGGCTCTGGACACGCCGGCCCACATTTTCTATAAATTCGAGGGCAACAATACGTCCGGCAGCCATAAGCTGAATTCAGCTCTCGCCCAGGCCTACTATGCTAAGAAGCAGGGACTTAAGGGCGTCACCACCGAGACCGGTGCCGGTCAGTGGGGCACAGCCCTCTCGATGGCCTGCTCCTTCTTCGGTCTCGACTGCAAGGTCTACATGGTCAAGGTTTCCTATGAGCAGAAGCCGTTCCGCCGCGAGGTCATGCGCACATACGGGGCGGACGTGACTCCGTCTCCGTCCAACACGACCGAGATCGGACGCAAGATCCTGGCCGCTCATCCGGGCACGACCGGGTCGCTTGGCTGCGCTATTTCCGAGGCGGTCGAGGTGGCGCTTTCAAATGACGGTTACCGCTATGTCCTCGGCAGCGTACTTAACCAGGTCCTGCTCCATCAGTCGGTCATCGGTCTCGAAACCAAGGCGGCCTGCGAAAAGTTCGGTATCAAGCCGGATATGATCATCGGCTGTGCCGGCGGCGGCTCCAATCTCGGCGGGCTCATCTCCCCGTTCATGGGTGAGAAGCTCCGCGGCGAGGCGGATTACGAGATCATCGCGGTCGAGCCGGCATCATGCCCGAGCTTCACGAGAGGCAGGTATGTGTATGACTTCTGCGACACCGGCATGGTTACACCGCTTGCCAGGATGTACACACTGGGCCACGATTTCATTCCGTCCGCGAACCACGCCGGCGGTCTCCGCTTCCATGGCATGAGCCCGGTCCTCTCTCAGCTGTATCATGACGGTTATATGAAGGCGGTCGCCGTTGAGCAGACAGCGGTCTTTGAGGCAGCCGAGCTGTTCGCGCGCACGGAGGGAATCCTTCCGGCTCCGGAGTCCAGCCACGCGATCCGCGCCGCGATTGATGAGGCCCTGAAGTGCAGGGAGACAGGAGAGGAGAAGAACATCATCTTCGGTCTCACAGGTACCGGCTACTTCGACATGGTCGCCTATGAGCAGTTCAACAACGGAACCATGACAGACTACATTCCGACGGACGAGGACCTCGAGAGAGGGTTTGCATCTATCCCGAAGTTCGACATCTGAGCCGATTACGCGGCTGTTCAGACGGATGCTTTGCTGCCGGCAACTTACTACAGGAACAGCCCGTCTGAACGGCTGCTTGCTGATGAGCGTCCCCAATTTGCGCCTCAGTGCACTACACTCTTGATTATGGAACACTCCCTCTGCTATAATTGTCAACGTTCACTTACAGACTGTAGACAATTTCAGGATTCAAAAAATGAAGCTTTTGGCAAAAAACGACACAAGGGCAATCAAGGGGGCCGCGGTCATCCTCATGCTCATGCATCACATGTGGGCATTCCAGGAAAGGATCGCTGACGGCGGTCTAAAAGGGCTTATACCTCTCGGAAACACATACCTTTTTGTTTTTATAGGGCACTTCGGAAAAATCTGCGTGCCCCTGTTTTTCTTTCTCGGCGGCTACGGCCTCACAAAACGCTATGCCGGTATCAGGTTCGACGTTCTGGAGAGACTGAAAAAACTGTATGTTTCTTATTGGAAAGTCTTTGTGATTTTCATCCCGATCGCCTTCGCGTTCTTCGGAAATCAGGGAGTCTACGCGGTGGACGCATCTTTCTGCGGGCGCTACAACGTATTTTCGGTCTGGGAACTTGTGCTCAACTTTCTTGCCATCTTCGATACCTACAACTATGAGTGGTGGTTCATGCGATGCTATGTGCTGATGATCCTCTGTTTTCCGCTTGTGAGATATGCAGCGGGTAAATGCAGCCCTGTCGCAAAAGTCCTCATCATTCTCGTTATCACAGTACTTTTCGGGAAAGTCTTCCCTGACATATGGTACGCATTCCTCGGCGAAGCCCGGCAGGGAAACCTGATCTATGATTCTTTTTTCTGCATGGGAGAGCCTTTCTACGCCTGCTTTGTGATGGGAGTCTTCTGTGCTGAAAATGACCTGCTCGATCGAATCTCAGCCTTTTTGGACCGCGCCGGGAAATTCCGGGCAGCGGCTGAGATTCTGGTCATCCCGGCAGTGATCCTCCTCCGTCAGGTCTTTCTCAGTAAGTACTTTGATTTCCTCTACGCGCCCATCCTCTGTGTGATTATCTCTGACCTGGCGAAAAAATTACCGCTGATAGGAAAATTATTTGATGTATTTGGGCGGGAGAGCACAAATATATGGCTCATTCACTCGTTTTTCTGTTATTATTTTTACGGTATAGTAAAGATAGTCATCGCGACCCGCTTCGCGGTGCCGTCATTTGTCACACTGGCGGTTATTTCGTACGCCGCAGCCAGGCTAGTCACGATCTTCTGGCAGAAAATGTCGTCGCTGCATATTTTCGCAGCGCTGCAGGACAGGCGGAACGGACATGCGATGGGGCAGCGCGAGTGAGCAAGCGGATTTCTGCCTGAGATAACCGAGGATTTAATTTATGAACCCAATTTTATATATAGTGATACCCTGCTACAACGAGGAGGAAGTACTGCCGGTAACGTCCGGCATGTTCAGGGACGAGATTCGGGATCTGATTGCAAAAGACAAGATCAGCAGCGAGAGCAGAGTCCTTTTTGTGGATGACGGGAGCAGAGATTCAACATGGCAGATCATTTCGTCTCTGGCTCTTGAAGATCCGGTGTTCACCGGCATTCGCCAGAGCCGGAACAGAGGTCATCAGAGCACCGTGCTCGCCGGGCTCATGGAGGCCAAAGATCGCGCCGACATAGTGATTTCCATCGACTGCGACGGGCAGGACGATGTGACCGCCATGGAAGACATGGTCGACGCCTACGCGGACGGCTGCGATATTGTATACGGCATCCGGTCCAACCGTGAATCGGACACATTTTTTAAGCGTTCGAGTGCGCAGCTCTACTACAAGCTGCTGAACGCCATGGGAGCGGAAGTCGTCTACAATCATGCGGACTACCGGCTGACGTCGTCGAGAGTCCTCAGGGAGTTCGCTAACTTTAAAGAGGTGAACCTGTACCTTAGGGGAATGTTCCCCCTGGTCGGATTTAAGAGCACCAGCGTTTATTATGAGCGGCATGAGCGACTTGCCGGAAAATCTCATTATTCGCTGGCAAAGATGCTGGGCCTTGCCTTTGACGGCATCACCTCACTCAGTATCAAGCCGATCCGTATGATTGCCGCGATCGGAGCGATCATGTCGTTCCTCAGCTTTATCGGCATCATATGGGCAGTTGTGGACCGATTCATGGGCAACACTGTTCCGGGCTGGGCCAGTACAGTGGTCATCATTTTCCTGACCTGCGGTCTGCAAATGCTGTCTCTCGGAGTCATCGGCGAATATATCGGAAAGATCTATATGGAGAGCAAGCACAGACCACGCTATATCATCAGCGAGAAGACGTATGATGACGAGGGCAAATTACCCGGTGACAAAAAGTGACTCCGGCAGAGGAAAATGCCTGTTTTCACACTATGTAAAAGAGGGCTGTCGCATTGCGGCAGCCCTCTTTAGTACTCGGTCATTAACACTTAATCATCCACGTCAAAGGCTTCGAGACCCTTCTTTACCGTCACCTCGGAGTCCCCGTGCTTCACCATGCTCATGGTCAGGAACGCGGCTGTGATGAAGAACAGCGAATACGGGAAAAGTGTGCTGTAGCTCACATGGTTCATCAGCCATCCGGCGACGATGGGAGTCACGGTCTGGGCTGCCATGCTGAACGTGTAGTAAGTGCCGGTGAATTTTCCGATATCGCTTCCCTTACACATCTCTACGACCATGGGCAGAGAGTTCACGTTGATCGCTGCCCAGCCGACACCGATCATGACGAAGATGACATAGAGGACCGGACTGAACTGATTTGACAGCAGCGTGTATATGAAGATCAGCGCAAATGCAGCGATCATGAGAACGATTCCTCCCAGGATCGTTTTTTTTCTGCCGATTTTACCTGCCATGGCACCGGCGGGAATGTAGGTCGCGATCGCGCCGACCGTCGCTATGGTCAGGCATAAAGACGAGCTTCCGAGGGCCATGTTCCACTGCCTGCTCGCGTAGGTCGTGAACCAGGTCTCGACTGCGTTGTAGGAGATGAACCAGAGCGAGACGGAGACCAGGATAAAGCCGAGGCTCTTCTTCACCTCTGCAGGCAGAGCCTCATTGCCGGATTCGTCTGTCTCAGTGAGGTTTTCTTCCGGGTGTGCAGCCTCGTATTCCCGCATTTTGGCGGAAAGTGCCACCTCGTCGACCGTGAACATGACAATTGCCAGAGAAAGCAGCATGATCCCGGCGACCACTGCAAAGAGCAGGAAGTAGTTGACATGGTCAAGGCCCGCCGTGCGCTTTTCCGAATACAGAAGGGTCGCGATGATGAGGTATATGATGCCGCCGAGCGCGCCCATCAGGTTGATAATTGCATTTGCGCGGCTGCGCAGAGGCTTGGGAGTCACATCGGGCATCAGGGCGACAGCCGGGCTTCTGTAAGTTCCCATAATGATCAGAATGAGAGCGAGGACTGCGATGAATGCGCCGGTGAGGACCTGATTGTGCGTGCCGGCATACAAGTTGTCGATGGTCGGCAGGAGCAGCATCGCGAAGACCGCCGCTATGGTACCGAACAGGATGAAAGGTTTTCTGCGGCCCATGCGGGTATTCGTTCTGTCGGAAATGGACCCGAAGAGCGGCAAAAGGAAAAGCGCGAGCACATTATCCGCAGCCATGATGATGCCGGAGTAGGTCTCATTCAGATGAAATGAGTTGGTCAGAATGAGCGGAACGACATTGTTGTAGAGCTGCCAGAAAGCGCAGATCGATAAGAAGGCAAAGCCTATGCGGATGGTCTGGTTGGTATTGAGCTTCATTGGAACCCCCTGTGTCATTAAGTCGGCGGGCAGCAGATGATGAGGTTTTACCCGACCGCTTGCTGTTTTCTCTATTGTACCATACATTTTTCTATTTATAGCGCAACCCTACCGCCATTTGTGCTAAAATATTTGAATCAGTGAAAATTTTCGCCGCGCTATTTTTGTCATTGAAAGGAGCCTCATTCACATGGGAGATCAATTATTCAGAAAAGAGAGCCTGGAGCGCATATCATCACCGGAGCAGCTGCATGACTATATGCGGGTCACAAGCCCCCGCATGTGGATGCTTTTGTCCGCGATTGCGGCGCTTCTCATCGGCTTTATAGTGTATGCCTCTACGACCACGATGGAGAATACGATCAATATTAATGTTCTGGTAGATCACGGAGACATCAGCGCCGACGTATCATTCTCGCAGCCGGACATTATCACGATGGAGATGCCGGTACGCTTTGCCGACCGCACCGGATACGTGCAGGATATCATTCAGACCCGGAAACTGGCTCTGGAACTTAAATTCGACGGAGATACAGAGCTGAAGGACGGCTATTATGTGATGGAACTTGAAGAAGCGGACAGGGCGCTTGAATATGATGCCGCCCCGACTGTATATCTTACGGTAAATAACGGCATCATCTCGACATATGACGACGGAGGTGGGTATATAAAGTTCTTTGAGGAGGACAGACGAGCTTCCATTGACGGACAAAAGCTCACTGTCACTGACTGTGACGCATATAACGCCGTGTTCATCAGTATCGCGACAGATGACAGTGAGACCATACCCGCAGGCTTTTACAGTGCTGAGATCGTGACCGAGACCACGAAGCCAATCAGCTTCCTGCTCAACTGATATAGAAAGGGGATTTCCCGCATGGCAGAGCAGAAAAAAGACAGAAAAACAGTAAAGGAGCCGCAAAAGTATCCTAAGGTGGCTAAAGTACCTGTAGTTATGCAAATGGAGGCACTCGAATGCGGTGCCGCCAGCCTGACTATGGTACTTGCGTATTATGGCAAATGGATTCCGCTCGAGCAGGTCCGCCTTGACTGCGGCGTCTCACGCGACGGCTCCAATCTTAAGAATATTTATCTGGCGGCAGTGAGCTACGGCCTTGAGCCGCAGGGCTACCGGATGGACATTAACTCACTGAGAGATAACGGTACATTCCCGTGCATTATTCACTGGAATTTTAATCACTTTGTGGTTCTTGACGGTTTCAAGAAGGACAAGGCTATCATAAACGACCCCGCAAGAGGCAGGGTCGAGGTATCCAAAGAAGAATTTGACAATGCATTTACCGGCGTTGTGCTTACCTTCGTCCCGAGCGATGAGTTCGAGCCTTCCGGCAAGCGCAAGAGCACGCTGGAATTTGCGGCCAGGAGACTTCGCGGGGCCGGACCGGCCGTAGCGTTCGTTGTCATGACGACGATCATCGGTTACCTGTTCGGCATTATTAACCCGGTCATGTCCAGGATTTTCTTCGATCGTCTTCTGACCGGCCGCGCACCCGGCTGGCTGCATCCGTTTATTGTGGTCATGTCGCTCCTTGCAGCGTTTCAGATCATCGTCGAGTGGGCAAGGGTCACATATTCTCTCAAGATCAACGGAAAGATGGCAATCGATGGAAATGCTTCCTATATGTGGAAGGTCCTCCGGCTGCCGATCGAGTTCTTCTCTCAGCGCATGACCGGCGATATCATGCTGAGACAGCACACGAACGCTTCGATCGCGAGCACCCTGGTCGGACAGGTAGCACCGCTGGCTCTCAATATATGCATGATGGTCTTCTACCTCGTGGTAATGATTCGCTACAGCCCGGCAATGACTCTGGTCGGCATCGCATCTCTGACTCTCAACATGCTGGTCGCCCGGTATATGTCTGAGAAGAGGGTAAACCTCACGAGAGTGCTCATGCGCGATGAGGGCAAGCTTGCTTCCGCGACCATGGCGGGTATCAGCATGACTGAGACGATCAAGTCCTCCGGTGCGGAGGAAGGATTCTTCAGAAGATGGGCCGGCTATCAGGCATCGGTCAATACACAGAATGTAAAGTACGCGACGCTCAACGCGAAGATCGGATGGATCCCCTCATTTATCAGCTCGCTTTCCAATTACGCGGTCATGTTCATGGGCATATTGCTTGCAATGAACGACAATTTCACCGTCGGTATGATTACGACTTTCCAGGGGCTGTTAGCTTCGTTCATGGGGCCGGCTCAGACAATGATCAGCGCAGGTCAGATGATTCAGGAAATGCGCACGCAGATGGAGCGCGTCGACGACGTTATGGAATATCCGGACGATCCTATGATAAAGGATGAGGAAGTGCAAGATGATATCAGCTACGCAAAGCTCCTCGGCGACATTGAGATAAAGAACCTTACGTTTGGCTATTCCCGTCTCGGAAACCCTGTCATCTCGAATTTTTCCGCTCACATTAAACCGGGCAGCCGCGTGGCTATCGTCGGCAGCAGCGGCAGCGGCAAGTCCACGGTCAGCAAGCTGGTCACAGGTCTCTATAAGCCGTGGGAGGGCGAGATCCTCTTTGACGGAAAGCCTATGGAAGCTTATCCGAGAGCGGTCATCACAGGCTCGATCGCCATGGTCGATCAGGATATCGTACTGTTCGAGGATACGATTGAGAATAATATTCGCATGTGGGACAGCTCCATCGAGAATTTTGAGATTGTTCTCGCAGCCCGGGACGCGCAGATCCACGATGATATCCTTCAACGGCCAGGCGGCTACAAGCATAAGCTTATTGAGAACGGCCGGGACCTGTCCGGAGGGCAGCGGCAGCGTCTTGAGATTGCCCGAGCGCTTGCCCAGGATCCGTCGATCATCATTCTGGACGAGGCGACGAGCGCCCTGGATGCCAAGACCGAGTATGAGCTGGTGAAAGCCGTGAAGGACCGCGGCATCTCCTGCATTGTTATAGCACATCGCCTTTCCACGATCCGGGACTGCGACGAGATCATTGTTCTTGAAAAGGGAAGAATCGTTGAGAGAGGAACACACGATGAACTGTATGCGCGGGGTGGTGCTTATACCGAGCTTGTCACGTCAGAGTAAGGAGGTCAGCGTCAATGGGTTGGTTTGACGAGCAAATAAAAGAGCGCCTTGCGAGCGACCAGGAAATCCTGGAGGATTCTTTTCTGCGTCTGGCCGGTGTTGTGCTGGATGAGAAAGCGGCCCAGCGGCTGCAGGATGAGAGACTGATCGCCAAAGAAGCTCTTGATTCAATTTTAAAGTATTATCACGAAAAACCGGTCGAGCTCGCTGAGAATGTTAAAAATATCGGCGAGCAGCTGGATTCCGTTCTCCGTCCTACGGGACTCATGATCCGCGATATCGAGCTCACCGAGGGCTGGCAGCTTGATGCCTACGGGCCGATGCTCGGCTTCTTCCGGGAGAGCGGGAATGCGGTCGCGCTGATACCGAACCCTCTCGGAGCGTACTGGTTCAGCGATCCGGCCACGGGAAAAATGACTGTGGTGACAAAGAAGAACGCGGGACTGTTCGAGAGGGAAGCCTTCTGCTTTTACCAGTCGCTTCCGATGAAACCACTCGGGATCCCGGATCTGATTCTTTATATGAAGAAAAGCATATCGAACAGTGACTTCCTGCAGATCGCAGCTGCCACACTTGTTGTGACTCTGGTCGGAACCATCGAGCCGAAAGTGTATTCTCTGGTGACCGGAAAGATTCTTATGAATAAGCAGGCGTCCGTCCTGGTCGGGATGATGGTATTTCTGGTGTCGGCTGCATTTGCATCCCAGATGCTGAGTATGGTGAGAGGACTTCTCATGGAACGCATCAATACGAAGACGTCGCTGGCCGTGGAGGCCTCCGTCATGATGCGAATTCTTTCTCTGCCGGTCAATTTTTTCCGGAAGTTCTCGTCCGGCGAGTTGTCCAGCAGAGCCCAGTCGGTAAATTCTCTGTGTACCATGCTCCTTGACAACATTATGTCCGTAGGACTTACGAGCCTTATGTCGCTGATCTATATCACGCAGATTTTCAGCTTTGCAAGAGTCCTGGTCGTTCCGTCGATTATCATTATTCTTTCAACGGTCATTATCGGCATTGTCGCCTCGCTCATGCAGATCGATATCTCGCGCAGGCGTATGAAAATATCTGCCGAGGAGAACGGCATGGCGTTCGCGATGCTGAATGGCATTCAGAAGATCAGGCTGTCGGGTTCGGAGAAGAGGGTATTTGCCCGGTGGGCACAGAAGTATTCGGAAGACGCGCGGCTGCAGTATAACCCGCCGCTGTTCATCAAGCTGAACAGTGTCCTGGTCACGGCTATATCCCTGATTGGTACGATTGTTCTTTATTATCTGGCGGTCAGATACGGTGTCAGCGTCAGTGATTACGTCGGTTTTAACGCAGCTTACGGCATGGTCATGGGAGCTTTCTCGTCGCTTACCAGTATTGCGCTCTCGATTGCGGGTATCCGGCCGGTGCTCGAGATGGCGGAGCCCATACTCAACGCGGAGCCGGAAGTCGCCGCGGACAAAGAGATGGTAACGAAAGTATCCGGCAGCATTGAGGTGAGCCACGTCTCCTTCCGCTATGAGGAGGATACTCCCTATGTATTAAAAGACCTGTCCCTCAGGATCAAAGCGGGAGAGTATGTGGCTATCGTCGGTCGCACCGGCTGCGGAAAGTCGACCCTGATTCGCCTGCTCCTGGGGTTTGAGAAGCCTGAGACCGGTGCGGTGTACTACGATCGCCGGGACCTTGCCTCTCTCGATCCGAGATCGCTCAGAAAGCAGATCGGCGTCGTCATTCAGAACGGGCAGCTTTTCCAGGGAGATATTTTTTCGAACATAACGATCTCAGCGCCGCAGCTCACTCTGGCCGAGGCCTGGGAGGCGGCTGAGACCGCAGGCATTGCGCAGGACATCCGCGATATGCCGATGGGGATGCAGACCGTGATCTCCGAGGGCCAGGGCGGCGTCTCCGGCGGCCAGAAGCAGAGGCTCATGATCGCGAGGGCGATTGCGCCGAAGCCGAAGATTCTTATATTTGACGAGGCGACGAGCGCGCTGGACAACAAGACGCAGAAGCAGGTCTCAGATGCACTGGACCGCCTTAAGAGCACGAGGATTGTTATTGCTCACAGGCTTTCCACGATCAGGAATTGTGACCGTATCCTGGTGATGGACAATGGGGCTATCATCGAGGAGGGGACTTACAATGAGCTGATTGACAAGAAGGGGGCTTTCGCCGAGCTTGTGGCGAGGCAGATGGCGTGAAGAAAGGCCTGCCGCAATGAAAGTTTATCTATCGGGTCTTGGGCGGAGGCGGCAAATTCATGATTTGTGAAATCGCGTTGGTCAAAGGCAACTATATGATCTTGGAAGCAGGAATTTGGTTGCCTTTGGTTTTGGTGAGTTTCTTCTGATCTGGCTTGCCTGTCATTGGATTTTGGTTGGAATTATGCTATTATATAATTGTACTTTGAGAAAAGGAGGCTGCACTTGCAGCGCGCCTGTCAGAAGGATGATGTTGTGGGTCTTACACGGAGAGCGAGGTCGGAGTATCTGGTTTTGCGCGGAAGGGTCTGTCCGGATAGTTGGATGAGAGCTTGGGTTCATAGGCTGAACCTTGGGGCATTCAACAGAAGGAAGCAGCATTTTGAGCGCTGGCTATACAGATTTTGAATACTAAGCGTGCCCCGATAAGTCTGTCCATTTTTAAGAATCGGGACACAAATATGAACAAATTGTAAACAGCCAGAAAACCAGAGGGCAATCCGCTGATATCTGAATATTCAGAAAAATACCTCCGAAATTGAGGCTGGAAAGCCGCATAAAATCAATATATTTTGAGGGGGAGGGTAGAAATGATGGTTGCCCGTTAGAGGGCATTGACACATTTATTTAAGAAGCTCACGTTTTCATACGCAGAAACTCGTAGAAATGATGGTTGCCCGTTAGAGGGCATTGACACTCCTTTGTCATATTTCTCCATGTCTTTCTCCTTTTATTTGTAGAAATGATGGTTGCCCGTTAGAGGGCATTGACACATATTATCTACCTCCGTAGTGTGTGCGTATTCTTTTTGTAGAAATGATGGTTGCCCGTTAGAGGGCATTGACACCCCCTTCTTCAGCTATCTATCAGTCTTCCATGGTGAAGGTAGAAATGATGGTTGCCCGTTAGAGGGCATTGACACCGATTGCTGTGCAATCATCGGACGACTCCGAGTTAGCAGTAGAAATGATGGTTGCCCGTTAGAGGGCATTGACACAACCATCTTCCGCAACAAAGAATTTGCAGGCAACGCGTAGAAATGATGGTTGCCCGTTAGAGGGCATTGACACCGCAAAACGCAAGTTTTTGTGGATGATAGCGTCGCCGTAGAAATGATGGTTGCCCGTTAGAGGGCATTGACACTGTTCATAGTGCAGCATCAGGTCGGGCTGCACAGTGGTAGAAATGATGGTTGCCCGTTAGAGGGCATTGACACCGCCTTATCGATGTTCTCCTTTGTTGTTCTGGTCGGTAGAAATGATGGTTGCCCGTTAGAGGGCATTGACACCCCACACTTTCTGAATGAATAGTGGATACCAAGCCGAGTAGAAATGATGGTTGCCCGTTAGAGGGCATTGACACTGACCTCTCCGTGCATAAATACAAACACCTCAACGCCGTAGAAATGATGGTTGCCCGTTAGAGGGCATTGACACATACAGTCTCGACATCCTCATTATATTACCTCCTCATGGGTAGAAATGATGGTTGCCCGTTAGAGGGCATTGACACATCTTAGCCAGAGCTCGCCATTAAAAGAAGCTTCCAGTAGAAATGATGGTTGCCCGTTAGAGGGCATTGACACACGGCAGATGCCTTTCTCATATTCGACGACCTCCTCCTGCGCCGGGTAGAAATGATGGTTGCCCGTTAGAGGGCATTGACACCTCCTGTTTTTTTTCCAATTACTCTTTGCAGGTCGCTCGTAGAAATGATGGTTGCCCGTTAGAGGGCATTGACACAAACAATGCAGTTTTCGGGCAGTTTTTCCGGAAGGCTGTAGAAATGATGGTTGCCCGTTAGAGGGCATTGACACCCGTCGACGCGTATCCCTTCCGGGAGCTCTTCGATGTAGAAATGATGGTTGCCCGTTAGAGGGCATTGACACCCATCTCCAGCTCTCAATGACAATCCAATTCTCCACTGTAGAAATGATGGTTGCCCGTTAGAGGGCATTGACACCTTAGCGGGCCGTTCCACTTTTTCGGAGACTTTAGTAGAAATGATGGTTGTCCGTTAGAGGGCATTGACACAGCCCAAATTGCAATGCATATCAAAAATAATATTGGTAGAAATGATGGTTGCCCGTTAGAGGGCATTGACACCCTTCAGAGTCTTTGACTTTCCGGATTTTCTTGTGCACGTAGAAATGATGGTTGCCCGTTAGAGGGCATTGACACACCCAACTGGGCGCGTCCTCTCCGTCAGGGCCGCGTAGAAATGATGGTTGCCCATTAGAGGGCATTGACACTGAGTATTTGAGGTCTGTCTTATGAAGCTTATTGATGAGTAGAAACGATAGCTGCCCAACGAAGAACCACTCGCTTCACCGATCGCGACAACCAATACAACGGACACTGTGCAGCAATGCTATTTGTCCGACACACGTCTCTTTGGCGCTCAATCGTCACATAGCCGCCGAACAATAATAGTCTTTTACTTAAATATTCCGGACACACAAGTTTATCCCAAAGGACTGCCGCACTACGCGGCGGTCTTTTTTAGTACAAACCCAGCAGAGCGCCTAACGCTCGCATTAAAGCGCTCTGCTGGGTGTTCGAACACGCAGCCTGGAAAGCGGATTGTCCGTGTGCGAAGATCAAGCAGGAGGGATTTTTCTCACCTACTCAAGTTCACAAAATCTTCACAAAAATTATTAGCACTCGCTCTTGACGAGTGCCAATATAAGTGTTATATTACACCTAGAACAAAGGAAGAAGCAAATGCAAAACCCAAAGAAAGCAATCCTGAGTTCTCAAAAAAGTAATTAACACATTTACATAGAGGAGGTATATATTATGTTAATGCCCAGTATTTTCAGAACAAACGTATTTGATGATTTCTTCGAGGATCCGTTCAAGGATTTCACAAGAATGAACGCTCCGTCCAGACCGACACACGAGCTCATGAGAACCGATGTCAAGGAAATGGAGAATGGCTTCGAAGTTTCTGTATCCCTTCCGGGAGTAAAGAAAGATGATATCACAGCCGAACTTAAGGACGGCTATCTGACGATCACAGCAACGACAGGCACAAGCAAGGACGAGAAGGGCGAGGATGGCAAGTACATCCGCAGAGAGAGATTCTTCGGCAGCGCCAAGAGAACCTTCTACGTCGGCGAAGATGTCACAGAGGAAGACATCAAGGCTAAGTATGAGGACGGTATCCTGACACTGGATATCCCGAAGAAGGAAGCACAGCCGGTCGTTGAGCAGAAGAGATTCATCAACATCGACTAACGCTGATTGAGAAATATAACCCTATGTGGGATAATGGAGACATCCCCGGGGAACTAATGGGCTGCATATCCAACGGGGTGTGCAGCCTTTTTTGAGTAAAGAACTTATGAAAAGAGGAAAGTGGTATGGGAGCAAAACGGGATTATTACAGAGTTCTGGGCGTGGACAAAACCGCGACTTCTGATGCCATCAAGAAAGCTTACAGAAAGCTTGCCAAGAAATATCATCCGGATGCAAATGACAATAATCCGCAGGCCGAGGCAAAATTCAAAGAGGTTCAGGAAGCCTATGACATTCTCAGCGATGAGGAGAAGCGGAAGCTCTACGATCAGTTCGGCTTTGCCGCCTTCGACGGAAGCGCCGGTCCCGGCGGAGGGAACCCCTACGGCTCCGGCGGCACGTGGCAGCAGTTCAGAAATGGCGGCTTCTCGGGATTTTCAGGCGGTCCCGGCGGAACATATCATGAGTTCCGCTTCAATGGCAGCAACATGGACATCGATGACATATTGAAGCAGGCTTTCGGAAGCGGAGGCTTCGGTGGTTTCGGCAGGTCTTCCGGCGGACAGACATACAGAAGCTCTGGCGGATTTGGAGGCGGAAGGGCAGCGGGGCAGAGCTCCGGTGGTCCGGATAAGGACATCCCTGTGCGTGAGGGGGTGCTGCTCCAGAAGGGCAGCGACGTCTACACCATGGTCCGCGTACCTTTCGAGACAGCTGTCCTTGGCGGAGAAGTGCTAGTACCAACGCCGGACGGGCAGGTCAAATGCAAGGTCAAAGAGGGCACGCAGCCGGGTTCGAAGATCAGACTGCGAGGGAAAGGTATGCCCAAACGAAACGGCAGCGGGCGCGGTGATGAGTATGTCACGGTTGAAATCGCGGTGCCCAGCCGCATGAGCGCAGAGAAGAAGAGAAAACTTAGAGAGTACGCGCAGACAACATGAGGCAGATAAAATGCTATTACAAGAGTTCGACCACAGTCTGCACTCTTGTAATGTCGCTGATCTTAATGTGAGGTGTATATGAACATAAAGATATTGGAATTGATTGACGGAGCAAAACAGGCCGAAGGCCTCACTGTCGTGATTGATGTGCTGCGGGCATTCTCTCTGGAAGTCTGCCTCTTCGCCCAGGGAGCGGAAAAAATATATCCGATCGGCGATATGAACGAGGCATTTGCTCTGAAGGCGGAGCATCCGGACTGGCTGCTCTTCGGGGAGCGCGGCGGAGCAAAGGTCCCTGGCTGCGACTACGGCAACTCGCCGACAGGCATTGCCGGCATAGATTTCACCGGAAGAACTCTGATCCACTCTACCAGCGCCGGTACCCAGGGAATTGTGAACGCGACCGGCGCGGATGAGATCATCACCGGAAGCCTCCTCAATGCACGCGCCATCGCTGAGTATATAAAAAAGAAAAATCCGGAGACAGTCTCCTTCTGCGCGATGGGCAACGCAGGTGTTCGCCGTGCAAATGAAGACGTCCTCTGCGCCGAATACATTAAGAGCATTCTCCTTGGCCATCCGATGTCCGACATAAAGGAACGTGCCCGTGAGCTTGAGTGGAACGGCGCGGAACATTTCTTCAATGAAAATACGCAGCACATATATCCGAAGCCGGACTTTTTCAAGTGCATAGAGGTCGATTCCTATGACCTTGTCATTAAGGTCAACCGGGATGCGGACGGCAGATATGTGGCGACGAGAGTGTAAATTATGGGCTGGCGCATTATGCGCCGGCTTTTTTCGTATATGTGAGACCGTATTGATTTCGAAATTAATATCCCCCCATGGGGCTTAAAATCCTTGCTTTAGTACAGTAAAATATTCAGAGGGCAGGGGGTTATTTCAAGTCTTGCTCATCTTGTGTTCGAGTCCTGATCACGGGACGAAGGCATGGAGAATTTTTGAATAATGTATGAGGAGGATTTTCTATGCATATGGCAGACGCGCTTGTCGCGCCGGCAGTCGCAGGCACAATGTACCTGTGCTCGACCGGAGCAGCGACATATTCCGTCAGAAAAGTAAGAGACATGGCGGATCCGAAAAAAATACCGGTCATGGGGGTCATGGGAGCTTTCGTCTTCGCGACACAGATGATTAATTTCACTATCCCGGGCACAGGCTCCAGCGGCCACCTCTGCGGCGGCATGCTGCTGACCGCGCTCCTCGGACCCAGCGGCGCTTTCCTGACAATGATCAGCGTGCTGCTGATTCAATGTCTTCTTTTTGCGGACGGCGGCTTGCTGGCTCTCGGCTGCAATGTCTGGAACATGGCATTCTACGGATGCTTTGTCGGTGCCCTGATCTGGCGCTTTTTCATGAAGGGCGGTATAACCCGCGGTAAGATTATCGCGGCGTCAATCGTCGGCTCCGTGGTCACCCTGCAGATGGGTGCTTTCAGCGTCGTCCTCGAGACTCTCGCGTCCGGCATCACTGAACTCCCGTTCTCAACATTTTTGCTGGCAATGCAGCCGATCCACCTTGCCATAGGCGCGGTTGAGGGGCTTATCACGGCGGCGGTGCTGTCATTTGTATATTCCACAAGGCCGGAACTTCTCTATTGTTCTGATGCTTCTGCAAATGAAAACCGCCTCTCCGTCGGCAAGACTCTTGCCATCATCGGCGTGTGCGCGGCTTTGATCGGCGGCGGCTTGTCGCTATTTGCATCATCCTATCCTGACGGCCTTGAATGGTCGCTCGAAAGAGTCACGGGCAGCACGGAACTTGATGCGGAAGGATCCATCTATGAGGCGGCGGGCAGCGTTCAGGAGACCACATCGCTTCTGCCTGACTACGCGTTCAAAGGCAGCGAATCGGCTGCGGGGACATCCTTCTCCGGCATTGTCGGCGGCGCGATAGTCGCGCTTGTCTGCATCGGAGGCTGCACTGCCTTCAAGTTTTATAAAAAAGCACGGACCGCATAAAGACATTAATGAGTAAGATCAGCAGTGCAATAACTGAAATTCACAGAATTGAAGATCTGCAAAAAAGAGACCAGTGGCTGAACCGCATTCACCCACTGGTCAAACTTGCGTGTACATGTTTTTATATTGTCTGCCTGGTCTCATTCAGTCCCTATGATATTCTGGGCGTGTTGTCCATGGGGCTCTACCCGCTTATCCTGTTCATGGCGGGCGACCTCAGCATAACTGACTGCCTTCGAAGAGTGCGCATTGTCCTGCCCCTTGTGTGCCTGATCGGAATATTCAACCCGATTTTCGACAGAACTCCTATGCTTCTTTTCGGGTTCGCCGTGAGGGCGGGATTCATTTCTATGCTGACGCTGATCATGAAGGGTGTGTTCGCGGTCCTGGCCTCCTACATCCTGATCGCGTCGACGTCCATTGAAAATATATGTTACGCTCTCAGCATTCTTCACCTTCCCGGCATCCTGATCACCGAGACTCTGCTCATCTATCGCTATGTCGGGCTTCTCCTTGCCGAGACAGACAGGATCACGCAGGCTTACTCGCTTCGGGCTCCGGGTCAGAAAGGTGTGCATTTTAAAGTCTGGGGGTCACTCGCCGGTCAGCTGCTTCTTCGCAGTATGGATCGTGCAAATGACATCTTCGCCAGCATGTCTCTCCGCGGCTACTCTTCGGATTTTCAGTATATAAAGCATCATGTAAAGTGGCGGCTATTTGATATAATTTATCTTGCAGGCTGGTGCTGCGCATTTCTGTTTCTCCGAAACTTCCCTCTTTTTGAAATGGTGGGATCGCTGTTTGTTCCGTAGCGAAGCAAAGACCGCAGGAATTCAGTTTGGAAGACGTCAAATGACTCTGACAGAAATGGAGTAAAAATGGGACAGATCGAATTCAGGAATTTGACATTTGCATATATGAAGGGGACAGATATCCTGAAAGATATCTCGCTCAGCGTGTCTCCCAACGAATCTGTCGGGCTGGTCGGTGCGAACGGCGCGGGAAAATCCACCCTGCTCAAAATTCTTGTGGGTCTGAACCTGGGATTTGCGGGAAGCGTGACGGTCGATGGGGTCCCGGTGGAAAAAGGCACACTGCCAAAGATCCGGCAGAAGATCGGCTACGTGTTCCAGGATTCGGACAGTCAGCTCTTTATGACGACTGTGGGCGAGGACGTGGCTTTCGGACCGAGGAACTACGGGTTTTCTGAGAGCGAGGTCAGAGCCCGCACGGATCGGGCGCTTGCTGAGACAGGCATCACGCATATAAAGGACAGGCCGATCATGAGGCTCTCCGGCGGCGAGAAGAAGCTGGCTTCTATCGCGACCATACTCTCCATGGAGCCGGAGATCCTGCTGCTCGATGAGCCGTCGATTGCTCTCGATCCAAAGAATCGGCGGAATATCATTAACATATTGAACCACATTCAGGCAACGAAAATCATCGCCTCCCACGACCTTGACATGATCATGGATACTTGCAGCCGCACGGTCCTGATGGCCGGCGGGCAAATCATAGCCGACGGACCTACCGACAAGATACTGCGGGACAAGGCGCTTCTTGAAGAAAATAGTTTGGAATTGCCGCTTCGGCTGCAGTGATCCGGCCGGTATTATGTCAGCTGGCGCTGACCCGAATCCCGCGCCAAGTCTCGCGAGCGAGACTTGAATATATGCGAAAACCCGCACATGGGTTTTCGACTGTGCTATAATATGTTTTGTTAAAGGTGTTGCGCCTGCTGTATCCGGAGAAGGCTGCTCATTTGCCCGCGGAGCAGAGAAAGACTTCCGCGGCGGACAAGCAAGCTCGGAGATTCAATCTCCAGGAAGCTGACATTTCACCTGATTTTTACTGAGGAGGAGCAGAAAATGGCAGACCATACGCATGAACATTTGCAAGAAAAAGAGCACCTCGCTCATGTGCACGGGCACTACCACTCCCCGGAGCACAAGAAAAAGGTGCTGAACAGACTGGCCAGAATCATCGGCCATCTTCAGAAGGTCAAGGATATGGTTGAAAATGATGAGGACTGCGCCGACATCCTCGTTCAGCTGTCTGCAGTCAATTCCGCTGTGCGGAGCCTCGGCAAGGTGATCATCAACGAGCACATCACCCACTGCCTGATCCATGCGATGGAGGATGGCGACAGCCATTCGATCGAAGACTTTCAGAAGGCGATTGAGCGTTTTTTGTGACGAATAACGCCGCCCGGACACTCGCTGCTAGCAGCGCGAGATGTCAACGGGCGGCGTCTTTTTTCATTTTATCATACTATACGATTTACAGTCATGTTCGCAGGCTGTCTGCCGAGAAAAGCGGACAGGGCTTTGCATACGATGCCTCCGACGACTCCGACGGCAACAGCTTCGACGAGACCCTGCATGCCGACGAGGGCGACGACGAATGCAAACGGGTTCGATACGCCGAGCGTATTCACCAGGTTCTGCACATAATCTGTGTGGTAGAAGACCAGGCAGATATAACCCATGAATAACAGTGTGTTGAGAAGTGGGGCGGCGATGGAACCGACGAAGAGGCTCCATGTTCTCTTGTGGTCGAGCTTCTTAACCAGCGAGTAGACGACGCCTGTAAGGAAGCCCATGAGTGTGCGTGTTACGACGCAGAGAATGAAGGTGTGGATCGGGCTGACGCCGAGAAGCGTGCTCGTCATGACAGAACCTCCGGTGAGTGCGTCCTTGAAGCTCACGAGTCCGAATACGGCTCCGGTGATGGCTCCGCCTGCCGGACCGATGATGATGGCAGCCACTGCGATCGGCAATGTCAGAAAGCTCATATAGAGTGGGCCTACCGGCACGCTTCCGAGTCCGATGGCTTTCATGACGAGCTGGATGCAGATGAGCATTGCGAGCTGCACGAGTGTGAGAAGATCGTAATTCTTTTTCATAATTTGTTTCCTCCTGCTGCTGCTCCGCCTTAGGCGCGGATACGGCGCAATTTCATAATAGCTGAAACGTCTCAAAAGTCAATAGAAGTCACAGATTGTTCAATCTTTTGAACAAGGACAGCGAAGCCATGTAATAGTTCAGACGGGCTGTAACCGAGATTCGGAATCCGGCGCAGGCATCATCTTCATCGAAAAACGCAGGTTCTGTCCTGCGAGCTAACAGTACGTGAACTATCAACACCGGTAATATCAACTCCGCTCAATTGACATAATGCTACTCCTGTGATAGCCTTAATAACATATGAACGAATATTCAAATGAAAGCGGGGAATCGCCATGGCTATAAATGAAATTGAACACTGCGAACACACGGAGGTCCATGCCGAGACGGTTCAGGCGGTGCGTGAGCATATGCCGGCTGAGGATGAGCTCTATGACCTGGCAGAGCTCTTTAAAGTGTTCGGAGACTCGACGAGGATTCGTATACTATTTGCCCTTTTTGAGGCGGACATCTGCGTATGCGATCTCGCGGAGCTTCTGGGAATGACCCAGTCCGCAATTTCTCATCAGCTGCGGATCTTAAAGAACGCAAAGCTGGTCAAGAACAAACGGGATGGCAAGCAGGTCATCTATTTTCTCGCCGACGAGCATGTCAGATCCATCATTAATCAGGGTCTTGAACACATAGAAGAGTAATACTTACCGGAGATGGCAGTTTTGATATGGAATATAAATTTGAAGACCTGATCCACAGATGGGAGGAGCACGAGCTCTTTTACAGGGATCTCTATATGAAAAAGCAGGGTGACCCGGCGGCCTATCAGGAGTATTTAAAGTCGCTGGATGTCAAAGATCTGCAGAACCGGGGGCTTACGGTCCCCGAACTTTTTGCGCCGTTTTCCGTGTTCGGGGAATACTCGATCATTTTTCCGCTGGCGGCAGACCTGTCTGTCTGGAAGCACAGCCGCTATACGCCGTCCTATTACCATTCGCATGAGTATATAGAGGTCGTCTGCGTCATGGAGGGCAGGGCGGTCAACAGGTTCAGCGATACGGAGAGCTACGAGATGGTACCCGGCGATATTATCATTTTGCCTGACGGTACCCGCCACGCACTGGAAGTCTTTTCGGATGACGGTATCGTGCTCAATATCATGCTGAAGAAGAGCACGTTCGAGACGGCATTTTTCGATATACTCTCCAATGACAACCTGCTGTCGAACTTCTTCCAGGGTGTGCTGCGCGGGGAGAACAGAACGCCGTACCTCTATTTCTCCTGCGGGGATGATCCTGAAATCAGGAAATGCATTGAGCGCATGTTCCTCGAATACTACTGCCACCGCCATTATTACGAGATGATTGAAAAGAGTCTGGTGATCTGCCTCTTTTCGCTGCTCCTCCGCGATGCCGATAAATATCTCACGCAGGGGGAGAAGGATATTAGATACAGGATATATCAATATTTGCATAAAAGTTTTGCAAATACATCTCTTGAGGAAGCTGCAAATGCCTTCGGCTACCGCCCTGCATACTTCAGTCGTCTTGTCCGCAGGGAGACCGGACGTTCATTCACGGAGCTCCTGACGGCCTACAGAATGCAAATGGCCTGCCGGCTCCTTCTTGAGAGCAAAATCCCGATTTATCAGATCAGCGAGATCGTCGGGTATCAGTCTCTGGAGCATTTTAACCGCACTTTCAAGGCTCAGAAGGGAATGCCGCCGTCCGAGTACAGAAAGAAGAACAGAAAGTAAAAAAACATCAAGTTATCGGACAAGACACTCAATGGTATCTCTCACTGAAAGACGATAATATTATTATCAGAATACTGTCCACATATTCGAAATACTGATACGGCTCATTCATTAAGGAGGAGTGAGCAGATAACTCGTTTCGATGTGCATGGACGGAAAGGAGTGAGAGATGAAAAAGTTACTAAGTGTATTCCTTGCAGCTGTGATGACCTTTTCCCTCAGCGCGTCAGTCTATGCCGGTGGACCCGATGCTTTTCCGGATGAGGAGATAATGGTGGAAGAAGCTGCCGAGGACGAGATCCTGGTGGAGGATACCGCTGAGGAGGTTGCTCTCGCGGTGGAGGACACTGAAGCCCCGGAGGCTGCACTGTCCGAAGATACAGCCGAAATTCTTCCTGAGGAAAATGAGGAGGAAGTCGGCAAGATCGCCCCGGTTTACAAGTACAGAGTGTATGTGCCGGATACATATACCGAGACACAGAAATACCCGTCCGTCTATCTGATGCCCTATGACGGCTACAGCGCGGATCAGTATTTCGAAGACGGAATCGAGGGTGTCCTCGATGAAATCATGGGCGGCGATGAATCCGTTGAGATGATCGTTGTCATGCCGGAGTATAAGGCAGGTGATGATTACGTAGCCAAGCTCCCGGAGCTGATTGAGGAGATCGAGAGCAATTACTCTGTTATTGCCGATCCCAATTACCGTGCCCTGCTCGGTGTGAACGTCGGCGGTTATATGACGTATGAGATTGCAACAATCGAGAGTAATAGTCATCCTGATGTTGCAAATCTGTTCCACTGCTTTGGTTCCCACATGGGCGACTTCACAAGCGATGCCAATCCGTATCTTGCGGATAAGGGATCTGTGTACAATGATTTCGTAGCCGGTATGGACCGTATGGGCGGCAGAGGAAGCAACTTCCTGAGAAATAAGTTCTTCTACATCGACGCGCCGAACGGATCCGCTGACAGCACAATAGCCGGCGGAACATCCGATATCGGTGCAGGTCTCGAGAAGAGATCGAATCCTTACTGGGCATACGGAGGATCTTATTACCTCTACAGCACTCCGGATCCGAAAATGGTAGAGTACGCGATTCTTGACGGTGAGGAAAATGCGGACTTCTATATGGAAGGTCTTCGTCGCTCCATGAACAGATTCAGCCGCAGATTTACGGAGAATCTCTTCACCGGAAGTCTCAGCTGCACGCCGCAGGCTGTGACAAGCGCTGATGATACGATCGATGCGACTGTGAAGGTCACAGTGAACAGCAGAATCGAACACTATGTTGACGAGATCCCGGATGTCACACTGACAGTAAAGATGACCGATCCGCTCACAGGCAGCGAGCTCTACAGCGTAAGCGAATCCCTCGGGACCCTCACCGCTGATGCGCAGGCTGAAAAGCACATTGAGCTTAAGAGCAGCGACATGGCGGACGGTCTAAACACTACAGTTTCGGCGAGCATTTCTCTCCTCGGTATGGAGCATGAGCTTGCCACTCTGGATCTGGTCACTGTACAGGATTGCGGCGAAGCAGACGATGAGAAACTGATCGACCTTATGGGCAACTGGTATTTCAAGGCCTATAAGACCTATCGCAGGAATGACCCGACTATTGTCGACCTCGACAGAATCGCCTACCTTACACCGGATGTCTATGAGTCCTGGGGCGTTGTACAGCCCTGCCTCGGCTGGTGGACAGGTGATTTTGATGAGTCCCTCGGCGGAGCGGACAACTACGGCGGCTACGCATGGTATATCCGTACATTCGATGTTCCCGCTGACTTCCCGACAGAAGATCTTACCATGGCAGTCGGCTTTTTCGATGAGGCCAATGAGACATATGTCAACGGACATCTTATCGGATCTTCCGGTATGAGATACGACATTGCTCCGGAAAATGTCGGCGTCTATGACGGCTCGAATCCGTGGGATGTCAACTGTGTATATCCGATTGACTCCGCCTACATCAATTATGGCGGCGAGAATACGATCGCTGTGCGCATTTGCAACTCCAGCGGTGGCGGCGGCTGGTATGAAGGCCCGGTAGGTATTTATTCCAGAGCAGCATATGATAAGATTTCGGCAGGCGACTCCCGCCTCACAGTAGAGGAGTATGAGTCTGCATCGACCGGAAGTACAGAGACATTCCGTCTCTATCTGCCGGAAGATTACTATGAGAAGGATAATGTCAAGCGTTACCCGACGCTTTACCTCTTCCACGGCATCAACAGCACAAGTAAGACATATGAGATCGATGATATCGATCAGGTCCTCGATGAGGCTGTCAAGGCCGGGCTGATCCGCGATATGATTGTTGTCATTCCGGATGACCCGACAAAGTCAAGCTTCTGGAGAGGCACATACGGCGACATGGTCATCAAGGATCTGGTTCCCTATGTAGATGAGCATTATCGCACAATTAATGATGAGCGCTACAGATTCACAGCCGGCTGCTCGATGGGCGGCGCAGGTTCCGTCGGTCTTGGCCTCTTCAATCCGAACCTCTTCTCGGGTGTCATCAGTTTCTATGGAGCTCTCAACTACACATCTGCCGTCTCTGACGGGGCTGCGGTCTCCAAAGAATATCTTGACATGTACAGGATCTACATGGCCTGCGGTAATCAGGATATGTACAACTTCTATGATGTGCAGGAGCAGATGAGCCGGGTTCTCACAGAAAAGGGAATCGAGCATTATCACCTTGTTGACAACGGCACCCATACAAGCTCCTTCTACCTGCCGCACTTCATCCCGGCGGTACAGTACATTCTGGAGGGATCCTACTCTACGACGACATCCGCGGAGATCCTCAGCGGTTCCGTCGAGAAGAAGAGCGCGTCGGCGGATGAGCACACAGTCACAGCGCTTGCTAAACTTAAGGTCAGTGACAAGATCAGTGATTACCTGAACACAGTCGCCGCATCCAGCTTCACTGAGGATGAGAATCCGCCTCTGCGCATCCCGGTAGAATTCAGGATCACGCAGAATGACAAGGTCGTAGCTACGTCAACGATTTTCTTCGAAGTCGATGCAGCAGGCGAATTTGAAGCCGAAGCTGAAATCCTGGCAGAGGCCCTTGACCAGTCAGCTGAATACAAAGTCGCGGCTTACGCGTCCGCTCTTGAGAACACTGTAGAGCTCGGAAGCTATGTCGAGAACAAAGTTGAGGAACCTGTGGCACCCGGGGAAGTTGATGACGGACTCTTCGATGATGTCAGGGATCCGAAGCATCCGTACTTCAAGGCGATTTACTGGGCAGTCGATAAGGGTATCACAAAAGGTTACACCGGAACAAATCTCTTCGGCATCGACGATCCGTGTACACGCGGTCAGGCTATGATGTTCCTCTGGAGAATGGCCGGAAAGCCGAATCCGAAATATCAGTCAAAGAGCCCGTTCAAGGATGTTCCTATGAATCACGTCTTCTACAAGGCTATTCTCTGGGGACAGCAGAAGGGCATCACAAAGGGCTTCTCTGATGGCACCTTCGGAGTCGATAAGTCGTGCACACGCGGCCAGATTGTAACATTTATCTGGAGATACAAGGGACAGCCGAAACCGAAGACGACGAAGAGCCCGTTCAAGGATGCGATCACACCGGCATACAAGACTGCTGTTCTCTGGGCAGTGGAGAAGAAGGTCACGAACGGCTTCTCCGACGGAACATTCAGAGACAAGGCTGAGTGCACGAGAGGCATGATCGTCAAGTTCCTTTACAACATCAGATGATGGAGAGCAATTTTCAGCTGTAAGATGTATCCCCATTTTATAGTATTACCTTAGGGAGGGGCTGCCGCGCCGGGCGCGGCAGCCTTTCTATTGCAATTGAATTGTTCAGACTGGCTGCATGGGAGTCTCAGAATCCGGCACAAACATCATCTTCATCGAAAAGCGTGAGTCCTTCCCTGCGAGCTGAGAAACGCTCACGCGTTTCCTGATCTCTCGGTCGGACTCACAATGCTTTTCTCACGAAGAAGGATGCTTTGTCGCCGGATTAGCGAACTGTGATTGCAGCCCGTCTGAACAGCCGCGATTTATGAATTGTTCAGACTGGCTGCACGGGAGTTTCAGAATCCGGCGCAACGCGCGGTCCTTCCCTGCGAAAATATGCGGTCCAACTGACCTGAAATGTATTGACAACGCACCGGGATGTGATAGAATAGAATCAAACATATGAATAAGTGTTCATATGATGAAAGAAAAAGTACTGTTTCAGAATCAGGAAGAGAGGATCTTGCCATGAAGAAAACTTATAAGATTGATGTCGACTGCGCTAACTGTGCAAATAAGATGGAAGAAGCCACAAAGAAGACTCCCGGCGTAAAGGACGCGACAGTCAATTTTATGGCACTCAAGATGAAGGTCGAATTCGAGGACGGCGCTGACGTCGACGCAGTGATGCAGAACGTCATCAAGAACTGCAAGGTAGTGGAGGATGACTGCCAGATCTTTATCTGACAGGATCTGCCATGAATAAAAAACAGAAAAATCTGCTGATCAGGGTCATCTCGGCGGGAGTGATGATGGCCGTCCTCTTGCTTCTGCCGCTTGATGATAAGCCGATTCTCAGATTTGCATTATTCATGATCCCCTATCTGACGGTCGGATACGATATCCTTCGAAAAGCGTTCAAGGGGATCATGAACAGACAGGTGTTCGACGAGAATTTCCTTATGGGAGTTGCGACCATCGGAGCCATGGCTCTCGGCGAGTACACCGAGGGCGTGGCTGTTATGTGGTTCTACCAGATCGGTGAACTCTTCCAGAGCTACGCCGTTGGAAAGAGCCGGCAGAACATTTCCGATCTTATGGATATCCGTCCGGATTACGCCAACATCGAGGAGGATGGGCAGATAGAGAAGGTCGATCCCGATGATGTCGAGGTTGGTTCCATCATCGTGGTGAACCCGGGAGAGAAAGTGCCGATCGACGGCGTAATCACCGAAGGACACACGACACTCAATACTGCCGCGCTGACAGGTGAGAGCATTCCGGCGGATGTGCAGGTGGGGGACGAGGTCATCTCCGGCTGCGTCAACATGACCGGCGTCATCAAGATCGAGACGACAAGGGAATTTGAAGAGTCTACTGCCTCAAAGATCCTTGATCTGGTGGAGAACGCGACGTCTCGGAAGTCGAAGTCGGAGCAGTTCATAACGAAATTTGCAAAGGTGTATACACCGGCTGTGTGTTACAGCGCGCTTGCCCTGGCGGTCCTTCCCCCAATCATCCGGCTTGTGATCGGTATGCAGCCGATGTGGGGCGACTGGATCTACAGAGCTCTGACTTTCCTTGTAATCAGCTGCCCTTGCGCTATCGTCGTCAGTATTCCGCTGAGCTTCTTCGGAGGCATCGGCGGGGCCGGCAATCAGGGTATTCTGATCAAGGGCTCAAATTTTATGGAGACGCTGTCGCAGGTGAAGACGGTCGTATTTGACAAGACCGGGACAATAACCAAGGGAAACTTTGTCGTGTCCGGTGTGCATCACAGCACGATGGAAGATAAGAAGCTTGTTGAGCTCGCTGCCCTGGCGGAAGCCCATTCGAGCCATCCAATCAGCAGAAGCCTTCAGGAAGCCTACGGCAAACCGCTCGACCTCGGACGTGTGTCTGATGTGACCGAGTACTCGGGTGAGGGAGTGGTCGCCATTGTAGATGGCAAGCAGGTCGCTGCGGGAAATCTCCGCCTTATGAAAAGGCTTGGAATCACGGCAGAGGATTGCCACAAAGTCGGAACGGTCGTCCACATTGCACTTAACGGAGAGTATGCCGGCCATATCCTGATCGCGGATGAGTTGAAAGGAAGCGCTCGTGAGGCCATGAAATCCCTTGCCAAAGCCGGTGTAAGGCGCACCGTCATGCTGACCGGCGACAAGGAAAATGTGGCAAAAGCGGTGGCATCCGAAGTCGGGATCAGCGAGTACTACGCGGGACTTCTCCCGGCGGACAAGGTCGGGCACGTCGAGAAGCTTCTTGCCTTGTCAACTGAGAAGGACCGTCTGGCATTCGTCGGCGATGGCATCAACGACGCGCCGGTGCTCGGTCGGGCTGACATCGGTATCGCGATGGGTGCGCTCGGCTCAGATGCGGCGATCGAGGCTGCGGACGTGGTCCTCATGGACGACGATCCGCTCAAAATTGCCAAAGCTATCCGCATAGCAAAAAAGTGCATGCGCATCGTGTATGAGAATATCTATTTTGCCATCGGCGTGAAGCTTGCCTGCCTGCTCCTCGGGGCGCTCGGCATAGCCAACATGTGGCTTGCGATATTCGCGGATGTCGGCGTCATGGTGATCTGCGTGCTGAACGCGATCCGGTGCCTCATGGTGAAGAATTTGTAATTGTCAATTCAAGAATTTAAGTCTCGCTCGCAAGACTTGGCGCGGGATCAGGGCTGGTATGAGTTGACATAATAATAAAAATCCTGCATTCTGCTGTCGGGTTGGCAGCAGGATGCAGGATTTTGCTGCTTCTGCTGAAGAACTAATGATAAAACGGCAGTAGGCATTCCCCTTTTCTGTTACTCTACTGTCGTAGCCAATTCAGCAAACAGTCCTACTGTCACAGTAAATGGAAGGTAGGGGCGCAAGTGGGATTCATGTATAGTCCTCATAGTTCTCGGTGAAAGAATGCAGCTCCCCGCGGGTCTTATAGCCCGGGAAAGTGTCGAGCTGGACTGCGTGGCACGCGTTAAAGATACTGGTCTCGATTTCCGGATTGGTCTTCTTCAATTGACGGATCAGCTCCTTGGTCTCCCGACGGCGGGACGTGGTCTCGGCATTATCCCTGGAAGTCGTCTCGGTGAAACGACACGCGCACTGAATGAACTCGAGACCGTTGTACCTTGCCCAGGCAATGATATCGGCTTCATTGATGCGGTACATAGGGCGGATGAGTTCCATGCCCTCGAAATTCAGGCTGTGGACTTTGGGGACGATAGTTTCCAGCTTGCTGCTGTTCATCATGGCCATGACGACCGTCTCTATGACGTCGCTCATGTGGTGGCCGAGCGCGATTTTGTTGCATCCGAGCTCCTTGGCTTTCGCGTAGAGATGACCGCGGCGCATGCGGGCACAGAGGTAGCAGGGCGACTTTGTCTGCTTGTTCGCGACATCGAAGATATCTGTCTCGAAGATCTGGATCGGGACCTCGAGGAGAGCGGCGTTGCTCTCGATCTTTTTGCGGTTCACAGGGTTGTAGCCCGGATCCATGACCAGATAAATGACATCGAACGGGACACGTGTGTGCTTATGAAGTTCCTGCATGAGTTTGGCCATCAGCATGCTATCCTTGCCGCCCGAGATGCATACTGCTATTTTGTCACCGGGGGAGATCAGCTCATATTTTACGATTGCTGTCATGAACGGCGCCCAGAGCTCTTTTCTGTATTTTTTATTGATGCTGCGCTCGATCATCTGGCAGCGGGTGAGTTGTCTTGCCATAGGACTCCTTCAAATTGGATATTTATTGGCAAAGTATACACCATTACAGGATAAATGCCAAATACATCTTGATTCGGGTAAGTTCAAGTCTCGCTCGCGAGACTTGGCGCGGGATTAGGGTCAGCGTCATCTGACATCTTCCAAACCGAATCCCTGCGCATCCACGCGGAGCGTATATCTCAGTGGGAGATTGACACCCGCCACTGAGACTGGTTTGTTACCCACCGCCTAAAGAGGAGGGGGTCATCTCACACTGAGATATAAAGATCGGACCAGCAATATTTTTCTTATAAAGATGAATGCTTTGCAGCCGGCTACGAACTGCAAGAGCAGCCTGTCTGACCTTCTGTAGGGATATTGCAGCCTGCCTGACCTTCAGTAGGGATATCGCAGCCAGTTTCAGCCTTATGCAAAAATGTGATTTACGGCATGGATTATTCGTGATAAGATTGGTAGGCGTGAGTGTATCGCGATAATTTCAATAAGTGAGGATAGTATGCCATTACTTGCCAATTTCCACACGCACACCACATTCTGCGACGGTAAAAACACCGCGGAAGAAATGGTGCAGCAGGCCCTGGCGCTGGGCTTTACCCAGTTGGGCTTTTCCGGCCACATGGATCCGGACATCCACATGGACATTCAAGCGTACTTCAAAGAGATCCGCAGGCTGGCAGATATCTACAGCGACAGAATAGAGATCCTCTGCGGCGTCGAACTTGACAATATATATGATCCGGGCTGTGCTGACGGTGCGGATTATATCATCGGTTCGACACACTTCCTCGATGTGCAGTCGGAGATTCCGATGTCGGTCGACAATACGGAAGAATATATGGCGTGTCTTGCAAATAGATTCTTCGACGGTGACTACTACGAACTCGCGAAAGCCTATTACGAGCTGGAAGCGCAGGTCTACGACCGCACACACTGTGATCTGATCGGTCACTTCGATCTCGTGACACGCTTTAACGATGAGATGCATTTTCTGGATGAAAATGAACCCCGCTACTGGATACCTGCCCTCACAGCCATGGAACATCTGGTACGGCAGGGCATCCCGTTCGAGATCAACTGCGGCGCGGTGAACAGGAATCGAAAGAGAGAGCTCTATCCGAACAGGTTCCTCCTCCGGCATCTCAGGGAATTCGGCGGCGAGATATTTATAAGCTCCGATGCCCACCAGAGAGAACTTCTGGACGGCGGCTTTGACATTGCGGTGAGGACTGCCATCGAGTGCGGATTTACTCATGTCAATATCTTGACAAAAGAGGGGACAGGAGAGCTTCATATTAAGCAGCTTGCCCTTGATACACTTTAATTTCTGACGCAGAATTCTCATGAGTTTTGATAGTGAGATGAATGCTCTGACTGAAACTGATACAGAAAGGCGGTTCACATGGCCAGAATTGCAACTGTAGCAAGAAAGACAAAAGAGACTGATATCAGGGTTACCATTAATCTTGACGGGACCGGCATTTGCAATATCGATTCGGGGATAGGGTTCTTTGACCATATGCTGAATGGATTTGCCAGACACGGAATGTTCGATCTTGAACTGTCCTGTGACGGAGACACGTTCGTGGACTCCCACCATACGATTGAAGACTGTGGCATCGTGCTCGGCGAGGCCATCAAACAGGCAGCCGGTGACAAGGCAGGTATCCGCCGCTTCGGCAGCTTTATCCTTCCGATGGACGAGACACTAGTTCTCTGCGCTGTCGATCTGTCAGGAAGACCGTATCTGAACTACAAGGTCGACTTCACGGTTCCGCGCCTTGGAACGATGGACACGGAGATGGTTCGGGAGTTTTTCTATGCAGTGTCCTACTCGGCTGCCATGAATCTGCATGTGAAGATGCTGGACGGCCTGAACAATCACCACATCGCCGAAGCATGCTTCAAGGCATTCGGTAAGGCTCTCGACGAGGCGACTTCCTACGACCCGAGGTTGGGAGATCAGGTGTGGTCGACCAAGGGAAGTCTGTGATTTTTCGGCTGACTGTCTGCTGCCCATGAATATGTTGAGTTTGGGGTTGTTGCTGGTGCGACAACCTCTTTTTTGACTTTACGGCTGCTAAGATTTCCGGCAGAGGCAGCAAAATCCTGCTTCTGAGGTGAGATTGCTGCCTTTGGTCAAAGCGAGTTTCATCGGGTCACCGGCGGAGGCAGCAAAATTCTGCTTCTAAGGCAAAACTGCTGCCTTTGACCAAAATGAGTTTCTAAACTATGACCGGAATCAAGACCGACCGTCCGAAGAGGCTGCCTGAACTATTACGCAAGCTTCACTTGTGCAGGCAAAAGTGGTATTCTTAGGAAGTGATAATCTTAGGAAGAGATGATCTTAAGAAGTGATATTATAAGATACTGATATTAGATATCTGAGAGGATTTATCTATGAGACGACTTAAATCTTTATTAATAGTTCTTGCTGTCATGCTCACGACCGCCTGCGGGAGTAAACAGGTCACCGTTGACCCGGAATGCACGACCAGGATTCATTTCATATGCATCAGCAAGGACAATGCCGCCATGGACTGCATCCTGCTCGAGAGCGAAGGCCGATTCGGTCTCGTCGACTGCGGCTACTGGGACCAGCGCGAGCAGATCACTGATTCAATGAGCGCTCTGGGAGTGACCAAAGATAATCTGGATTTTATCATCGGGACTCATGCACATGCCGACCACATAGGTGCGATGAATTATCTTGTCCAGAATTATAATGTGGAGCGCATTTACCTCATGCCGTTCTCTGCCGACTGTCTCACGAAGCCGGAAGAGTGGTACGATGAGTCCTGGGACAATGTGATGAAGACCGCGGATGAGAAAGGTCTCATTGTCGTCGATACCTTCGAGGAGGGCGCGAGCGAGACCCCGTGGCTGGCTGAGTCGGATGAGAGCAATCTCATTGGTGGCGCTGAGTCAGATGAGAGTGCTCTCCCTGGCGCCGCCAAGACTGATGAGAGCAAGCGCCTCGGTGCCGCTGAAACGAAGAAGGATAATCAATCCGCCGCTGACAGCAAACAGGCTTTGGGCAAGGTCAGCACAGAGAAGGAATCCGGTGACCCTGGTGATATTATAAAGACCATGAACGGGCAGCGGGTCAAAGGCCGCGGAAAAGCAGGCAATCATTATACCGCAAGCCCGCACATCACCTTCGGCGATGCGGAACTGGATATCCTGAACTATTCGCAGGATTATCTGACAGAGAAGGTGGTGAATGCAAATGACGCCTCTCTCGTTGTCAAAGTCACTGCCGGCGGTCACACCGCGCTTCTTTGCGGTGATGTCTCCAATGCAGGACCGAGGGGAAAGGACCCCGGCTACGATGAGAAAACAGTCGCTGAGATTGTCGGTCACGTGGATATTCTGCACTTGCCCCACCACGGCTACGGATGGTATGACACGAATATCCCGGCGGACCTTAAAAAGTTCAATGCCGATCATATCGTCCAGACAGGAGCAACAAATATGCTCTTTACGGAGAAGCCGGACACATACGATGAGATTATCCGCGAGGTCAAAAAGGGAGCCACATATGTCTCGACGTTCTGGTATGACCGCCGGGTCATGGGCGGCGACGGCCTCTACGCAATCTCATATGACATGAGCGATCTCACATCCAACATTCCCGCAGATGTCAGCATCCTGGCTGTGAACAGAGACGGAAAAAGCGCCATGTTCAAAGCAGGCCGCCTGGCTGAGTACAATTACGACGATAGGACGTATCTCTCCAACGGCATCCGAAACGATTACGGGGCTCAGGAAATCGACGGAATCATCTACGAGATCGACAATAACGGCAGGATCATCGGTGTGTCGGACGCGGAAAAAAACCGGGTCTCCACGACGGCACAGACGTCGGCTGATCCGCGCGACTAAAGAGAGAATGATACAGGTGGTTACATGATAGATGAGTATGTAGTATCGGAAGGCAGGAAACTGCGCATGGGGATCACGACCGGGACCTGCGCTGCTCTGGCCGCTCAGGGTGCAGTCAGAATGCTTATCTCTGGCAGGAAAGTGACCGAAGCCCACCTGGTCACTCCCAGGGGGATCCGGGTAACGGAGCCGCTCCTCGACATTTCGATCGGCGACGGGGCCGCATCCTGCGCCGTGCGCAAGGACGCGGGCGATGACAAGGACGCGACCGACGGGATCCTAATTTATGCCAGAGCATCTATACCGGATGCTGAAGAAAGTGAAAGTCCAGCCGGTCACATTTCTATCAAAAGTGCAAATTCGGCCGGTCACATTTCTATCAAAAGTGCAAATTCGGCCGAGCACATCTCTGACAAAAGTGCAGATGCAGCAGGCAGTATATCTATCGTCGGCGGTGTCGGCATTGGCCGTGTCACCCTGCCTGGTCTTGATCAGCCGGTCGGGGCTGCTGCGATCAATACGGTCCCGAGAAAGATGATCCGCGAGGCGGTCGCGGACGCAGCTAATGCCCTCGGCTATGAAGGCCTGATTGAAATCACCATCTACGCGCCGGAAGGACGGAAAATCGCGGAGAAGACATTCAACCCGAGACTTGGCATTGAGGGAGGGATATCCATCCTCGGCACGAGCGGGATCGTAGAACCCATGAGCCTTTCTGCTTTAAAATCTTCCATCGCTGTGGAGATCAGACAGAAAGCTGCCATGGGACAGAAGCGACTTATTCTGACACCCGGCAATTATGGTCTGGCTTATATAACCGGCTGGGCCGCTGAAAACGGGATAGACAGGTTGAATGTGCCTGTCGTGACCTGCTCGAACTTCATCGGCGACGCGCTGGATGAGGCGGGAGCGGCAGGCTTTGAGGACATTGTCATCGTCGGTCATATAGGAAAGCTGGTGAAGCTTGCGGGCGGCGTCATGAACACGCACAGCAGGATTGCTGACTGCCGCACGGAGATCATCACTGCCCACGCAGCCATGTGTGGGGCAGACAGGGAGATATGCCGCGACCTTATGAGGGCTGCGACGACGGACGCATGTATAGAGATCCTGAAAAATAACGGACTCTTTGAGGAGACGACGGAGTCGATTATCACTGCGGTCTCGGAGCATTTGCATTACCGCGCCCAGGATCAGTACAGAGTCGGGGCGGTCATCTTTTCCAATTTATATGGTCTTATCGGGGAGACGCAGGATGCCGGGAATATCATTGATGACTGGAGATTATGATTCAATGTGGAAAGCCCTGGGTGATTTAACGAGCGTTGCCTTAAGAAATCCGGGTGGATTTATGCCTGCCGCTGTTGGCCTTGATTCTACGCTTTAGCATTGCGAGTGTGGCCTCATGAGATGAGTCCGAATTGCAGAATACTTTGGAATCCGAGCAGGGGATATGCAGTAAAAAGGGGCGGAAAGTAGTATGGTACATTTTGTCGGTGCGGGGCCGGGAGCCCCGGATCTTATCACTATAAGGGGAGCAGAACTTCTCAAAGAAGCAAATGTTGTCATTTATGCGGGCAGTCTAGTAAATCCTGCCCTGCTGGGACTTTGCAGAGAAGACGCAAGCATATATAACAGCGCGGAGATGACGCTCGAGGAAGTCATGGAGCGGATAGAGGAGGCTGAAGGCAAGGGGCAGACAACTGTCCGGCTCCACACCGGAGACCCATGTCTCTATGGGGCGATCCGTGAGCAGATGGACCTTCTGGCGGAAGCCGGCATTTGCTGCGACGACACGCCCGGTGTCTCGAGCTTCTGCGGGGCTGCGGCTGCCATCGGGGCTGAGTACACCCTGCCCGGTATTTCTCAGAGCGTAATTATCACCCGACTCGCCGGCCGGACTCCTGTGCCGGAGCGGGAGAGCCTCTCAAAACTTGCGTCTCACGGCGCAACGATGGTCATTTTTCTGTCCGCAGGGATGACGGATCAGGTGGCTTTAGAGCTCCTTGCCGGAGGCGCTTACAACGAGAACACACCGGCGGCTATCGTCTACAAGGCGACCTGGCCGGAGGAGAAAGTCGTTCACTGCACAGTGGGGACGCTGGCGGAAGCGGCGCGTGCACATGGCATTTGCAAGACCGCGCTCATCCTTGTCGGTGATTTTTTGGGATCTGTGTATGAAAGAAGCCGGCTGTACGATCCGGCATTTGAGACAGAGTACAGAAAGAAAACAGATACAAACCAGATATAAACACAAACATAAAAACGGATTTAGAGGCAGTTATGGAACTATTAAAGAAAATTGAAGCTATACTTCCCGAAGCCGAGGAATCGCTCCTTCTGGAGCTCCTCGAGGGAGGATTTATATTTGACACTTTTATTGACGGTGAGAAAATCGGCGTGCGGCGCGTGAGCGACACCACTACGGACGAGGGAGTGGTGCGCACCGAGCTTTTCCTCTTCCCGCAGAACGGGAAGAAAGACAAGATGAAGAAAGGGGCTTTCGCGGTCATCGAGTCCCTTGTGAGTGACGGGGTGAGCGGGAGGCATGCATTTGCCAAACCGCGCTTTACCGACAGCAGAAAAGGGGCCATGACGGACGTCTATTACGCGGTCGCAGCCTCCACCGGCGGCAGACAGATCGCGAAGATAGGCGGCAACACTTACTTGCGGCATGACCTCCTTGTCGTGACACCGGAACGTGACCGGGTGGCAATTGAAGAGTTCGATTTCGGCGCAAATAAACTGTTCATGCTCGGCCTCTACGGCGGAGATTATAAGATCGAGATCAGGGAAAAATGAAGATTTCGCTGACTGCCTTCACTGACCGGGGCGAGGCTCTGGCTGTGAGGATCTCAAAGCAACTGAATAATGACGGCGAGCAGGCGAAATTTGTCCGGTGCGGAAAACGGCACATGTCTGCGGACAGTGGGCCGGCATGTCCGGATGATGAGGTTTTGCGGCCTTTGGAGCCTGATACATATGTGCGTGCGGCTGACTGGACCGCGAAAGAGTTCGGAAGGAGTGACGCACTGATTTTTGTCGGTGCTGCCGGTATTGCCGTGCGGTCGATTGCTCCGCATATAGTGAGCAAGACGACGGACCCGGCTGTGGTGGTCATCGATGAGACGGGCCGCTTCGTTATTCCGATTCTCTCGGGGCACCTGGGAGGTGCAAATGCACTCGCCTTATGTCTCGCCTCCATCACCGGCGGGCAGGCCGTGATAACGACCGCGACGGACGTAAACGGCGTGTTCGCGTTTGATGACTGGGCAAGACGCATGAACTGCACGGTGGAGAACGCGGACCTGATTAAAGAAGTTTCCGGGACTCTGCTCGGGGGCGGAATCGTGCCCATATGCAGTGACTTTGAAATCTCGGGTAAGGTGCCGCGCGGGGTAGAACTTAGCAGCTATGCCGAGTCATCGGTATGCGTCACGATCCGCGATGAGGTGTGCGTTGGTGAGCGAAAAATGCGGATTATCCCGAGGGCCGTTTGCGTCGGCATCGGGTGCAGGCGGGGAACGCCTGCCGAAGAGATTGAAGACGCGGTCATGGAAGCTCTCAGGGAAAACGGTATTTCCCCAAAAGCTCTGTGCGCCTTAGCCAGCATTGACCTGAAGGCGGAAGAGGGGGGTATAAAAGAGCTGTCCCGAAAATATAAGGTTCCTTTCCTCACTTATTCCGCGGAGGAGCTTCGCAAAGTGCCGGGAGAATTCACCGGCTCGGAATTTGTCTTGTCCGTGACAGGCGTCGACAATGTGTGCGAGAGGGCGGCGGTGCGCGCGGCATCGTGGAGCGCGCCTCCTTGCGGCGCCGAGTGCAGTCCTGCGGTTGAATCAGACCGCGGCAGTGCGGCTTATCATTATGGTGAACTTATATGCAGAAAAAGAGCTAAAGACGGTGTGACTGTCGCGCTTGCTCGAAGAACTGCGGATCTTAACTGGAAGCTGTAAAACCGGCTGAGACAGTGCCGTAACGGGGGTTGAAAACACGAAGAACGGCGGTTCTTTATAGGAAAGTATTATTTTGACAAGTGTTTAAGAGGAACTTCTATGGCGAAATTGTATGTCGTCGGCATCGGTCCGGGCAGCGAGAGTGCTATGACCGGTGACGCAAAACGGGCAATTGAAGGATCTGAGATCATAGGCGGTTACACTGTCTATGTTGAACTGGTCAGGAAAGTATATCCGCACAAAGAGTATTTCACGACGCCTATGACAAAGGAAATTGACCGGTGCCGCCTTGCCCTCGCATATGCGGCGGAAGGCAGGACGTGTGCGATGGTCTGCAGCGGCGACGCGGGCGTCTACGGCATGGCGGGACCGATCCTGCAGCTGCTTCCTGAATATCCGGATGTGGAGGTAGTCGTTGTGTCAGGCCTCACAGCTGCCAATTCCGGAGCAGCCGTTCTAGGTGCCCCGCTCATGAACGACTACTGTGTCATCTCGCTGTCTGACGCGCTGACCCCCTGGTCTGTCATTGAGAAGAGGCTTCATGCCGCAGCCATGGGAGATTTTGTGACAGTCCTCTACAACCCGTCGTCGAGGAGACGTTCGGATTATCTTGGCAGAGCCTGCGACATTCTGCTTGAAACCCGGAGCGCAGACACAGTCTGCGGCTGGGTCCGCAATATCGGCAGGGAGGGGCAGGAACACAAAATCACGACGCTGGGGCAGTTGAAAGACGAACAGGTCGATATGTTTACGACCGTGTTCATAGGCAACAGCGACACTGTGTGCACGAACGGATTCATGGTGACGGGTCGGGGATATTTACAAGTGTAGAATGAAGGAGAGTTTGCCCCTGCCTTGCGGGGGCTGACATATTTCATTGAGGCGGATGTATATGAATATATTGATTTTCGGCGGGACGACCGAAGGCCGCACACTCGCGCAGGCTGTCTCCGAGCTTCATAAAGACAGCGTGACAGTGAGTGTCGCGACGAGCGTCGGCGCGCACGAACTGGCCGGTATTAACGGCATAAAGATCATTGTGGGAAGGCTGGACGAGGAGGAAATGGTCCGGCTTTTTAGAACAAGAGAATCGGACGGGGAAAGCCATAACCGGGCAGATGCGCATTTGCCGTATGACCTTGTCGTGGACGCGACCCACCCTTATGCCGTGGAAGTGTCCGCCAACATTCGCTCTGCCGCGGCAAGAACCGGCGTTTCCTGTGTGCGGCTTGTGAGGACAGACGAGAGCATGGAGAACGAAGGAAGATATCCGGAACAGAAAACGGACAGGGCTTGCTGTGATGCTGTCTATGTGGACTCAGCATCTTCCGCCGCCGCGTACCTTGCTAAGACGGAGGGGAGGATACTTCTCACAACGGGGGCGAAGGAGCTTGGCGCTTTTCGTGAGATTCCGGCTGACCGGCTCTATGTCCGCGTGCTGCCGACGGCTGCAGGTATTGCGGCCTGCGAGCAGGCAGGGATTGCTTATCGCAATATAATCGCGATGGTCGGACCGTTTTCACAGGAGATGAACGCTGCGACGATGCGCCAGTATCAGATTGCGTGGATGGTCTCGAAGGACAGCGGAAAAGCCGGCGGATTTGGTGAGAAAATGGAAGCCTGCCGGGAGACGGGGGCACGCCCGGTTGTGATTGAGAGGCCGAGAGAGTGTGGGCTTACAATGAAAGAAGTATTAGCGCTTATAGGATGACAGATACGGAAGAAACAATATGGGTAAAAGGATTATTGCGGTCAATGCCGGACCGAGGATGGGCTGGAACACGGAAACTCTGATTTCCGAGGCGTCAAAAGGTGCGGAATCCATGGGTGCGGAGGTAGAACGTTTTGATTTGTTCCGCCTTGAAAAAAAGTATACCGGCTGTATTTCCTGCTTCGGGTGCAAGAAAGAGAAGTTCAAGGGGCATTGTATCTGCAGAGACGGACTTACCCCCGTGCTGGACGCGATCCGCGTAGCGGACGGTCTGATTATCGGGTCTCCGAACTATCTCGGAGAACTGACAGCGTCCTTCCGCGCGCTTTACGAGCGCCTGATCTTCCAGAACCTCACCTATAATCTGGATACGCCGTGCTGCAACGAGCGGGAGATTCCGGTGCTGCTTATTATGACCAGCAATGCGCCGGATACCATGTACACGAATTTACTGCAGAATTATAAGCAGACGCTGAGCCGTTTTGTGGGACCGACAGAACTTTTTGTCAGCGGCGATACTCTTCAGCTGAAAGATTACAGTAAGACTGACTGGCAGTGGACGATGTTCAATCCGGAGGCAAAGCAGAAGAGACATGATGAGATATTCCCGCAGGAGTGCAGAAAAGCATATGAACAGGGTGCCGCCCTTGTCCGATAAAAGGCAGCTGTAACAGTCCAGACAGGCTGTCACACCATTACGTTTTCGGCAGCAAAGCATTCATCTTCGTGAGAAAGACGGAAAATGATGTTATCTGCTTGACATAGAGTGAGAAAACAGGTATATTGTTAGCGAAAACAAACCGGCGTGCAGGCTGTGCGCCGGTAATTATAAGCACGTAGGTTAGGCATAGCTAACCAAGAGCAGGAGGTAATTCATGAGCGTAGTAATTCTTGGCGGGAATGAGTGCATGGAGAGGGAGTATACGAATGCATGTCGGAAATACGGATGCAAGGCCAAGGTGTTCTGCAAGCCTTGCGCGGATATGAGCAGCAGAATAGGATCGCCGGATCTCCTCATTGTGTTCACACATACTATTTCCCACAAAATGCTTAAGTGTGCACTGACCGGAATTCACGGGAACACGAAGATCGTACGGTCGCATACCAGTTCCATGAAGTCTCTCAAGGATATCTTAAACGAGCACGCATGCGCCGCGACTGTGTAAACAGTGAAATCATTTTGCGATGCAGAAAAATCATATGGGAGGTTTTAACGGATGCCTGAACGATTATTGATCGACCATTGTTCACCGACGTTGGCCGGCCTGAAAACCGGAAATATGTTTCCGGTAAATGTAAAACCCGGGCAGGACATTTGCGACGAGCTGAGGCAGCTGAACAGGATGTTCAGGGAGAAGGGGGTCCGCATTGTGATGCTCCGGAGGAACGGCAAAAAGGCTTTGGTGTATCTGTACAGACCGGATTATCTGGACAGGGATCTACGGTGTCCGGAAGCCCGGCAGATTCTCGAGGAAAAGGGATATTGCAGCAGTTCTGCGGGTGAATGCGTTGCGGAGCTGATACGGCATATGGCTGAAGATGAATTTCCTCATGAGGTAGGTCTCTTTCTCGGGTATCCGGCGGAAGACGTGCGGTGCTTTATGGAAGATTCCCGGCATGGCGTGAAGTGCACAGGCTGCTGGAAGGCATATGGGAATGAAGAGGAGGCGGAGAAGACATTTGCCAGATACAGGAAATGCACGGATGTGTACCGCAGGCAGTTATCACAGGGTAAATCTCTCTTCCAGCTGACAGTCCGGACGGATCGTCAGGGTTGGCGGGATTATCATAGTTAATTAAAGAAAGGAAAATCAATTATGAGCAAAGTGGCAGTAGTTTACTGGAGTGGAACAGGAAATACGGAGGCAATGGCCAATGCAGTGGCAGAGGGCGCGAAGGACAAGGGGGCAGAAGTTTCACTTATTGACGCGGCAAGTTTTTCTTCGGATCAGGTGAGCGATTATGACGGGATCGCATTCGGATGCCCGGCTATGGGTGACGAGGTCCTTGAGGAGAGCGAATTCGACCCGATGTTCACGGACGTTGAGCAGGCTCTTGCCGGCAAAAAGATAGCGCTGTTCGGTTCCTACGGATGGGGCGACGGACAGTGGATGCGCGACTGGGAAGACAGGTGCCGGGAAGCCGGAGCAGTACTTGCGGCGGACAGTGTAATTGCAAATGATGCCCCCGGAGATGAGGAAACGGAACTGTGCAAGGGTCTTGGAGCTGCGCTGGCCTGATGATAAGAAGCTAAGGTGACGACTGAAAAGTGCAGATAATAATTAGATTATATAAATCTAAAGTTGTTGTGACAAACTAGTAATCAAAAAACCGGTTTCTCACAAACCTTGATTTATTCGCCAAAAAGACTATAATAAGACATTAGTTAGGAAGTATAAACTAATGTCTTATTTTTTATTTTCTGATTAGAAATAACTAATTTATGTAAGGAGGAGCATTATATGTCTATCGGAGGAAAAGTTGCATGGTTTATCGGAGGAGCACTTTTTGGATCTGCGGGGCTGAGAGTTCTGTCCGGCAGGGACGCAAAAAAGGTTTATACACACGCCACAGCGGCTACGCTTCGCTGTAAGGATGAGGTGATGAAGCACGTGGAACTTGTCCAGGAGGGCTGCTCGGATATTTTTGAGGATGCAAAACAGATAAACGAGAAGCGGAGAAAGGAAGAAGAGGCAGAATACATCGACGATTTCGCAAAGACGGATGAAACTGAATTTGCAGAAGAGAGCAGCGCGAAATGAGATTTCAGATCTTGCATGACATTCCCGGCAGGATACGCCTTCGGGCGGATGCTCGCTCAATGAGCGCGGAGCAGGCGGACGTTCTTGAGGCGTGGATCAAAACATTGCCGGGAGTTGACCGGGTAACGGTCCATGAGCGGACGCGCAGCGTAACGGTGCTGTATCACGGGGATCGCAGGAAACTTTGCGGATCACTTGCCTCTTTTTCTTATGAGAGTGCGGAAAAGTCTCTGGGACCGCAGCCGTCCGGCAGCCGGTTAATGAACCGGGAGTACAAGGAAAAGCTGGTCTTCCTTGTTATCAGACACTTCGCGAGGCGTTTCCTGCTGCCAAATCCGCTTCGGCGCGTGCTTGCAGTCTGCAGGACATGTCCGAGAATAATTAAAGGCTTAAAAGCTGCTGCGGCCGGGCACTTGACGGTGGAGGTACTAGACGGTATCGCCATCGGAACGTCGCTTGTCACGGGAGACTATACAACTGCCGGTTCGGTCAATTTTCTGCTGAGAGTAGGCGAAATACTTGACGAGTGGACACACAAGAAGTCTGTCGATGATCTGGCAAGAAGCATGTCTCTGCAAGTGGATCAGGTATGGAAACTCGGAGAAAACGACACTCCGGAGATAACTCCGCTTGGCAGCATTGTTCCGGGAGACCGAATCGTCGTCCATACAGGGCATGTCCTGCCGCTTGACGGAATTCTGGAGCGCGGGGATGTCATGCTAAACCAGGCGTCACTGACCGGCGAGAGCGTTCCGGTTGCGAAGCGTCCTGGAGCAGCAGTATATGCGGGTTCTGTTCTCGAGGAAGGCAGCTGCGTGATCCGCGTTACGCATGCGACCGGGGAGAACCGGTACGACAGGATCGTCCGTATGATAGAAGAGTCGGAACGCCTTAAGTCCGGGGTGGAGAACAGAGCGGGACACCTGGCTGACAGTCTTGTTCCGTGGTGCCTCGGAGGCAGTATTCTCACCTACCTTCTGACGGGGAATACCACCAGAGCGGTGTCTGTTCTCATGGTAGACTTTTCCTGTGCGCTAAAGCTTTCCATGCCGCTGAGCGTACTTTCCGCAATGCGTGAGGCAGGCGGTCACCATATCACTGTAAAAGGCGGACGCTTCATGGAGAAAATCAGCGAGGCGGATACCGTGATTTTCGACAAGACCGGTACACTCACGAAGGCCTGTCCGACTGTTGCAGCGGTGGTGCCATTTAACAGGGAAAACGCCCGTGAGATGCTTCGCATGGCAGCATGCCTGGAAGAACATTTTCCGCATTCTGTAGCGAATGCGGTCGTAAAGGCAGCCAAAGAGCAGGGACTTTCCCACCGCGAGATGCACAGTGAAGTAGAGTATGTTGTCGCCCATGGGATTGCGACAAGAATTAATGGGAGGCGGGCTGTCATAGGCAGTTCTCATTTTGTTTTTGAAGATGAAGGTGTGCTGATCCGCCCGGAAGATCAGGAGAGGTTCTACGCTCTGCCGGAATCCGTTTCCTGGCTTTATTTCGGGATCGGAGGTGTTCTCTGCGCGGCAATCGGAATTTCAGATCCGCTTAGACCGGAAGCACGGAACATCATGGAAGCCCTTCGGCGGGAAGGAATCGCGAAGACGGTCATGCTGACAGGAGATAACAGGAGGGTCGCAGGCTCCATTTGCACAGATCTTGCTCTTGATGACTACAGAGCGGAGGTCCTTCCGGAAGACAAGGCAGCCTATATTCGCAGGGAGCATGATGCGGGCAGAACTGTGATCATGGTCGGTGACGGGATCAACGATACCCCGGCTCTCTCACTGTCCGATGTAGGGGTCGCTGTCGGCAGCGGAGCTGTCATCGCCAGGGAGGTTGCGGACGTCACGATTGAGACGGAAGACATACGCGAACTCGTGTGGCTTAAGCGGCTGAGTGATGCACTGATGAGGAGAATTCACCGCAATTACCGCTTTGTCATGGGATTTAACGGTACGCTGATCGCACTAGGAGCGCTCGGCTTAATTACACCTGCAGCCAGCGCCTTCCTTCACAACTCATCAACTATACTGCTCAGTATGAACTGCCTTACAGCGCTTTTGGAGAAAGAAAGTGCTATAATGGATGACAATACACTGTCTTCAGAGAGGAACTATAGGTGAAAACAGAAAAACAATACAAGGACCTGACGATCCGGGAATTTACAAAAGCGGCGGATATCTATGAGAGCAGCCATGCGGGTATCTACGAGATGTGCAAAGATGACTATCCGTACATTTCGGGTGAGCTTGCGAAGGAAGACTACACAGATCTTCTGGACTGCGGCTGCGGGACCGGTCCGATGATTTCTCTGCTCTACGAGGAGGATCCAACCAGGCATTATACGGGAATCGATATCACGCCGCGCATGATCGAGGTGGCCAGGGCAAAAAATTTGTCCGGTGTCACGTGGGTGGTCGGTGATTGTGAGAATCTTCCGTTTGATGATAATGCGTTTGATGCCATCATATGCTCCAACAGCTTTCACCACTATCCGAATCCTCAGAAGTTTTTCGACAGCGCGCAGCGCGTTCTTCGGCCGGGCGGCAGACTGATTCTGCAGGATTATACGGCTCCGGCACCTGTTCTGTGGCTCATGAATCATACAGAGATGCCGCTTGCCAATCTGATCGGTCACGGGGACGTCGGTGCATATTCGCTGGATGAGGTGAGAGGGTTCTGTGAAAAATCCGGACTGCGGGTAGAAAAGCTTGAACGGGGTAAGAAATTTCGGCTGCATCTGGTGGCAAGAAAGGAAGCGGCGTCGGAATTTCGGAGAAACAGCAGTCTGACAAGAAAAGAGCAGATTAAAAACGCGTATAAGCTGACCGGGAGCAAATCGGGCTTTTATGATGGAATGATGACGTATTCCACGCTGCCCGGCAAGGCGATCTGCCGTCTGGTCTGGAACATGGATGGTCAAAAGAACCTCCGGTATCTGGAAAAAGCTCTGTCCGGGGTGCCGCAGGACTTTAAAGGAAAGCTTCTGGAAGTGCCCGTGGGGACCGGCGTGCTGTCCATGCCGGTGTATGCGGATCTTCCGGACGCTGACATTACCTGCCTTGATTACTCGGAGAAAATGATGGCTTCCGCCCGGGAAAAGGCGGAGACGATGGGGATAACGAACATTAAGTTCGTGCAGGGAGACGTGGGCGAACTTCCGTTTGAAGACGAGTCTTTTGACGTTGTCCTGTCCTTGAACGGTTTTCATGCATTCCCGGATAAGGAGGCGGCCTACCGTGAGACATATCGTGTGCTGAAGAAGGGCGGAATTTTCTGCGGCTGCTTCTATATTAAAGGCGAGTGCGGCCGTACAGACTGGTTCATCGATCATCTGTATGGACCGAAAGGCTTCTTCACACCGCCTTATGAGACGAAGGAGAGCCTTCGGCAGCAGCTTGAGCAGCGGTACGAGAAGGTGAAGGTGACGTCGGTCGAAGGGATCGGCTGTTTCCGCTGCAGGAAATAAGGTGAATTAGGTAAAGTAGGGACGGTTCTTTTACGTGGGTTTTTCCTCGTTAAAAGAACCGTCCCTATTTCACTTTCCTTCACCAATATGTTATAATGACTAAGAATACAAAAGAAGTGAAGAATGATGAAGAAAAGTGAAAAATAGTGAAAGAAAATTAAAAACCGAGATTTTTATAGTATCGGTTATTGAGAGGCTAAGAGAATGAATAAAAACCCGTTTAAACCGACCTTTGGAAGCATCCCGGTCGCAATGGCAGGCAGAGAGACGATCATCCATGATATACTGGAGGGACTTGACAATGCTCCCGGAGATCCGAACCGCGCCAGCATACTGATTGGAGCAAGAGGCACAGGAAAGACAGTTCTGCTCGCCTCTATAGCTGAAAAGGCACAGGAACAAGGATGGATCAGTATCAATGTCACCAGTGGTCCGGGAATGCTTGATGAAATAATTGTTCAGGCACGAAGCAAGGCAGCGCATCTCTTATCAACTGAAACCAAAGTGCATCTGTCCGGTATTCAGCTCGGATCGTTTGGAATAACACTTGAACGAAACGCATTACAATCTACATGGAGAGAAGAAATGACCCGTATTGTACGGGAACTTAATGAGCAGGGAACCGGTCTTTTGATCACAGTGGATGAAATATCACCTCAGCACGAACAGCTGCGCCTGCTCGCAGATGTATTTCAGCATTTTGTAAGAGAGAGACGAGATACGGCGCTTCTTCTCGCGGGACTTCCGGGAAATGTTTCCCTGATATTAAGAGATGACACCATTTCTTTTCTCCGCAGAGCATTTCAGCATCAACTGGGGGCGATCGATATTAACGATGTTTCCTATGCTGTTCAGCTGACTGTCGAGGCAGGAGGAAGGAAAATCGCAGGGGATGCTCTTGATATAGCCGCAGAATCTACAGGAGGTTTTGCTTTTATGATACAGCTGGTGGGGTATCACATGTGGCGCCAGCATCCTGATTTGATGCAGATCACAAAGGAGGATGCGCAGGCAGGTGTGCGCTATGCTTCGAGAGATTTGGATAAAATGATTTTCGATACTGTAGTGAGAGAGCTGACAACGCGAGAGGAGGAATTTCTGCTTGCCATGGCAAAAAACAAGGGTGTTAGTTCTGTCAGAGAATTGGCAGGGCAGCTGGGAATTGAGCCAAATAATGCTTCTCAGATTCGCAGAAGACTGATTGCCCGGGGATTGATTGCGGACCATGGCAGAGGAAAAGTTGTCTTCGACATGCCGCTTCTCAGAGAGTATCTGCTCAGGGAGATGGATTAAAAGCAAGTTCGGGATAGGATTGACAAGTGACCTTCCGTTCACTATAATTAGTGAACGAAGGGTCACTTGTTATGTGAGGATGAAAATATGAAGGTGTTAAAGAAAATCATCAAAATCATAGTATTGCTGTTCCTTGTACTGGTCCTGGGATTAACCGCTCTGGATATTTATATGATAAAAAAACCGGAACAGGACGCAAAGAAAAAGATTGAAGGGATGGAAGAGTTAGCCCGTCCGGTAGAGAACCTGACAATCAATGAGAAAGCAACTGTCATCGGCCTTGGTGAAGCAACTCACGGAAATGCGGAGTTTCAGGAGCTAAAGCTCGACGTTCTGAAAGTTCTGGTCGACAAATATGATGTTAGCTGCTTTGCCATGGAGATGGATTACGGAGAGGGTGTCATTATTGACGATTACTTAAGCGGTCACTCTGAGATGACAATCGATGAGGTGATGGATCACATCAGTTTCAGGATTTACAGAACTGAAGAAATCCGCGACTTGATTAAATGGATGAAGGAATACAATGATTTGCATGATGACAAGCTGTCATTTTATGGGTTCGATCTTCAGAATCCGGATGTAGATCTGGAACTGATCCGGGATTTCGTCAAAGAGAATTCCATGGGCGGGGATCCTGCAGGCGCATTTGAGAGCTTTTTGAACGGCGAAGCAAGTCTCAGGGATGAAAGCCTGAACCATGCTTTTGAAGAGTTGGAAAGCCTGAGAAGCGAGCTTATAGGCCATAAAGATGTATACAAGGACCTGTATAACTATGACCGGATTCTGGAATGCATCGAGAATGTCTTCAGAGCCAGAGAACTCTCCGCGAGGTATGCCGGAGAAAACGGCATGGTCGAAGGCGGCGGGTACCGTGATCAGATGATGGCAAAGAAGGTCATAGAGATATCTGAGACACTGGAGAATTCAAGGATGATGATAACCGGGCATAACGGGCATATCGGTTACGCCGGAAACTTCGTGAGAACGATGGGGTCGTTTATCAGGGACGAACTAAAGGATGCTTACTTTACCATCGGTACGGATTATTTCATTACGAGCTGCAATATGCCGGACGGCAGCGGCAAAAGGTCTGATCACAGGTTTGTTTCCGGTGACATCTTAGCCTATCAGGCAAAAGACCTGGGGACATACTATCTGGATTTCTCCGGGGTGGGCAAGGACTCCGACGTCTATAAATATATAAACGAACCGATCTATACGGGCAGCCTTGGAGAAAGCTACAGTATTCTGAATACGATTCTTCAGGATACGGTCAGGATTTACTGTGAACCTGACTATCTGTATGATTCGATGATTTTTGTTTATGAGTGTACACCGCTGAACCTGCTTGCTTCTAGATAAGGGGAAATTATGGCAAACGATACTAAAGAAAGAATACTCGCAGCCGCACTTGAAATGTTTTCAAAAAATGGCTATGCAGGTACAAATATCCGTGAACTCACCGCTTCCCTCGGACTTGTCAAGTCCGGGGTGTATAAGCACTTTGAGAGCAAGGAGGCAATCTGGAACGCCGTGCTGGATCAGATGATCGCCTATTACGGAGAGCACTTCGGTTCAGCCGAGAACCTGCCTCCCGTGCCGGATTCCCTTGAGGAGCTGGTACAGATGACAATGCGGATGGTGAATTATACAGTGCACGATGAAAAAATCGTCATGACGCGAAAGGTACTCACAATCGAGCAGTTCCGCGATACGCGCGCGCGGGAACTGGCGACAAAGCATTTTCTCACCGGCCTTGCGGATATGTTCACATACATTTTCAACGGCATGATGGAGAAGGGGCTGCTTGGGAGGGACGACCCGGGTATGCTTGCATTTGCATACACCGCGCCGATTTCCGCCCTCATCCATCTGTGTGACAGGGAGCCGGAGAAGACAGACGAGGCAATCGCACGCATTGAAGCCTTCAGCAGGCATTTTGTGAAAATATACGGAGATGTGGCTTATGAACAAGAATAAGGTGTTTCCGATTTCCATGGCTGTCCTCTGGAGCATTGTGTTTGCAAATGCAATGCACTCATGGACGATCGGTATATGTCTGGGTATCACGATGGGCATCGCGTTTGGCCTGTTTGATTCGGGCGACGGAGGAGAAGACGATGAAGTACAGTAAGACGGTCACATTGAAGGATGGCAGGGCATGCATCATTCGGAACGGGACGGCAGAGGACGGAGTAGCCCTCCTTGAATTGTTTATCGCTGTTCACGCTCAGACGGATTACCTGCTCACCTACCCGGATGAGCACAGCTACACTGCCGCGCAGGAGGCGGATTTCTTACAGAAGAAAACGGACAGTGCCGACGAAATCGAACTCATGGCGGAGCTGGACGGGAAACTCGTGGGCTCAGCCGGAATCAGTTGCGTCGGGCGGAAGGTCAAGATAAAACACAGGGCGGAGTTTGGCATCAGCGTGGATAAGGACTTCTGGGGGCTTGGCATAGGGCGGGCTCTGACAAAGGCCTGTATCGAATGTGCCAAAAATGCAGGCTATGCACAGCTCGAGCTGGAAGCCGTAGCCGAGAACGTGGCCGCGCTGGACCTCTATAGGAGCGTGGGCTTTGTGGAGTATGGCAGGAATCCGAGGGGCTTTCGCTCGCGATTCAGCGGCTGGCAGGAGCTGGTGCTGATGCGGCAGGAGCTGGACCGGCTTCAGTTATTTGACATATAGACAGATGCAGGAGCCGGATGTAAAGTAAATAAAAGTAAATGAAAGTAAACGAGAGTAACCAAAAGTAAAAATTATAACGAAGAGTAAAAGATGAAGATATATTTGATCGGTGCCGGCTGCGGAAGCATGGGCACCCAGACGCTGGAGGCAACTGAAAAAATGGAGGCCTGCGATCTCATTATCGGAGCCAGGCGTCTCGTGGAAGGTCTGCCGGAGCGATATGAGGACAAATGCATAGCCGCCCATAAACCTGACATTATCGCGCAGATACTCCGGGATATGAAGGTCACCCGTGCCGACGTTGAGGCACGGACCGGTGATGGCGGTGAGAAACGGAGCGATGCCGACGCTGAGGCATGGAGCGATGACGGCGCAAAAGAAAAATGCGTCGTGCTTCTACTGAGCGGCGACAGCGGTTTTTATTCCGGAACTGCAAGACTTCTTAGGATGATCGAAGAGCTGAGGGCGGAGAATCCGGACAGAAAATATGAGACAGAAATTCTGCCGGGGATCTCATCCCTGCAGTATTTTGCGGCAAAAATCGGGAGGCCGTGGCAGGATTTTCGCCTGGTCTCCGCCCACGGGCATGACTGCGACGCAGTGTATGAGGTCATGCAGGGAAAGGATGTGTTTTTCCTGACAGGGGGAAAATATACCCCGGCCCAAATCGCGGAGGACCTGTGCAGGGCAGGACTCGGAAGCCTCCCCATGATTGTAGGCGAAAACCTCTCTTATGGTGATGCGGAAACGATTTCCCGGGGGAAGGCGGAGGAGTTTGCGGGGAGGACATTTGCACAGATGTCCGTCGTGCTTTGTGAGGCTGCGCCTTGTTATGAGGGGCCGCGGTATGGCATTTCGGATGACGCGTTTATCCGAGGCAGCGTGCCGATGACCAAGATGGAAGTGCGCGCAGTTCTGCTCGCGAAAATGGGTACCCGACCGGGAGACATCGTATGGGATGTCGGAGCGGGAACGGGCAGTGTGAGCGTGGAGCTATCGCGCACGGCAAGGCGCGTGTACGCGATTGAGTGTCTCCCCGAGGCAAGCGATCTGATCAGGAAAAACCGGGAACATTTCTGCGCATGGAATGTTGAGGTCATCTGCGGGATGGCACCGGAGGCGCTCGTGGAGCTTCCCGCGCCGGATCAGATTTTTATCGGCGGGAGCCGTGGAAATCTTGAAGAGATCATTCGGGCGGCAGTGAAGAAAAATCCGGATGTTAGGATCTGTTTGACGTCTGTTACTCTGGAGACTCTCACGGAGGCAAGACGAGTTCTTTCCTCCCTCGGACGCGAGGCGGACATATCCCTGATTTCTGTGAGCCGCGCGGAGGCGGTCGGAAGCGTTCATATGATGAAGGCCATGAATCCGGTGTATGTGATCTGCGGGTGAGAGATGGCGGTGATGCGGACTTCTGCCAATAGACTTCGCGTGGTATTTTCGTCCGCTCCGGTAGGATATGGCGGTGATGCGCTCTTCAGTCTCCGGCAGGAAAAGATCTGGGTTATCAACGGGTGTAAAAATGCGTAGTGTTATGATTGCTGCCATGGGCAGCGGGAGCGGAAAGACGATCGTCACCGCGGGGCTTCTCATGGCCTTAAAAAAACGAAATATCGCGGTGAGGTCTTTCAAATGCGGTCCCGACTACATCGATCCCATGTTCCACACGCGGGTCCTTAGTGTGCCGTGCCGCAATCTTGATCTCTTTCTTCTGGGAGAGAAGGGAGTTCTGCGGGAATTCTCCGGAAAAGAAGGTGCAGATATCCTTCAGGAAACATCAGGAGACTTCGATGATTTCGCTTTCGGTGTAAAAGGAAGAAATCAGGAGTCGGCTGTGCAGGGGTCGGAGAGTTCTTCGGGTATCGGCAAATCAGAACAGCCTTTGGCGGTCATCGAGGGCGCGATGGGCTTCTATGACGGTATCGGCGGGACAACGGAGGCCAGCGCTTACGAGGTCGCAAAGCTGCTTAGAACGCCGGTCATTCTGGTCGTAAAGCCGCGAGGGCAGAGCGCCACGCTGGCTGCCGAGATCTGCGGGCTTATGAATTTCCGGCCGGAGAATCACATAACCGGAGTTATTCTGAATGAGTGCAGCGCAGCTTTTTTTGATCATCTGCGACTGATCATTGAGAGGGAGTGCGGGATTCCGGTCTTCGGATATCTGCCGAGAATGGAAGAAGCTAAGGTGGAAAGCCGCCACCTCGGACTTCTGATGGCGGATGAGATTCCCGAATTCAGAGACAGATTCGAGGCTATCGCGGCACGTATGGAGGAGACGGTGGAAATTGACCGGATCCTGGCGTGCATGAATTCTGTGGAAAGCGTGACAGGTCAGGAAAATGTATTCGGTGAGGAAATAGATCGAATAAAGATGCATGGCGCGGATGTGGCTTCAGAAAGTCTGGCAGGGAATGTAGCTGTGTCTGACATAGATGAGACTGAAGAGCAAGGATTAGGGGCAGCAATACTGAACGCAAACGAGACCGAATTCAGCGACAGTGACCGCATAATTTCCCAGAGAATATGCCGCATCGCAATCGCTCGCGACGAAGCATTTTCCTTCTACTATGCGTCATCTCTCGACGCGCTGCGTCGGGCAGGCGCGGAGCTCTTGCCCTTTAGTCCGCTGCGTGACCACTGTCTGCCCGCGGATATCAGCGGGCTCTATCTCGGAGGCGGCTATCCTGAAAACTATGCGGCGGAGCTCTCCGCCAACAGGGAGATGCTGCGCGATATACGTGAAGCCATAGAGAATAGCCTGCCGACGGTGGCGGAGTGCGGGGGCTTTATGTATTTGCAGGAAAAACTGGAAGGGTCAGATGGAAAACTCTATCCGATGGTCGGTGCTCTGACCGGTGAGGCGGCACGGACGATACGACTTGTCCGGTTCGGCTATGTGACCCTGACTGCGGAGGCGGACAGCATGCTGTTTCGGGCAGGGGAGCCGGTTCCCGCCCATGAGTTCCACCACTGGGACAGCACTGAGTGCGGGGACGGCCTCACAGCGCGAAAGTACGATGGCAGAAATTGGAGATGCGGTGTTACCGGCGACCGCTTGTATGCGGGGTATCCGCACCTTGAGCTTGGCGGGGATGTGCCGCTGGCGGAGCGGTTCGTGCGAGCGTGCCGGGAGTATGCAGGGGCGGAGAGGTTCGTGCATGCTTGCCGGGAGTATGCCGCAATAGAGCGCAGCTTGTGAGTTTGCTGTGGTCTCCGCTGCGGTTTTCGCTGCGTTGTGGGCGCTAATGTACCTGCGCATGCGAGAGTTTGTGCTGCAATGCACCGGTAGAACAGTGTGCTACTGATATGGGGAAGGTATAAAGATAAGTGGTAAATCTTGTGATCGGTGCCGCAGCCAGCGGCAAGAGCGAATATGCAGAGGACATCGTGATGTCCCTGCCCGGAGAGAAAATCTATATAGCGACTATGGAGCCCTTCGGCGCAGAGGCAGAGGAGCGGATCGCAAGGCACCGAGTCCTTCGCGCAGGAAAGGGCTTCACTACAGTCGAGAGGCCGCGAAATCTCATCGGTCTGACCCCGGAAGCAGATTGGAACGTGCTGATCGAGGATCTGCCCAATCTTGCGGCTAATGAATTATTCAGTCCCGAGGGCGGCGGAGCGGATGCGGTGCTTTCCGGGGTGGATAGGATTTGCAAGATTGTGTCCAGCGTGACGATCGTGACGGGAGACATTTTCTCGGACGGCGCAGAGTATGATGTCGGGACGCGGGAGTATATGGAGATGCTGGCGGACCTGCATATGAGAATTGCGGCGAAGGCGGACAATGTTGTTGAGGTCGTGTGTGGAATACCGTGCGCGGTGAAGGGAGAGCTGCCGGTGAATATTGTTAAATATGAGACTGCGGCGCCTGAGGCTGCAAACTGCGCAGAAGTAAATGTGAAAGAAATGATCGCTCAGGACAGACTGCATGTATATGTGACAGGACCCATGGCTTCCGGAAAGAGAGACTATGTGCTGAACACTTTGGGAATACCGGAGGCTGAGGCGGCTTTCGAAGTGCAGGAGCTTCTTCGGGAGAAAATAGATCCGGAAGTTCAGGAGCTTCTTCGGGAGAAATTTGATCCGGAAGTTCAGGAGCTTCTTCGGGAGAAGCCCAATATGGACGTGGCTGCACTGGCTGAAAAACTATCCGGCTATCAGGCGATTACACAGACAGAAGTGGGCGCGGGCGTGATTCCGCTGTCTGCATCGGAACGCGAATGGAGGGAGAAGGCTGGCCGGCTCGCATGCCTTTTGGCAGCGCGGGCGGATATCGTGGTCCGTATGGTGTGCGGGGTGCCTATTATGGTCAGGGATCAAGTTGACATATGAACCTCCCCCCATGTGGAGCGACGGCTCCTATGGACATGATACTCTTAAGAAAGACAAGTTTTCTCTTTAGTACTGCCGGGTCAGATATTGGCCAACAGTTCACATCATGCTTTTGGTGTTTTCGACTGTCAGGTCGGCAGTAAGAAAGACAAGTCCAGTGCCGCCTCATTTCGTACTGCTCTAATTAAACTTGCGCTGCCGGATCGAATCCGCGCGCTCAATGATCTTTTCTGCCCACTCATCGTCCGGGGCATCCAGCTCGAACACTTCAAAGCCGTAGGTCCTGCCGTACGAGGCGACTACCGACTCATCATCGACATGCAGCGTGATCTGATAGAAGCTCGGAAGTTTGGTGGGCATCGGGTAAGGATGGCTGCCCTGGACCTCATCTTCATGTCTCTGCCCGTTGATGATGCCGTCAAAGCGGACACCGTAGTGCCCAAAAAGACGGCGAATATAGCGAACGCTCCGGTAGGAGGTCGTGTACACCCAGACCTCATAGCCCAGGGCGCGCAGCTTCGGGATCAGTTTTGCCGTGCCGAGGCGGAGGCGCTCTTTGTAGATCCTGTTCAGTGGAAACCTTAGCGGAGGCTCCGTTTTATGTGTCTTCGGTGAGACGAAGAGGACCTCGTCAAGGTCGAACGATATGCGCATTTTAGGCTGTGTATCGCTTCTATTACTCATCTGTACTTTTTCCACCCGTTCTGCCTTAAGACCCAGCTGCTTTTTGATCAGCTTGAAGGCTTTATTTGCCCAGTATTTATCCGACTTTATATCAATGATTTCATATTCCTTCTTTCTCGTATCGATCCAGATGATGCTTTCATTGTCGATGTGGACGGCGACGCGATACTTGTTCCTGAAGGATTCCTGAATCGGTGAATCGGAGTATTTTTTATTTGCGCCGTTTATGACGCCGCTCACCCTGCCCCTGTGTATGCCAAGCAGAGCCTTTACCTGCTGGCTGGAATAAAACTTACCGGTGTACACCCACACGTCAAAACCGAAATCGCAAAGCGCGGCGGTGAGCAGGCTGCGGATCGGTCCGGGAGACCAACCCAGAGTGCCGCAACATAGCCGCAACATAGCCGCAGCATAGAGCCATTTGCATTAGCCCCGATTAGCGGCATATCGTATATAAATATAGAGAGAATATGATGTGTTTTTAATCTCTGACGCAGAATTCTCGTGACTTTAGTCGTGAGATGAATGCGCAAAAGAAACTTACCTCTGGCATGGGATACAAATCCGCGTCAGAGATTAAATGCCTCCGGCGGATCGCAGCTCTCTATAAAAAACAGGAAGAAATAGAAGAAAGATATAAAAGGAAGACTGGCACGAATCTTGTGCCGGAAAGGAGAAAAATGGCAGCACTCAGAGATATGTTCGATTTTCAGCGGTTTTCAGGTAATGAGAAACTTTGCAGTATGATCCGTCGCGCGGAGGAGCACAGTGAATCAAGGCTCAGCTTTGAGGATCTGGAATTTGTAAACGCGGCGGGAACACCGAATATGCTTCACAAGAAAAACAACGATATGCAGTAAAGCTTCGCACTTTACTTTCGTTCTTTACTTTCGTGGTCAAAACGCATAAAATATAGAAAGAAAAATTGTACCCCGGCTGTTTTCATTCGTATAAAGGATAGAGGGTCCATAGGCCTGCTTTACGAAGTCACAGTCAAAATACTACAAGGGGCACGATTTGGTTCAAATGTGCCGGAAAGGATATATGATGGCATCTTTAAAAGAGTTATTTGATTATCAGAAGTTTGCGGGAAATTCCCGGCTCGAGGCAATGATCAAAGATACTGAGAGCCGATACGGCTCAAAGCTCAGTATTGACGATCTTGAACTTGTCAGCGCTGCGGGAACCCCGGACCAGATCCAGCAGCAGAAAGAGCTGCTGAAACACAAGAAGGACCACGTATGAAGAATACACAGACCTATGAAGAGGTTTATAAAGTGTATTATCCCAAGGTAATGGGATATATGCATTCTAAAATCTCGAGCAGCTATGAGGCGGAGGATCTTGCGTCCACGGTCTTCATAAAGATTTTTGAGAAATTTGAGACCTTTGATCAGTCGAAGGCCTCTATTTCCACGTGGATTTATACTGTCACGCGAAACACTGTGATTGATTATTTCCGCGTGAGGAAAGTGCATGAAGAGATCGGAGAGGAAGATATCGTCGAAGATGATACCTATCAGGGGATTCTTGACGCGGAGTCCCTTGAGGAGCTGGCTGATGCCCTCGAAAAACTCCCCGAGAGAGAGAGGGATATCATTATTCTTCACTATTACAGCGGCATGCAGCTGAAAGAGATCGCGCCGAAGATGAACATGTCTTACAGCAATTGCAAGCTCGTACACAATAAAGCCCTCATGCGTCTCCGCCAGTACATGACTTTTGACTGACCGTCATCGGTATGTGAACATTTAGAGGCAAATAGCTACCAGAGCCGGAAAGATCTGATGATCTGATCCGGCATTTTTATCTCAGTGGGGGGAAGCCCCCGCGCCAAGTCTCGCGAGCGAGACTTGAACTCGGTGGAAGATGCAGGGAGGACAGGTGTGCATATAACTACGACGATTTTGATCGCGTTCATACTGGATCTTTTTTTCGGAGATCCTGAATGGTTCCCGCATCCGGTCGTGCTGATGGGAAAGGCAATCACATTTCTCGAGAGGCAGCTCCGGGATATTTTTCCGGCTAATCCGGAAGGTGAGCGGGCCGCCGGAAGGGTGATGGCTCTCATATTGCCGGTCACTACGTACGCGGCTGCCCGGATCCTGCTAAAAAGACTTTCTATTGTCAGCCCGGTTACAGCCTGGGCTGTCAACATTTTTTTATGCTATCAGGCTCTGGCTGTGCGCAGTATGCTGCGTGAGTCGAGGAATGTGTACCATGTACTTCAGACAAAGTCGCTTGATGCAGCCAGAAGTGCTGTCGCCCGAATCGTGGGGCGTGAGACCGCCAGACTTAATGCTGCCGGAATTATAAGGGCGGTGGTCGAGACCGTAGCGGAGAATTTTTCGGACGGTGTGGTCGCGCCGCTTTTTTATATGATGATTGGCGGTGCCCCTCTTGCGCTGGCTTATAAGTCGATCAACACGATGGACAGCATGGTGGGCTACAAGAATGACCGCTATCTGAATTTCGGGAGGGCAGCGGCTTTACTTGACGATGCTGCCAACTTCTTACCGTCCCGCATAGCCGCTTTTCTGATGATGGGAGCAGCATTTATATCCGGGGAGAAATCGCAGGACGATCCGCTTAGCCAACGATTCGGAAGCGGCAGACTTGTCTCCATGTGGGAGAGACGAATGATTGCCCGCCGTGCTTTTCTCATATGGAAGAGGGACAGAAGGAAACATGCGAGTCCGAATTCCGCTCAGACGGAGTCGGCCATGGCAGGGGCGCTCGGTGTACAGCTTGCAGGGCCGGCAGTCTATTTCGGAAAGGTCTTTGATAAGCCGTTTATCGGGGATCCGCTGAGACCGATCGAGGAGAGAGATATACTGCGGGCTAACCGCATTTTCTTTACCGGCAGCTGCCTTGCGGTGCTTGCAATCTTTCTGGCAGGGACGTATTTTATCTGATCCGGACCAAATGCCCGAAGGTGAGAAGAGTTGTCTGCCGGGGAGAAGCTGACCGCGCAAAGGACTATGGTATAAGCTTCTTCGGCGAGACTTGATTAAAGGACAGTGTGTGAATAAAAAAGAACAGAGAAAAGTAAATCACGGAGGAGACTGGTCGGGCTTTTTTTGGGAGCGCGGCCATATGCCGCTTGACTTTTCGGCAAATGTCTCCCCGCTCGGCATGTCGCCTTCCGCTCTTAAAGCGATGGAATCTTTGAGCGTCAGCGACCTTGCCCGTTACCCGGATTCTGCATGCCGCGCGCTCAGGCGGGCGATAGCGGACCGATACGGTATATGTGATAATCAGATTTTTTGTGCAAATGGTGCCGCAGACATCATCTACCGTCTCTCCTATTCCCTGAGGCCAAAAAGGGCAGTCCTTGTCGCACCGGATTTCGGAGAGTACGCGGAAGCGTTGGCAAACGTCGGCACGGACATCACTTACTATATGACGGACAGTGCAGAACCGAATGCGGACGGCACAGGGACGCAGATAAATTTCGCGGTCGAACGGGGAATCCTGTCCTGTATCAATGAGGAAACAGACCTTGTGGTCTTCAGCAGTCCGAATAATCCGTCGGGCTGCGTGACGGATGCGGCAGTGCTGCAATCTGTTTTGGAAAAATGCATAGAATGCTGCGCGCTGCTTGTCATCGACGAGTGCTTCATCGATTTTCTTCCGGATGCGTATGAGCGGACAATGCTGAACTGGCTCGAGAAATCTCAGGGGAAGCTCTTGGTCCTCAGAGCCTTCACCAAGTTTTACGGTATGGCCGGTCTCAGACTGGGCTGGTGTGCTTCGGATGATCCTGACCTGCTTGAAAAGCTGAGGAGATCGGGCCCTCCGTGGCAGGTCTCTATGATTGCCCAGGCTGCAGGTGCCGCCGCTCTGACTGACACTGTCTATGATGAGGAGCTTCGCTCGCTGACCGAACGTGAGCGCGCTTATATGCAGGAGAACCTCCGGGACAGAGGCTTCCATGTGATCCCGGGCAGGACCAACTACATTCTGTTTTACAGTGAGGATCATGAACTGCATGAGGAATTGCTTGAACATGGAATCATGATCCGGGACTGCAGTGATTATCCCGGTCTTTCGGAGGGCTGGTATCGCGTCGCTGTTCGTACCCGTGAGGAGAATGAGATACTGCTGACCCATCTGCCCCTGCGCAGGTAAAAAGTGAATCAGTAAGGCGTGAGATTCACCGGAGCTGCCTTAAGGTCGTGAAGGTTCACGGAATGGATGAGCCGCAGATCATATCTGCTGCGGCGGAGGAAGTATTATGACTCATTGCAGGAAAATTATGATACAGGGGACTATGTCCGGCGCGGGCAAGAGCCTTCTTGTGACTGCCCTGTGCCGCATTTTCCGTGAGGACGGCCTCAGGGCAGCCCCTTTTAAGAGTCAGAACATGGCTCTCAACAGTTACATAACAGCGGACGGTCTCGAGATGGGGAGGGCGCAGGCAGCTCAGGCGGAGGCCTGCGGGATACTTCCGGACGTGCGCATGAACCCGATCCTGCTCAAGCCGACCAGCGATGTCGGAAGTCAGTTGATCGTGAACGGTCGTGTGCGGGGGACCTACCGCGCGGCTGAATACTTCCGCATGAAAAAGACGCTCATCCCGGATATCATGGAAGCTTTTCGGAGCCTTGAAGCTGAAAATGACGTCATCGTGATCGAAGGTGCGGGAAGCCCTGCAGAAATCAATCTGAAATCGGACGATATTGTCAACATGGGACTTGCCGGTATGGTCGATGCCCCGGTCATTCTTGTCGGAGATATAGATCCCGGCGGGGTGTTCGCACAGCTCTACGGTACGATCATGCTCCTTACTGAAGAGGAGCGGGCAAGGATAGTGGGTACAGTCATCAATAAATTTCGCGGGGACGTGGAGATTCTCCGCCCGGGTCTCAGAATGCTCGAGGACCTGACGAAAGTTCCTGTACTCGGGGTCGTCCCCTACGCGGATATTGATATAGATGACGAGGATAGTCTGTCCCCGAGGCTTGGAGGCGGAAGTCATGACCGCCCCATCGATATAGCGGTCATTCGTTTTCCCCGCATTTCAAATTTCACAGACATCACGCCGCTCACAGCCCACCCGTATCTCGGTGTGCGCTATGTGAGAAGGTCAGAGGATTTCGGACAGCCGGACCTTGTTATCCTTCCCGGGACAAAAAATACGCTGGATGATCTTCTGTGGCTTCGCGAAAACGGTCTCGAAACCAGAATTCTTCGGCATGCCCATATCGGGAGACCGGTCCTCGGCATCTGCGGAGGATATCAGATGTTGGGCGAACTCCTCACTGATCCGGAGGGGAGCGACAGCGGAAGAGCGGGCAGCAGGATGCGGGGACTGGGACTCCTTCCGACTGTCACGGTCTTTGGCTCCCGTAAGATACGACGTCAGGTCACGGGCAGCGTATGTGCCGGTGACCTGGCCGGTGCTTCCATCACAGGCTACGAGATCCATATGGGGGAGACCCGGGTCGCGAATGGTGCGGATCCTTTCGCAAATGTCCGCTGTGATACCGCGACCGCAGCCGAAGCGCAGCCGGACGGATGCATAAAAGGCAGCGTATTCGGCACGTATATTCACGGGCTCTTTGACACGGGAGAGCTCACAGAGAAGCTGGCTTCCTATCTTATGCAGAAAAAGGGAATCGTCGGGGATTCTATATGTGTGGAGTCCCGGACTTCCTATAAAGAGCGTCAGTATGCCCGTCTGGCCGACATTGTGCGCGGGAGCCTCGACATGGAGGCGGTCTATCGGGCGCTGCATTAAGTATAACGATTGCATCGCAGCGGTTTGGGCGGGCTGTAACGAAATTCTATAATCCGGCGCAAACATCATCTTCATCGAAAAACGCAGGTCCTTCCCTCCGAGCTTAAAAAGTGCGTTGCACTTTTTGATCTCTCAGTCGGACCAGCAATGTTTTTCTCACGAAGATGGATGCTTTGCCGCCGGAAACACCATTGGATACAGCCCACCTGAACTGCTGTGCCGAATCAGGTGGGAACTAAGATAAAGGAGCGGAAAAAATGCTTCATATTTACACCGGCGAGGGAAAAGGAAAGACGACGGCGGCCATGGGACTGGCTTTGAGGACGATCGGACACGGCAGAAAGGTCGTGATTCTGCAGTTTTTAAAGAGCGGAACAAGCGGAGAACTTATGCCGCTGACAAAGCTGGGGGCAACTGTGATATCAGGCAAGTCCGGCAGCAAATTTGTATCCGCCATGTCAGGGGAAGAAAAGGAGGAGACCAGAAAAATGCATGACGAGCACCTTAAGAAAGCTCTCGGCATGTCATTTGACCTGCTGATCCTCGACGAGGCCTGTGCCGCCCTGAAATATGATCTGGTCGATCCGGATCTTATAAGGAAGGCGATTTCGCTAAAATCTGAGCGGGAGATCGTCATGACCGGTCGTGACCCGGCAGAGTTCCTTTTAGAAGCGGCTGATTACATCACGGACATGGTGTGCGTGCGCCATCCCTACGAGCGCGGCATTGCAGCCCGGGAGGGCATTGAATACTGACAGGAAAAGGAAGACGAATAGCGAAATGGGAGACAGAGTGAAGAGCTCTTCCGCAAATGCTGAAAGCAGCGGAAAAGAAAAACATGTCCGGCCGGATGAGATAGAAAAGACGAGCATGGAGATCATCGCCGATGAGCTGGGGATGAGGGGTATTGTGATTCCGGAGGAGAACTATGCGGTGACCAGACGGGTCATTCATGCAACGGCAGATTTTGATTACGCGGCTAATCTGGTCTTCAGTGACGGGGCTGTCAGAAAAGCTGTTGCAGCATTTGCCCATGGCGTCCCGATCGTCACGGACACCAACATGACGCTGGCGGGAATCAGCAGACCGGCAATGGAACGCCTCGGAGTATCTGCGCACTGTTTTATGGCGGAGCCCGGGATCCGGGAGATTGCCCGAAAGATGGGCACGACCAGAGCGACAGCCGCCCAGATCTATGCCGCCGCGCAGATGCCCGGTGCGGTACTCTCGGTGGGAAACGCGCCGACTGCGCTTTTTGAGATCGCTCGCCGGATAAGGAAAGGACTTCGGCCTGCCCTTGTGATCGGAGTTCCGGTCGGCTTTGTCAATGTGATCGAGAGCAAGGAGGAGATCCTTTTTGTGTGCAGAGAATATGACGTACCGGTCATAGCTGCCCTCGGACGCAAGGGCGGAAGCACGGTGGCCTGTGCCATATTGAATGCGCTTCTGTACGAGGCGGCGGGACTTCAGGACCCGTCATGCAGATTCTGAACAGGTGAGGCTTTTTACAGGCATAGATTTTTTTTTATGTCCATGATATAGTAGAACAGAATGCAGCTAATACTGCCGGTCGGAATCGAATGGAAGACAGATTCATGACACGGATCGGGGAAGCGGAAAATACATTGTCAGGTGAGTCGAAGTGAGTACAATAACAGGCAGACAATTAGAATTTGAGGCCGTAGATCTGGAAGCGATCAGGGAAGCGTTCCGCGACCATATGGACATAGAAGGTGCCGAGGCGAAGAAGGCCTCGGAAGATAGTGCTGCGATGGTATCCGACACAGCGGATAAAGCAGATATTTCAGAGGCAGTTCGTGAATCGGTCGAAAAAGCGGAAACCGAGACACAGGAAACGAAGGAAGCCCTGATGGAATCGTTCGCGGAAGACACACCCCCCGAGGAGGTCGAGGATGAGGACGATTCGATGTATCTCGAGATGGTCATTGAGCAGCTGTCTAAAAAGTATGAGGACAAGCACAGGATGTCCATGGAATTGTCCTCGGATGTGTTCAAAGCGATCGGAAAGGCAAAAGAAGGTGCCAGACACGATCACGAGGAGGCTTTGCGGCAGGCAGAGGAGGCTGCGGCTGTTGTCAATGATGCCACGCGCAAGCTGAAGATCATTGAGAAGCGTTATGAAAAGGCAAGAAGCGCAGAACTCCTTGTAAAGCGGGAACTTCAGAGTCTTCCCTATGTGGCGGAGGCGGCAATAACGGAAACCCGCAGAGATATTGAGCGGGAGAGAGATGAACTTGCCGGTTTTATAAGAGAACTTCCCCGCGCGGAGCAGTTCGAAGTGACAGCGAGGGCGGAAGCACTGACGGCTCTTCGGGCGACTCTGGAGCCTGAAGCCTATGTTGGTGAGAAGAAGAAAGTATTAGACGAAGCTGAGAAGCTCAGAAATCTGACGGACTATCTGCTTACAGTTGCCAAAAAATCTCAGGGGAAAGAAAAACTGGAGGCCGAGTATGCGGCAGCCCGCCGAGAGGCGTCTATAAGAAACGCAGCTTACTCCGATGCTTACAGGGAATATACCCGGGCAGCGGGTCTTCTTGAGGATGCACGTGCATTCGCACAGGAAAAGCGGGAGATATATAACACCGCACATAAAGATACGATGATGATCCGCAATAAGATCGATACGTTCAGAGATCTCATCGATGCTGAGGAGAATAAAGTCAGCAACATGGTGAAGGCCTCCGCCAAATATGATGAGGTTTTTGCAGAGTATCAGGGAAGAAAAAAAGTGAGATTTACCCTGGGACGGCAGCTTGATGCCGCGAGGAAAGAGTATGCAAGGCTGCTTGATGTGCTTGCTGATGCAAAGAGCCATGCCGACGCCGCAGCGAATCGGATGTATCGGGCTGAGAAGATTTCTGTCAGAGATGTGATCGAGACCGACGTTAAGGACCCGGATTTTTTGTATTTGAATCGATACGGCGCTCTTCTTGCGAAAGCGCAGGCGGATGAACAGGCGGCGCTCGGGGAGCTGCGACGGGCGCAGAAAAAGTCGGATGCAGTTTGAGAGGAAATACAATAATTTATGATTAAGACAAGACTGATCAGCCTTCTGGGACATGCGAAAAAGTATATAGGCTACAACATTTTGTTCCAGTGGATCGCACTGATCGCTCAGATCGTGGCATCATTTCAGGCCGCCGATCTTATAGCCCGCATTCTGGAAGGCCGTACGACCACCGTAATTCTAGCAAGAACTGCTGTGATTATTGTGGTCTGCATTGCCGTGCGGTCAACATGCGAGTGGTTCTCACAGAAAATGTCCTTCATGGCGTCCTGTGATGTCAAACGGATTCTGCGGGACAAGATATATCAGAAACTGCTGCGTCTCGGCGTGTCGTACAGGGAGCGAATCGCCACCAGTGAGATCGTGCAGCTCTCTACCGAGGGCGTCGAGCAGTTGGAGACCTATTTCGGCCAGTATTTATCGCAGCTGGCCTACAGCCTGCTTGCCCCCCTGACACTGTTTTTGGTGACGGCAGTACTTGTCAGTGTCCGCGCAGCTTTAATCCTCCTTATGTTCGTTCCGCTGATTCCCATTTCTATCGTCATTGTTCAGAAGATCGTGAAAAAGATCCTCGGACAATATTGGACGTCTTATACCGACCTCGGTGATGTATTTCTCGAGTGCATTCAAGGCCTCACCACGCTGAAAATTTACAGGGCTGATGATCTGAAAGCCCACCAGATGGATGAGGAGGCGGAGGAATTCCGCCGCGCGACAATGCGCGTTTTCATCATGCAGCTGAATTCGACATCCGTCATGGATATACTGGCATACGGAGGAGCTGCTGCGGGTATGATCTCCGCGCTGACTCTGTATCTGAGAGGACGTCTGGACTTCGGAGATGCCCTGGTCGTAATCTTTCTTGCGGCGGAGTTCTTCCTGCCTCTAAGAAAGCTCGGCTCTTATTTTCACATTGCAATGAACGGTATGGCTGCCAGCGACAGGATATTTGCGCTGCTCGATCTGCCGGAGGCAAGGCGGGGGCGTGAGCAGCTGACAAAGACGGTCGATGTGGAAAAGGAGCGCGACCGCCGTATGAATTTTGCGGAGCAGAAATTCTGCAGATCCAGCAATATCTCTGTCCAGATGTCAGACGTCGGTTTTTATTATGACGCGTCCCGCCAGATATTGAAGGGCGTGAATATGGTCCTGCCTGCCGGCAGCCTTGTCGCCCTTGTCGGACCCTCCGGCTGCGGGAAGAGCACGATTGCAGGCATAATCGCCGGCAGGAACCGCAGATACACGGGAAGTGTACGAATCGGCAGCAGAGAGGGCGGTATTCACGAGCTTCGCGACGTGCGGGAGAAAAGTCTTCTCTCCCATGTTGTGCTGGTCCGTCACAATAATTATATTTTCAAGGGGTCAGTGGCCGATAACCTGAGAATGGGAAAGCCGAACGCGACGGATGAGGAACTCTATGAAGCTCTTGACGCGGTCCACCTTGTTCCTTTTGTCAAAAAGAGAGGCGGCCTTTCCATGCAGCTCGAGGAGAAAGGCGCCAATATATCCGGAGGCCAGGCGCAGCGCATAGGCCTTGCCAGAGCCCTCCTGGTCGATGCGGAGGTCATGATCTTCGATGAGGCCACCAGCAATATCGACGCGGAGAGTGAAGAACTCATTATGAGCATCATAAGGGAGATAGCGAAGACGAAGACAGTCCTCATGATCTCCCACAGATTGCACAACTGCATCAAAGCCGACTGCATCTATATGTGCGAGGACGGTGCGATAACGGAGAGCGGAACTCACAGCGAGCTCATGGCCAAAGGCGGATCGTACAGTGCTATGTACAAAGCCCAGATGTCTCTTGAGACATACGCCAAAGGCGCGCGGGGAAATAGAAGAAAACATGTGGAGAGCTGCGCGGTCAGCGGCTCCGCGACATCGATCACGGATGAGGACCGGGCTTACGAGACTATCCGCAAATCGCTTATCGCCTATGCGGATGAAACTGCTACAGGGAAAAACGGCAAAGGCAGGCGGGTCGAAAAGAACAGCGAGAAAGCTTCGGAAAAAGAGAAGAGGCGCAGCGCAGTCGTCATCATGGGGCAGTTGATCGGTCTTGTGCGTCCGCTCATGCCGATTATGTGCACTGCTGTTATCCTGGGTGTTCTCGGTTATCTCTCGGCAATTTTTATCTCAGTGTTTGCGGGCAATGTTCTGCTTCACGGGCTCATCTTCGGAACTACTGAGACTGTCTATGAGGCAGAGAAGGCTGTAGACGCATTTGCTTTCCTCGATCCCGGTCACGGAGAGGCTGCCAGAGCGGCGGCAGAGGCTGCCCGCGAGGCTGTGAGCGCGCTTCGCGCTCAGGGCATACCGCTTTCTTTCACGTCACTCGCGACGAGGTCAGCCCAGACGCTTTTTGTGCTGATGGGCATCTTTGCGGTCCTTCGCGGTGTCCTGCACTACGCGGAACATTACTGCAACCACTATATTGCTTTCAGACTTCTTGCCATTATCCGTCATGAGGTATATGCCGCTCTCCGCAGATTGGCTCCCGCCAAGCTTGAGGGCAGAGATAAAGGCAATCTGATTTCTATTATAACCTCGGACATCGAGCTTCTGGAAGTGTTCTACGCGCACACGATCTCGCCGATCGTAATCGCGCTCATCACGTCAGTGATCATGATTTCCATGTTCATGAGACACTCGCTCTATGCGGGACTTCTGGCTGCGGCCGCCTACATAGCGGTCGGAGTGATCATCCCGGTCATTAACGGAAAGCTGAACGGCGGTGCAGGTCTTCTTTTCAGGAACGCTTTCGGAGATATGACCAGTTTTGTACTCGACTCTCTGAGAGGTCTCGATGAGATCATACAGTTCGGCCGCGGCAGGAGGCGCCGTGAGGAGATCGCCTCGCGGTCGGACGAGCTGTCGGATCTTCAACGCGGGCTTTCGAAAATGACAGGAGTTCAGAGAGTCGTGACAACTGCAGTGATCCTTGTTTTTTCCTATACTATGCTGCTCCTTCTCGCAGGTCTCTATTTTAGCGGCAGGATCGGCTATGACGGACTCCTGATTTCCCAGATCGCTTTTATGAGTTCTTTCGGACCGGTGGTCGCCCTCGGCAGTCTTTCGAACAGCCTGAGTCAAACTCTGGCGGCGGGAGACCGGGTCCTTGATCTTCTGGAGGAGATGCCTCTCGTGTGGGATGTCTCCGGCACGGACGGACGCGAGGGATGGGACGGTTTCGAACATTTCCGCGGCGCTGAGCTCTCTAAGGTCACGTTCTCCTACGGGGATGAGATGATCCTTAAAGATTTTTCGATTCTTTTCTGGCCCGGTCGTATCATTGGAATTCACGGTCCCTCCGGATCGGGAAAGTCAACGATACTGAAACTGCTTATGCGTTTCTTTGACGTCCAGGAAGGCCGGGTCATGGTTTCCGGTGAGGATGTACGGCATATTGCGACGACACAGCTCCGCGACACGGAATCGCTCGTTGAGCAGGAGACACACCTGTTCCATGACAGTATTGCAAATAACATACTGATCGGCAAACCCGGTGCTTCCCGCGTTGAGATTGTCCGCGCGGCTAAGAAGGCGGCTATTCATGACTTCATTAAGTCTCTCCCGAACGGTTATGATACGACAGTCGGAGAGCTCGGAGACACTCTCTCCGGCGGTGAACGGCAGAGAATTGGTATCGCAAGGGCTTTCCTCCACAACGCGCCGTTCATGCTGCTCGACGAGCCGACCAGCAACCTTGATTCTCTGAATGAGGGCATCATCCTGAAGTCTCTCATGGAAGAGTGCCGGGACCGGACAGTCGTTATAGTATCCCACAGGGATTCCACTATGAACGCGGCCGATACGATATTTGAAATGTGAGAACGGATCCGCGCATCGGTCCCGGTCTGGAAGCATGCATACGGATCGCGATTTGTAATTTTAAGAAATAATTAATAAATGGATTCACAGATAAGACACATGGAGGTGGCAAGATGAATTATGCGGTGATAGACGTTGGCGGCACATTTATCAAATATGCGGTCATGACTGCTGAGGGAGAATTTCTCAGGAAGGAAAAAATCCCGACGGAGACAGAGGATCTTGATCTGTTCCTCAAATCCATCGCAGATATTTATAAGGATGCAGCTGCCGAAGAGGGAGACATAGCGGGAGTAGCCCTCAGCATGCCGGGTTTTTTGGATGTAGAGACCGGATACGCCTACAACGGAGGCGGTGTGTATTGTGTCAAAGAGATGAATCTGATAGAAGCACTGCAGGAGAGGATCCCGGTTCCTGTCACCATGGAGAATGACGCAAGATGCGCTGCTCTTGCGGAATTATGGCACGGAAACCTTATGGGCTGCCGTGACGCCGCCGCAGTGATCCTGGGAACAGGTGTCGGCGGGGGCATCATCGTGAACGGTGAGATCCTTCGGGGTAAGCACTTTGTTGCAGGGGAACTCAGCTATTTTATGCTCGAGGATATGGACGGCGAGTTTGATGAGAGAAAAATCGCCGCACGTGCAGCCAGCGCGAGGGGCCTTGTCGGCATGGTCGCGGAAGCTAAAGGCATTCCCGCGGAAGAGCTTGATGGCGTCAGGGTCTTCAAGATGATTGAGGAAGGTGATGAGACTGTCCGGGAGGTTCTCTGGAAATTCGCGGGAAATGTCGCAAGGCTGATTTGCAATATTCAGATCATCATCGATCCCGAGCGGGTCGTTGTAGGAGGTGGGATCAGCACGCAGCCTCTGCTCATTGAAATGATTCGTGAACAGGCAAGGAATGCAATGAAGCAGTTTACATGGACTGACATGCCGGTACCGGCAATTGAAACGTGCAGGTTCTTTAACGACTCCAATCTGATCGGAGCCCTCTACTCGCATAAAAGCCAGCTCGGCGATAAGAGTTGAGGAGCCGGAACACATTTGATACAATTGACAGCGCAGGCGGCCGGCAGTCTGAACCCGGCGGATGTAAGCAAAGGGGCGTTCCGCTGCCGTGACCTGCAGACTAAAGTGCCTGTCCCCTCACGCGGGACAGCACCGAGACAGTAAGAGGTGAGTATGGATAATAAGATTCAATGCCAGAATTGCGGTGAATGGATCGACGGGGAAGCCAAGTTCTGCCCGCACTGCGGAGCTTTCAGCAAGCGGTCTTTCCGGCAGGATCCTAATAAGCAGTACTGCGTATTCTGCGGCAGTGAGGTTACCGCAGGAGATAATTTCTGCCCTGTCTGCGGAACTAAGATTGAGGTGGGAAAAACAGAAAGTGAAGGTACATCTTTCAAGAGTGCGGCAGGCAGGAAGGCCGGCATCGCAGCCGCGGGAGTTCCTGCAGGCACGATTGAGGGCCCGAGTCAGGCAGACGGAAAGTCTGCGAAAACGGATGCAGAGCCAAAAGAAAAACATAACAAAGCAGCGGCACGCCTGGCAGGATTTTTCGGCCTGGGCGACGATGATGATTATGACGATGATGACTATGACGATGATGATGACGATGACGGCAGCATTCTCTTCGTCAGGCCTGAGGGCAAGGGCGGAAAGAACGGCGGTGGCCGGTGGGCCCTGCTCGCGATTGTCATGGTAGCTCTGATCGCGTCACTCTTATTATTTGTAGTGCCGGCGATACGGAATGCCAAGCTTTCTGATTTCTGGACCAGCAGCAGGGAAGACGAAGGACGGGCGGAAGAGACGACGATCACGCCTAATGTGACAGCCATTCCGCTTGATACTCCGACCCCGACTCCGACCCCGGTGCCGACGGCAACACCGACTCCGTCACCTGTCCCGACAGCAATCACAGCTACGGAGCTCACGCCGACGCCGACACCTACCCCGACTCCCAGCCCGGAGCCGACGCCGACGCCGATTCCTGAGCCGACGGCGACTCCGATCCCGGAACCGACAGCGACGCCGACTCCGAAGCCGACAGCAACGCCGGCTCCGACCAAAAAACCTCAGTCGGGATCTTCGGAAGGAATGATCATGCCTGACAGCAGCTCAAGATTACTCAGCGAGTCAGAACTTGAGGGGCGCTCCGCGCGGGAAATCAGACTCATGGTCAATGAGATATATGCCCGGAACGGATATACGTTCAATAATCAGGAATATGCGGAGTATTTCAGCCAGTTCTCCTGGTATCATCCGACCGTGCCTGCAGGCGAGTTCTCCGAGGACATGCTGAATGATGTCGAGAGACAGAATATCAATATGATCTCAAGTTACGAGAAGAGCCATAATCTTAATGCGGATGCGTATTAATCTCTGACGCGGAATTCTCGTGACGTAAGTCTGCGAATAATGCGCAAAATGAAGATGCTTCGCGCCCGGCGAGGGCGGCAGGGACACTGTGGCGTTCCTGATTGAATAATGACCGGATATGACCTACTGCATAATGATGTCATATCCGGTCATCTTTATCTCATTTGGGATATGCCCCTGCTTTGACAAGCGCTGGGTGAATCATGTTACAGGAATCGCGATTTACCATGAAAAAATTGCATCCGCAAGGGTAAATTACACTGAAAAATGAGATTTCACGATCTTGTCGACAAAGGATTGACCAAAAATTGACGAAAAATTGACGAATACTTAAAATTTCTTTATTTCTTTCAGCGGTTATGTCACTCAATTTTTATTTAAGGTTCTTGAATCGGTTATTCTAACAACATAAGTATTTGGGTAAAGTTTTTGTTGTAAAGGGCGGGAAAAAGGATGAATAAAATATTGTATTTGGAGCGTATCAGAAATCTTCGCGAGGACAGTGATTATTCACAGGCGGAAGTTGCGAAGATACTTCATGTTGCACAGAGGACATACTCGGATTATGAGAGAGGAAATGTCAGGATTCCGCTTGACGCCATGATCCAGCTTGCACAGCTCTATAAAGTCTCCATGGACTATATCTGCTGCCTCACAGATAAGAAATGATGGTACATATAGTTCTCTTTCACATTTGCTGAGGTCTGCATGTGTCTGACCGGCCGTGCCGGCTCATTATACGTGTGGATCGCAGCTTTAGTTACAGTTCTTTTTACGCCCGCTGATCCGAATCTTCGCTTTCGCCTCGCGCGTGAGACAAAGTCAACTTGATCGCGCAAGTAATGGCAGATACATATTTAACAGCTCTTGCAAGAAGGGCTGTTTTTTATTATATTATTTCGTAATGACCTATAAAAGGAGAGCAGGTTTTGTCAAAGAAAAAGAATCAGAAAAGAGTCGGCGGGAACTATTCCGGGAACCGCGTTAAAAAGGAAGACACCTATGGCAGCAGCAGAAGAAAGGCATATATGATCCTGTCAACTGCCGCGATCATCATAGGTCTTATTATGACCGGTGTACAGTCGCTCGGCGCGTCACGCTCGAACGTGGAGCTTGCGTATTCTGATGTCACGACAGAGATCCGGGAGATGGAGGATGAGGTATCGGCCTTTGTGCGTGAGGCAGGAAAAGCAGGCGCACCATCCGGGGATCGTGCCGGAGCTTTTGCTTCCTCATATTTGGCTCTTTGTCAGGCGGAATCCGCAAAGGAAAGATCTGACGCGGCAGATGCATTTGCAAATGCTCTCTCCGCCCTTCATGAAGCCTCCGACGAGGCAGGTATGTCCGTAAGTTCTTATAAGAATGCCGCTTTGGCAGTGGATCAGGAAGCGGATAGATTGAATGCCGCAATCGCCGATTACAATGCGAAAGCCGAGGCATACAATACGTCTGTGTCAGGATTCCCGAAAAGCATACTGGCACGTATAATGAGCTATACAGAAGTCGACCTTATCTCCGGGAGGAACTGATGACTCTTCAACAGATGAAATATGCGGTCACGATTGCCGACTGCGGATCGATAAATGAGGCCGCGAAGCGCCTGTTCATTTCTCAGCCGTCCCTCTCCGGCACGGTCAGGGAACTGGAGAATGAGCTTGATATGACTCTGTTCTTAAGGTCCAACCGCGGAATTACGATCACAGCGGACGGGGAAGAATTCCTCGGATACGCAAGACAGATCCTTGAGCAGTATGAACTTATAGAGAATACGTTTATCGCTCCGGAGAAAAAGAAAAAGAAATTTTCTGTTTCGATGCAGCACTATACATTTGCGGTCGAAGCATTTATAAGGGTGGCAGGGAAGCATGAGGGGGAGCCTTACGCATTTGCCGTCCACGAGACGAGGACAGCGCAGGTCATAGAGAACGTGAGGAACCTTAAAAGTGAGGTCGGAGTCCTCTATCTCAATGATTTCAACGAGAAAGTGCTGACGAAAATATTCCGCGACGCCGAACTGGAATTCATCCCTCTCTTTGAGTGTCCGATCTCAGTGTATCTCTGGAAAAACCACCCGCTGGCAGACCGGGATAAGATAAGGTTCGAGGAACTCTCACCCTACCCGTGTCTCAGCTTCGAGCAGGGGGAGAACAATTCGTTCCATTTTGCGGAGGAAGTCCTTGCGACGCGCGATTATGACAGGATCATTAAGGCGGATGACCGGGCCACCATGCTCAATCTGATGGTCGGCCTCAATGCTTATACCCTGTGTTCGGGAATCATCTGTGAAAATCTCAACGGTGAGTATTACCGGGCAGTCCCGCTCGATGCGGATGATGTCATGACGATCGGCTACATCAAGAAAAAACGCATGCCTCTTTCCACCCTGGCGGAGGAGTATATCTCAGAATTACTCTCTTTCAGACCGACAGACTAGACCGGAGGACTTATGATTTACGTCAATATAATTATCCTGTTATATGCGCTCATTACAATGACGATCCTGCTTGTGGGATGCCTCATGGAGTTTTCTATCAGGCGGAAAAGATATCCGTACTTTATCGAGTCTGTGGTGAGCGCTATTGTAATGCTGGTATCCGACCTGATCGGCTGGATAGCGGTATTCTGGATGGATGAGAGTATATTCGCAAAGCGCGTGTACAGTGTGGCATATCTGATCTCATGTGTAGCCTATTTTGTCCTTCTTATACTTTTTTTGCGGTTCATCATTTACGCAATTGAGAGTATAGTCAAGGGGACGCACGTCCCCAAATGGGTGGATCGCCTGAATATTGCTGTGTGTGGAATATCCGCCGGATTCTGGGCCGTCAATTCCGTAAATGGCCTGATATCAACATCAACTGTCAACGGCACTGAGACAGGTCCTTATTATTTGATCGGTCAGGTGGGCGGAGTGATCGTACTTTGCATTATTTTTGCTTTGCTGATCCATTATCGCCGTGGTCTCGGAGTCGGAAGTGTTATGGTCCTTCTGTCATTTGTTATTTTCCCGGTCATAACATTTGCCTTCCGCGTTGTTAATGTAGAAATCGGCCTCATGGGGCCGGCGCTCTCTCTGTCGCTGCTTCTGATCCACAACTATCTTAACATAAGGCGGACCATCAGCATGAGCGAGATGGAAAACAGACTAGCCAGGGACCGCATAGATATTATGCTGAGTCAGATAAGGCCGCACTTTATATTCAATACACTCAACTCGATCTATTATCTGTGTGATCAGGACACAGAGCTTGCCAAGGAGGCGATCGCGGATTTTTCCGAGTATCTTCGTACAAATATCCTCACAATTGAAAACTCGGATCCCGTCCCGATGGTGAAGGAGATGGAGTTTGTGGACCATTATCTGAAACTGGAGCAGATGCGTTTCCGGGATGAACTGGAGATCGTATATGACCTTCAGTATACGGATTTTTCTGTTCCGCCACTCACGATACAGCCCATTGTTGAGAATGCAGTGAGGCACGGAGCCATGATGAATGAGGATGGAGGCCGTGTCAGCATCGGATCCTATCTGAAGGGTGACCTTATCGAGGTTGTTGTCAGCGATAACGGACCCGGGACGAATGCCGATGAGGCTATGACGGCGGACAGCAGTCATGTCGGGATTCGAAATGTCAGGGAGAGGCTTGTAGCGATTCTTAATGCCAGTCTGACCTTTGAGAGTGCCAGGGGACAGGGGAGCAGGGTGATAATAGAGATACCGATAGACAGAAAATGAAGAGATCAGGGTGAAAGCCCCGGTCTCTATTTTTTCCATATTTTAAAAATAGTTGTAGTTTTTTGGCCTGAGGGTGGTATAATAGGCGTAATTGTCCGGAGGTTTAACGCATTAAAGCGGTATATTGATAAAGCCGGACAGCAGTAATATTTATTCTTGAAAGGGGGAAACTTTCATGTATGCAACATTCTGGTCCCTTGTACCGCCAATCGTTGCAATCGCTCTGGCACTTATCACCAAAGAGGTCTACAGCTCGCTGTTTGTTGGTATAGTTGTCGGCGGTCTTTTCTTTTCCGGATTCAGCTTCGAGGGAACGCTGGTCCACATCTTTCAGGATGGCATGATTGCACAGCTTTCTGACTCGTATAACGTCGGTATTCTCGTGTTCCTTGTCTTCCTGGGCATCATGGTCGCGCTCATGAACAAGGCGGGCGGTTCCGCCGCGTTCGGCGAGTGGGCGTCAAAGAAGATCACTTCTCGTGTCGGCGCCCAGCTGGCAACGATTCTTCTCGGATGCCTCATTTTTATTGACGACTACTTTAACTGTCTGACAGTAGGCTCCGTCATGCGTCCGGTCACGGACCGTCATCAGGTCTCACGCGCCAAGCTGGCATACCTCATCGACGCTACGGCTGCTCCTGTCTGCATTATTGCCCCGATTTCTTCCTGGGCTGCGGCAGTTTCCGCGTTCTCTCCGGAAGGAACGAACGGACTTGTTCTCTTCATCAGGGCGATCCCGTACAATTATTATGCGCTTCTCACAATTCTCATGATGGTCACGATCACGGTCCTGAAGATTGACTACGGCCCGATGGCAAGACATGAGAGGAACGCTTTGGCGGGCAATATCTTCACGGATATGGAAGCACAGGTCTCTGACGAGGACGCTATAAAAGGCAGCGGCAAGGTCATCGACCTCGTTCTTCCCATTGTATCTCTTATTATCTGCTGTGTAATCGGCATGATCTATTCCGGCGGTTTCTTTGAGGGTGAAGGCTTTGTCGATGCATTTGCCAATTCCGACGCGTCCGTAGGTCTTGTTCTCGGATCTTTTGTCGCTCTGGCAATTACGCTGATCGTCTATCTGATCCGCGGAGTCCTCAAATTCAAGGACTGCATGGCCTGCCTCACTGAGGGCTTCAAGGCCATGGTACCTGCAATCATGATCCTTGTCCTTGCATGGACACTTAAGAGCATGACAGATTCTCTCGGCGCTAAGGATTATGTCGCGGCTATCGTTTCCAATTCCGCAGGCGCTCTGCAGAACTTCCTTCCGGCAATTGTGTTCCTGATCGCGGTCGGGCTCTCATTTGCCACAGGAACATCCTGGGGCACGTTCGGAATCCTGATTCCGATCTGCCTTGCATCCTTCCCGCTCGAGAGCGGTAATCCGCTTGCGGTCATCTGCGTATCCGCCTGCATGGCAGGCGCAGTCTGCGGCGATCACTGCTCACCGATCTCCGATACGACGATCATGTCCTCGGCGGGAGCAATGTGCGATCATATTGCCCACGTTTCAACACAGATGCCCTACGCGCTGACTGCAGCCGCCATCTCGTTCATAGCCTATGTCATCGCCGGATTTGTTCAGAACGCGGTCATCTGCCTGATCATCGGCGTGCTCATTACGATCGGATGCATGTTCTTCCTGCACTACGGCATGAAGAATAAGGACGTAGAGGCAGCCGAATAATACGTCGACTTCTACGGCAGTGTATCGGCATGTGAGGAGTTTAGTAACTGATAGAAGTTCTGCAGTGACAAGGAGACGGAATATGGATATGTTGGCTATGCATCTGGTCAGGACATACGGGGCGGAGATACTTGATTCGCCGGAGTTCGAAAGGGCTATGGCGCAGAAGCATCACCATGTGACAACGGTTGGGAATCACAGCCTCGGAGTTGCGTACGCTTCCGTAAGGATCTGCAGATTTCTCAATGCGATGCATATAAAGACTGACACGGAATCGGTGATACGCGGAGCACTGTGTCATGATCTCGGTATCGTCGGAAGATATGAAAAGTTCAGCAACAATCTGGTGTGCTGGCAGCGGCATCCGAAAGAGTCCTGTGAGGTCGCAAGGAAGCTGCTCGGCGGTTTAAATAAACGCGAGAAAGACATAATAAGTCACCATATGTGGCCGACGACCCCGATACCGCCCCACTGCAGGGAAGGCTATGTGATCATGCTGGCGGATAAGTACTGCGCTGTCAGGGAAGTCGCTGCCTCGATGAAAGAAAAATACAGGGAAAAGAAAGAGTCGGATCGGGTCTCCTGATCCGGCTTTTTTGTTTCTGCTGCCGGAATCGAGATATATGGGCAGCCCGCCCGGCGTCTGCACCGCAGTCTGAAACCGCCGCAAACATCATCTTCATCGAAAAACGCCGGTCCTGCCCTTCCGGCAGCGAGCGTAAATGCTGCCTCCTGACACAGAACATTTGCAGTCTCAGGAGTTTAATGATATAGTAACTGTATCTGACTATGAAGGAGGAGATTTCCGAAATGGGTCTGTTTGACGTTTTTAAGAAAAACGATGATAGTGAAGGCGGCGAGTATCACGGCATGGAACGCTCGGCTGATGCCCCGACTGCCGAGGAAGTGAGACAGGCGGTTGAAACTCCGGCACCGGCAGCAGCTCCTGCCGGCCGGCAGCAGGCAAAGAACCCGCAGCCAACGCCCGGGCCTTCGCCGACGGCCACGGCTCTGCCCGCAATCACGCCGAATAAGCTGATGTCTGTCAATAATCCCGATATTCTGAAAAGAGAGGACAGCGCAAGGGTCCTTGGCTATTTTATCGAGAGATATGATTCGGAAAAGACAGTGGCCAATCTTCAGAACTGCCTGAACAATTTTACGGACGTGTGGCTTTGGGTCCCGATGCGCATGCAGTTCTCGACATCGGATGCCGTCGGTTTCAAGACACAGACCATGGCGCGGAAATACGTACCGAAAGATCCTGTCAGGCTTGTGCCGGAACTTCTCAAGGCTCCGAACGGGGATGTGCTCTATTTCTCATTCACATCAAGAGATGAGATCACTGAACAATTTATGCAGAAGTACGTCTGGATGCAGATGCCGTCACTGCAGTGCAGTGTGTTTATCGCGAAGCATCCTGAGATCACTGCGATCGTCATCAATCCGTTCTCTAAGAATCTGGCCTTAAAGCGGGATTTCATGATGAAGGTCATAAAGAAAAAGAACCCGGACGGTACAATGGGATCGATTGAATAATACAGACTGTCGGGGAGTGCGCGAAGGTGAATTATTACCTGCGGCAAGGAGAAAAAATGGAGTTTACACATTTTGACGATCTCGGAAATGCGCACATGGTCGATGTGTCGGAGAAGAGTGTGACCGGACGCAGAGCGCTGGCGGTCGGGACGATACGTATGAACAGTGAGGCCTTCTTAGCGATCACAGGCGGAAAAGTCAGGAAGGGCGATGTTCTTACTGTCGCTCAGGTAGCCGGTATCATGGGCACGAAGAAGACGTCTGACCTGATTCCGATGTGCCATGTGCTTAACCTGACAAACGCTAAGGTGACATTTGAGCTTCATCCTGAATCCGACTCTGTCAAGGCTTTCTGCAGTGTTAAGACGGATGGAAGGACCGGAGTTGAGATGGAAGCACTGACCGGGGTCACGACAGCTCTGCTCACAATCTACGATATGTGTAAGGCCATCGACAAGCGCATGGTCATAGAGGACGTACATCTCATTGAAAAGCACGGTGGGAGAAGCGGCGACTTTTACTACGACAGCGGATCTGCCCTGTAACAGAAATTGCAGCATTTTTGATAATGATCCTGGGGCTGTCGCATTAAGACGCGCCACCACTGTATATGGCATACGTTATTTGCAAATGTCTGTCATATACAGTGGTGACTGTCTGATGCGACAGCCCTTTTTTTGCAGCACCAACCCGGCAGAGCGAGGCGTGCTCGCATGAGCGTTATGCTCGCATGAACCGCTCTTGCCCCTGGCAGCAGCGGGCTGCAGCTGATAAAGAAATCCAGTCAAACTGTATGAATAAGGTCGATGCAAATCGTGAATTATTCCGACTTGAAACAGCGATGGATTTATTGCTATTCTCTTTTTACATCAAACGCATCTGATCCGATCGGATCAAACGGGGTTTCTCACCCCGCGGAATTCCAAAAACTTTGTGGCACAGGGTAAACAGCAGTGAGATCGCGCGGCATTGCAAAACAATAAGAAAGGAGGTGGCGCATATGGGTGATTTTTGCGCTTTTTTGAAGGAAGAGGACGGAGTCACCGTCGTTGAGATCATTCTGGTACTTTTGGTCTTGATTGCTCTCGTCCTTATATTCAAAGAACAGCTGACAAAAGTCGTAAAGAGCATTCTGAGCAAAGTATCGTCACAGGCCGATTCCGTTTGAGGAGGATCCGGCCCTTACCTGCCGGCCGTCAGGAAGTGATTCGAAGGTCGACAGAACGTCCTATGATAATGTCTCCATTTTATGATCGGCTGATGCCCTGCTTTCCCCTGGCGGGGCGGAGGCCGGCTGTGTGGGGGGAAAACACGGCGGAGAGCACGCCGGTCCGCCGAAAATCTAAGGAGAGTCCTATGCGCCGAGGCAGTATCTCAATATATCTCAGCCTGACAATGCTCGTTTTGACAGCACTTCTGGCAGCCGTGTTCCATTCCGTCAGGGCACAGGCGGGACGCATGCAGCTGGCCAACAGTGTGGATCAGGCGCTATTCTCAACATTTGCACAGTATGACCGGGATCTGCTTGAGAACTTCGATGTGTTCTTCATCGACGGGAGCTGCGGCACGGACAGTCTGTGTCCGCTCGTGCTCTCGGACAGGATAGAAGACGCCATGTCATATATCCTTCATCCAAAAAAAGGACGGATAGCAGGGGGTGGAAACCTTCTTGCGCTGTCCCAGAGAGAGAGCTATCTGACAGGATATACGCTTGCAACGGATGTGAACGGGCAGATTTTCGCTTCATCTGCAATTGAGTATATGAAAGAGACGATCGGCGCACAGGGCATTTCACAGCTTCTTGACGGAGTGCCGCGGAATGCGGCTCATACAAGGTCCGAGGAAGTGCGGGGGCAGGATCTGGAGAACCGGACCGCCGGAGCTTCCTACGCTGATATCCAGGCGGAGGCAGCCGCTGCAAGGGCTGAGAATGAGGCGCTAAGAGCGGAGGGAGATGCAGCGGCGGAAGAGGCCGCATCCGCGGCGGAAGCAGCGGACGACGAATACGGGAACCCTCTGCCCGCAATTGAACGACTCAGGCAGATGACCTTTATGGAGCTGGTCCTTGGGGATGTGTCCGATGTGTCGCAGAGCAGCATAGCGGGTGCGGGTCTTCTCAGAGACCGGACGGCTGAGTCCGGTATCGGGGTGATTGATGTTCCCGACAATACAGGAGGAGCTTACTCGAAAGTTCTCTATAATGAGTACATTCTTTCTCACTTCGGCAATTATGTGACACCCGGGGAAAACAGGGGCCTTGCCTACCAGACCGAGTACATTCTGGAGGGAGGTGAGACGGATCTTGACAATCTTGAAGGAATAGTCAGGAAATTGCTTCTGACCCGGGAAGCTGCCAATATTATTTATCTTTACACTGATCCCGTGAGACGTGCAGAGATTGAAGCCTGTGCCCAGGGGGTGGCAGCCATGATGCTGATCCCGTTCGCAGCGCCGGCCATTGGGGCACTTATCGCGGCGGGCTGGGCTTTCTGCGAGAGTATAGTCGATGTGAGAGCCCTCCTTGACGGTAAAAAGACTGCACTCACAAAGAGCGCTGAGACATGGCAGGTGGATCTTCGGGCTATTCCGGGAATAGTGGCTGCAGATGCTCTCGGCGACATGTCACGAGATGTTCCCGGCGGTGTCAGCTATACGGACTATCTGCGTTTTTACCTGTTTCTTGCTGATATGCAGGTCTCTGTCACAAGGAGTCTTGATATGGTCGAGAGCACTGTGAGGGGACTCGGAAGACCGAACTTCAGGCTGGACACATGCATATTTGCACTTACTTTCGACACCGGTGTCCTGTCTGAACACAAAAAAACGTGGACCATGAGTCAGACCATGTCCTATAAGGACTTTTTTGACCGGTAAATATCTGCGGAGGTTTTGCGGTATGCCTTTTCATATGTTTATTGCCCGAACAATTGAATCTCTCCGGGAGCGGTCGGCGGACTGTGAAAAGGCTTACCGCAGGGTCTCCGGGAAGGATCCTGCGCCGGACTACTCTACAATGAGTTCTTGGAGTGACAGGTGCGAAAGGTCTATATTCATTTGCGCCTCCCTGACTGTCGAGTGTGCCCTTGCACTGCCATTCTTTTTTCTGTGCATTATCATGCTCATCTCCTTCATGGATGCAGTAGGCCTGTACACAGAAAAAAGCCTGGAACTGTCTAACCGGGTCAGACAGATGGCGATGTATGCCGGCACACTTGGCAGCGACGGGGATGAAAACTGGATTGACATTCCGTGGACAGTTACTTATCGGTTCCCTGTAAGATGCGTTCCGGTGCCCGATATGAAAATCGCGATCCGGGCGCGCGTCCATCCGTGGACAGGCTACAGTGGGAGCGACGAGAAGACTGAGGCGGCTGAAAACTCCGGAGGGTATGTGTATCTCACCGAGAATCAGGAGGTGTATCACACGCATGCGGACTGCACGCATCTGGATCTGTGCATAATGCGTACGAATACATCCGCAGTCGGCCGCATGAGAAATCAGTACGGAAGCCGCTATAAGCCCTGTCCCGGTTTTCCGGCAGGTTACAGCGGTGACGTTTACATTACAGCAAAGGGAGATTATTACTATCCTTCGACAGATTACGGCAGTCTCACAAGACATGTGAGGATTGCAAGACTGGGAGATCATACGGATCTCCGTCAGTGTTCACGGTGCGCCGCGCGGGATGCGGCATGAAGTATGAGTGATGAGACAGGAAATTACGAAGATCATAGCGCTTTTTATTCTTTCGACAAGCAGTTTTACGGATGTCCGCCTTCATGAAATAAGTCCGTTATGTGCGGGCGCGGGAGGTATTGCAGGCCTTGTCGTTTTGTGTATTGAATCCGGACAGGACATTCCGCTTCCGGCATCCATGCTTCCGGGGGTATGTTTTCTCCTCTTCTCTTTTTTGTCCCGGGGGGCGGTGGGTGCCGGAGACGGCCTGATCCTCATCGCTCTTGCGGGATGTCTTTCTGTGACAGATATACTTATTGTAGCAGCCTGTGGGATGATTTTGGCATCCGCCTATGCGTGCGTTATGCTCCTTGGCGGATCCGATGGCAGGAGAAGTTTTGCGTTCATACCCTTTCTGCTCGGAGGATATGTGTTGTATCTCATGATCTGAATCGTGATCGAGGGGATCACCGGATCAGGCTGAGAAGCAGGGATGAGTTTTGACATGAGAGCCGGCGACAGCAGGGCGAGCCCCGGAACTGCCGCGGCGGGAGTGGGAGGTGACTATGAGAAGAGGTGGAGGTATCCGGGAAACAGGGACGCAAGGTCAGAAAGCGCGAAAAAAGAATCTGAGGCGGGGAGCTTTTACTGTGGAAGCAGCGCTGCTCATGCCTGTGATTCTGATGGTCATTCTATCTTCACTGTACCTGTGCATGCACGTGCATAACCGGAACTATCTTCGGGCTTATGCGGTAGAACAGTCAATCAGCGGCCACGTCTGTCCGGACCCGGCGCTGCTTTTTTCATCGGATATATCCGCCGATCGTACGGATGGAGGAAATATGAGGACTGTATCCTACACTGCCGGAACAGTTTATTATACCGGCAGAAGGCTTTACAGCATTTCTGAACGCGCGGGTTACAGGAAAGTTAAGCCGGTAACTTATCTCTGGAGGATGCGATCGGTCAAAAAGATTTTCGGGCAGGGTTAGAGAATGGATATTGAGTACAGACGGGATATGAACCACAATTATATGATCGTTAAGGGAGCAGGACCGGATGTGCCGGATGACTATGAGACCAGAGTGATTTCGGCCAACAGGATTCCGGGGCTTCTCAACTGCAGTATGCAGTATATCGATGCGGAGATATGGTACAGCTACGATGTGACATCTCTTCAGAAACTCACAGTCTTCTGCGAGAGCCGAAAGATCGGTAAGAGCGAAATCATGAAAATATTATCGGAAATTTTGCGGATACTTGAGGGGTTGGAGGACTATCTGCTTGACTTTCAGCATCTGATCCTCACACCGTCCTGTGTATGCATGGATTTTGATACGATGGAGATTCGTCTTATGTATGTGCCTTTCTACTCCCGGGACATCCGAAAGTCGCTCAGAGAACTTGCAGAGTATCTTCTCGGCTGCACTGACCACAGTGATCAGAGCGCAATTGTCCTCGGATACCGTTTCTGTCATGAAGTTCAGGAGGACAATACACAGCTCGGTGATCTCATGGGGGTGTTATACGGGAAGGACATGCCCGGGGTGGAAGCGCAGGCAGAGGGTATAGCGCGTGCCGAATCGGGTATAAATATACAGCAATTTGCGGCTGAACAGACGGAAGGAAATCCGGATGCGGGACGTATGGCGATCCATGCGGAGTCTCTCGCGGTTCCCGCGGAGCGGGGACCCGGCGGAGAGCCCGGAGCGTACCTGCAGCGATCTGAGAAAGAAAAGCGGAGAAAGGCCATGTGGATTCCGGGAAGACCTGCATTGGCAGCGGTCTTCACAGGTATTCTGATCCTTGCGGCGGTCTATGTATTTCTGCACACCAATCTTCTGCGGCATATAAGCATATACACAATCTGTGGTATAGGTGCCGGCATCTGCGCAGTCATTCTCTTTGTATATCTTGTCAGGGAGCGCAGCGGGACCGAAAAGGACGTGCAGGGAGTATGCCGGGAGAAGATGCCGAAAGGACGACAGGAGAAGATGCAGAAGGGGCTGCAGGAAAAGATACCTAAGGAACTGCAGGAGATACCGTCTGCAGGAGAAACTTCGGGGGATATACAGATACTGCCTGATGCCGCGGATATGTCTCCGGGAATATTGGAACAAAGAAGTGTTTTAGCTGACGATATCCGTGACGATCTGCCCGTGACGACGCTTTTGTCTTCTTACAGACCTGTCCGGGGTCCGGAGGACCGATGGCTCCTCCCGAAATCGGAGGGCATGTCTGAGATACACCTTACAGGGAATGATATGCTGATAGGAAAAAACCAACAGTATGCCGAAATGATTATTGATTCTCCTGCGGTGAGCCGTATCCACGCCAGGCTGAGATTCCGGGCAGGGAGATATTTTATCGAGGATCTTTCGAGCCGGAACGGGACGACTGTGAACGGGGAACCTCTCTGCGGTGAGGAGGAGAGAGTGCTCGCAGAGGGAGATGTGATTACATTTGCCGATGTATCCTACATCTTCAGCCGGGCTGAGAAAGGGGCTGATTGCGAAAGCCATGGGGGAGGTGTATAATCAGATAAAAATACGTGCCGGGGCGGATGCTCTTTATCCGCGAAGGTACAACTGGGAGGATGAGTATATGTCTGATTGTATTTTCTGCATGCTGGCAGGTGGTGAGATTCCGACAGCGACACTTTATGAAGATGATGATTTCCGCGTGATCCTTGATGCGGGTCCGGCGACAAAGGGCCACTGCCTGATCCTGCCGAAACAGCACTATGAGGATATTTATGAGATTCCGGAGGAGCTTCTCGCGAAGGCTGCCGTGCTTGCGAAAAAGACTGCGATCCGCCTCACAAAAGCAATGGGCTGTGATGGCTTTAATATCGTACAGAACAACAAACCGGCAGCGGGTCAGACTGTTTTCCATTTCCATATTCACCTGATCCCGAGATACAATGGTGACGGACAGCGGATACTGTGGAAGCCCGGAAAGCTTACTGATGAGGCGAGAGATGAGATCCTTGCAAAATACGCCGAGGCCGGTGAATAAATGATATGGGGCTGCCGCATTTAACGCTGCCGCCGCTCTTTATAGCAGACATTTTCAGATAACGTCTGCCGTAAAGAGCGGCGCAACTAAATGCGACAGCCCCTTCATATTCGGTAAGTATTGTGCGTTTTGCCGATTGCTCGCGGTCAATCTTCCCATTTATCACACAGCGCGGCAAGCTGGCTCGCAAACTTGGCAAGATCCTTGTTGGACAGACCGCGGCTTGCATGGATGAGAGCCATAAGGCGTTCGCCGGTCTTTTCAAGTCGAACGTACGGTGTGGATTTCTGCTTGGCGGCAAAAGCCGGCTTTGTCTCATCCTCGTCCTTTTTGATCGGGATCCCCTCTGTCTCAAGAAGAACTTCGTCGGCGGTGAGATCATAGACGGTTCCCGAATAAGGAGCCATCGTATCCCATCCGAGCTGCTCGTGGAGATATTCAGCGAACGGTCCGACGACCGCGTCGTCACCGTGTACGACGAAGCATTTTTTCGGGGGATATTCAATGGATGACGCCCAGTCAGCCAGACCTTCTCTGTCGGCGTGGGCAGAGATGCCCTGAAGCTGGCAGATTTCCGCTGCGACCGTGATCGGTTCTGTAAAGAGCTTGATCTCTTTTTCACCCTCGATAAGTCTCCGGCCGAGAGTACCCTCTGCCTGATAGCCTACGAAGAGGATCGTCGAGTCCGATCTCCAGAGATTGTGTTTCAGGTGATGCTTGATACGGCCGGCATCGCACATACCGCTGGCGGAGATAATGACTTTCGGGTTCTTATCAAAGTTGATCTCTTTGGATTCCTCCGCTGTCTCGGCAAGCCTGAGACCGGGGAACGAAATGGGATTGATTCCGTTTGCGACCAGGCTGCGGGCTTCCTCGTCAAAGCAGTCGGCGGTGTGCTCGTTGAAAATGCCGGTGGCTTTCTGGGCAAGAGGACTGTCCACATATACTTCAAATCCATCGTGGCCTTTGACTGTGCCCTGCTCCTTGATCTGACGGATAAAGTAGAGCATTTCCTGCGTCCTGCCGACCGCGAAGGAGGGGATGACCAGGTTGCCGCCGCGATCAAAGGTTCGCTGAATGATTTTGGTGAGTTCTGTCACAAAATCGATGCGCGGTCCGTGGGAACGGTCTCCGTAAGTGGATTCGATGAGAATATAGTCGGCCTGCTGAATGCATTTCGGGTTTTTGAGAAGCGGCTGGTCTTTGTTGCCGACATCGCCGGAGAATACAATTTTGGTCTCTTTGCCGTCTTCAGTTACCCAGAGCTCTATGGCCGAGGAGCCGAGAAGATGACCTACATCGGTAAAGCGAATTTTAATACCTTCGCATACAGTGTAGATCGTATCGTAATCGTAAGCTTCAAAGCGGGTCAGGATACGCTCTGCATCCTCTGTCGTGTAGTAGGGGACGTACTCGTCTTTTCCCTGACGCTTTCCTTTTCTGTTGCGCCACTCTGCTTCAAATTCCTGGATGTGAGCCGAGTCAAGGAGCATGATCTCGCAGAGATCGCAGGTCGCTCTCGTGGCAAGAATTTCACCGGTGAAGCCCTGGGTGGCAAGAAGCGGAAGGTTGCCTGAGTGGTCAATATGTGCGTGCGTGAGAAGTACATAATCGATCTCTGACGGATGGATAGGAAGCGGGACGTTCTCGAAAGTGTCCCTGCCCTGTTCCATACCGTAATCGATGAGGATGTTTTTTCCGCAGGCCTGAAGAAAATGACAGCTGCCTGTCACCTCGTGGTCTGCACCTATAAATGTAATACGCATAGTAATCCCTCCGTGTCTGCCGGGGCGTCAAGCATGCTTGCCGCCTTATTATCAATTTCCGCCTGCCGCGGCATTTGGTGCGAGACTTGAAAAAGCCGGTTGTACTTATCTTATTAATATTTTATCATGAAAGAGACATAAATAGAATCCCGTGCTTCCCTCTAGCCGGAGAGATTTATTGAGCCTGGAACCGGAACTGCCGGTCAAGAGTGTGCATCTCATTGAGAGATGCCCGCCCGGCTCGGCTATGAACGAAATATACGCGGGAAAGAATGGAGAAACTATGAAGAAAATTGTGCTTACCGGCGGCGGAACGGCCGGTCATGTGACACCGAACATTGCGCTCTTGCCGAAACTGAAAGAACATGGATATGAAATCTACTATATCGGATCCAAGGGCGGCATGGAGCAGAAGCTGATCGAGGACTGCGGCATACCCTATTACGGAATTTCTACCGGAAAACTTCGCAGATATTTTGACCTGAAAAATTTTACGGATCCGTTCCGGGTAATAAAGGGTGTGTTTGAAGCTCGCAAGTATCTGAGGCAGATATCTCCGGATATTGTCTTCTCAAAGGGTGGCTTTGTCGCGGTTCCCGTGGTCTTCTCGGCATCGCGCCTTCATATACCGGTCATCTCGCATGAGTCCGACATGACGCCGGGACTGGCCAATAAAATGTGTCTCCCGATGGCCAAAAAAATCTGCTGCAATTTCCCGGAGACCATGGCCAATCTGCCGAAGGAGAAAGCCTGCCTTACCGGAACACCGATCCGGGCTGAGCTTAAGGAGGGCAGCCGGGAGAGAGGACTGGCCTTTACCGGATTATCGGGCGAAAAGCCCATTCTCATGGTCACAGGCGGATCACTCGGAGCGGTGGCAGTCAATGAAGCGATAAGGAGAGACCTCGCGACTCTTCTTAAGACTTTTGATATCATTCATCTGTGCGGCAGGGGCAAGCTGGATGAGTCACTCGTCGGAACGGAGGGATATCTCCAGTACGAGTATATAAGCGCGGAGCTGCCGGATCTTTTCGCCGCTGCGGACATCATTGTTTCACGTGCGGGCGCAAATGCGATCTGCGAGATAGCAGCACTCAGAAAACCGAATCTGCTTATTCCGCTCTCGGCGAAAGCGAGCCGGGGCGACCAGATCCTGAACGCGAGAAGCTTTGAGAAACAGGGATTCTCCATGGTGATGGAGGAGGAAGAGATCGTTGGGGACGCGCTTATAAGGGCTATAAGCGAATTATATGAGAACCGGCAGAAGTATATAGACGCGATGTCGAAGAGTGAGCAGAGCGACTCTGTTGCGGTTATCGTCGATCTCATCGATAAGAACAGAAAGCGGTAAATATCGCATCGAAGCATAAGGGGCTGCCGCGTCAGGCGAGCTGCCACTATACGCGGCAGACGTTATTTGCAAATGTCTGCAATATATAGTGGCGGCATCGTCAAACGTGACATCCTCTCAATGATTCGCGAGAGCGGCTTTCAGAGCCTGCGAGAGCTGGTCCGGACAGGATGTTCCGCGAAAACCGCACTGTGTTCCCTCGAGTTTTTCAATGACGTCATCTGCCTTCATGCCGTCGACGAGCTTTGCGATTCCGCTCGTGTTGCCGTCGCAGCCGCCGATGAAGCGGACATTTTTAACGATTCCGTCTTCAAGATCGAAAGTGATTTTTCTTGAACAGGTCCCTCTGGTGGTATATGAGTAGGACATTGAATACCTCCGTTATATGTCAGGTCTCAGGATACCGGCACAGTATATCATAAACAAGCGCCGGGAGAACAGAGATATCTCATAGCAGAGGGTATAAAAAGAGAAAAATTGTGCAGATTGTTGAAAAGACAGAATACTTCTAGTATAATTACTGTGAATATTCGGCAATGCTGATACCCTCGTGATAAATATAGTAGAAAAGGAGATGTGGTAGTATGAAATGGGAAAACCTGACACTATTGGATTCCTACAAAAAGCTTCAGGACGCGGCCGTCGTTGATGTCAAGGCTGCTATGGCGGGCGAGAATGGCGCTAAGAGAGTGAAGGAGTACTGCGTACCGATGTCGAACGGTATGGTCTATAACTTCGCTTCAAAGCAGGTAGATGATGACATTCTCGCTATTCTCCAGGAGTTCGCGGATGAGGCTGAACTGACAGAGAAATATGCCGCTCTCTACAACGGCGAAGTCATCAACACAGGTGAGAAGCGCCTTGTTCTTCATCAGCTGTGCCGCGGTCAGCTCGGCGACGACGTTATCGCTGACGGAATGAATAAGAGAGAATTTTATGTAAGCCAGCAGAAGAGAGCTGCTGAATTTGCAAATAAAGTTCATGCGGGTGAAATTACCAATGAAGCAGGCGAGAAGTTCACGACTGTCTGCCAGATCGGTATCGGCGGCAGCGACCTCGGCCCGCGTGCTCTGTACCTCGCTCTTGAGGGCTGGGCAAAAGTCAACAACACACTGAAGATGGAAGCGAAGTTCATCAGCAACGTCGACCCGGATGACGCCACGGCAGTCCTCGCTCAGATTGACATCGCGCATACAATTTTCGTCATGGTCTCCAAGTCCGGAACAACTCTCGAGACTCTGACCAACGGAGCTTTCGTCGAGAACGCGATCAAAAACGCAGGTCTTGATCCTGCCAAGCATATGATTGCTGTCACAAGCGCGACATCTCCGCTTGCGAACAACCCGATGTATCTCGACGCATTCTACATGGACGACTATATCGGCGGCAGATATTCTTCCTCCTCTATGGTCGGCGGCGCGATTCTTTCACTTGCATTCGGTCCGGAAGTCTTTGCTGCAATTCTTGACGGCGCTGCAGCTGAAGACGCGAAGGGAAAAGAGAAAGACATCAGAAAGAATCCGGCTATGCTGGATGCTCTGATCGGCGTCTATGAGCGGAACGTTCTCGGCTATGGCATGACAGCTGTCCTTCCGTATTCACAGGCAATGAGCCGCTTCCCGGCACATCTGCAGCAGCTCGACATGGAGTCCAACGGCAAGTCAGTCAACCGCTTCGGTGAGCCGATCGACTACGTGACAGGTCCGGTCATCTTCGGCGAGCCGGGCACGAACGGTCAGCATTCCTTCTACCAGCTGCTCCATCAGGGCACGAATGTTATCCCGCTCCAGTTCATCGGCTTCAAGAATAACCAGATGGACAATGACGTGGTGATCGAGGATACGACCAGCCAGCAGAAGCTTTCCGCCAATGTTGCGGCTCAGATCGTTGCATTTGCATGCGGCAAGGATGATGACAACAAGAATAAGTATTTCGCAGGCGGCAGACCGTCCAGCATCATTGTTGCTGACAAGCTGACACCGGAAACACTCGGCGCTATTCTCGCTCACTTCGAGAATAAAGTCATGTTCCAGGGCTTCGCATGGAATATCAACAGCTTCGATCAGGAAGGCGTACAGCTCGGCAAGATCCTGGCCAAGGCAGTTCTCGCACAGAAGACAGACGGTGCTCTGACAGAGTACAGCAAGCTGCTCGGTATCTTCTGATCCTGTTCATTTTAATGAAATTTCGCCGGCTGCGGGTGACCGCAGCCGGTTTTTTGAGCAGTAGGCGGGTTTGCTCCCTCCTGCTCGATAAATTGCGGCAAGCCGCCCGCTTCTTTTAATTGCAGGCAGGGCTGTGTCAGTCAGAGGGGAGGAGAACATGCGAATCTGGGGGAAATTGTGGAAGAACAATCATATGCTGAGGGATACGGTCATAGCTGATGATTCGGCCGAGACCCGCACCCACAAGATATTTAATGCTCTGTACGAGATATGTCTGGAATTCGATCTCGGAAAGCCGATCTGGCTTGATGCAAATGTGAGCGAGTTCAAGCGAACTTCGAAAGTGCGTTTCCGTCAGGACAGCTTTATTGAGAATATTGATTTTGATTACCTGGAGCTGCAGGTAATAGAGGAGGATTGAAAAATGGGAGAGAGGCTCACAAAGAGCGATATCGAGAAAATAGAAAAAGAGATAGAGGAGAGGAAACTTGTGAAACGCCCGGAACTCATCGAGGCAGTCAAAGAGGCCAGAGCACAGGGAGACCTCTCCGAAAATTTTGAATACTATGCCGCAAAGCGGGAAAAGAATATGAACGAAAGCCGCATCCGCTATCTTGAGCGGATGCTTAAATTCGCGACCATTGTTGAGGAAAAAGAATCCGCGGATGACGAGGCGGCCCTCAACAAGACGGTCACCGTCTATTTCCCGGATGACGACGAGACGGAGACTTTCCGCATTGTCACTTCGATTCGCGGGAATTCACTGAAGGGCCTCATTTCGATCGATTCACCGATGGGAAAGGCTCTTCTTCACCGCAGGGTGGGTGATACGGTCTATGTCAGGGTGAACGAACACGCAGGTTACAATGTCATTATAAAGGAAATCGGGGAGACTCAGGACGATACGGATGATGCCATCAGACAGTACTGATAAAACCCGGGACCGGCGGAAATCCGATGCGAGTGGGACCTGGTCAGAATGAGAGCCGGGTCACACGGATATATGCGATTTGTCATATTGACGAAGAAAACCTGAAATATTTGGCAGGTTGACCATATCATAAATTGCATCAGGACTATATACTGAATATAGCTCAAAAAGATATGAATAAAAGCGATTCATATATATATAAACATTTTCAGGAGGAAATCATAATGGCATCTCTCTCTCTTAAGCACATCGACAAAACATATCCGAACGGCTACAAAGCTGTTAAGGATTTCAACCTCGAAGTTGCAGACAAGGAATTCATCATCTTCGTCGGCCCGTCAGGCTGCGGAAAGTCAACAACTCTTCGTATGATCGCAGGTCTTGAAGATATCACAGGCGGCACATTTGAGATCGACGGCAAGGTCATGAACGACGTTGAGCCGAAGGACCGCGACATCGCGATGGTCTTCCAGAATTACGCTCTGTATCCGCATATGACAGTTTTTGATAACATGGCATTCGGTCTTAAGCTTCGCAAGGTTCCGAAGGAGCAGATCAAGAAGCAGGTAGAAGAAGCTGCCAAGATCCTTGACCTTGACAAACTCCTTGATCGTAAGCCGAAGGCTCTTTCCGGTGGTCAGAGACAGCGTGTTGCCATGGGCCGTGCTATCGTTCGTAATCCGAAGGTCTTCCTTATGGACGAGCCGCTTTCCAACCTGGATGCTAAGCTCCGTGTTCAGATGAGAACAGAGATCTCCAAGCTGCATGACAGACTTGGCGCTACAATCATCTACGTTACACATGACCAGACAGAGGCTATGACTCTTGGTACAAGAATCGTCGTTATGAAGGACGGTATCGTTCAGCAGATCGATTCCCCGCAGATGCTGTATGATCATCCGGCAAATCAGTTCGTCGCAGGTTTCATCGGCTCCCCGCAGATGAACTTCATGGACTGCAAGGTTTCCAATGGCGGCAAGACTGTCGAAGTCGGCGGCTTCAAGCTCGGTGTCTCCGCAGACAGAGCTGACAAGCTCAAAGCTTATGACGGCAAGACTGTTGTCCTCGGCATCCGTCCGGAAGACGTACATGATGAGCCTGACTTCCTTGCTAAGCATTCGGAAGCTACTATCAATGCTGAGATCAAGGTTTACGAACTTCTCGGCGCAGAAGTATTCCTGTACTTCGATTTCGCAGGCAGCCAGATGACAGCCCGCGTCAATCCGCGTACAACAGCCCGCACAGGCGACACAGTCAAGTTCGCGCTCGATATGGAGAAGGCTCACTTCTTCGACAAAGAGACAGAGGTTACAATCACAGACTAATTCTGATCCTGAATTTCACAGGGCTCCCGGCCATTCGGCCGGGAGTCTTTTTTTGCTGCGGAAGTAATACACGGTTCAGACAGGCTGCATTTGAATTTCGTTTCCGGTGCGGGCATCCATCTTCGTGAGAAAAACATTGCAGGTCCTACCCTGTGAGATCAAAAAGCTTTAGCTTTTCAAGCTCACAGAAAGGACCTGCGTTTTTCGATGAAGATGGTGTTTGCGCCGGATTCTGACACTCCGCCGCAGCCTGCTGAACCGCCGCGAATGTCGCGCATATTGGGCCTGCCGCACCGCATTGGGAAGGAAGTTCGTGCCATTGCATGAGGCTCTCTCAATCTTTTATGGATAAATTCGTGAACCTCGTGTATAATGTCAGTTGTCTCAGCGCGAACAGACTTGAATAATAACGTGAAATTCCTGTCAACCCATAACTTTGCGGAGATATCGGTAAATGAAAATGAAGAAGAGGATGTCGGCAATCATTGCCGCGTTCTGCGCAGCCGCTCTCATTGGCTGCGGAACAGACAGAACATCAGAGGATCCACACGGCGGATCGGATACAGACAGCTTCTATGCAGAGAGCGATTATACTGAGAACGATAATACAGAGAGCAGTCATGCGGAGAGCGGCCCTGATGCGGATGACACCGTAAGTCAGATCGCTCCGATCGTGCCTTCGGACACGGAGAGCGTAGCCGCCTCAGAAGATTTTCGCAGTTTTCTGAACTGGGAGGAAGACACGAGCGACGGCAAGGTCTATAATATTTTCTGCGCCGACGACGAATTCATGAGGATCGTTGCCCGTCACTGCGATACGTATGAGGCGGAGGATACGACGGAGAGCGTTATCGGGGATTCATCGGAAACGGATCCGGAAAGCAGCGAATCCACGGACGGGAATTCTTCCGAGACGATTTATTATGGCAGGATCGGCACTGCGGAGATACGGTGGATCATCTGTCACGATATTGGGGAGAGATATCTCACGAGCCTGGACCTCAGTCTGATCGATGAGTCAGACCCCAACAATGTGACAGACCTATATATAGTGGACGCGGCGGATGTTCAGAAATATGTGGAGCCGGAATTTCAGGCTGCTATGCCGCTCATCAGGGACGCAGGTCTTCCGACCGGCGATCTGAGCGCGCAGTACGGTTACAGCAGGATTCTGGGCTCCGGCAATGACGGCGTGCAGCGCGCTGTGAGCTACGGCATATCTCCCGGTGTTTTCATGTATGACAGGCAGGCTGCTAAAGACGTGCTGGGAAGCGATGACCCGGCAGTTGTGCAGGAAGGAATTGCCGACTGGGAGGCATTTGAAGCTACTGCGGCCAAGGCGAATGAAAAGGGCTATGCTATGCTTTCCGACTGGACCGACTCGTTCGACGCGTTCGCCGTCGGAGTCAGCGGTGACTGGTTGACTGAGACCGGAGCCGTGAAAATAGACAGTGCCCTCCGCGCGTGGACCGAGCAGTCTGAACTATTTATGGAAAAAGGGTATTATTCGCAGGGAGAGCGGCAGACCTTCGGCACATTTATCTCCGCGGATGAGATCATGGATCTTGTCCTTTCCCAAGAGGCAGGTGAACAGACCGGAAAGTACGGGATCTGTGCAGGGCCGACCGGCTGGTACCGCGGCGGACGCTTTGTCATAGTCAATTCGCTCTGTGACCAGCGTTCCCTCACAAAAAAGATCCTGGAGGAGATCGTCTTCGACCGGGACGTCCTCCGAGAACTCAAGGCGGAAGGAATCATACCCAACAGCAGGGTCGTTCTGCCGGAAAAAAGCGAAAAAACTTCAGACGGGATTTCTTCTGCTGATCCTGACAGCCAAGCGGAGGAGCCCCGGGGAACTGACGGACCGGCGCCGGACAGTCACGCGGGAGCGATAGAAACTGCCGCAGAGTTTTTCGGCGGACAGGATCCGTATCCGGTATTTGCAGAGGCAGCCGACAGAGTGTCCCTCGGCAATGTAAGTACATTTAACGCATATCTGTGCAGCATATACGGAAGAGAATTCTCGGCATATTTCGCTGGCGAGAAGGACAGAGACTCGGCTATGAGAGTGTTCTACACTGAGGTCTCGGATCTTATCTCTGAAGAGGAATAAAATGGGTAAAAAGAAGATAGAAAAGACAGTCAAAGAGCTGAACAGGCTGACCGGCCTCAATTTTCAGATCGATCTGTCGGAAATTGATGACACGGATGAGGCAGTCATTCGACTGGAACAGATCGTCGATTCCTGGAAGGAAAAGAACAGCAAGAACGCTTTCTGGAGAAGGCTGTTAACAGGAGAAATTGCCGAGGATGAAATGATGGTCGGCGCAGCCCGCTTTCATGTGAGGATCGATGAGAGAAGGGCTCTCTATATTGTTGAGACGTCCCGTAAGGACAATGAGGTGGCTGTCGATATTCTGCGCCAGCTGTTCGTCGTGAGAACAAATGATCTCGTCGTCGGTCTGGATGGCAGAAGGATTGCCCTTGTCCGCACGCTCAAGGATAAGGAAAATCTGGAGGAAATACGCCAGACCGCCCGGACGATTGTCGATATGCTGAATGTGGAAGCCCTGATCCGGGTGCGGGTCGCTTACGCAGATCCGGCAGGCAGCCTTGAAAAAATGCCGAAAATGTTTCAAGAGGCAGAGACGGCGTTGGAAATCGGGCGCATCTTCTATATGAACGAGAATATTGTATGTTACAATAGTCTCGGTATCGGTCGGCTTATTTACAGAATTCCGACAGATACCTGCAGGAGATTTCTTAAGGAGGTCTGCGGCAGCGATACTATGGTGGAGCTCGATGAGGAGTCCCGGACTACGGTAGATACATTCTTTGCCCATAACCTCAATGTATCGGAGACTGCCAGACGGCTTTTCGTTCACAGGAACACACTCGTCTACAGACTTGAGAAGCTTCGTCAGCTGACGGGACTTGATATAAGGACTTTTGACGACGCTATGACATTTCGCATCGCTTCTATGGTAGCGGAATACCTGCGCGAACGCGGCAGTCGGGATGACGGAGACGGCAGCTCCTACGACGGTAAAAAAAATAAAAAGCAGTAATAGAGTTTTTGCAAGGAGGAAGACCAGCATGATTAAATTGCACGAAGGCGGCGCATATCTGTTTCACGGCACTGAAATCAGAGAAGAATACAACGGGAATCAGAAAGCCGCAAAAGAAGGAACGATCGCGTACGGTATTCTGAAGCAGCACAATACTTCCGGAAATATGGAGCGGCTTGAAATCAAGTTCGACGCGCTGACATCCCATGATATCACTTATGTGGGTATCATCCAGACTGCCCGCGCATCGGGTCTTCAGAAGTTCCCGATTCCTTATGTACTGACCAACTGCCATAATTCTCTGTGTGCTGTCGGTGGTACGATCAATGAGGACGATCATGTTTTCGGTCTCACAGCTGCCCAAAAATACGGCGGCGTCTATGTCCCCCCAATGCAGGCAGTTATCCATCAGTATGCCCGCGAGATGCTGTCCGGCGGCGGACGAATGATTCTGGGCAGTGACAGCCACACCCGCTATGGCGCTCTGGGTACTATGGCCATGGGCGAGGGCGGTCCCGAGCTGGTCAAGCAGCTGCTCGGGAGAACATATGATATTAAGATGCCGGAAATCGTAGCGGTCGTCCTCACGGGGGAGCCGCGTCCGGGTGTCGGTCCTCAGGATGTCGCGCTCGCTATTATCGGAGCCGTATTCAGGAATGGCTTTGTCAAGAACAAGGTCATGGAATTCGTAGGTCCCGGTGTGGCTAACCTTTCCATGGATTTCAGGATCGGAATCGACGTTATGACTACGGAGACGACGTGCCTGTCATCTATCTGGCAGACAGACGACAGGACGCGCGAGTACTACGAAATCCACGGCCGCGCGGGCGATTTTAAGAGCCTTACACCGGCGACGGTCGCTTATTATGATTCTGTGATGGAGATCGACCTCGGAGAAATCAGGCCGATGATTGCCATGCCGTATCATCCGAGCTGTGTCTACACGATCGATGAAGTGCTTGCAAATGCAGCCGATATCCTCCACGAGACAGAAGAGCGCGCGAAGATTTCCTTCGGCGATAAGGTCCATGTCGACCTTATGAGCAAACTGAAGAACGGAAAGCTGATGGTCGATCAGGGAATTATCGCCGGCTGCGCGGGAGGCGGATTCGAAAATATCTGCGACGCGGCCGATATACTGCGGGGCAGGAGCATAGGCAATGACAGATTCACTCTGAATATATATCCGGCATCCCAGCCGATCTACATGGAACTGGTCAAGAACGGTGTGTTCGCGACTCTGCTCGAGACCGGTGCGGTCGTCAAACCGGCTTTCTGCGGACCGTGCTTCGGCGCCGGCGACACACCTGCCAACAACGCGTTCTCGATCCGTCACTCTACGAGGAACTTCCCGAACCGTGAAGGATCCAAGGTCCAGGAGGGACAGATTTCTTCTGTCGCTCTGATGGACGCCCGCTCAATAGCTGCGACGGCGGCCAACCAGGGAGCCCTCACTTCCGCCGAATACTACACAGGCGGCTATACGAACCCGAGATATTTCTTTGACGGCAAAATCTATGCCAACCGTGTATTTGACAGTCACGGCATCGCCGATGACGAAGCCGAGCTTCAGTTCGGTCCGAATATCAAGGACTGGCCGAAGATGCCGGCACTGACAGAAAATCTGCTGCTCAAGGTCGTGAGCGAGATCCACGATCCGGTCACGACGACGGATGAACTGATTCCGTCAGGCGAGACGTCTTCTTACAGATCGAATCCTCTGAAGCTGGCAAGCTTTGCACTGTCGAGAAAGGATCCCGCCTATGTCGGCAGAGCGCGAGAAGTACAGAAGGGTGAGACCGCCCGTGAGGAGTCGGCGTGCGATGAAGCTGTATATGCAGCTTTGCCGGAAGTGCAGAGCGTGATTGACGCGGTCCGCGCAGAGTTTCCGGAAATCACATTTGCCGATACCGGTATCGGCTCAACGATCTTCGCCGTAAAGCCAGGCGACGGATCTGCCCGTGAGCAGGCAGCTTCCTGCCAGAAGGTCCTGGGAGGATGGGCCAATATCGCCAATGAATATGCGACCAAGCGCTATAGAAGCAACCTCATCAACTGGGGTATGCTGCCGCTGCTCATAGACGGAGATATTCCGTTCACGAACGGTGATTACATATTCATTCCCGGCATACTGAAAGCAGTCCGCGAAAAGGAGGATGCGATCAGCGCCTATGTCGTAAAAGACGGAAAGATAGCTTCGTTCACAATGACCCTCGGGGATCTGACTGACGATGAGCGTGAGATCATCTGCGACGGCTGCCTGATCAATTATTACAGGACGCACTGAACCTTATGACTTAGACTGCCGCAGCAGGGCATGTTCTTATTACATAAAGCAGATGTTATTCTCAAATGTCTGTTACATGTTATGAGGACGTCGACCTGGTGCGGCAGTTTTTTTGATGATGGACACAAAAGTTTGAACTTCACAAACAATATATTATTGAATATACAATTAGAGCAAATGTGACAATATTAAAAGAAAAATATTGAAAATATACAAAAAGAGTGTTGACAATTTATGCAAGATTTGGTAATATACTATCAACAGATAACAAAGACATTCATTCAAAGGAGCGATGACTAATAATCATTAACCAACACCATTCATTTTTCCAAAGTCCCGGAAGACGAGAAATTTCGGGATCATTCCGGAAAACAGAAATTCGTCAAAGATACTGGTCGTTCGGAACATCCTGCGGAGAAGCACCGTAAGATTTATCTGATCGGAATCCTTACCAGAAAAACTCCCCGGATGTAAAACGAAAAATGATGGGACCATTAATGGAGGGCGTGCCCATGAACACGTTAGAAGAACCGATCTACGGAGCCCCTCAATATGATAAAGGCAGAGCCTAGCAGTTCCCGACAAGAATACCTTTTCCGTATAGTTTAAATAAATATCCCAGAATCTCTTTTAGAGACGGAACATGGAAAAGAGTTTATCAGAAGCAGGCTTTCATATTGAGACAACTGCCGGTCATCTGATATTTGAAATTGTAAAGAAAGTTTCAAAAGCGATGATGACAACCCGATGGATATGTATATTTTTTCATCATAAAAGTTTTTCTGATGAGTATCGATTCGACATACCATCACAATCTGGTATAAAATGTCTAAGCGTTAAGCGAGCCGGGAATAAAAATAAATCTTTATATAGAATCCGACAACTGACGTTCAACATCAAAAAAAACGATGCTGAAGACCTAAACTAAATATAGAATTGGAGATAACTATCCATTGAATCTTGAACATTAGGTAGCCACCATTGAGGAATCCGGAATAAGCTCGATGGTGGCTATCTTGCGTCCTGCGGGCGCGTCTGTTAAAATCTTATTGCCTGGGCTGGTGCATTCAGCAGATTGCCGCCAGATACGGCCGCTGATATTTCGCGGATGTATCTGACCGCATTGTGCCTTGATGCGCCGGCCCGATTTTTTGTGCAGGTGGAGGAGCTTATGAATATTCTGTACGAGGACGATGAGATCATCGTTGTATTTAAGGAGGCGGGGCTCGCTGTGCAGTCCGGATCTGCCTTGCAGATGGATCTGGAGAGCATGCTGCTGCGCCGCCTGGCCCGGGGTGACGGCAGGCATCCCGAACTCTACGTTGTCCACCGGATCGACCAGCCGGTGGAGGGTCTTGTTCTTTTCGCGAAGACGAAAGAGGCTGCGGCAGATCTCACGCGCCAGCTCACGGACGGCAGGATGAAGAAGATATACAAAGCCCGGGTCGAAGGGCAGGTCCCGAAGGAGGAGGATACTCTAGAGGATTATCTTGTCAGAGACGCCGGCAATGTCACCCGCATCGTGCCAAAGCCGAAGAATCCGTCTAAAGGCAGGAATGCTCCGAAAAAAGCGGTACTCCATTACAGGAAAGCCGGTGATTCGGAACTCCTTATAGAACTGTTTACAGGCAGGCATCATCAGATCAGGGTACAGCTGGCCAATGCCGGAATACCGATCGTCGGGGACCGCAAGTATGGAAAGACGGATCCGTCATACCGGGGAAGGCTCATGCTGACAGCCCGGCAGCTCACATTTGTCCATCCAAAAACGAAAAAAGTGATGACATTTACTGCGGAGTGATGTGAAAAGGAGTGAAGACTGACACATCATTTGTTGAGATTTAGCACATTACAGTGTAAAATCTTCACACCCGCTTGTAAAATTGTGTCAATATGATAAAATTTAACAGTATGATTTTATGTATTTTGTAAGTTTGTGTCAGATGCCCGAGGCATAAGAGCCAAAATACATGGAAAAATGTAACCGGGCGGAATGCTGTATGCTGTCCGGTCATGTTAATGAAAAGGTGGTGATTCAATGATTGAGGAGAGCGTCAAAGCTGTCAAGGAGGCGGAGGCTAAAGCTTTAGAGCTTATTAGTGACGCCAAAAAGAAAGCTGATGCAATCGTCCAGGAAGCGAGACGGGACGCTGAGCAGATTCTCGCTGATGTGGAGGTTGAATGCCGTAAAGCTCAGGCGGACAGAATGGACGCCGCTAAAGCGGAGGGCGAGAAAGCCCTTGCTGAGGCTGAGTCAGAATCGGCAAAAGATGTCGAGGCACTTAAGACACTTACCGAAGGTCGTATGGCAGAAGCCAGAGAAGCGGTCATTCGGGAGCTTGTCGGGTGATAGATACGAATAACTAAAAGAAAGGCGGGATTTGCATGGCTGTTGTAGCAATGGAGAAGATCAGCGTCTGTGCGCTAAAAACGAACAGAAAAGCGATCCTCGAAACGCTTCAGGGCCTCGGAGTGATGCAGGTCGTCACGGACGAGCTGGATGATCCGGAGCTTATGAAGATGGATACAGCAGAGGCAAAGGCAAGATTCGATAAGAACGCGGATCTTGCTGACCAGGCCGTCGCGATTCTGGACAAGTATGTACCTCTTAAAAAAGGTATGCTGGACAGTTTTGCGGGAAAAGAGACTGTGGAGCCGGCTGAATTTGAGCGGATCATCGATGAGCAGACAGACATCATGAAGATCGCGACTAAAATACAGCGGCGTGAGAAGGACATTTCGGAGTGTAAGGGCAACATTCTCCGGGATGAGAACCAGATTGAATCGCTGGTTCCGTGGATGTCGCTGGATGTCCCGATGTCATTTGCCGGGACAAAAAAGACAGACGCCTTCATCGGAACGGTCTCAGGCATTCTGGATGATGCCATGCTGTATGCAGCGCTGAAAGAAAAAGCACCGGATGTGGAATCCTTGAGCGCCAATGTCATTTCTTCGGGAAATGACTCCACCAACATCTTTGTGATGTGCCTGAAAGAAGACAGGGAAGCGGTGGAGACAGCCTTAAGGGGCATTGGTTACGCAAAGCCTGCACAGGCGGTCTTAGGTATCCCTTCACAGGTCGCGGATGACTGCAGAGCGGATATCAGCCGTCAGGAGGCAGAGATAGCGAAGCTCGAGGAAAAAATCAAAAAGAGAGCCGGTGTGCGCGAAGACTTAAAGATCGTGGCCGATTATTACCGGACACGAGCCGAGAAATACAGGATACTCGGAACGATACCGCAGTCAAGATCCGTGTTTTTCCTTGAAGGATGGGTACCGGCGGATGCCGCCCCGAAGATCAGGAGTCTTCTTCAGGAAAAGTACGGAGCGATAGTGGACACAGAGACAAAGGGCGAGGAAGAGGAGGCGCCGACCCTCCTTCACAACAATAAGTTCTCCGCGAACTATGAACCGGTCCTCGCTTCCTACGGACTTCCGAAACACGGGAAGGTCGATCCGACAGTGATCATGTCGGCCTTCTATATGTTCTTCTTCGGAATGATGCTTTCCGATGCGGGCTACGGCCTTCTCATGGTCATCGGAACGGCAATCGTACTCAAGAAATATCCGAATATGGCTGAGAACATGAAAAAAATGATTACCATGTTCTTCTGGTGCGGTGTCAGTACCACATTCTGGGGATTCATGTTCGGCGGTTTCTTCGGAGACGTGATCGATGTATTTGCCAAGACATTCCTTGGATATACCGGTCCCACGCCGATCCTTAAACCGCTGTGGTTCAACCCGCTTGACCAGCCGATGAGGCTTCTCGTCTGGTGCATGCTCTTCGGTCTTATTCATCTGTTCTTTGGTCTCGGCATCAAGGGATATGAGTATTTAAAAGACGGTGATATAGTCGGTTTTGTCAGCGATATCGTAGCGTGGTTCGCGTTCCTTATCGGTCTGATCCTGATCCTTCTGCCGACAGAGCTTTTCGGTAACATCGCGCAGATGACATTTGTGTTCCCACCGGTGGTGAACACTCTGGCAAAAGTACTCACCTTCGCCGGCATGATCGTTATCGTGCTCATGAGCGGACGGGCCAACAAGAACTGGGGACTTCGCGTCGCCCTCGGTGCCTACGATATTTACGGGGTCACGAGCTGGCTTTCCGACGTTCTGTCCTACTCCAGACTTCTTGCCCTCGGTCTTGCGACAGGTGTTATCGCGCAGGTCATCAACACGATGGGCAGCATGTTCGGCGGCGGACCGATCGGGCTCATTCTGTTCATTATCATTTTCGTAGTCGGTAATATACTGAACTTCGCCATCAATGTTCTCGGAGCGTATGTTCACACGAACCGACTCCAGTACGTTGAGTTCTTCGGAAAGTTCTATGATGCCGGCGGAGAACCATTTGTACCGTTTACAACCAAAACAAATTATATTGATATTAAATAAGGAGGCATATAATGAGTGAATTAGGTATGTTCTTTGGTCTTTTAGGCGCAGCAGTCGCAGTCCTTTTCGCAGGCGCGGGCTCTGCTCTCGGTGTAGGTATCGCAGGTCGCGCGGCTGCGGGTGTTGTCACGGAAGATCCGAATAAGTTCGCGCAGGTCCTTATTCTTCAGCTTCTTCCCGGTACACAGGGTATCTACGGACTTCTTGTCGGTTTCATCACACTTTCCAAGATCGGCCTTCTGGGCGGCGGCAATGTAGCCATCAGCCTTCCGACAGGTCTCATGATCCTTGCGGCCTGCCTGCCGATCGGTATCGTAGGTCTCATCTCCGGCAAGTCCCAGGGTCAGTGCTCCGCGGCTTCCATCGGCATCGTAGCCAAGAGACCGGATCAGTTCGGTAAAGCTATGCTGTTCCCGGCAATGGTCGAGACATACGCGATCCTTGCACTCCTTATCTCCATCCTCGCTGTATCCAATATCCCGGTATAAGAGGCATAAGGATCAGGCAAAGATTGAAATAAGGGGGTCAATATGGCAGGAATAGACAATATTACGAGCCGTATACTGGCTGAAGCCCAGGGTGAAGCCGATGTTCTGCTGGCAAAAGCAGCAGAGGAAGCGAAGGGAATCATAGGCGAGGCACAGGCCAAAGCAGATAAAGTCCGGGAATCGGAAAGTCAGAAGACCGACCGCAGCGTGGCTCTTTATGAAGCCAGGATTGCTGCGTCCTGTGACAGTCTGAAGAAGAAATCTCTGCTTGCGGCCAAGCAGAGCATGATCGCGGATGTCATTGAGAGCGCCTATAAGGAGCTGTCCGGCAGAGACGACGCTTCTTACTTCGACATGCTGACCAAATTCCTCGTAAGATCCGTCCGCGGTGAGGCCGGAGAGATTCTTCTGTCCGAAAAGGACAGGAAGCGAATTACGCCGGAATTCCTCGCAAAGATAAAAGAGGTCGCGGCGGCCAAAGGCGGGAGCCTTAAGCTCAGCGATAAGTCGGCAAATATCGAGAACGGTTTCATACTGTCCTACGGTGGAATAGAGGAGAACTGTTCTCTTACGGCAATTTTTGATTCAGCAAAAGATCAGATTCAGGACAGTGTGTTCAAGGCGCTGTTCTCCTAAGGAGAATATATGGCATCAGATTGGGAATATACCTATGCGGTGGCCCGAATAAGAGTGCTGGAGACGAAGCTCCTTACCGATGCGGATGTGAATACCATGGTCAGCGCGAAAGACGCGAAGACGGTCATCACATACCTGAAGGATAAGGGATGGGGCGACGTTGGAACCGGTGATGACCCTGAAGAGCTCCTCAGCATCGAGGAGAAGAAGATCTGGGATACCATGCACGAGATGCATGTTGATTTCTCAGTGTTCGACGTTCTCTCATTCCCGGACATCTATCACAACTTGAAGGCCGCGATTAAAGATGTATGTTTATCCGGTGACCATATCGGCGCGTATATTAGTCATGATAAGTACGGTCGTGACGAAATGCTCCGGATTGTCAGAGATAAGGATTATTCCGCTTTGCCCGAGCATATGCGTGCCGTCGTGCCGGAGGCATACGATACAATGCTGCACACCCGCGACGGACAGCTTTGCGACATAATGGTCGACAGAGCCTGCCTGGACGCAATCGAGGCGGCAGGTCAGAAATCAGACGCGAAGGTGATCCGCGATTATGCGGAGTCATGTGTCGCAGTAACAAATATTAAAATCGCTGTGCGCGCAGCCAAGACAGGCAAATCGCTGGACTTCCTGCAGAAAGCGCTCAGCCCGTGCAAATCCTTCGATGTGCGCCAGATGGCTCAGGCCGCCAATGCAGGAATCGACTCCCTCATGGAGTTCCTCCCCCAGGCCGGGTTCACCGAGGCACAGGAAGCCCTGAAGGATTCGCCGTCCGCGTTCGAGCGCTGGTGTGACAACGCTCAGATCCGTGCGGTCAAACCGATGAAATACGAAGTATGCTCGGTCGGTCCGCTCGTTGCCTATGTGATCGCAAGGCAGAATGAGATCAAGACGGCGCGGATCATCATCACCTGCAAGGAGAACAACCTGCCGGAGGATGCGATCCGGGAAAGAACGAGGGAAATGTATGTCTAAGATAGCAGTCATGGGCGATCGTGACAGTATCTACGGTTTCAGAGCACTCGGACTTGAGACGTTCACTGTCACCGATATCGAGGAGGGCGCCAAACTTCTGAAGAGGCTGGCGGACAACGGATACGGTGTCATCTATATGACGGAGCATACCGGGGAATTGCTTAAAAAAGAGCGGGCAAAATATGATGATCGGGTCACACCGGCAATCATACTGATCCCGGGGGTCTTCGGCAATACCGGAGAGGGGATCGCCCGAGTAAAAGGAAGCGTAGAGCAGGCTGTCGGATCGGATATCCTGTTTGGTAATGAATAGCAGACGAGGCAGGCAAAAGCCCGCAAGATATCTTACTGATTCAGGCTATTTAGAGGAGGAAAACCAAATTGAGCACAGGCACAATTAAGAAAGTTGCCGGACCGCTTGTCATTGCTGAAGGCATGCGCGACGCGAACATGTTCGACGTCGTCCGAGTCAGCAAGCAGCGCCTTATCGGCGAGATTATTGAAATGCACGGCGACGAGGCATCCGTACAGGTCTACGAGGAGACCTCCGGACTCGGCCCCGGTGAGCCGGTAGAATCTATGAACGTTCCCCTTTCCGTTGAGCTCGGCCCGGGCCTCATCGGATCCATCTACGACGGTATTCAGAGACCGCTGAATGCCATCATGGAGAAGACGGGAACGAACAACCTTGCCCGCGGTGTCGAAGTCGACTCTCTGGACAGAAGCAAAAAGTGGAACTTTGTGGCTACAGCTAAGGTCGGCGATGAAGTGGAAGCCGGCGATGTCGTCGGTACCGTCGAGGAGACCTCGGTCGTCACACAGAAAATTATGGTGCCCTACGGAGTAAAGGGCACGATCAAGTCAATTAAAGAGGGCGAGTTCAACGTTGAGGAGACTGTCTACGTCGTTGAGACAAAGGACGGTGACAGAGAACTCACTCTCATGCAGAAGTGGCCGGTCCGCCGCGGACGCCCCTATAAGACAAAGCTTCCGCCGTCGAAACCCCTCATCACGGGTCAGCGCGTTGTAGACGGATTCTTCCCGATTGCCAAGGGCGGTGTAGCGGCTGTTCCGGGTCCGTTCGGCTCAGGCAAGACGGTCATCCAGCATCAGCTGGCCAAGTGGGCAGAGGCTGACATCGTCATCTATATCGGCTGCGGTGAGCGCGGCAACGAGATGACAGACGTTCTGAACGAGTTCCCGGAACTGAAGGACCCGAAGACAGGCGAGTCCCTGATGAAGAGAACCGTTCTTATCGCCAATACATCAGACATGCCGGTCGCGGCCCGCGAGGCATCCATCTACACCGGTATCACAATGGCTGAGTACTTCCGCGACATGGGTTACTCAGTAGCGCTGATGGCCGACTCTACATCCCGCTGGGCTGAGGCTCTCCGCGAGATGTCCGGACGTCTTGAGGAAATGCCCGGTGAAGAAGGTTACCCGGCTTACCTTGCGTCCAGACTTGCTCAGTTCTATGAGCGTGCAGGCGATGTCATCTCCCTCGGAAAAGAAGGCCGCCGCGGCCAGCTTTCCGCGATCGGTGCTGTCTCTCCTCCGGGTGGTGATATTTCCGAGCCTGTATCTCAGGCAACGCTGCGTATCGTCAAAGTTTTCTGGGGTCTTGACGCTGACCTTGCGCACCAGAGACATTTCCCGGCCATCAACTGGCTGACATCTTACAGTCTGTATCTCGATTCCATCGGCCCGTGGTTCGATGAGAACGTTGCTCCGGACTGGATGAGCACACGTCAGAAGCTGATGTCCCTCCTGCAGGATGAGGACTCCCTGAACGAGATCGTTAAGATGGTCGGTATGGATGCTCTGTCTCCGCAGGACCGCCTTAAGATGGAAGCTGCCCGCTCCATCCGTGAGGACTTCCTGCATCAGAACTCCTTCGATGAGATCGACACATACACATCGCTCGGCAAGCAGTATAATATGATGAAGCTCGTTTACGCGTTCTATGATCTCGGAACGAAAGCTCTGGATCAGGGTGCAAATATTAATGACATCGTCAAGATGGAAACACGCGAGCGCATCGGTCGTTACAAATATACTGTCGAGGCTAAAGTTGAAGAAGAATATAAAAAGATTTCGGACGAGCTTGCAGCTGAGTTCGCCTCTGTAATCAGTAAGGAGGACCGGTAAATGCCAAAAGAATATCGCACGATACAGGAGGTCGCCGGACCTCTGATGCTCGTCAAGAGCGTCGAAAATGTTAAGTATGATGAGCTCGGTGAGATCGAGCTTGCAAATGGCGAGCGACGCCGCTGCAAGGTCCTCGAGATCAACGGCTCCGATGCCCTGGTACAGCTCTTCGAAGCTTCCACAGGTATCAACCTCTCGAACAGCAAGGTCCGTTTCCTTGGCCGTTCCATGGAGCTCGGCGTATCCGAGGATATGCTCGGACGAGTTTTCGACGGTCTGGGACGTACAATTGACGATGGTCCGGAGATTCTTCCGGAGGAGCGACGCGACATCAACGGTCTGCCTATGAACCCGGCAGCCAGAGCTTACCCGTCCGAGTTCATTCAGACAGGCGTCTCCGCCATTGACGGTCTTAACACTCTGGTCCGCGGACAGAAGCTCCCGATCTTCTCCGCATCCGGTCTTCCGCATGCCAACCTCGGCGCGCAGATCGCCCGACAGGCCAAGGTCGTCGGAACCGATGAGCCGTTCGCCGTTGTATTTGCCGCTATGGGTATCACGTTCGAGGAAGCGAACTTCTTCATTCAGTCCTTCCGCGAGACGGGCGCTCTTGACCGTACCGTCCTTTTCATCAACCTTGCAAATGACCCGGCTGTCGAGCGAATTTCCACACCGCGTATGGCGCTGACGGCGGCAGAGTATCTTGCATTTGAAAAAGACATGCATGTCCTTGTCATCCTGACAGACATCACGAACTACGCTGACGCGCTCCGCGAAGTCTCCGCAGCCCGCAAGGAAGTTCCGGGCCGCCGCGGCTATCCGGGTTACATGTACACTGACCTCGCTCAGATGTATGAAAGAGCAGGACGCCAGAGAGGAAAGAACGGGTCTATCACAATGATCCCGATCCTCTCAATGCCTGAAGATGATATCACTCATCCGATTCCTGACCTTACCGGCTACATCACAGAAGGCCAGATCATCCTGAGCCGTGAGCTCTACAGAAAGGGCATCACACCTCCGATCAATGTTCTTCCGTCCCTGTCCCGTCTGAAGGATAAAGGTATCGGCAAGGGCAAGACCCGCGAGGACCACGCTGCCACAATGAACCAGCTTTTCGCCGCTTACTCAAGAGGTAAGGACGCGAAGGAACTCATGATCATCCTCGGCGAGGCGGCGCTCTCCGACATCGACCTTGTCTACGCGAAGTTCGCGGATGAGTTCGAGGAGAAATACATATCCCAGGGCTACTTCACCGATCGCACGATCCAGGAGACTCTGGATATCGGATGGGATCTGCTCCGTCTGCTTCCCAGATCCGAGCTGAAACGAATTAGTGATGTTATGCTCGACAAATACTACGAAAAGAAGTAAAATCCTTATGCTGACTGTTTCCGCCCGGCATGCCGGGCGGGGGCATGGAGCATGGGGCCAGGGAAAATGACAGGAAGGAGTGGATCTTATGGCATCAAAAATGCCCAATCCAACCCGAATGGAGCTCACCCGGCTTAAGGGTAAGCTGGGGACTGCCATCAAGGGTCACAGACTGTTAAAGGACAAGCGAGATGAGCTCATGCGTGAGTTCCTGGACCTCGTCAGAGTGAACATGGAGCTCAGAAAGAAAGTGGAGGAGGGCATCAGGCAGGCCAATGTCAATTTTGTCATTGCGCGCGCAGGAATGTCCGGCGAAGCACTGCAGGCAGCTTTGATGGCTCCTAAACAGGAGGTCAGTCTGAAGGAAGGCGTAAAAAACGTCATGAGTGTCAACATTCCGCAGTTCGACTACGCGACACGCACTTCAGACCCCAACGATATTTATTCTTACGGATTTGCATTTACGTCAAGTGATCTCGACGGTGCCGTGAAATCACTGGCGGATGTATTTCCGGATATGCTGAAACTTGCCGAAGTAGAAAAGTCATGCCAGCTGATGGCGGCGGAAATCGAAAAGACCCGCCGGCGCGTCAACGCGCTGGAGCACGTCACGATTCCGGAGACGCAGGCGGGAATCAAGTATATCACTATGAAACTGGATGAAAATGAACGAAGCACACAGATCCGCCTTATGAAGGTCAAGGATATGATGCTGGAGGAAGCACACCACTACAGTGAGAAGTAAGATACTCAAAGCAGTAATTCTCTTCGCGGTTTTTTGCGCGGGGGTATTTCTGTTCTCAGGTCTGATGAATACACAGGTGACAGAGAGCGCGTCGAATCTTGAAGATTCGACGCTTCCTGTCATGTGCGTAAATATTGACGGAAACCGTGTAAACAGGATGTTCGGCTACAAAGTTGCCATGGAGCCAAGACAGATGCGCGACTCGCTGATTCCCATGACGACGGACAGGGAGATCACGGTCTCATACAAAGCCTTTGGAAACAGGGTAAAATCTGTCTCCTTCGAGGTGACGACGCCTGATACGGGCGAAGTAATAGAGAACGCTAAGATCGGCGGTTTCACGACCGACGGAGACTACAAGACCGCGACATTCTCGCTCTCAAAGCCCATACTCATGAACCGCGAGTATCCGATCAAGTTCACAATGTCAACTTCATCAGGTGACTTCTATTATTATTCAAGGCTTCTCCAGAGAGCGGACCTTGCCTCGGAGCGCTATGTCCAGTTCGTCTACGACTTCTATGAGTCCTGCACGAATAAAGCCGGCGCGGGCGAGATCAATACGTATCTCGAGACAGATACGACGGTTACCAATAACTCGTTTACCAATGTAAACCTGAAGTCCACATTTGACCAGGTGACCTGGGGCTCTCTTGCACCGCAGATATACAGAAAGGCTGTTCCGAAAATCTGCGAGATCAACGCCAACACATGCTCGATCACCAATGACTATTTAATCAGTGCGGCAGGTCGGAACGACAACACGGAAATCTATCACGTGTTCGAGTTCTACCGTCTCCGCTCCTACAATGACCGGATCATGCTCCTGGATTTCAACAGGCAGGCTATTCAGGTCTATGACGGGTCCTACGGATCCGTCTCCGCGGACGGTGTCTTTCTGGGCATCAACACGAGAAATGTTGCTTACATGAGCAATTCCAGCGCCAGCATAGTCGCATTTGTCGCGGATTATTCTCTGTGGGAATTCAACAGCAACTCCGACAAGCTCTCACTGGTGTTCTCTTTCCATGACACGGAGGGAGATGAGCGTGATGATCACAGCGACTACAGGATTAAAATTATCAGGGTCGCAGAGACCGGCGACATCGATTTTGTCGTTTACGGCTATATGAACCGCGGCGTTCACGAAGGAACAATGGGAATATCCCTGTATCACTTTACAGGCGATGGAGCGACGCTGACGGAGAGAGCTTTTATAAGCTATCCGAAATCATTTGCATACCTCGAAAATGATCTTGAGAAGCTCTGCTACATCACCCAGAAAGGTCATGCCTACATATACCTTGACAGGACGGTCTACGAGATCGATCCGGAGACAGGCACGACAGAAGCCGTCGTAGAAGATATCAATCCGGACTGTATCGTCATGGCGGGCGACAACGATCAGATCGCGTGGGCGGAGGAGATGGACAAAAACGCCTCCAAAAGCATACGGCTCGTGAATCTGGAGAGCGGCGATACCCGCAGCATCACGGCAAAGAGCGGCACATACGTGAGACCGCTCGGCTTTATCAATGATGATTTTATATACGGCATTGCAAATGAAGATGATATCCGGAACCAGCCTGCCGGCGATGTGTTATTTGCGATGAAGGAGCTGAAAATAGAAAACTTTGACGGCAAGGTCGTTAAAGAGTATAACCCTGACAACATATGGGTCACGGATGTCTCCATCAAGGAAGGTCTGGTCGAACTGAGCAGATATACAAAGAGCGGAGATAATTATGTCCCCGCTTCGACAGATAACATAATGAACAACCGGCAGACTTCCGCGAAAGCTATCAACGTGTCTGTTGCGCTTTCAAGCCGTCAGGGCACGGTCGTTACCCTGCAGATGCCGAAGTCCGGTCAGAATCTGAGCCCTCTTCTGGCATCGTTCAAGATGAAGAATCAGACGAATATCACGACATTTGATCTGGGAATCAGAGAAATCGATGATTTCCCGCAGTACTATGTATATGGCTACGGGAAGCTTCAGAATGTAGTTACTGACCCGGGTCTTGCCATCCGCCTGGCGGACGCGGTGGTCGGAACGGCTATGACTGCCGAAGGCCAGTATATTTATGAGCGAGGAAACTCCGAGACGGAGAACGAACTCTATAATGAGGATGTGCCGGAAGCGGTGTTTGCAGGCACTCTCGATGCCGCTCATCTTCAGGAGCTGGCGGGCGATTCCGCGACAATTCTGAATCTCTCCGGCTGCGAGCTTGATCAGGTACTCTATGAAGTATCGAACGGCAGGGCAGTCGTTGCCCGCCTGGCAGACGGGGGAACGACAGTTATTGTCGGGTATGATCACTACAATACGCTGCTGTATAATTTCGAGGACGGCTCTCACTATTACATGGGCATCAATGACAGCCGGGCGACATTTACAGCCGGCGGCAATGTGTTCATAAGCTACGTGGAACCGCAGAAAACAATAAGAGACTGATAAAAAAACAGGACCCGCCGGCGGTCCTGTTTTCTATTATGATTCTATTATGATTTTGCCTGGGCCTTTACAGTGGCCATGGCGGATTTCACAGCCGGAATCATCAGAAGTATGATCGTGAGGATGCCCTCGCCGTACATGACGCTTCCGTTGTAGGCGACTGAGTAGACGAGCGGCGACATGGTCTCGGGTGCGTACATTCCGAAGAAAACGACTCCGGAAAGGACTGAGAACAGGAATCGGCCGGTGATTGCAACCAGATAGCCGATGACCAGACCGTTTTTCTTTTCAGAGAAGAAACCCGAAAGCCCCAGCGCTCCGAACGCGAGCGGATAATCGAGCAGCAGCTGCGGCAGGCTGACGACGTACGCGCCGAAGATCATCTGCAGCAGGCCGTAAGCCACAGCGGCCATGAGACCGACTGCGGAACCGTACCAGTATCCGATGAGGGTGACGAACAGCATAGAGAACAGCGTGATTGATCCGCCCATCGGAAGTCTGAACAGTTTGATGTTGCTGCAGACGGTTGCCAGGGCAAGCGCTACAGCGGCAAATGCAAGCTGCTTTGCGCTGACCTTCTTATCTTTGTTTGCGAGTGCGGAAATTGCAATGAGAAGAACAAAAACTGCGACTGCGGCTAAAACGCAGCCGGCGGTGGTGAGTCCACCGTCTTCTGTGACAAAAAACATATGAATGCCTCCTTACGCCGGTATTATCCGGATCAAGTAATAGGGGTTTCGCTAAGCGATCTCAGCCGGCTGGCTCCCCCGACAAAATAGATAATAATCCTTTTGCCGGAATTAGTCAAATGGAATTGATGTGCGGAAGCCGAATCAGAAGTTGACGCGATAAAGGGCTTCCTAAGTACAGGAAATTAGAGTAATATAAAGGTATAAATTCTAGCGGTTTTAACGTTGGCGATAATAGTCAGAGCATTGTGAAGTAAGAGTTGCGGTAAAGATGATCACAGGTAACTGCGAAACTATGGACTGTTTTGCAGCTGCAGGGAAGATGATTACGCGATAAGGAGGAAATACTATGACGGACAAGGAGACAAGACCGTATATCAGCTGGGATCTGGTAGGTAGTTTTATGGTGGACGCGTTTCAGGCGGCCGGGCTTCCGAAGGAGGATGCGGAAATCTGTGCGGATGTCCTGATGGAGAGTGACAGAAGAGGTATTGAGAGTCATGGAGTCAATCGTTTTAAGCCGATCTATCTTGATCGCATTAATGCGGGCATCCTGAACCCTGTCACGAATTATGAGATCGTGAAGGAGACGCCGACGACTATAGTCGGAGATGCCCATGACGGTATGGGTATGGTGGCAAGCTATAAAATGATGACTTCGCTGATCGAGAAGGCCAAAACTTATGGCATTTCGATGGGAGCAATGAGAAACTCATCTCATTACGGCATAGCCGGCTACTGGCCGATGATGGCTTCGAAACAGGGACTTCTCGGTATTACCGGCACCAACGCCCGGCCTTCCATTGCGCCGACATTCGGTGTCGAGAATATGATGGGAACAAATCCGCTTACATTTGCATTCCCTACAGATGAAGACTTTCCGTTCGTACTGGACTGCGCCACATCCACTGTTCAGAGAGGCAAAATCGAGTACTATGCGCGTGAGGGCAAGCCGACCCCGGCAGGTATGGTCATTAATCAGCAGGGCGAGACGATGACGGACAGCGCCAGGATCCTTGATGAACTGGTCAGAGGCACAGCTGCGCTGGCACCGCTCGGCGGCGTCGGTGAAGAGATGGCCGGCTATAAAGGTTACGGCTATGCTGCGGTGGTCGAGATCCTGTCCGCGGCTCTTTCGGATTCCTGCTTCATGAAGGACATCACTAACAAGGCACCGGACGGCACTAAGCAGCCGATTCACCTCGGACATTTCTTTATTGTCATCAACCCGGATTTCTTTATGGGAGGAGACGTGTTCCGCAAGAAGTGCGGAGATATCTGCCGAGGGCTGCGCGCTTCTAAGAAGGCTCCCGGAGAGGAGCGGATCTACACGGCCGGTGAGAAAGAGTGGGATGTCTGGAAGATCAGAAAGGACAAGGGCGTTCCGATGGGTGAGGGAGTACAGAAGGACTTTATCGCTGTGCGCGATATGTATCATCTGCCCTATACATTCCCGTTCGAGAAATGATACCTGCAGCCTCTGCTTTGCGCAGATCAGCTAAGGTAAGTGATTATGATTTGGATAATTTAAGTACAAGTCAGACGACTCCCCCGAAAAGGCTTCGGGGGAGTTCTTAGTAGTATATGTTGCATAAATATTCTGAATATTAAGCTGCAATGAAAAAATAATTGAAAAACTATTGACAATAACGGAAGTATAAAGTAAAATAACATCATCAAAAGAAAAAGACATTACAAAATTTAAGAACTTAAGAAAAGGAGGACAGTCCCTTGGATGCCTAATTCATTGGATTATATCCACAAGTAACAAGAAAGGAAGGAAACTTTAGAGTAAGTCCCGACGATCAGAATCTTGAGAATCTCAATAATTACTCCTAAGAGGAGGAATTAAATACAGGAATCAGGAGTTCCTCAAAGGGAAATCAGGAATACGGGATACTGGTTTAAAGAATCCGGAAGATTTCAAGAATCCTAAAGTGAAAACATTGATAACATTACTTAAACCGTTACTTGAGGCAGACCCAATATCTGGAGGATATTCCAATGGATGGTTAAAGTCTTAGGACTGATCTTAATTTAATAAGGTAAAGGAGGTTATAAAGTGAAACTTCTAAATATTCATTAAAGGGGCTATCTGAACGAATCACGGACGATCAGATAGCCCTGAAAATTTGTTTATGAGAATGATTGGCCGGGAGGCCTTTTTTTTGTGTCTGAACTGCTGCACGGCTACGATCCGCCGGAGATTAGACTATTTGTATAGTTGCATTTCCATGCCTCTTGGGATAAAATCAGTAAAGCACAAATTTTCTGGATGGAGAAATGTTATGGAAAAACTGGTTACAGTAAGAGAATTGTTCAAAGAGACAGACAAGTATATTGATCGGCAGATCAAAGTCGGAGGCTGGGTACGCAGTATCCGCGGGTCAAAGAATTTCGGCTTCATGGTCCTTAATGACGGATCCTACTATAACACTCTGCAGATCGTTTTCGGTGATAAGCTCCCAAATTTCCAGGAGATCAGCAAGCTGAATGTCGGCTCTGCAGTCATCGTCGGAGGTACTCTCGTCGCGACCCCGAACGCAAAGCAGCCGTTCGAGATCCAGGCGGACAGCGTCTTCGTGGAGGGTCCGTCAACCCCGGATTACCCGATCCAGAAGAAGCGCCATACGCTTGAGTTCCTGCGCACAATGCCGCATCTCCGCACCCGTGCGAACACCTTCACGGCAGTATTCCGCGTCCGCTCCCTGATCGCCTATGCGATACACAAGTTCTTCCAGGAGAGGGACTTCGTGTACGTACACACTCCGATCATCACATCCTCGGACGCAGAGGGCGCCGGCGAGATGTTCCAGGTAACTACGCTGCCGCTCGACAAGCTGCCGATGACCGAGGACGGCAAGGTTGACTACTCGAAGGATTTCTTCGGTAAGATGACGAACATGACCGTCTCCGGACAGCTGAACGTCGAGCCCTTCGCCCAGACGTTCCGCAATGTTTATACATTCGGACCTACTTTCCGTGCCGAGAACTCCAACACAGCCCGCCACGCGGCGGAATTCTGGATGATCGAGCCTGAGATGGCATTTGCGGACCTCGAGGATGATATGGAAGTCGCTGAGGACATGATCAAGTATATTATCAATTATGTCCTCGAGAACGCACCGGAAGAGATGGCTTTCTTCAACCAGTTCGTTGACAAAGGACTTCTTGAGCGCCTGCACGGCGTCGCGAACGCGAAATTCGGTCATGTCACATATACTGAAGCTATCGATATTCTTCAGAAGTCCGGAAAGAAGTTCGACTACCCGGTCAAATGGGGTGTCGACCTCCAGACTGAGCATGAGCGCTATCTGACTGAAGAGGTCTTCAAGGGACCGGTCTTTGTCACCGACTATCCGAAGGAGATAAAGGCTTTCTATATGAAGCTGAACCCGGACGGAAAGACTGTCGCTGCCATGGACTGCCTGGTCCCGGGAATCGGCGAGATCATCGGCGGATCCCAGCGAGAGGAAGACTACGATAAGCTGCTTGCCCGTATGAATGAACTGGGAATGGATACCGACCAGTACAGCTTCTATCTTGATATCCGCAAGTATGGCACGACCCGCCATTCCGGCTTCGGCCTCGGTTTTGAGAGATGTGTCATGTACCTTACAGGAATGTCCAATATAAGAGACGTACTCCCGTATCCGAGAACCGTAAAGAACTGCGAACTGTAATATCGGATCAGAGGGATTCGGCCCGGAAGATGTCAGTCGGCGCTGACCCGGATCCCATGTCTGGTCTCGCGAATGTGATTTGAATGAAAGGACTCTGTGTCCCGTGAGAGGCTGCCGCGGCAGCCTCTTTCATCTTTTGCAAGGAGCAGGTGTGCATATGAAGAAGAAATATATCACGACCGGTATGATCGCGGGGGCGGCGATTCTTTTTATGGCGTTCGCCATATGGATCGGCATGATGCTCGGGACAAGAAGCAGGGAAAAACAGACGGAAAGTCAGGCGGAGAGCATGCCGGCGTCCGGTGCGGAGAGCATCGCTGTCATTGATTCTTTTCCTGCGGATTCCGAGACTGTCCCGGCTTCATCAGAGTCGGAGTCCGTGCCGGAACCTTCCCCGGAGCCGGAGAGACTGGCTGACCATGTGACCGGAATCCGGGATTTTGCGATCATCGAAGGCATGGTTCCGGATGTCATGGCAGGTATTCAGTGGGATGACTCGGTCCTGGACGTGACAGCGGACACCGGTGAGTGTGATTTCGCTATTCCGGGCACATACGATCTGACATATATGATCGTCGGCGCGGATGGAAGAGATGAGAATATGACTATACATGTGAAGGTGCGTCATGATCTCGAGCAATTCCTCTACGGTATGGAGGGGGCGGTGTATGTTCCGGTCGGCGGGGATTTCGATCCGATGGAGAATGTTGTCTGTGATGATGAGATTGCAAAGGTCGAGCCGGATATGAGCGCACTGGATACGACGAAAGAGGGGGAGTACCTTATCTCATACCATCTGACGGGAACTGACGGTGTCAGTCAGACAGCTGTGCGAAGAGTTCACGTGGGTAATGAACCGGTTTCTCCGGTTCCCGGGCAGCAGGTGCAGACAGATGTAGGGGAGTACTCCACGGTCACGGACCTTGGTCTCTGGAGACTCACAGCCTATATGGATACGCCCGAGGATCAGGGACCTTACGTCGGTCAGACAGCCAGCGGAGCGCCTCTGGTCGCGGGACGGACAGTCGCTGTGTCGCAGCAGACCTGTGAGAGACTCGGACTTGTTTTCGGCGACAGGCTTATGGTGGACGGCTATGTATATATCCTTGAGGATTACGGCGGAAGCGCCATGTATAACTCCGACTGGCTGGATATATTCGTTGACAATGTGGAGGACGAGTATTCGGAGCGGTTCAACAGGTACGCAGAAGTATATCTGCTGAGATGAAAAATTTAGCGATTTAAAGCAAGAAAGTACTTGTGAAATCGAAATTGAGGTGCTATTATTATCCCATTATTAAAGCGGGCGCAGTTTCCGCGATGTCCTGAACTGTTATCCCGGAGGAGATATTTATGGAAAAGATGGATATGATATTCTACAGAAAGCTGCCGACACCTCTGGAGGTGAAGCAGCAGTATCCGATCACGGAAGCTGTAGAGAAGCTTAAGGCGGAGAGAGATGAAATCATTAAGAATGTTTTCGAGGGAAGAGATCCAAGGTGTCTTCTGATCATCGGCCCCTGCTCCGCTGACCATGAGGACCCGGTTATTGAGTACATATCAAGGCTTCGCGACGTCCAGGATAAGGTGGCAGACAAGATCGTCATAATTCCAAGAATTTATACGAACAAGCCTCGAACAGTCGGGACCGGCTACAAGGGCATGCTGCATCAGCCCGACCCGGAAAAAGCCCCTGACATGCTTGAAGGAATTTTGGCTATCAGAAGACTGCACAAGCGGGCTGCCGAAGAGATGGGGTTCACATGTGCGGATGAGATGCTGTACCCGGAAAATCACAGATACCTCTCAGACCTTCTGTCCTACGTGGCGGTCGGCGCGAGATCATCCGAGGATCAGCAGCACAGGCTCGTGGCAGCCGGCATAGGTGTTCCCGCGGGCATGAAGAACCCGACCGGCGGAGATCTCACAGTCATGATGAATTCAATCAAAGCAGCTCAGAGCAGACACACATTCCTTTACAGGGGCTGGGAAGTGACAAGCCCCGGCAATCCGCTCGCCCATGCGATCATGCGCGGATACGTCGATAAGTTCGGCAACAATCATCCGAACTATCATTATGAGGATCTCATGCTTGTCTCCGATATGTATGAGAAGACGAAACTGGCCAACCCTGCAGTTATCGTCGACACGAATCATGCCAATTCCGGTAAGCGGTATCTTGAGCAGAGGCGCATCGCAAAGGATGTCTGTTACAGCCGTAAGGTCTCTCCGGATATCAGAAATCTGGTCAAAGGCTTTATGATCGAGAGTTATCTTGAGGACGGACGTCAGGATGAACACGAACACTGCTACGGAAAGTCTATTACGGATCCCTGTCTCGGCTGGGAGAAATCCGAAAAACTGATTTACGAGCTGGCTGAGGAGTGGGTATAATACTTAAAGGATTTTATGAGAGGAGGCATCTAGTATGAAAGTTGGTATTCTTGGTTACGGAAATCTTGGGCGCGGCGTGGAGGCTGCGGTCAATAAGAATGAGGACATGGAACTGTGCGCTGTCTACACCCGCAGAGATCCTGCTTCTCTTTCAATCCGCACGGAGGGAGTCCCGGTAAAGAGCGCGGACTGCCTTGAAAGCGGTGCGGAGGATATTGATGTACTTGTGATTTGCGGCGGAAGCGCAACGGACCTTCCGGAGATGACTCCGAAATATGCCGCATGGTATAATGTTGTCGATTCGTTCGATACACATGCCAATATTCCGAAGCACTTCGCAAATGTCGATGAAAAGGCCAAAGCTGCCGGCAAAACCGCCATTATTTCATGCGGCTGGGATCCGGGCATGTTCTCTCTGAGCAGGATTTATGCAGACTCGGTACTTCCCGGCAGTCAGGCATACACGTTCTGGGGAAAAGGTGTCAGCCAGGGACATTCTGATGCGATCCGCAGGATAGAGGGCGTCGTCGACGCGCGTCAGTATACGATACCGGTCCCGGAAGCTCTGAATAAAGTGCGCTCCGGAGCCAATCCGACTCTGACGACACGTGAGAAGCACACGCGCGAATGCTTCGTCGTTGCCGAGGAAGGCGCTGACCTTGCGAGAATCGAGAAAGAAATCGTGACAATGCCGAACTATTTTGCCGACTATGACACGACAGTATATTTCATTTCCGCTGAGGAGATGAAGAAGAACCACAGCGGTCTTCCTCACGGCGGCAGCGTGATCTGCTCGGGCGAGACAGGAAAAGACGGGATGAAGCATGTCATCGAATACAGCCTTACCCTGGATTCCAATCCGGAGTTCACGGGTTCGGTGCTTGCGGCATTTGCCAGAGCGATCGTGCGTCTTAACAATGAGGGTGTGACAGGTGCCAAGACCGTGTTCGATATCGCGCCGGCTTACCTCTCACCGAGGACTGCCGAGGAACTCAGAGCACATTTCCTGTAAGACATCCTGCCATGAGGGAACGGTAAGTGTTCGCGACAGTTCAGACGGGCTGCAGCGGAGTTTCGGGATCCTGCGCAAACATCATCTTCATCGAAAAACGTCGGTCCTTCCCTGCGAGCTTGTTTATGCTGCGCATTTCGCGATCTCTCAGTCGGACCGACAATGTTTTTCTCACGAAGATGGATGCTTTGCTGCCGGAAACGTAATTTAAGAGCAGCCCGTCTGAACTGTAACAAGCGTTCACCGAATTATCACAGATTTAATATTTTGTTAAATTGACGGGCGATGCATTTGTGTTATTATATCTATAACACAAAAGGGCGTATATGCGCCCGGCAAGGAGGAGTGTTATGGATAACTATAATGAATATCCGAATGACAGAAATACAGAATATTATAATTACGACATGGACACAATGCAGAGAGGTTACGGCGGCTACGCAGCACCGGCCCTCAGCCTGAGCTCCTACATCGCAAGGACATACGGATGGATGGCGTTGGGACTTCTGGTCACATTTGCGGTAGCTTTCGGCGCGTATATTTCAGGTGCCGTTGTTACTTTATTCATGACTGGCGGCAGACTCGCCCTCATATTTATAACGATCGCTGAACTCGGCGTTGTCGTTTTTCTGAGCGCGCGTATCCATAAGATGAGCGTGGGCGCGGCAAGAGTGCTGTTCCTCGTCTACGCGGCGCTGACAGGTCTTACATTCTCGATGTATTTCCTGATCTTTGATCTTACGATCCTGATTTACGCATTTGCGGCAACGGCTGTTCTCTTCGGAGGAATGGCAGCGGCAAGCCTGATCTTCAAGATGGAACTTGATTCGATTCGTCCGCTGCTCTTTGGCGGTCTCATCATGCTGATCATTGTAGGTGTTCTGGGAATGTTCCTGAACCTCGGTGCTTTCAACATAATGATCTGCTACCTGGGCATTGCGATTTTCCTCGGTTACACTGCTTATGATACTGCCAAGATCAGACAGAATTATGAGTATTACTGCCGGATGGGAGACTCCGTGATCCTCGAGAAGGCTTCGATCTTCTCGGCTCTGCAGCTGTATCTCGACTTTGTCAACCTGTTCCTGTATATCCTGAGACTTCTCTCAAGCAACAGGGGCAGCCGCAAGTAAGCAACTGAATTTATGCAAGGCCAGGCGCGGACGCAAGTCCGCGCCTTTTTTGAAACAATTTGTTAATAATTATTAAAAATTGTTAAAAAATAAAAAGAAATTTGTTAAGGGAATGTGTAGCAATCTTGACCTCGTTGCTTGATAACAATCCCCCCGTGTTGTATAATGTGATTATTCATAGGTAAAAATTTCGGATATGATTATTAATAAGGTATATTTACGGAAGGGAGCGACGATGGGTAAGAACAAACTATGCAGAGCGCTTGGATTGCTTTTGGCCCTGATACTTATAGCGGTGACGGTCATAACTCCGGTCAATGCCGCGGAAGCAGAGCTTACGGACAGCGCTGTTACAGAAGAATATGCCGGCAGTGCTGAGAGCACTGACACTGAAGTATACGAGGACAGTGAAGTATTAGACGGAATCGACTCCGCGGAGAGTATAGCTGATGACTTCTATGAGGATGAGGGAGAGGAAGTCACGGACGATGCAGTGGTCATTCTCCCGGAGGATGTGAATGAGAGCATCCCTGACGGCATCACGGATGAGGAGAGCTTCCCGGAGGATACGGAGAGCAGTCTCTCGGCTGATACTGAAAGCACTGAGTCTCAGGATGAGACAGCCGGAGCAGAGGACACCGAAAGCGGACTTGCGGCGGAAGAAGAGGAAGAACTGGTCGGCGCAACCCTTTCGGAGGGCCTGTATTTTATCGAATCGGCGCTCAGCTCTTCATACGTACTCGGCGTGGCGGGCGGTTCCGCAAGTTCGGGCGCCAATATCACTCTTTGCGCAAAAAAAGGGTATTATTCTCAGGCTTTCTATGTCAAGTCGGACGGTCACGGCGGATATTATTTCACTAATTATAATTCAGGACTTCGCGCAGCGGTGTCCGGCTCGAACGTCCAGCAGGCCAAAGCGTCTACATCGGAATCTCAGCGCTGGTATGCGGTGAGAGGATCCAAATCCGGCTATTTTCAGCTGCGGAGCGGCAAGTCGTCCGGCAAGGCGATGGAGGTCGCCGGAGGTGTAGCCGGAAACGGTACAAATATCCAGGTCAGCAAATCAGTTTCAACTTATCACAGGCAGCAGTGGAGACTTGTTCCGATTACAGGAATGGTCCTGGCTGAGTCAAGGCTGGCTGACGCAAGAATCAGCACGGGTTATTATACATTTGCATTAAATGCCGCACCGGAAAATGTCATTGAAGTTGCCGGCGCAAGTACGGCAAATAATGCCAACATACGTATTGCCAAGAATTCTAACGGAAAAGGACAGGTCTTTTATGTAAAATCTCTGGGAAGCGGTCTCTATTCAATTGTCAATCCGCATTCCGGAAAGGCACTCACAGCTGCTTCCTCGACGATAGCCAACGGCACGAATATCTACCAGTATAGTTACTCCGGTGCTTCATCACAGAAATGGCATATCAAAAAGGATAAGAGTACAGGCAAGTATGTGATCTCTAACAGCAAGGCATCACATATTGTACTGGCTACGCAGGGGAGCTCCAAGAGTGCGGGGGCTAATGTTCAGAATGTAAATTTCGTGGGCAGCGCACCGCAGTACTGGAATATCAGCAAGAGTTCTGAGGCGGCTGCATATCGCCTTTCGAACGGTGTCTATGCCGTGAACTCGGCCCTCGGCAGCAAGCTTGATATGCAGATCGAGGGCGCATCGGTCTATAAGGGCGCGTGCGCCGAGATAGCAACTGCTGCTAACAGGAATGAGCAGAGATTTGTTATCACCTGTGTGGACAAAGCCAACTTTGTTTATACTATAACTAACGAGAATTCCAGAAAGAACCTTGCCCTGTCCGGCTCACAGATCATCCAGACGTCTCCTGCGAACGTCAATGCGCAGAAGTGGGTCATCAAGTGCTCAGGCGGACACTATACGATCCACAGCCTTGAGAACGGCAGAAATATTTCCGTGAGCGGTGCGAAGACGGCGAGCGGCACGAACCTTGTGGCTGTCAACCCGGGTTCATCCAATGCCCAGAAATGGAATTTCAAGGCGGCGACTCCGGCAGCTCCGACAGCCAGAACATTCTCGATCCGAACCGCAGGCGCTTATTCATACGCGCTGCATATTAAGACCGGCACTATGGATAACAATGGAAATGTTGTTATCTATTCAGTGAAGATCGGCGAGAACTGCCAGAAATTCAATCTGATCGCCAACTCCGACGGGACGTATTATATTGCGAATATCAAGTCGGGCAAGGTCCTCGACACATACGGAGCAAAGACAGCCAGCGGGACAAACGCAGTCCAGTACGGCAAGAGTTCCAGGTCAACACAGAAGTGGAAATTTGTCCCGACAGGCGATGCGGACGGAAGTTACTACATCATATCTTCCGGCGGCACAGCTCTGTCCGTACAGAACGGAAGTTTTACGAATTATTCCAATGTCTGTGTAGAGAGTAAGAATAATTCGAAGAGGCAGAAATTTATTCTTGTGCCGACGACTCCTGCCGATGGCTGGAGAACTACAACAGCCGGAAAACGTTCCTATTATGTAAATGGCGCAGCTGCCAGGAACAAATGGGTCCAGATCAGCGGTAAGTATTACTATTTTGACGGCAACGGCAATCTCGTGAAATCGACAGTTGTCGACGGTTATTATGTCGACGCGAACGGTGCCCGCGGCAGCAAGGTCTCTACGTCTTCAGGCAGTTCGGATTTTAAGACGACCATTAACGGAAAGAAGACGCTGACATCTTACCTGCACAACGCATTTGTCCCGGCAGGACGCACGCTCTATATCTGGGGCGGCGGCTGGGGAGGCGATACCGCTGCCACGAATGATTCGAGCAAGATAGGTTACCAGAAATCATGGCAGACTTTCTACAATAATTATGCGAAAGCTGACTATGACTATAAAAAATATCGCTTCAAATTTTTCGCAGGTCTTGACTGTTCGGGCTTTGCAGCATGGACTCTTTATAATACAATGTATACGAAGAACGATCAGGCCTATATGGTCTATCAGTCAACGACCGTTGCGCCGACTTATATCAAGAAGGGTTGGGCAACCAAGACAACGACATTCCGTCCCGGCGATGTTGTAAGTATGGACGGACATGTCTGGATCAGTCTCGGTACATGCAGTGACAAGACAATTCTCCTTGTACACTCATCGCCTAAGGGAGTCCAGATCAGCGGAACGGGCGGACAGGCTACAATTCTTGCCAAGAAGTATATGAAGCTTCTTGCACCGAACTGGCCGTATGATATCAGGACTGTCGGCAGCGGCTATACATCAAACGTTACTATCGCCCGTTGGGTGGTAAACGGCAGCGGTATCCTCAAAGATCCGGATGGACTGCAGAAAATGTCAGCTGAGCAGGTAATGAAATTCCTCTTCGGTCAGTAAAGAATAATATGATTTCGAAAGGAAGTGCATTAAATTGCGAAAAAGATTCTTAACATTTCTTCTGGTCGGTGTACTGGGTGCATTTCTGGCGGCATGCGGCGACAGCGCAGACACACCGAGATATGCGGTCACATTCCTCCATGATCCTGCAGCAGGAAGCACAGAGGCTATGGTACAGGCCGCTGTGGAGCAGTCAGCTGCGGATGCGGGATATATTTCCCGGGTATACGTCGCAGCGGACAACACGGAAGAAGCGCTTGAGGATGTTTTTAAGCAGGTATCCGACGACAAGATAAAGCTGGCTGTAACATACGGGGAAGATATGGAGATTCCCGTATGGAACGCGCAAAAAAATCACAGAAAAATCAAGTACGCTCTGATTGATGGGGTTCCCAGAAAAGCAGAGGGTGAGAGTGAAGAGATCAGAGATAACACCATGTGCGCGAGTGCCGCGTATGAAGACATGGGATTTCTGGCGGGTTACGCTGCAGTAAAGAACGGTTCTCGAAAGCTGGCATTCATTGCCGGCGAAAAAAATGATTTGAATATCCGCTATGTCGGCGGCTTTATCCAGGGCTGCGTTGCAGCTGCCTCGGAGATGAGTCTGGGCAATGACGCAGTCGCGATCACCGGCGTGTATTCAGGGTCGGATGAGCTGACACCTCTTCGTATGTCCGATGCTCTTAAGCTGTACGGTAACGGCACGGAAATAATCTTTACGGTCGGTGAGAATATCGGCATCGCGGTCGGAAAAGCCGCGGCAGTGAAGAACATGCCGTTCATTTCCGGGGGCGCGGATCTTCGGGAAGAAAATGCCACCTGTCTCTTTTCGGTCATGCCGTCCTACGAGGGAATAAGCAAAGCGATCATCCGTGATTTTGAGGGTGATAAGACATTCCGCGGCGGAGAGTTGGTTTACTACGGCATCGCGGATGACAGCGTGGAACTTGCTATTGATTATTCAGACATGAATGCCCTGACTCAGGGCGATATTGACACGGTAATTGCCAAAATCAAATCCGGTGAGATTGCCATCTCGAAAGATGAAGTGACCACAGGCAGTGCTCAGGTCTCCTTAAAGATTATCGATCCGCCTTCAGCCTCGGCAGTCGGCAGCACCGGCACTGCAGGAACTGATTCAGGTCTGGCGGATGCTGCGGTTCCGCAGGATGAATCGGTCGCCGAATAACAACAGAATAATTATTTGTAATCGAAAACTGCTTCGGAATCTATGCATTTCAGCGTAGAAACGAAGCAGTTTTTTCATAATGAATCGCACGAGTTCTTTTTTGTTGAATCAATAGAATGTAAGTGATAATATAGTCTATATATTCAGAAAAAACATCGGAGGAGGTGTTTCTTGATGAGACAATGGACAAAAGAAGAAAGGTACCGCGTTCTGAAAGACCCGGAAGAGATTCGGGAATTACATGAGAGAATTGTTAAATCTGATTACAGGCAGACGTATCATATCCAGCCGCCGACCGGACTTTTGAATGACCCGAACGGTTTTGTATGGCATGACGGTGTCTATAATCTGTTTTATCAGTGGTGTCCATGGGGGGCAGTCCATGGACTGAAATACTGGTATCATACCTGTTCAAGGGATCTGGTCAACTGGTACAATGTTGGCGTGTGCATCAAGCCGGACTGTGATATGGATAACAAGGGCATCTACTCCGGGTCCGCATGGCCGGGGAGAGACGCGATCCACCTGTTCTACACCGGGAATCATCGAGATGAGGACTGGAAACGCACTTCGAACACGTGCATGGTGAAGCTGTACGATGATGGCAGGAATGCCAAACTGCCGTGGCCGCTTTTCGGCCCGAATCCGAACTATACGGAACATCAGCGTGACCCTAAACTGTATTACCATAAAGAGAGGAATAAATACTATATTCTGCTCGGAGCACAGACAAAGGACAAACACGGCTGCATTATCATCTATCAGTCAGACACTCTTTCCGAAAATTGGGATTTTATAGGTGAACTAAAGGTGCCGGGTTATGAGAATTTCGGCGATATGTGGGAGTGCCCTGCAATTGAGCATATAGGAAATCAGGACGTGCTGCTTCTGTGCCCGCAGCACCTCCTGCTTCCGGGACGCGGCGGAACTGTCCACCACAGCGGCTATCTGCTCGGTGTGATGGACTGGGATACCCTGACATTCAATCATGACGGCCAGTTCCATGTCCTTGACTTCGGATTTGACTCCTATGCAGCGGGATGCGCGAATCACCTTCCGGATCCTAATAAGGCAATCTGCACAGCGTGGATGGGTCTTCCGGATGCATCCTACCCGACAGATGAGGAGGATTGGTCCGGGTGCCTGACTTTGCCCAGAGAGCTTCGCATCCGCGACCGCAGACTTATTCAGCAGCCGATCGCGGAACTTGCGGAACTCCGCGATGAGGAGATCGATATTTCGGACGGCAGGATGCCGCGTGTCTGCGAACTTCTGATCAACACAAGACCCGGGGATGCGTCCTTCCGTCTCTTTACCAAAGCGGATGGCAGCGGAGGCATCTCAATCGATTATGACGATACAGCCAAAAAGATAACGATTGACCGCTCCGGTCTTGACAAACGCTTTAACGTGGAGCAGGGTGAGAGCCGCTCCAGACCGCTGGAGAACGGGCTCCGACAGCTTCGGATTTTTATTGACAAGAGCTCGATGGAAATATTTGTCAATGACGGCGATGCCGTGTTCACGACCCGTGTATTCCCGAACCCGTGGGAGAATGAATTCAGGATCAAAGCTGACTGTGACATGAAGATATGGTCGCTGAAACCGTCGGTCATGGACGATTTCATCATCTGGTAACGCCTTGGTTGAATATTGCGCCGTTTACCCGGAAGTGACAGTTTAGACAGGCTGTGCGTACTATCTGATTCGGAGCAAACACCATCTTCATCGAAAAACGCCGGTTCTTCCCTGCGAGCCAAAAAAGCTAAAGCTTTTTGGTCTCTCAGTCGAACCGGCAATGTTTTTCTCACGAAGATGGATGTTTGCTCCGTTAACGAACTATGATAGCAGCCTGTCTGAACTGTAGCCTGCTTTATATCGAATGAATAGTCTAAAACGGGGCTCTCATCCGGAATCGGAAAGGTGCGCCGCTATACAGTTCGGACAAGCTGTTTTTGAACTTCGCGCCCGGCAGCAAAGCATCCTTCTTCAGGAGAAAAGCATTGTAAGTCCGACCGAGAGATCAGGAAACGCGTAAGCGTTTCATAAGCTCGCAGGGCAGGACTTACGCTTTTCGATGAAGATGATGTTTGCGGCCGGGTTTTACAGTTCGCTGCAGCCTGTCCGAACTGCACAGCTGGGCACCTGCCCGATCTCGGATAGATGCCCCGCTTTCGTTAAAGTTGCATATTCGAATTCCATGTGGTATAGTCTGATAATCAGCGGCAGGAGTAATAATATTGATGGACTGCCGCATTATATCATGATTGGGAGAATTGTATGAGAACAGTTGCGGGAAAAGTACTTGCTGAAGTTGAAAAAGCATTTGTCGGCAAAGATGATGTCACAAGATCTGTGCTGCTTGCGATGATTGCTGGAGGCCATATACTTCTCGAGGATGTACCGGGAGTCGGCAAGACGACTCTGGCCATGGCCTTCTCCAGGGCACTTTCCATGGATTACCGCCGGATGCAGTTCACACCGGATGTCATGCCGTCCGACGTTATCGGATTTACCACATTCAACCGTGCTGCAAATGAGTTCGAATACAGACCCGGTCCGGTCATGAGCCATCTGTTCCTGGCAGATGAGATCAACAGAACCAGCAGTAAGACACAGAGTGCACTGCTTGAAGCCATGGAGGAGGGAGCGGTCACTGTCGACGGAACGACTTATGTGCTCCCGCAGCCCTTCACGGTCATCGCGACACAGAATCCCGCCGGATCAGCCGGTACGCAGCTGCTTCCGGAATCCCAGCTGGATCGTTTTCTGATTCGGCTGTCCATCGGATATCCCAGACCGATGGATGAGATCGACATTTTGAAGAGCAGACAGAGCAGAAATCCGATAGCAGATATAAATCCGGTGGCGTCAGCAGGTCAGATTCTTGCTATGCGGGAGGAAGTCGGTAATGTATTTGTTGCCGACGAGATATTAGCTTATATGGTCCGCATAGCTCATGCGACCCGGGTGTCTGAGGCTCTGAGCCTTGGAATCAGCCCCCGCGGCACGCTTGCCCTCTCCAGGATGGCCAGGGCAAATGCGTGGCTAAAGGGCCGAAAATACGTTATCCCGCAGGATGTCACTGAGGTCTGCCGGATGACTCTTGCTCATCGCCTGGTACTTACATCGAGGTCCCGCGTGCACGGAGTGACCGGCGAGGCTGTACTGACGGATATTCTGGCGTCCGTGCCTGAACCAAAGATCACAATGAAATAAGAGGAAGCGGTTATGGCACAAAGAAGAGCGGAGTATATATGCATACTGATTGCCGCGCTGCTTTTTTATGCGTTCTGCACAGATTTCATTTCTCTGTTTATGCTTCTCAATGTACTTTTCCTTCCTGTCATGTCTGTAGCTTTGACCTGTGTTTCCGGTCTTTCGCTGGAGGCTGCCATCGAGAATCCGGACACAACAAAGGCGAAAGTAGGGGACGAACTGCGTGTCTACGTCAGGGTAAAGAACCCCGCAAGGCTGGGAGGAGCGCGGGTCCGTATGAATCTGCTCATAAACTATGAACTCGAAGGTAAGATCCACACAGAGAAAATGCGCTTTGTGACGGAGCGCAAAGAGCAGATGACCGCATGCCTCGTAAGCGCCGAGCATTGCGGGCGAATTACCTGCAGGATCGAAAAGCTGAAGCTGTATGACTATCTCTGGCTTCTGGCCATACCGGGAAAGGCTTCCCATGACCGCTGTTCATTCACGGTCATGCCAAAGCTTCCTGACATCGATCCTCTGACCGAGAGCACTCTCAGAGAAGATTTTGAGAGCAATGTCTATGCGCAGAGCAGACCCGGGCGGGACTACACCGAAGTCTATGAGATACGCAGTTACCGCGAGGGGGATCCGATTTCATCCATCCATCACAAGCTCTCAGCCAAGAAAGAAGAGCTCGTCGTGCGTGAGGGAAGTTATCCCGTGGGCAGCCGCCTTATGCTGCTTCCGGTACTGCCCGACTGGTCCTGTTCGATTGAGGAGTGTGAGGAAGTGCTGACAGCGGTCTTCGCGGTCTCCTCGTTTTTGAATGCCAACGGTCTGAGTCACGTCATCGCGTGGCTGAGTGAGGATGGACCGTCAGGCCTTGCGGAGATGAGTGTATGCGATGAGGAATCCTTCTACGAGGCTGCAGCCGGCGTCATGGAGAGCGGCAGGGATCCGCTGTCTCACGGCATGGACGTGAGGATCGGAAGAGTACAGAGGCTCCTGTGCTTTGCCAGAGAACGTGCAGATGCTGAACACATAATGTACGCGGTCAGCACGGATAAGGTCAGTGTGACAGCGGTTTTTACAGGTGAGAGTGAGGAGAATTCGCCCGAGATACCGGGCATGGAGATTATTCCTGCCTCGGGGAGAGACCTCGGGGAAGTTCTCTCGTCTCTTGTAATATAGGCATGGATCCAAAAGATCAAGGAGAATGAATGACAGAAGGTGAAGTCGCAAAGAGAAGAGGCCTTTTGGGGGAGAGACATGAGCTCTCCGTATTTATTATGCGCGCACTTATGACTTTTCTCGGCACTGTCGGAGCACTGGGCTGTCTTATGAGCGGCCTTGGATTCTCGTTCGGAACCGGCATCTTTGATATTGCCGTTTCACTGGCCAGCGTGCTGTTCACGTACGCCATGCTCCGCACCGGCTGCCACCCATACTGCGCGGCTCTTGAAGCCGCCCTGTGCCTTATCTTCGGCCTTGTGCGGGGGCCTCTCACAGCGGAGGGTATACGCGAGATTGCGTCGCGCTATGTCCTTGCCGGTTCCGAGGGTGCGGGAGCTATTGCGGAGCTTTCGGACGGTGCGGAGGCTCAGTATGCATTTGCCTTTTTCGGAGCGGTGACAGCCTTTCTGCTCACATGGCTTCTCGGACAAAAAATCCGCAGAATCATACCGGCAATTTTGTTTACCGGCATATTCCCCGCTGTCTCCGTCGCGATCGGCATTATACCCGGCTATATGTACCTTATTATGCTCTGCCTCTTCTGGTCCCTGCTGATGTTCGATGCAGATGAACTCATCGGTCCGTCGCTCTTCATCGTACCCGTCATTTGCTGTAGTTTTCTTGTTTTACTTGCGGCTGTGCCGCACAGCGCACATGAACGGATGGAATTGGTGAGACCTGCCGGTCTGGCTCCTGCGCCGACTACAGTCGGCGGCGAGAACAATGATCCTGTTCCCGAGACAGAGAGCACAGGGGAGACTCTTGACAATAATGACGATCCCCGGGATGCACATCCGGACGGTGAGAGTGAAATGAGACCGGGCGGATGGGATGATAACGGATTGGAGATCCCCAGGCGAATCGCCCGCGCTGTGATCGTGCTCCTGGTCATCCTGATACTGCTCGCTCTTGTGCCGACAAGCCGCCTGATTCGATTGAGATTCAGAAAAATAAGGACTCACAGCCGTGACAAGAATGCTTCGGCAATCGCTGTGTACAGGTATATGGAACAGCTCGCGGACTTTGCCGGAAACGAGGAGGATCTGTCGGGAGAAATCTGGAGGAGGGCGACAGAAATAGGTCTTAAAGCCAGATTCAGCGGACAGATGATCAGTTCCGCTGAGTTGGGGGAGATGCATCGTCTGGCTCTGTTCTACAGGGAAATCTGTATGAAGAGAACGAACAGAATGAAACATCTGATCGGAAAATACTATCTGGCACTGTAAGGTCAAGTATGGTATATTGCGCCGGGATGTGATAAAATATTTTGGTATGAGTTTTATTACCTAATGGGAAGAGGTCATTCGTGAACGCATTACAGATATCTGCAGCGGTTCTTTTTATGCTTATTCTGCCGACTCTGGGCGGAATTCCGATCTGCGTACTGCTTAAAAAACGATATACAATTTCGTCGGCTTTCATGATCGGAACGCTTTCGGAGTTTGCATTCTGTCAGTTAATATTTGTTCCGCTGGTGCTGATTCGTCTTTCATTTGCCGCATGTGCAAATGTTCTGCTGATTTACATTATCATCATGGCTCTTTGCGGAGCGTATTTATACTGGATCGATATCCGGTACGGCGGGCAGATACAGCCGAAAGCAGAGCCGGCGGGCTGGGATATTGCTGACATAATAATGTTTGCGGGAATGATTGCGCTCATCGCATTCATTCTGTACAATACGATCGTTCTGCAGCACACCGATGATGACGACTCGAGATTTGTCGTCAATGCAGTCGATATGCTGAGGACGAACAAACTTTTCCTCACGGACCCGGCGACCGGGGCTCCGCTCGACTACTGGAAGGGCGAGCTGGCCAAGGACGTCACGTCACCGTGGGCAATTTATCCGGCCTGCATTGCCAGATGGACCGGAATCAGGGCTGTAGCGGCTTTCCACTCACTGATTCCCGTACAGGTAGTTATCCTTGCATCCTGTGTATATTATGCCCTTGCGGAGAGACTGTTTCCCGGTGAGAGGATGAGCAAGGCCATGTTCGTCATTTTTGTGTGGATGATCAATCTATATGGATTCTATTCTCTGTACTGCGGTGAGACTTTCCTCATGACCAGAGGGTGGCAGGGGAAATCGATCGTCGCGGGTATCGGAATCCCGGCTATGATTATGCTCTTCCTCGACGTCTATCAGGATCTGACACAAAGAGCACCCTATGTGCTGCTCATATTGCTCAATCTTGCCATGTGCCTGCTGTCCGGCATGGGAATTATTATCGGAGGCATCATGGTCGCAAGCTTTACATTTGTCTACGCGCTTGAAAAAAAGAACACTCAGATCGTTATGTGGGGATTGCTGATATGTCTGCCGAATATTCTGTATTATGCAATCTATTCAATTGTTAAGGTTGCTGCCTGAATGCGTATTCCGTACATGGAATCAAAATTTGCAAGCTTTCGGATGCGGGCCGTCTCCCGCCGAGATATACGTTACGATAAAGAGGACACGACATGGATGAGATCATGGCTCAGATGATGGAATGGGGATCAAAATATGTGGGTGACGGGGCATTTTTCGGACTTGCCCTGGTCTCCTGCGTTTTCCTCTATGTCACATCCCAGAAAGACAGAAGAAGAATTGTATTTCCGATCATCATGTCGATTGTTCTGGCGATGAATCCAATCAGCATCAGCCTTCTGTTTTCCGATATGAGTTACTGGAGATTCCTGTGGATGATACCGGACGGGGTCCTGATTTCTCTGTTCTTCGTAAAGATGATCAAGGTATGCAGGGCAAAGAAGGAGCTCGCAGTTGCATTTATATCATTCATGCTGATCATCATGATTGCCGGGACCTATGTGTACGGTGAGGGCAAGTTCACGAAGGCCAGGACGCCGGATAAGCTTGACCGCGGCGTAAAGGCAGTCTGTGATGTAATGTTGGAGCTGGATGATCATCCGCGGGCGATCATGCGTGACAAATATCTGTGTGAAGTCAGGCAGTACAGCGGTGATATTGAGCTGTATTACGGTCGCAATATTCACTGGTACATCACGTTCCATGATTGGACCCACTCATATTATTATAAGATGCTGGAGTCAAGGACGCCGAATTATGATAAGCTCCTTGAGCTGTGCGAAAAGGAAGATTTGAATTTTATTGTGACCTACGCCAACAAGTCCATACCTGAGAACATACTTGAGGAGTATGGCTTCCGGGAGGTCACAGAGAAGGACAACAGCATAATCTATTACAGAGCTGATGAAGCTTGACGGTGAATGTTAAAGTGATTTCGCAGGGAGGTATGCCATGAACGTAGCGGTAATTATTGCGGGCGGGTCAGGAACCCGAATGGGACAGGATATCCCGAAACAGTTCATAAATGTATATGATAAACCGGTCCTGATTTACACGCTGGAAGGTTTTCAGAAGCATCCGAAGATCGACGCGATCGAGGTCGTATGTATCGACGGATGGCACGATATTGTCTGGGCTTACGCAAAGCAGTTCAATATTGACAAGCTGAAGTGGATCGTGTCCGGAGGAAAGACCGGCCAGGAGTCCATCAGGAACGGCGTGTATAATCTTGAGGACAAATGTGGTCCGGACGATGTCATTATCATCCACGACGGCATTCGTCCGCTGGTCGATGCGACAGTTCTGTCCGACGTAATAATCAAATGCGAGCAGTATGGAAACGCTGTCACATCACTACCGTATAATGAGCAGATCTTTATCGTGGATGATGAGATCTCCACCGTACAATATATTCCGAGAGAGACACTCCGCCGCGTCTCTACGCCGCAGGCATATAAGTTCGGAAAACTCGACTGGGCTTACCACGAAGCCTTTGAGAAAGAAATCGGTATATACGGCTCTTCCTACACCAACACTATGATGGTGGAGCTGGGCGAGAGGCTGTATTTTGCGGCGGGATCCGATAAGAATATCAAACTGACAACGAAAGATGACCTTGAGATGTTCAAGGCTTATCTCAAGGCGGATAGAGATAACTGGCTGAAATAACGGGAAGCTGATGTCCGCGGCTTGCAAAGCCGGGACATCAGCTTCTTTATGTGTGAGGTGAATATATGAAAATTTATGAAATGGATGAGTATAGGGAGGATATAGCGTACATTGCGGGTCTCGATCTGCCGTGGGAAGAACTGAAAGATACATCCATGCTTATCTCGGGAGCGAGCGGACTTATCGGAAGTGTACTGGTCGATACCATCATGTATCTGAATCGGACTCGCGGCCTTAACTGCCGCGTTCTGGCCCTCGGAAGAAACAGAGAAAAGGCCCAAGAGAGATTCGGAGAATTCCTGAACGACCCGAATTTCCGATTTATAAGCGCAGACATCAATAAGCCCCTCTCCTTTGAGGATGCGGGACGTGTGGAATATGTTCTCCATCTGGCCAGCAATACACATCCGGTTGCCTACGCGACCGACCCGATCGGAACTGTAACGACAAATATCATCGGAGCCATGAACATGCTGGAATTTGCGGCAGAACATGAGGCGCGCAGGGTCGCATTTGCATCCTCCAATGAAATATACGGCGAAAATCGCGGCGATACAGAAAAGTTCAACGAGGACTACTGCGGGTATATCAACTGCAATACAATGCGTGCCGGATATCCTGAGAGCAAACGGTGCGGCGAGGCTCTCTGTCAGGCTTATATCAGGCAGAAGGGACTTGACGTGGTCATTCCGAGGCTGACAAGATCCTATGGTCCCAGTCTGCTCATGACGGATACGAAAGCCCTGTCCCAGTTCATCCGCAAGGCCATCGCGGATGAGGACATAGTGCTTAAGAGCGCGGGCACTCAGTATTATTCTTATACATATGTGGCAGACGCGGTCTCCGGTCTTCTGACTGTTCTCCTCAGGGGGACGTGCGGTGAAGCCTACAATATCGCGGATGAAGCGTCGGATATACAGCTGAAGGATCTGGCTGCCCTGATCGCAGGCACGTGCGGACGAAAGGTCGTGTTCGAACTTCCGGATGCCGTTGAGGCTGCAGGCTTTTCGAAGGCGACCAAGGCGAGACTTGACAGTTCGAAGCTGCAGGAGCTCGGCTGGAAGGCCGGCTACGATATTAAAGCCGGAATAGAGCGCACCGTCCGGATGCTAAAGGCTGCAGATTGACAGGAGGTTTTATGCTTGAAGCAGTACTATTTGATTTAGACGGCACCATATATAACTATGACATACCGGACAAGATCGGAATTCAGGCGGTCTATGATTATGCCTGCCCGGTCCTTGGTCTCACCCGCGAAGAGCTTCGCGCTAAGATCAAAGCTGCAAATGCGGATATCGTCCGGGAACTTGGCAAGGGCAATGCCGCAATCCACAACCGCCTGATCCGTTTCCAGCGCGTGCTTGAGACCATGGGAAAGCCGATCCATCCGTTCGCCATGAAAATGTACCACGCTTACTGGGATACCTTTGTTGACAATATGGCACTTGAGCCGGGTATCCTGGAACTTATTGAATATCTCCACGGCAGAGGTGTTCATGTGGGGATATGTACCAACCTGACTGCCGAAATTCAGTTCATCAAGATGGAGAAACTGGGGATCTGGGATTATTTTGACAGCTTCACGACCAGCGAGGAGTGCGGCTGCGAAAAGCCGGATAAAAACATATATATGTATTCTCTTGCTAAGGCGGGCAGCAGACCGGAGAACTCGATCTTTGTGGGGGACAACCGCTCATTTGATGTGTTTGGACCTTCGAAGATCGGAATGAAGGGAATATGGTATTGCCCTGATCCGGAGATTCGTAAGGTGACGACCGCAGAGATCGAGCAGCCCGCCTCGAGCCCATCGAAGAAAATTACTCCGGGTACTGAGAACCGGCTGAACGAGGGTGTCGGAATCATAAGGGACGAGTTCGGAGAGTACCCTGTCATCCACACCTATGAGGGAGAGTGGTGCAGAGCGCTGTTCAATCTGTAAATTAGTGTTTGGGACGGTTCAGACAGGCTGCAGCGAAGTTTAGAATCCGTCGCAAACATCATCTTCATCGAAAAACGTCGGTCCTGCCCTCCGAGCTAGAAGAATGCTGTGCATTCTTCGATCTCTCAGTCGGACCGACAATGTTTTTCTCACGAAGAAGGATGCTTTGCTGCCGGAAACGCAACATAATAACAGCCTGTCTGAACCGTCCCCCAATTTTCGAAATATTTTAGCACTCGACCGTTGACAGTGCTAACAATGTGTGTTATATTTCCATTAGAACAGAGGCGAAACATCGCTTCTTTGGGTAACCAGGAGGAAGCCCTGTGAAGGGCGCCATCCGCCGACCCGGCGCCGACCCGGCGTTTGGGATTAAAATAGAGGAGGGCATTATGAACATTCAGAAATTTACACAGAAATCAATGGAGGCTATTCAGAGCCTCGAAAAAATTGCCTACGACTTCGGCAACCAGGAGGTCGAACAGGAACATCTTCTCTATGCTCTGAATGAGCAGGAAGACAGCCTCATCATAAAGCTTGTCCAGAAGATGGATATAGAGCCGCAGATGTATGCAAATGCAGTCAGGGACGCACTTGACGCCCGTGTCAAGGTGAGCGGCAGCGGAAAACCCTATATAGGAGCGGACCTCAACAAAGCTCTGATCAAGGCTGAGGATGAGGCAAAGGCGATGGGGGACGAATACGTATCCGTCGAGCACCTTTATCTGTCCGTCCTGAAATATCCGAGCAGAACAGTGAAGAAGCTGCTTTCCCGCTTCGGTATCACGAGAGAGACGTTCCTCAAGGCTCTCAGCACTGTCAGAGGCAACCAGAGAGTTGTGAGCGACAACCCTGAAGCGACATATGATACACTGAATAAGTACGGCTCTGACCTCGTGGAGAAGGCCAGAGAGCAGAAACTGGACCCGGTCATCGGCCGTGACGATGAGATACGTCAGGCAATTCTGATCCTGTCCAGGAAGAGTAAGAATAACCCTGTCCTGATCGGTGAGCCCGGCGTCGGCAAAACGGCAGCAGTCGAAGGTCTTGCCCAGAGAATTGTAGCCGGGGACGTCCCGGATAATCTGAAGGACAAGCACATTTTCGCGCTGGATATGGGCGCGCTCGTTGCGGGCGCAAAATACCGCGGCGAGTTCGAGGAGAGACTCAAGGCTGTCCTCGAGGAGGTAAGGAAATCCGAAGGTCAGATCATTCTCTTTATCGACGAGCTGCATCTGATCGTAGGCGCAGGGAAAACAGAAGGTGCGATGGATGCCGGCAATATGCTGAAGCCCATGCTTGCCAGGGGTGAGCTCCACTGCATCGGCGCGACAACGCTGGATGAGTATCGCAAATACATTGAAAAAGACAAGGCACTCGAGCGTCGCTTCCAACCGGTCCTGGTCGATGAGCCGTCCCTTGAAGAGACAATCTCGATTCTCCGAGGCCTGAAGGAGCGTTATGAAGTATATCACGGCGTAAAGATCACGGACAGTGCGCTTGTCTCCGCGGCTACGCTGTCGCAGAGGTATATCACGGACAGATTCCTTCCGGATAAGGCCATCGACCTGGTCGACGAAGCCTGCGCTCTGATCAAGACGGAACTGAATTCTCTCCCGACAGAACTCGATGAGCTGCAGAGAAAAATAATGCAGATGGAAATCGAGGAAGCCGCATTAAAGAAAGAAACAGATGCTCTCAGCCGCGAGAGACTTGCGGACCTTCAGAAAGATCTCGCTGAGCTGCGGGATACATTCAACGGGATGAAAGTCCAGTGGGAGAATGAGAAGAAGGATGTGGAAAGCCTGAAGGTCTACCGTGAGAGGATCGATGAGCTGAATTCACAGATTGAAATCGCCAAGCGCGAGTATGATCTCAATAAGGCGGCAGAGCTCCAGTACGGTGAGCTGCCCAAAGTGATAAAGGAACTCGAGCAGGCAGAGGCCAGAGTGAAAGATAAGGATATGTCCATGGTCCATGAGGAAGTTACGGACGACGAGATCGGCCGCATTGTCTCCAAGTGGACAGGCATTCCGGTGGCAAAGCTGACAGAAGGTGAGAGGGAGAAGGTCCTTCACCTCGAGGACGAGCTTCACAAGAGAGTAGTCGGTCAGGATGAAGCGGTCAGCCGCGTTGCGGACGCGATTCTTCGCTCGAAAGCAGGTATCAAGGACCCGAAACGGCCGATCGGCTCGTTCCTGTTCCTCGGCCCGACCGGTGTCGGGAAGACCGAACTTGCAAGGACCCTCGCCGCTAACCTGTTCGACGATGAGAACAACATGGTGCGCATTGATATGAGCGAGTATATGGAGAAATTCTCCGTCTCCCGTCTGATCGGAGCGCCTCCGGGATATGTCGGCTACGATGAGGGCGGTCAGCTTACGGAAGCTGTTCGCAGAAAACCGTTCTCTGTAGTCCTCTTCGACGAGGTGGAGAAGGCTCATCCGGATGTCTTCAATGTGCTGCTGCAGGTCCTTGATGACGGTCATATCACAGACAGCCAGGGCAGAACAGTGGACTTCAAGAATACGATCATTATCATGACTTCCAACCTCGGTTCTCAGTTCCTCCTTGACGGTATAGATACGAGCGGAGAGATCAGCAAGTATGCGACCGACATGGTACAGAATGAACTGCGGACTCATTTCCGGCCCGAATTCCTGAACCGGCTGGATGAAGTGATCATGTTCAAGCCGCTCACGAAAGAAAATATCGGAGGCATCGTTGATCTGCTTCTTAAGGATCTGAATAAACGTCTGGCCGACAGACAGCTGACAATCGACCTTACAGACGAGGCTAAACAGTACGTCATTGATCATGGCTATGATCCGGTCTATGGTGCCCGTCCGCTGAAGAGATTCCTTCAGCAGAATGTGGAGACGCTCGCAGCAAGGATCATCCTTGGGTCGGAGATACACGAGGGCTCGACCATCGTTATTGAGACCGGAGAAAGCGGAGAACTGACCGGCCGTGTGCTGAACGTTCCGAGAGCATAATTTCATCTGAATTCAAAGATTCGGACATAAAAAGACCGTCGCAATGTGCGGCGGTCTTTTTTCATGGTCACGTTTCCCAGGGATATTTCGGACGCTCATCCGGATATGCATAATCGCCCCAGTGCGTCGTGAACTGATTAGTCTCCTCATTATATTCGTAATCCAGTGCTTCAAGCTTGTCGAGGATATAATCCTTGTCAACGCATTCCGAGGCACAGAAGGCGTCGAGGCTGGGATAAAAGTCCCTCAGCTTCAGATTGACGAAGCTCAGAAGAATAATGGGGTCTCTGGGTATCATTGTAAACTCCTTTTTCTCAGTTGGAGAAGTCCCTGCCTCCCGGGCGGTGGGTCAAAAGACCGATCCCGGTAATCAGACCGGTTCTCCGTTCTCATACTTAGCCACGACCTTCTTGATGCGGTCGTTCGGATCAAGGAGCTTGGACAGTGATGCGTCGTGGTTCAGAGTATCGATTATGAGCGCAAGGTATTTGCTCATATCGCAGTTCGTGTAATATGGTTTCGAGAGCAGTTCTTCAGACTGATATACAAGGTTCGTGGTGATCAGTCTGTCGAAAATTCCCTGCTTGAAGGCGTCGTCAAATCTGCCGAGGCCGTTGGTGAAGATGCCGAACGTCGCACAGATAAAGATGCGGCCGCATTTCTTTCTCTTCAAGAGCTGGGCGGTCTCCAGAACTTTATCTCCGGAGGAAATCATATCATCGATGATGATGATATCCTTGCCCTTGACGTCGGTTCCGAGGAACTCGTGCGCGATGACGGGATTGCTTCCGTCGACGATCGTCGTGTAATCGCGTCTCTTATAGAACATGCCCATGTTGATGCCGAGAACGTTAGCTACATAAATCGCTCGTCTCATGCCGCCCTGGTCCGGGCTGATGGACATGAGGTGGTCCTTGTCGATTTTGACGTCCTTCTCATAGCGAAGAATGTTCTTGATGAACTGATATGTCGGGCTCATTGATTCAAAGCCGGAAAGTGGAATCGCGTTCTGAACGCGCGGGTCATGGGCGTCGAACGTGATAATGTTATCTACACCGAGAGCTTCGAGCTCCTGCAGAACATTGGCGCAGTCGAGAGACTCACGTCCGCTTCGGATCTGCTGTCTGCCTTCATAAAGATATGGCATGATGACGTTGATCCTGTGAGCTTTTCCGCCTGCGGCAGCGATGACGCGCTTGAGATCCTGAAAATGGTCGTCCGGAGACATGATATTATCAAAACCGCACATCTTGTATGTGAGCGAATAATTGCATACGTCGACGAGGATGTAGAGATCATCGCCGCGGACAGTCTCCTTAATTGTTCCCTTGCCTTCACCAGAACCAAAGCGGGGAGTATCGGCTTTGATGATAAAGGAATCTCTTGAGTAGCCGTTCTCGCCGGGTACTTCGCCGTTGGCTACGCGCGCTTTTCTCCAGGAGACCAGATGATCGTTGATCTTGCGTCCGATTTCCTGTGTGCTCTTTAATGGGACGATTCCCAGACGTCCGTCCGGGGATGCGCTGAGTACCGGTCTTGCCTGTGTGTCTGTTGAGACTGTGTTCATGTGATCCCTCCACGTAATTTTTTCTGAATCCGGATATCTGTGCCGACCAGTTTAATAAACTTATAATGGCTTAAAAGCCTTGAATAGATCCGCTGAGTGTATGCGGCGGAGAATTCTTCGGGAGTCATGTTCGTCGAAATGATCGTCGAACGGTTTTTCGCGATGCGCTCGTTAAGCACGTGGAACAACTGTGACGCTGCAAATGAATTCGTAACCTCAGTCCCCAGATCATCGATAGTGAGGAAATCACATTCGAGGATCATCTGCGAATGGGTGCTGTTCCTGCCCTCGCGCCCGAATGTCGCGTCCGCCAGAAGATCAAAGAAATCTCTGGCTGAAAAATACAGGGAGGAGTAGGAGCGGTCCAGCATCTCTCTGGCAATGCAGTGGGTCAGGAATGTTTTTCCGACACCGGTATTGCCGTAGATGTAGAGGTTGTTGTCGGGCCGGCCTGCATTTGCAATAAAATGCCTGGCCAGCATCACGGCATCCCTTGCTGTCTGCCTCTCCGTTCTGCCTGTCAGTTCATTTTGTATTGTATCAGAATACCAGTCAAATGAAAAGTTCCGGAAGTTCTCTTTTTCCAGAACATGACTGATACTGTACTCACTGTAGAGGAGATCTATGGCTGCTTTTTTGAAACAGGCACACCTTATGCCGTCGATAAAGCCCGTGTCACGACACAGAGGGCAGTCATACTGCATTTCAAGATAGTTTGCCGGATAACCGTGCTCCTCAAGGAGCCGGACCCGCTCTTTGGAGATATCGCGCATCTCGGCTTCGTAGTCAGACAGATCCGCGTCGGGGGAGATGATTCGACGTTTTGCCGCGGTGACCGAGGCTTCTGCTGCCCGGTCATCCAGAGCTGTGATGCCGGGGATCTTCTCCGCGATCTCCGCCTCACGCGCAAGAAGTTCGTGACGGTGAGTCTCACGGATCTCCTCATATCTGCGCATCAATGTATCGTATTGAGAATTTCGAAGGGGCATATTTTACTCCTGACCATCACCGGGCACTACGTCCATATTGAGGAGCTGGGCCTCCAGTGACTGGTAATCATAATTTCTCTGTTCAAAATTGTAGAAGCTGCCACTGGGAGTCCTGGATTTTTTAGACTGATTTCCCCGCGTTTTTCCGGAGCTCTTTCCCTTTTCATGCCGGGCATCCTGAGCCTTGATATCATCCAATGACTTAACGCCTTGGTTCCACCAATTAGTCAGTATGCCGTCCGCGTATCCGAGGGTGGGCTTTGACGTATTCAGTATTGTCCGGGTACAGGCTTCCGTGATCACATCCATAGGGAAACCGTAGGTCACGAGCCACTTGTCCATGATACGGATCTCCGCGGTTATCGGATTGTGGCTATTAACGCCGAGGGCCTTAAATATATCATAATACTCTTTATGATACTTTCCTGTGGACTCGCGCGCCTCTGTCACGGTCTTTATGCCCGCGTCGTGCCATGCAAGAGCGACTTTCTCGATATATCGGATGCTCTTGTGGCCGCGGCTCACGCAGTACTCGATCAGGTAATCGACGAGATCTGTGGAGAAGCGGAGACCGTCAAGAAAATAGAAGATTTTCTGCTGATCGGTCCTTGTCAGAGGCCGCGACATATACTTCTCGGCTATGAAGAGCAGCTCCTGGACATCCTCCTTGCCTGCAAGCTCGGTCATTCTGTCCTCAGTCAGGGCATAGGGCTCTTCCTTTATGACAGGTTCCGCCGCAGTGGCAGGGCTCTCTGACGGAGAGACCTCCCGCGTTCTCCGGGAACTCTTTTCCTGAACAGCTTCCTCTTTGACCCTGACAGGGTCTGCAAATGTGATTCCTGCAATATTCCTCTTCTCATCGGTCTCCACAATGAGGAGCCCGGTCTTTTCCCAGTAGCGCACGGCGCGGACAACATCGTTCTCCGTGCAGGTCATGCGGTCCGCGATCTGAGACAGAGACACACTTTTAGCCGGGTCCTGGGAGACCCGGAGAAGATACAGATATATTTTTACGAATTCACCGTTGGCCTCCGGCATATAGCCGTCGAGAAACGCGTTAGGTAAAATTGTTACGTCCTGCGGATAGTGTGATATCTTGAATGTGTTCATGATCTGCCCCATTTTCATACATTGTTGGATGATAAGTATAACACACATAAAAGAAACTGCATCCACAAAATAATCCACACTTTGCGCAAAAAAATCCACATTGCCCGTGGAAATAAGCACACATGGCAATGTGGATGTTGTGGGTAAAGTGGAAAGATCAGCGCGCAAGCAGCGAGGGTCCGATAGTTGTCACGTTTCCCGCACCCATAGTTATCAACAGATCACCATCACTGCAGTGTGAATAAAGGTAATCTTCGATGCCGGAAAAAGTATCAATATAAATGACATCCGTGCCGTATTTTTTGACTTCATCGGCTACATCCTGTGAGGATACACCGTAGATGTCCTCTTCTCGTGCGGGATAGATTTTAGCCAGTATAACATGATCTGCTGTGCTCAGCGCTTCGCCGAACTCTTCGAGCAGGGCTTTTGTCCTCGTGTAGGTGTGAGGCTGGAAGACGACCCACAGCTCTTTGTGCGGATACTTATCGGCCGCGGCCAATGTGGCTTTTATCTCGGCCGGATGATGGGCATAGTCGTCGATGATGGTTGTTCCATTCATCTTGCCCTTGATCTCGAACCTGCGGTCTGCGCCGGCGAATTCGCGGAGACCCTTAGCGATCGTGTCAGTGTCGATTCCCAGGTGGCGGGAGGCCGCGATGACGGCGAGAGCATTTGCGACATTGTGCTCACCCGGGACGCTCAGAGTGAACTCTCCCAGTTTGTCTCCCCGCTCATAGGCGATAAAGGATGCGCAGCCTAGTTCATCGTAGGAGATATCGGAAACTGTGTAATCCGCGTCCGTTTTGAGAGAGGTAGTGATCAGACCGCAGGAAATGCCGTCCGTGACCACGTCATACTTTTTCGTGTCCTTGCTGATGACAAGCACACCGTCGGCCGGAATCTGGGCTGCGAACTTGTGGAATGATGCCGCTATATCATCGAGATCCTTAAAGAAATCCAGATGATCCTCATCTACATTCAGGATGATGCCGCAGGTAGGGATCATGGAGTGATAGCTGTTCGTGTACTCGCATGCCTCGGTGATGAAGTGCTCGGACTTTCCGACGCGGATATTGCCTCCGATCGCCGGGAGAATTCCGCCGACAGAGATAGTCGGATCCATGTCGGCACACAGCATGACATGGGATGCCATGGATGTGGTCGTCGTCTTGCCGTGAGTACCTGCCACTGCGACAGATACCTTGTAATTCTGCATCATCTCGCCGAGGAGTTCCGCTCTTGTCAGCATCGGGATACCGGAATTGACAGCGGCTGCAAATTCCGGATTATCCGGATGGATCGCTGCTGTGTACACAATGACGTCGAGATCAGGTGTGATATTTTCTGCTGCCTGACCAATGATTACGTGCGCGCCTTTTGTCCTTAAGCGGGTCAGGAGTTCAGAGTCTGTCGAATCGGAGCCGCTGACAGTGAAACCTTCATTCAGAAGAATTTCCGCGAGACCGCTCATGCTGATGCCGCCGATACCGATAAAATGTATATTTTGGGGTCTGTCAAAATTGATTTTATACATACTGCCGCCTTTCATTATTCTTATTCCAGGTCTCGCTTGCGGAACTTGACGCAGGATTCGAGACATTATATGCAGAGATTGAAAACGCGACGGGATTTTTCACCGTCAGATTATGTGCTATTCCATAGCATTATAGGGCGGGCGGAGAAAAAAAGCAAATCCCAATTGACGCAACCTTGATTTAAGATTTTGGAAAATACAAAAGTACCGAAAAAAGCGGGCATTTACGGCTGTTATCGGATAGATTTTTAGTAAACATGTCTATATTTGCAAAACACTAAATTCATCTTACGGATACATGTTATAACAACTTACAAAAACTTTAATAATGGTTTTCGAAACTAGATTCTTGTGATATAATTCTTATACTAAAAGTCTACATATATGGACGTGAGGTAAGCTTATGATCAGGAAAGAAATGATTGCAATGCTGCTTGCCGGCGGACAGGGAAGCCAACTGGGAATTCTCACAGATAATGTAGCAAAATCAGCCCTCAGCTTTGGCGGAAAATATCGTATTATTGATTTTCCGCTGAGCAATCTGGTCAATTCCGGAATAGATACGATCGGCGTGCTGACACAGTACAAGCCGCTTCGTCTTACCAGTCACATCGGGATAGGGATTCCATGGGATCTTGACCGTAACTACGGCGGTGTTGCTATATTACCTTCAAGCGGGAGAGGTGCTGACTGTGACTGGATCACAGGTACAGCCGGGCCTGTTGCGGAGTACATTGATTACATCGATCAGTACGATCCGGATTACATTCTGATCGCACCTGCTGACCGGGTATACAAGATGGACTATGAGGTCATGCTGGATTATCACATTGCGCTTGATTCGGATGTGACGATCGCGGCGATGAGAGTGCTGGAAGGCGGCAGCGTTTCCTCGGCGACGATGCTCATAGACGCGTACGGTGTGGTTGAGAAGTTCGAACCGGATACAGTATGTCCGTGCAGCAATCTTGAATCTATGCGCACATACCTGTTTGACTGGCAGCTGCTGAAAAAAGCACTTCTTATGTACAAAGATGAGGAAGTGCTTGATTTTGAAAAGCACATCATACCGCAGTTCCTGAAGGACGGCTATACAGTGAGCGCTTATGAGTGGAACGGGTATTACCGCGATGTTGCGACAGCGGAGGAATACTGGAAGGCCAATCTTGAACTCACAGGTGAGCACCCGGAACTCAGTTTCTACGAGAAATTCTGGACGATCTACACGAACGGCGAAAATCTTGCGCCGGCTTATATTGCCGATTCCTGCAATGTAACTGACGCTCTCCTTTCTGAGGGAAGTGAGGTCTATGGCCTCGTGGAACGCTCCGTAATCGGTCCGGGTACTGTTGTCAGCGAGGGCGCTGTCGTACGGAATTCGGTGATCCAGGAAGACTGTTTTGTGGCCAGAGGCGCGGTAGTTGAGAACGCAGTGATCGCGCGCGGCTCGACAATCGGCAGCGGTGCGGTCATCGGTGCCGGAGAAGGCAGCGGAATCTGTGTGATCGGTGAGGATTCGATCGTTCCGGATGGGGCTGCAGTTTTGAGGCAGGCCGAAAAGGCCGGCGGGAAAGAAGGTGATCGCCCATGAGAGCCATCGGAATGATTCTTGCCGGCGGGAACGGCAGCCGCATGAGAGAACTGCAGAACAGGCGAACTGTTGCGGCAATGCCAATTGCCGGGAGCTACCGGGCAATTGATTTTGCTCTGTCCAATATGTCGAACTCAAATATTCAGAAGGTCGGGGTGGTAACCCAATACAATGCAAGATCTCTGAATAATCACTTAAGTTCCTCCAAATGGTGGGATCTGGGAAGAAAACGCGGCGGGCTTTACCTGCTGCCTCCGGCAGTTACAGGTGAAAGCTGGTGGTATAAGGGAACGGCGGATGCGCTGTATCAGAATCTGTCATTCCTCCGGAACAGTCGTGAACAGTATGTAGTAATTGCTTCAGGAGATGGTGTATACAAACTTGATTATAATGACGTAGTGGACTTCCATGTTCTTAAGGGAGCGGATATCACAGTCGTCTGTACAGAGTATACGGGAGACGACATCACAAGATTCGGGATTTTGAATCTTGATGAGGATGCGCGAATTGTAGGATTTGAAGAAAAACCGCTGGTGACAAAGTCAAACATTATTTCTACCGGAATATATATTCTCAGAAGAAGACTTTTGATCCAGCTGCTTGAGCAGTGCCGCGCTGAAGACAGAAACGATTTTGTCAGAGATGTTCTGATCCGCTATAAGGATGTTAAAAAAATATACGGGTATAAGATGAACAGATACTGGAATAACATGGCCTCTGTTGAGTCTTATTACCGCACGAACATGGATTTCCTGAAGCCGGAGGTGCGCGACTACTTCTTCCGTCAGTATCCGGCCATTTATTCAAAGAAAGATGACAATCCGCCTGCAAAGTTCAGTTCAGACTCTCGTGTTTCGAACAGTCTGATTTCCTCCGGTTGTATCATCAGTGGCACAGTAGAGGATTCCGTCATTTTCAAGAAAGTTTTTGTAGGTAGGAATTGTATCATCAAGAACTCGATCATCCTTAACGATGTTTACATAGGAGATAACGCAATCATAGAGAACTGTATTGTCGAAAGCCGGAGTATGCTGCAGCCCGGTTCGTGTTACAGAGGTGAGTACGGAGTTGAGATAGTGATCGAGAAGAATAAAAGGCTCGTGACCTGAGAAGGTCAATGAGAAAGTGGAAACGGGAAAGGGGTATTTATGAACATTACAGATGTCAGGGTGCGTAAAGTCGCGAAAGAAGGCAAAATGAAAGCAGTAGTTTCGATCACGATCGATGACGAATTTGTCGTTCACGACATCAAAGTCATCGAGGGAGAGAAAGGGCTTTTCATTGCAATGCCGAGCCGCAAGGCTACAGACGGTGAGTACAGAGATATTGCTCATCCAATCAATTCTACGACAAGAACTGAGATCCAGAACATCATCCTCACAAAGTATGAGGAGACGATCGTTCAGGAAGAAGCGGAAGCAGAAATCGCTTCGTACTTGGACTGACCAGTGTAATCAGTCCGAAATGACCCCATTGTTACTTAAATTACCCGACCTACTTTGTGCTGACTAGAATAGAATAATGATAAGAGGTGGCTGTCGCGCTAAATGATTAGTGAGACAGCCGTTTTTTTATTGTTTTTTTGCCAAATGAAAGTAGAGATGATGGAAAATCATCCGTGCAGCAGCGTGATCTCGATAAAGGAGCGACACAATAGCTCATCCTTTTTTTGGGATATCACGAAAGAAGGCCGGAAAACACAGAAATGTTAAGCAAATGTTACAGAATTTGTAAAATTACCTTTATTTATGTTAAAGCACATGTTATAATGCACACTTGAAAGGAGCACTATAACTATGCTTATGAGAAGACTGATGACATTCATGCTTGCGACAGCAATGACCTTCTCCCTTGCGGTGCCGGCAATGGCTGACACGGAGACGGAGCTTGCAAATGCGCGAGCGAAAAAGAGTGCGGCTGAGTCCGATCTTTCTGCAGCAGCCAGCAAGATCGATGATCTCGAGAACAAGAAATCCGAACTGCAGTCTTATCTGGCTGAGCTCAATGGCAAGCTTGGTCAGCTTTCTGACGAGATGGATACACTGAGCACACAGCTGACAGAAAAGGCGACGGAAGTCGAGATTACCAAGGGCGCTGTGGAAAGAGCCAAGACAGATGCGCAGAATCAGTACAAAGATATGTGCACGCGCATTAAATATATGTATGAACATGGAAAGGGTGATCTCCTTGTATCACTGCTTGAGGCTGATGACCTCACAGAATTCCTGAATAAGTCCAACCAGATTACTGAGATGACGACCTATGACAGGAACAGGCTTGCTGATTATAAGGAATCACTTGAGATCGTAGAGAATAAGGAAGAAGAGCTCGTTGCGGAGCAGGAGAATCTTGAAAATCTGAAGAGCCAGAATGAGGCGAAGCAGGCGGAACTTAAGACTCTTGCGGATAAGACAGACGCCGATATCGCAGCCTATACCGCTGATATCAGCGCTGAGGAGCTTGAGAAATCCGAACTTCAGAAGCTGATTGATGAGCAGACTGGCCAGATCGAAGCTCTCAAAGAGAAGGCTGCGGAAGAAGAAGCCGCCAGAAAAGAGGCTGAGCGCAGAGAAGCTGAGGCCAGAGCTCTTGCCGAGAAGAAGGCAGAAGAGCAGAGGCAGGCGGAAGCAGAAGCGGAAGCTCTGAAACAGAGACAGGCAGAAGCACAAGCCGCAGAAGAGCGGGCAGCGTCGGATGCGGAGGCCGCCGAGCGGGCCAGAGCACAGGCTGAAGCTGAAGCAGCCGCGAAGGCAGAGGCGGAGCAGGCAGCAGCGGAGGCTGCTGCGGCAGAGGCTGAAGCCCGCAGAGCGGCAGAGGAAGCGGAAGCAGCAAGACAGGCAGCCGAGGAGGCTGCGGCTGCAGAAGCGGCACAGAGGGCAGCTGAGGAGGCTGCAGCACAGAAGGCTGCGGAGGAAGAGGCTCAGAGGGCTGCGGAAGAAGCGGCCAGGGCAGAGGAAGAAGAAGAGTCCCGGTCCGGGAAGACATATCTCGGCACATTCAAGATCACGGCTTACTGCCACTGCGCAAAGTGCAACGGCAGAGCAGGTCAGCCGACGGCTTCCGGTGCGTGGCCGTATTCGGGACACACAGTTGCCATGGGCGGCGTTCCGTTCGGAACAAAGCTTCTGATCAACGGTACAGTCTACACGGTCGAGGACCGCGGTACACCGTACGGACACGTGGACATCTTTATGGACAGCCATGAGGAAGCGCTGGACTGGGGTCTGCATTACCTCGATGTCTACCAGGTCAATTAATGAGAAAAGAGAGCAGGCGGCGTTGACCGCCTGTTTTTTGGTGCGCTTGATCCTGATTGGCGCCGGATTTGTGCTGCCGGGCGACAGAGCGTCGGACAGTAGGGATCAGACAAATCCTGTATTGAGCTGTCGCGCCGACAGTAGCAGAGTGAGAAAAGGCAAATCGAACTGTCGGGGGTGAAGTGGGTGGACAGTAGGAATCGGACAAATCAAATAATGAACTGTCGCAAGGTGTGAACTGCTACCCGTCAAGTAGACAATAAAAAAAAGCAAAAACTGTCTGCCATCAGATTTTGGTCTGGTGGCAGCTTTTATGCTGCCAAATATTGTGCGTGTTTTTCCATTGGCGTTAATATCCCTAAGTTTCGTTGGAATCGTCTGTTATTATAGTAATCAATATAATCCTCGATCATCTTTACAAGAGAAGCTCTATCT
>JBGUWZ010000071.1:0-88133 GCA_045221675.1 Lachnospiraceae bacterium | reverse complement strand
AAAAACAAAAGAGCCGCTACTTTTTTATAGAAAAGGTTGCGATTTTAAGAAGTCGAGTAGCCGTCGCGCTAGCGACTTGGTACAATTATTATAATTATCCTAACTATTTCACGGTGGGAGATGACTATGCCGAAACAGAGAGAGAAGATTGAATTCAGATATTATAATATCCCCGCGGGCACATATGTGCTGCCGAAAATCGGTCCCGGGTGGGAGCAGGAATACGGGCTGGGAATGAACGGAATGCTGCATTTTCACAATTACCTGGAAATCGGCTTCTGCTATCACGGGAGCGGAAGGCTCATTATTGAGGACCGTGAATACCGCTACAGTGACAATATGTACTCTTTCATCCCCAAAAATGTCCCGCACACGACGATCAGTGACCCGGGAAATAAATGCAGCTGGGAGTTCCTTTTTATAGATCTGGAGAGATTTATCAACGACGAGTTCAGATCCGATTATCTGTCCAGAGAGGAGACTATCCGCATTACAAACAAGCGGGGTACGCTCAAGTCGATGAAAAATCATCCCGCCATGGGAAATCTTATCAGGAATATACTCAGAGAGTGCCATGAACCTGATGCCTACAGCCAGGAGAGCATAAAGGGATATCTGTATTCCCTGATAATTGAGGTCCTCCGGCTTGATGAGGAGCGGGAGAGTGCCAAGCGCACGAGCAGGATCAACCGGTACATAAAAAGCGCTGTCGACTATATAGGGAAGCATTATACCGAGGATATCAAGATAAAACAGCTGGCTGAAAGCTGTGGGCTCAGCGAGAGTCATTTCAGGAGAATTTTCATCGAGAGCGTCGGAATGAAGCCGGTCGAGTATCTGAACCTCGTGAGGATCGAGCACGCATGCACGCTTATAACAAAAGGAGATCATTCCATAGAGGATATCTGTTACGAGGTGGGGTATCAGACCCCGTCGACGTTCAATCGCAATTTCAAGATCGTCATGGGGGTATCGCCAAGTGTGTTCAAAAGTATGAAAGGGACGGCAACACCGCTCTCAATGTTCCATATTTCGGCTGAAAAAGGGTGGGAGGGATTCCAGTTTCCCCCAATCGAATGATCGAATATGCATAAATACGGGTTGATAATCAGTAGAATTCAGGAGGTTAATAAAGTATAATGACAATTAGATTAAAGGAAAAGATCCGATAGACTGTCAAACTGCACAAATCGATGTGCAAATTTGGTCTCGGACAAAGAAAAAGGAGGTATCTATGAAGAAAAAACTTTTATCAGTCATGCTCGTTGGAGCAATGGTCGCTTCTCTGGCAGCGTGCGGCGGTTCATCCGGCTCAGGCGGAGCAGCTCCGGCAGGCGGTGACAGCACTGCGGCAGCGGTTACATCCGGCGGTGAGCACACCCTGACAGTTTCCGCATGGGATCACAACTTCAATATCCCGGCCCTTCTTGCAGCGGCAGAGGATTACAAGACCAATGTGGATCCGGAATTCGAACTTGAAATCAATGAAGTTTCCGGCTCATCAGACGTTGAGACAGCAATCACGACGGGCGGCAGCGCAGGCGATTACAGCCAGCTGACAGACATTGTCCTCTTCCAGGATCACTACATTCAGAGATACGTGGCAGATTATCCGGACGCATGGGTCCCGGTAGAAGGCGCTGACATCGACTGGTCCGATTTTGGCGAGGAAAAACTTTCCTACAGCATGATCGACGGACAGCATTACGGCGTCCCGGTAGACAACGGCACAGCTATTTTCGCATATCGCATCGACCTTCTTGAAGAAGCCGGCTATACACTTGAAGATGTCACAGACTGCACATGGGCAGACTGGATCAAGATCGGCGAGGACGTATTCAATAAGACAGGTAAATACCTCCTCTCCATGGACGGCGACGGCAACGATCTTCCGTACATGATGCTTCAGGCTGAGGGTGCTTCCCAGTGGAAGGACGGCGAGCCGTACATCTCCGAGAACGAGACAATGATCCAGATCATCAACGTTATCGTTGAGGCAGCTCAGAAGAACGCTCTGTATCTTGCAAATGACTGGTCAGACTACACAGATCAGACAATCCAGGGCGACATGGTAGCAGGCGTTATGAACGGCAACTGGATCATCCCGACAATCGAGCAGGTAGCTGAAAACTCCGGTAAGTGGGAAATCACGAACATCCCGACACTTAACGGCGGCGGCGGATATGCTGCCAACGGCGGTTCCTCTCTGTACATCACAAGCAACTGCGCGAATGTTGACCTTGCCAAGGATTTCCTTGCCAAGACATTCGGCGGCTCCACAGCTACATATGACAAGGCTCTGAAAGAAGGCGGCGTCATCACATGCTGCATTTCCGCAGGCCAGTCCGAAGTTTACCAGGAAGGTGTTGACTACTTCAACGGTCAGCCGGTCTACACAGACATCGTTGCCATGGGTGCAAATGTTCCGGTCGTAGAGCAGAGTGATTATCACTACAGCTGCCGCAGCCTTATCGCTGCTGCTATCATCAACGTACTTCAGAACGGCTACTCAACTGAGGATGCCCTGAAGGAAGCTGAGGATCAGCTGAGATTCGAAATGGGACTTTAATGTGCATCTTTAATGTGTTACCTGACTTTTAGCTGATTGATTTTGACACATAAAAACGGGGAACCGGTTTTCCGGTTCCCTGTTCAAGCGAAAGGGGGAAAACGTCTTGAAACACAAGAGCGTAACCGCTAAGCAGGAAAGATGGGGATGGCTGTTTCTTATGCCTGCGACGATTCTCATCTGTATCATGAGTTTCTATCCCATCATTCAGGCTTTTTTTACATCCTTTAAAACAGGCTCCAGTGCCAACATGAAATGGGCACAGCCGATTGTCTACAATTACACCAGAATGTTCTCGGACAAGCTCTTTATGAGATCCGTTGGAAATACATTCTTATATCTGATCATCCAGGTTCCGATCATGTTGATCTTCGCGATCCTGCTTGCTCAGCTCCTTAACAACAGGGACCTGAAATTCCGGGGAATTTTCCGTACCTGCGTATTCCTTCCCTGCGCTACAGCGCTGGTTTCGTACTCGCTGATATTTAAGTCTCTGTTTGCGACCCAGGGCCTCATTAATACGATCCTCCAGAATCTGCATATCACAAGCCAGAATATCAATTTCCTCGGAACGGCGTGGACGGCCAAGATGGTCATCATCCTTGCACTGATCTGGAGATGGACGGGCTACAACATGGTCTTCTACCTTGCGGGTCTTCAGGGCATTGAGTATTCCGTATATGAAGCCGCTAAGATCGATGGCGCGAACGGTTGGAAGACTTTCTGGAATATCACCGTTCCGCTTCTGCGTCCGACAATCATCATGACGTTTATTATGTCCATCAACGGCACACTGCAGCTGTTCGATGAGTCGGTCAACCTGACAGCCGGCGGTCCGGCCAACTCGACGATTACCATGTCTCACTATATCTACAATAACTCCTTCGGACAGGGTGTAGCGAACTTTGGCTATGCTTCCGCAATGTCATTTTTCGTCTTTATCCTTGTGGCAATCCTTGCCGCCATTAACCTGAAAGTAGGTGATACACGTGACTGAGTATAAGAACCGTTCTATGATCCAGAGAAGGCTGATTCCTTCCTATATCTTTCTCACTATCGTGTCATTCATTTCAGTATTCCCGCTTTACTGGATGATCACTGCAGCGACGAACAAGAGCGTTGACGTTGCTCGCGGCAAGATTGTCTTTGGCAGTTATCTGATGGAGAACTGGACAAGGCTGAACCAGCTGCAGGATCTTGGCGGAGCCATGAAGAACTCGTTTGTCTATGCACTGGTCCAGACGCTTCTCGCGCTTTTCATCTGCTCCCTCGCCGGTTTCGGATTCGAGCTTTACCATGATAAGAAGAAGGACTTTTTGTTCGGAGTTCTCCTTATGGCCATGATGGTCCCGGGTGTCGCAACTATGATCCCGCTCTTTAAGATGATGTCTAAGCTCGGCTTCCTGAACACAGTGTGGGGCTTTATGCTTCCGGGTATTTCGACTCCGTTCCTCATCATGATGTTCCGGCAGAATTCAAGAAACTTCCCGATTGACATCATGGAGGCGGCCCGTATCGACGGTCTGTCTGAAGTGCAGATTTTCTTCCAGATGTATCTGCCGGTCATGAAGGCAACTTACGCGGCAGCTGCCGTCATCACATTTATGAACGCATGGAACGCATATCTGTGGCCCAGAGTCATTATGACAGATAAGAAAGCCCAGACAATGCCGATGCTGATCGCCAATCTGGCGGCAGGATATACGATTGATTACGGTGTTCTGATGCTCGGCGTTCTTTTCTGCTCAATACCGACAATGATTATCTTCTTCGTACTGCAGAAGCAGTTCACAGAGGGTATCACCGGCGCAGTCAAGTAATCGGTAAGTGAGCTGCGGCGGGGCATGTGCCGCAATACGTATGCCCCGCTGTTTTTTTACGCAAAAATGGCAGTTTTTGTAAAAATGCGGGTAAGATTCGATTTAAGAGAGGAACGGATATGGCGGAATTTTGCTATGACATTGTTAAGAATCCCGAAGTATTTATGGAGAACCGGCTTGCAGCGCACTCCGACCATGAGTATTACAGCAGCAGGGAGGCCGCGGCGGCAGATGTGTCAGATTTCAAGTACAGCCTGAACGGAATCTGGAGATTTGCATATGCCGGAAATTATGATCTCGCTCCAAAGGATTTCTGGAAAAAAGAGTTCGATACGAGAAAATGGGATACGATCAGGGTCCCGGCTCACATCCAGATGGAGGGGTACGGTCATCCGCAGTATGTGAATGTACAATATCCCTGGGACGGATATGAGGATATAAAGCCGGGCGAGATCCCCGAGAGCTTTAATCCCATTGCCAGTTATGTAAAGTATTTTGATCTTCCGGACTTTATGAGGGGAAAAAGAGTTTTCGTATCCTTTCAGGGAGCGGAGAGCGGTCTTGCTCTGTGGCTGAACGGACATTATGTCGGCTACGCGGAGGACAGTTTCACGCCTTCCGAGTTCGAGATTACAGAGTTCGTTGACCCTCTGGGGGAAAATAAGCTGGCAGCGCAGGTATTCCGCTTCACGGCGGGCAGCTGGTGCGAGGATCAGGACTTTTTTCGGTTCTCCGGCATTTTCAGGGATGTCTATCTCTATTCGATTCCGGATGTACATATCAGAGATCTCAAAATACAGACTCTGTTGGACGCAGACTACCGGGATGCGGAGCTTTCCCTGGATCTTGACAGCATCGGCAGTGGCGAAGCGGAATTGAAGCTGTATGACGGGGATGAGATCGTTGCCTGCCTGAAGGCCGCACTGACAGGAGGATTATCCCATGTATCTATCCCGGTCACCGCGCCGAAAAAGTGGAGCGCGGAGAATCCGAATCTCTACAATCTTGAGATAAAGATTTTTGACGAAGCCGGTAAGGTGTGCGAATTCATCCGCGAGAAGGTCGGATTCCGCAGATTTGAGATAAAAGATCACGTGATGTGCCTGAACGGAAAGCGCATAGTGTTCCGCGGAGTCAACAGGCACGAATTTTCTGCCCGAAGCGGACGTGTGGTCACCCATGAGGATATGCTGACAGATGTCAGGACCATGAAACAGAACAATATCAACGCGATTCGCACGAGCCATTACCCCAACCGTACGGAGCTCTACCGGCTCTGTGACGAATATGGAATCTATATGATCGATGAGACCAATCTGGAGACTCACGGCGTGTTCAATGCGGTGGGACGGAAACTCGAGCCGCTTGAGTTCGCTGTGCCGGGAAATCGCCCCGAATATGTGCAAATGCTGCTCGACCGCGCAAGATCCATGTATGAGAGGGACAAGAATCATCCCGCCATCCTCATCTGGTCATGCGGAAACGAATCGTTCGGCGGAGAAGATATTTTCAAAATGCATGAGGCTTTTCATACGTGGGATCCGACAAGGCTGGTCCACTATGAGGGAATTGCCTGGGACAGAAGATATCCCGACACGTCCGATATAGAGAGCACTATGTACACCCCCGTCAGTGACATCATAAAGTTCCTGAGCCAGAACAGGGATAAACCCTATATTAATTGTGAGTATACTCACGCGATGGGCAATTCCTGCGGAGCTATGCACAAGTATACAGATCTTACGGAGACTGAGCCCCTGTATCAGGGAGGATTTATCTGGGATTATATAGATCAGGCTATCCTCACAAAGGACCGCTTCGGCAGAGAGTTCCTCGGATACGGAGGAGATTTCGGGGAAAGACCGCACGACGGCAGCTTCTCTGGCAACGGTATTGTGTACGGGCTGGAACGCGATCCGTCGCCGAAAATGCAGGAAGTCAAGTTCAATTATCAGGCTATTAAGGTCAGGTTCGATGAGACGGATCTTATAATAAAGAATAACAATCTGTTCACGAACACAGATGAGTACAGATGCGTGTGTAGACTGGCAAAAGAGGGCAGGCTGATAGAGCGAAAAGATATGCGGATGGATGTTCCACCGTTGTCGGAGTGCCGCATACCGCTCCCATTCGATGTGAGAGACAGGGACGGAGAATTTACTGTCACGGTCTCCTTTGAACTCAAAGAGGATACGATCTGGGCGAAAGCAGGTCATGAGGTGGCTTACGGACAGACGACAGTGGGAGTGTACAGGCTGGCTGCTCACAGGAAAGCCTATATGAAAGTCACGGAGGGCTGGGACAATATTGGAGTTAAAGGAGACGAGTACGAAATCCTCTTCTCCAAAATTGCAGGAGGTCTTGTATCTTACCGCTTTGGCGGCAGGGAACTGCTTGACCGCATTCCGAAGCCGAATTTCTGGCGTCCGATGACGGAAAATGACAATGCAGCCCTGCTGCCGTTCCGGGCCGGTGACTGGAAGCTGGCCAGTATGTATGTGACCCACAAATCAGATCACGGGCGAAGTGCGTCCGAACCGGAATTTGACCGGGAGGAGGTCAGAGTCACATACACATATAATCTGCCTACGAAGCCCGCCATGGAGTGCCGGCTTTCCTATAAAGTGCACAGCGATGGCGCCGTCGATGTGAATCTGCATATGGATGCGTCCGATCAGGTCGGTGAGCTTCCGGAGTATAGTGTGATATTTACGGTCGATGCCGACTTTAACAGACTCACATGGTACGGGCGTGGTCCGGCTGAGACTTACGCAGACCGCGACCATGCGAAGCTCGGCGTATACAAGTCGAGTGTCGCGGATACGGTGGCAGGATATCTGGTGCCGCAGGAGAGCGGCAATCACACGGAAGTGCGTTGGGCGGAAGTGACTGACGATATGGGGCGTGGCATCCGTTTCGAGGGAGATAAGCTGAGTCTTTCTGTCTCTCCGTGGACGCCGCACGAGACCGACAACGCTCTTCACCCCAATGAGCTGCCCCCGGTTCTTCACACGTACGTTCGCGTAGGCCTTGCACAGATGGGCATCGGCGGCGATGACACCTGGGGAGCTCTCGTTCACCAGGAGTACATGATCGACAACTCGAAGCCTCTGGATCTTACGTTCACATTCCGGGGAATTTAATGATCTTATCAAGCGGCAATTGCGGAGCATCGCACGTCCAGGTAAGTGCATGTCCGTGCTAAGTTCTGCAATTGCCTGGAATAATTATCTGGAATAATGTCCAGCAATGAAAAATACGAAAGGAGCAGTGATGAGTGACTTCATTGTAAATATTATCCATCGACCTGAGATGGTGCCGGAGTACTCTGCGACGGTGACAGGTCACGGAAAGAAAGAGGACATCGGTGACAAAAAGCTGCTTTCAGAATCTCTCGATATTTTTAAGACACAGCAGCGCATTGCCCATGAGAACGGACTCAAGGTCACGATACAGATGACATATGCGTCCCTCTTCAATGCCGAAGCTGTACAGATCGCGAAGGACGATCATGAAAGGTACGGCGATGAAATCGCCCTCTCGCTTCTCGGTCTGCCCTGTGAGCAGTTCCGCGAGAAGTACAGGACAAAAGATTTCTGCATATGGATGTTCTCCATGGAGGACAAAAAGGCCATAGTGAACGATGTATTTGAGAAGTTCCATGACGCTTTCGGCTTCTACCCGGAGTCAACAGGTTCCTATTATCTTGACGCGGAACTCATAGGCTACATCAAAGAGGTATACCCGTCCGTCAAGTGCGCGGTTGCTACCTGTTGGGAGGAAGGACCGAAGGCCTATCACACCTGCAATAACAGCTGGTATACATTTATGGACGGAGGACCGTGGGCACCATGGATCCCGTCGAAGGTCAATACACATGCGCCGGCTGCCGATGAAGCCGAGGACTCCGGAATCGTTGCCATCCCCCATCTTTCACGTGACCTTCTTGCGTGTTATGACGGCAATGGTTCGAACTTCGGCACGCATCCGCAGAATGTTCTTCGCGGCATGATCTATGACACAAAAACTTGGGAGTTTCCATATCTCTTTAACCTGATTGACCAGTACAGGAGTCTTGAAAAGTACAATAACGGCTACGCATACAACATGATGTTCGTCGGTCCCGGCTGGATGAATAAAATGGGCAGATGGGAAGCCCCATATGAACTGCTGGAAAAGTCATATTCTGAGGGCTGCAGGTATTATGGTGATCTGAAGAAAGAGGGAAAACTTATTGACCTTACGATGGCTGAATTTGCCGACTATTACAGGAAAAAGAAATCCTACACGGAGCCGGAGTGTGCTCTGTGGAGGGACATTCTTTACGGCTCTGACAAGCAGCTCTTCTGGTACTGCGATCCTTTTATGAGGGCAGGCGTCAATATGGATCAGGGAGGTGCCATTTTTGACCTTCGCCCGTACGCGGCCAAGCTTGAGTGGCCGGTCGGCATCGGCACCGAACACATTCAGGATGCATCTTATCCGTTCCTGATCCAGGAAAAGTATCGCGCGGGCTACTTTACGCATTATGCCGGTGAGGGGACGATCAGGAGCGCGAAGATCTGCCGCGGGGGTGAGGAAGTCGACCTCTGCCTTGCGAGGACACATGCCCATTTCGCTGAGGAGAAGGTTCTTGATGAAAATGGTAAATCCAGGGCAGGGGCAAAGAGAATACTCACACTGGATCCGGTCGACATAGAATTCAGTGATCTGACGGTAAAACTGCAGACAGTAATCACATTTGTGGAGGGATCAGGTGAGATCAGAATCGACAGGAAGATACTTTGGATGAGCGATCCGGATGCGGAGGTCGAGATTCGCGAGTATATGGTCGCATGCTATGGCACAACAGAGTACACGGAAAATATGAACGGAATTACGCTCGGGGTCATCGATGGAGACGGACACGGGGAGTACATTGACTATGAGTATAAGTGCCGTGAACTGTCTGTGACCGGCGCGAGGTGTGTGAGTGCATCTGTTCCGCAGATCAGGACGAAAGTCTCTATGCTGTCTTTGGAAGGCGCTGTTGGCATCGCACGGGAAGGCTACGCATTTTCGCCGATGTTTACACTCGGATTTAATAAGAATGTCAGGGATAAGGAGGTATTTACAACATGGCTCAGGCTGGAAAGGGAAAACTGAATTACAGATGCCCGTCATGTTTTATGAGGGATCTTGACATTGATATGTTTTATGACAGGGACAGGAAGGAATACTATTGCCTTCGCTGTCAGTTCACGGGGACGGAGCAGAAAATTCTTGAGTGGAACGAGCTGGTGAGACTCCGCTATGGAGCGATGAACCAGAGGATTACAAAGTTCGACTTTGATTAGCCTCTGATTCTCTGTGATTTCCGGGCAGAACGAAATTATAACTGCTGATCATGAAACTCTTCGGAAGTTTCGCCCTGCGTGTGATTTTTGGTAGTACAAAAAACCACGGGCATTTCAGTGACCGTGGTCCATGAGCGGCAAGTAAAACGGACAGTAATGTCCGTTTTACTCTATCTTCTGAAAGAAAACGTTAGGCGTGATTGATAAATAATCACAGATCTTGAAGAAACCTCCCATTGACGGAAGCATCTTTCCGTTTTCGATTCGATTGATGTAGCTTGCGCTTTGCCCAAGCGATAGACTCATTTCACGTGCTGAAACACCTTTTTCAAGGCGGAGTTCGCAGAGTCGCTTTGAGAACTCTTTCTCGTACATATTATGTCACCTCCATGTCTGCCTGTCGAGTACGTCCGAATTGTAAGCATTCATTCCTAAACTATCGACATATAAAGTATAGTACAAGTTGTCTCATACAGCAAGTGTTCAGTGTTCTTAAAAAAATTACGAAAAAGAAAAAAAAGAATGGTCAGAACGGATCTGAGATGGTAGTATGTTGCGTATAGTTCGTTGTAAACCCTTCGGGGATCTCCGGAGATGGAGATAAAACTTTCTCGAGGAGGAGAAGGAAATGCAGCAGATATTAATATTTCTGATGTTCGTAGCGGTATTCGGACTGATAGCCGGGATGATGCTTCTGACGTTGGCTCTTCTTTCGCCGAAGAGCGCAAAACCGATCATACCGATCACAACGTGCGCGATCATCCTCACAGGATCAATCGTTCTGGCCACACTGTGTGTTTCTCTGCTAATGATGACATCCGGATAATAAAAAATGCAAGTCTCGCGAGCGGGACTTGCATTTTTCATTATTTATTGCTTTTCTGCTCGAGACGTCCGTGCGTATACTCGGCCCAGCTGTACTGGGACATGTATTCTCCCCGGTAGGTGCTGACTATATCGTTTTTCGTGATACCCTTCAGGTAATCAAAGTAGTCGCAGTCCACTTTATCGGGAATAATCGCCAGACCGCCTCTGACCCGCAGGATTATGTCGTCGCAGTTCAGGTCCGCCAGTGTAGACAAAAGATCGGAGCGAATGTTTTTCAGGTATGAAATATGGCTTTTACGGGATTCGTCCTCCCAGAGAACGGAGAGCATTTCGTTCAATGTGGCGGTCGTGCCTGTCCTGTCTACCAGATATGCGATAAGCTCCTTGGTCTTCGTGTACTGGAATTTTATGGGCTTGCCATCTGCGTAGATCTCGAAATTGCCAAATGCTCTGATGCGGACGCGCTTACGGGAAGAATCGGACACCGGGAAGCGCAGTTCGTCTAGCTCGTGCTGGATTTTTGCCTGAGTGACAGGCTTTAAGACGTATCCGCTCGCGTGCAATCTGAACGCGTCTACAGTATACTCGCTGTAGCCGGTCGTGAAAATGATATTGAGTTTTGGATTCACAGCCCGGAGTTTATTTGCAAATGTAATGCCGCTCGCCCCTCTGAGATTGATATCGAGAAAAGCAATATCACAGTGGTTGTTTTCAAGAAAAGCCTTGGCTTCCCTGTCCTTTCGGAAACCGTGGATATCCGCGTCCGGTACACATTTGCGGATCGACTGTATCAGGTTATCCAGAGCAATTTTCTCGTCGTCCACAGCAAGAATTACCATAGTATCTCTCTCTCCTTATTCATTGTGAAATCAACCGCTCCTGCATTAGCGGGAACAGGGTTCATGTTTATTATACGCCGCCAGGGTGGAGAAAATCATCACCCAATGAGACGGACTTACTGATTCTCGCCAAAAAGACGAGGATTTTTTCATTATTATGTAAAAAAAATTAAAAATGCCCCTCTATTTGTGTCCTGCTTGTGTCCATCCATTTGATAGAATAACGGTAATATTAAGAAACAGAAATTTTTCTGACGCATTGCCAGGAAAGATATTTTTACGTTTACACTTGCAGTATGGATCGGAAAGGAGGGTTGATAAATGGCTGATCGTCATACAGTTCTGGTTGCTGATCATAATGCCGGGGAAGTTGAGAAATTTAAAGCATGTCTGCTGGCTGAAGGCTACCGTGTACTCTGTGCATCGAACGGAGATGCTGCTTATGGGATATCTGTGAACGACACTGTTGATGTCGTGCTGATCAATCGTGATATCAGCTCCATGGACGGTAAATCTCTGCTCAGTCGTATCCGCGAGAAGGAGAATATACCGATCATTATGTTTGCCAATGATCTGTCAGCCGGTGAAAAAATAGCATGTCTTGATCTCGGAGCGGATGACGTATTGGTAACACCGGATGACCCGCTGGAGATGGTTGCCCGTGTCGGAGCCCAGACCAGAAGATACTTCATACTGAATCCGGCCTGGTGCGGAAACAACGATGAACACAGGCTGCGAATCGGAGAACTCTGTCTGGATACTGAGAGCCTTACACTTTCAAAGAACGGGGAAGTAATCCAGATAACACCGAACGAGTATAAAATTCTCCATACGATGATGAGGTCCCCGGGCAGAGCGTTCTCGAAGGAAGAGTTGTGCAGAGCAATCAACGGGATGATTTACAGCAACTATGAGAATGCTATCATGGTACACATATTCCATCTCAGGGAAAAAATCGAGGATGATTCCAAAAAGCCGAGATATATTAAAAATATCAGGGGCGTGGGTTATATGATGAGCGATATTTAATTTCTGTCGCAGAATTCTCGTCACTAAAGGGGTCAGGGGCTGTCGGTTTCGGCAGCCCTGTTTATTTTGCCACGCTTTTGTCTGACAGCGAGATGAAAGTATCTTAGCGGAAAAACTGTTGTGTTACCTCACTGTAAGTATAACACCATTTTAATCTTTCAAATTGTACGAAATGTGGTACAATATTAACCATGCAATTACAACTGTCATGAGGAGTAGATTATGCCAATTATGTTTTTTGCGCTGTGGATTGTTCTTAACGGGCGTATTACCCTCGAAATCGTTCTTTTCGGTATCGCCGTGACGGCGCTTATCTACACATTCCTTATAAGAGTCCTCGGATACTCTGTCGCTATGGATATCCGGATCGCCAAAAATATCCCTATAGGTACATTATATGTTTTAAATCTGATTTGGGAAGTGATTAAGGCCTCGATAACTGTGATCGGGGTGGCTCTTACACCGGGCGCGCGGCCGGATCCGGTCCTCGTGGAATTCCATTCCGGTCTTCCGGGAAACTTTCTGAATGTACTTCTTGCCAATTCGATTACTCTGACGCCCGGAACTATCACAGTCTTTCGGGAGGGCGATCATTTTGTTATTCATGCTCTGCGCCGCGAGTATGCGGAAGGCCTCAGTGAATCCAGCTTTGTCAAATTGCTAAGGAGGTTCGTATGACAGTGGGGGAAGCTTATACCTGCCTGTACACAGGCGCTCTTGTCATTCTGTCTGTTCTTATTGGGGTCATGCTGATACGATCGATCCGGGGTCCCGGTGTGACAGACAGAATTCTGTCAATAAATATGATAGGGACCATGGTAATCTCATGTATCGCGGTTCTGTACGCTTATCTCGGAGAGAGCTATCTGCTGGATGTAGCCCTCATATATACGATGATCAGCTTTGTTACGGTCCTTGTGCTGGCAAGTGTGTATATTCCGGCACGGCCGAAGCGGAAAGCATTTGCAGATGAGAACGATTCCGCAACGGACGCTGTCTACGGAAGATCCGGGAGAAAGAAAAAAGAAGGGAGAAAACGCTCATGATGGAATGGATTCGATTCTGGATTACAGCGGTGCTCCTTGTGTGCGGACTCGTATCATTTGCTGCGGGCGTGATCGGAAACTGCCGTTTTAATTATGTTATGAACCGCATGCATGCCGGCGGCGTCGGTGACACGCAGGGCCTTCTTTTCATAGTGCTCGCAATTGCGGTGAGTGCCGGCAGCGTCATGGATGCTGCCAAGCTCTTCCTTCTCGTTGTTTTTATGTGGAACACGAGCCCGGTATCTTCGCACTTTCTTAGCCAGATAGAGTATTACACGAACACGAAGCTTTTTGATCATATGGAGCGCCTTTAAAGAGGAACTGTTATGGATCTTTCTGAAATTTTCAAGATTATTCTGATCATCCTGCTCATCGGATGCGCGATAGCGGTTAACCTGACCCCGAGCCTTCTTCAGGCTGTGATCATTTTTATGTCCTACAGCTCTGTGATGTGCCTGCTCTGGATCCTTATGGAGTCTCCGGATCTTGCAATCACGGAGGCAGCTGTCGGAGCCGGAGTTTCCGGGCTGCTCTTTTTGCAGACGCTGAGAAAAATCCGTCGGGAAGATGAGAACGCCGAACCCGGCGAGACTGAAAATGTAAAAGGGGAGGGGGCTCGCAGATGAAAGACGCGTTCCTGAGATGGCTGGACGGTGACATCGACCTTATGGAGGGTATCTCCGACGCTGCCCACGAGCATGATCACGCAAGAGCGGATATCAAGGAGCGGGATAAGAAAATTGCCCGTGAAATTGACAGCCGGCGGGAGACTGCCCTCCTGATCGCAAGAGAACGAAAAGGGCTGAAAATGGTCTACGATGTAGTCGCGATTATCTGCTGCGTTCTGGTCATCCTTGTTTTTATGTATATTATCGCTCAGCTGCCGCTTTACGGCGCCGAGAATGTCCGCGCAACGACAGTTGCCCAACGCTATATTGAGCACGGTCTCGAGGAGACCGGAGCTATTAACATCGTCTCGGGCATGATTCTGGATTATCGTGCTTTCGATACACTGGGCGAGTCTCATGTGCTTTTTACAGCACTCATCTGCGTCATGATCCTCCTGCGTGTTGACAGCAAGAATCAGCGACAGGGATTCGAGGATTATTATGCCACAATGCGCGAGACATATTTCGCGAGTGAGAAAGACACAATCCTCAGGACGATAGGCATATTTCTGGTTCCCTGCATCTTCATCTATGGCATATATGTGCTGCTCAACGGACAGAATTCCCCCGGCGGAGGTTTTTCCGGCGGAGCGATCATGGGAGCCGCGATGATTATATTTACCTCTGCATTCGGATTCGACCGGGTGGACAGATTCTTTACTCTGAAGCTGCAGACCTATGTTACTTTTGTAGCACTGTCTTTCTATAGCTTTGCCAAGGGCTACGTGTTTTTTACGGGTGCAAATGGCCTCGAGAACCACATTCCCAAAGGCACTCCCGGAGCAATTCTCTCCGGCGGTCTGATCCTTCCTCTGGATGTGGCGGTAGGGCTTGTTGTCGCATGTACAATGTTCGGCTTCTACAGCTTATTCAGAAGAGGACAGATCGGCGGTACTCCCGGCAGGCTGATTTCCTGAAAATCAGAGCTCCATGCCCGGCACTGCAGATCGGAAAGGAGAGCATTTGCTTATGCTTTTGACACTGCTCAATAATTATGAGGAAGCGGCGGCGATCGTGCTGTTCGGAATCGGCTTCACGATGCTCCTGCTCCACAGAAATCTGATAAAAAAACTGATCGGAATGAACATCATGGACACGGGAATCTTCCTTTTTCTTGCGTCCATGGGTTATATCCGCGGTAGAAAAGCTCCCATCATCACGGATGGGGTGACCGATGTGAATGCCTACATAAATCCGGTCCCTGCCGGACTCGTGCTGACAGGCATTGTCGTCTCGGTCTCGGTCACTGCGGTCATGCTGTCGCTGGCCATAAGGCTGTACCGAAGATACCACACGCTTGATCTCGATGACATCTATCTGCTCTCGAGGCATCAGACGGAGGATCGATGAACATGGACTTTATCTGTAATTTTCCGCTCTTTACCATCGTGCTGAGTCTTTTTTCCGGAGTTTTGTGCACGATGCTTAAGGGGCGGTCGGCAAAATACTATACGCTTATTTATGAAACGGTCCTCATCGTCATGCTGGCCGAAGTCCTCAGGTATACGTCAGTGAACGGAGACTTTACCTATGTCATGGGCGAATTCCCTGCTCCCTGGGGTAATGAGATACGCGCCGGTGTGCTTGAAGCGCTGATGGCAATGGGCTTCATGGTTATTATGATGAGCAGCATACTTGCCGGGTGGAAGTTCCTTGTCATCGACATCGACGAGACTAAGATAAATCTCTACTTTGTACTTATTAATCTTATGACGGCAGCGCTCATGGCGATGATCTGGACAAATGATATTTTCACCGGATATGTATTTCTCGAGATACTGACGCTGACATCCTGTGGAATCCTGATCGTCAGGGAAATCGGGCGGACGACCCTGGCCGCAGTTCGCTACATGTGCCTGAATCTTCTCGGCTCTGGCCTTTTCCTGCTCGGTGTCGTGCTCCTCTACGACATAACGGGCCATCTTCTTATGGTGCCCATGCACAATACGATCGCGGAGATTTTTTATTCGGACGCAGCTATGAAGCCGATTACCCTTGCCCTCGGCGTACTGACGATTGGACTGTCCATTAAGAGCGGACTTTTTCCGTTCAACTTCTGGATGCCTGATACATACGGCTGGGCGACTCCGACATCGGCAGCGGTCCTGTCCGCACTGGTCTCGAAAGCCTATATCTTTCTTCTGTTCAAGATTTATTACAGGGTGATCGGGCCGCAGATTTTCGAGACGCTTCCTGTCAGAAAAATCATTTTCATTCTCGGCATCCTGAGTATGATCTTCGGGTCCGTTTCCGCAATGCGGAAGAAGAGCATTAACCGTATGGTCGCGTTCTCATCCGCAGCCCAGATTGGGTATATTTATATGGGCATAGGTATAGGGGGAACCCTGGGCTATTCGGCTGCTATGTTCCAGATCCTTGCCCATGCGGTCACAAAATCTCTGCTGTTCCTGACTACTCCCCGCCTCGCGGAGGTCTCAGGGGACAGTCTGCTGTTCAAAAATCTGCAGGGCAGCGGCTTGCGCCGCCCGGCTGCCGGACTTTTTTTTCTGGTCGGCGCACTTTCGATGGTGGGCATCCCTGTGTTCGCGGGATTCTCGGCAAAACTTTTCTTCGCTCTCGCGGCGGCGGATGCCGATAATATGAAAATGCTGTTTCTGACCATGGCTGCGCTGGCCGTCAGCTCCGTTCTGAATGCGCTGTACTTTATACGAACGCTGATCCGAATTTTTACCAGCGGAAGAGGCGGAGCGGATATATCGGCACCGCAGCAGTTCGCGCGCATGCATAATCTGGAGTCGGATGTCCCGGATTCACGGGAACGCGTAGAGACTATGGCAGGGCATCTCGAGTACTGGATACCCATGCTGGTCCTTGTGGCCGCCAATCTGTTTCTGGGACTTAATTCATCCGCGGTGGTGAATCTCATACAGCGCGGCCTCATGATGTTTGATTAACGTGAAAGGAGCTTTATGGCAATGCTTATATCAGCGACTATACTTGTGCCGGTCATTGCGGGTATTATTATATCTGTGCTGCATATGGAGGATAAGGCCAGGCATCCGTGGTATGCGGGCACGATCATTGCGACGGACATTCTGGGCATAATGGCTATGGTGTCGGGAAGTTCGCTCCGGCTGTTCTCATTTGCCGAGGGAATTGATCTCTATTTCGAGATCGATGCCATCGGTAAGTTCTTTATGATCATGGTCATGATCCTTTACACGTGCGTCATTTTCTATGCATTCGAATATATGCAGATGGAAGAGCGGGAGAACGTGTTCTTCGCCTTTTTCATTGTCTCCTTCGGAGCGCTGCTCGCGGTATGTATGGCGGGCAATCTGGTCACCATGTATCTCTGCTTTGAAATGGCGACGCTCACATCGATGCCTCTGGTCCTTCACGAGATGACAAAGGATGCTGTGAACGCAGCTCTTAAATATCTTTTCTACTCGATCGGCGGAGCACTGCTGGGACTTCTGGCTGTATTTTTCGTCTCCTACTACAGCGGGGAAGCACGCTTTGCGTTCGGGGGCGTGCTCGATGCAGCCAGAGCTTCTGCAAATGAGAAAGTTCTTCTGTTCATCATCTTCCTTGGAATTATCGGATTTGGTACGAAAGCCGGTATGTATCCGATGCACGGCTGGCTGCCGGCGGCCCACCCGATTGCTCCGGCGCCCGCATCTGCTCTTCTTTCCGGAATTATCGCCAAGGCAGGGGTAATCGCAATCATCAGACTGGTTTATTTCTCCGTTGGTCCGGACTTCATACGGGGCACGTGGGTCCAGTACGCGTGGATGACTCTGTGCATGCTCACAATTTTCATGGGTTCAATGATGGCGTTCAGGGAGAAGGTCACAAAAAAGAGACTGGCCTACTCTACAATCAGTCAGATATCCTACATAAACCTCGGTCTGTCGCTTCTCAGTCTCGAGGGGCTCCGCGGAGGACTTCTTCACGTTGCGGCCCACGCGGCATCGAAGGGCTGCCTCTTCCTCTGTGCCGGAGTCTTTATCTACAAGCTTGGCAGGAGGCGGGTCAGTGAGCTGCGCGGGATCGGACATCTGATGCCGATCACTATGTGGTGCTTCCTCATCGCCTCACTGTCCCTCGTCGGTATTCCGCCTATGGGAGGATTTACCAGCAAGTGGCATATCGCGCTTGCTGCCATCGGTGACGGAATGGGCGTCTATGCTGTACTGCCGCCGGTCATTCTGCTCATATCCGCCCTTCTGACCGCAGGCTATCTGCTCCCGTTAGTAGTGGACGCGTTCTTCCCGGGCCATGAGGAGGAAGGTCACGGTGAGCATACGAAGAAGAAGGTGGAGGAGAACGCCTCCGGCAGCATGGAGCCGACAGCGCTTATGTGGGTTCCGATGATCGTCCTTTGCCTCACAGCCCTCTTAGTCGGTATATTGGGAACAAATCTTGTCACTATGATCATCTGAGGTTAAACGATGCTTCCATCTTTATTTATTCTTGTGCCAATTGGCGTCGCTGTCTTCGGAGGGGCGGCAATGATCCCGCTCGGTTTCCGAAGTGACCGCATAAGGAATATCTACGCGGAGACCATAACTATCCTGACCAGCGTCTGCGTGTGGATCGCCCTTGCCTTTTGTTCCAGGGAGCCGGTCATTGTTTACAGCTTTATTGAAGGATTTTCAATGTCTTTTGGGATTGACGGGCCTGCCATCCTCTTTGCGGGCATGGTCTCGGTCATGTGGCCGTTCGTGCTCCTTTATGCCTTCGAATATATGGAGCATGCCGCTCGCAAGAGTTTGTTCTTTGCTTTTTACGTGATGACATACGGCATCACGCTGGGTGTAGCCTGTGCTCACAATCTGGTCACGATGTATGTGTTCTTTGAAATGCTGACGCTGGTCACGATCCCTCTTGTCGGATTTTATGAAGATCATGAGAGCATGTTCGCGGCAAGACGTTATGCGGCATACTGCATAGGCGGGGCTTCGCTGGGATTTTTTGCCGTGGTCATGGCGACCCTCGACGGCGGAGGAGAGTTTGTCTATGGGGGAAATCTCGGAGACATGTTTTCGGATACTCTCATGAGAGTCGTCTTTCTCTTCGGCTTTTTCGGATTCGGGACCAAAGCCGCCATTTTCCCGCTGCACAGTTGGCTCCCTCTTGCCGGTGTGGCTCCCACGCCGGTCACGGCCCTTCTGCATGCGGTGGCTGTCGTCAACTCCGGCGTGTACGCTGTCATGCGTCTCACCTGGTATGACTTTGGGCCGGAATTCCTGCTCGGTTCAGGGATACAGGAATTCTGCGTGCTGATTTCGGCCTATACGCTGGTTTTTGCTGCAGCCATGGCTTTGAAGGAGCGACATTTTAAAAGAAGACTGGCTTATTCGACTGTGAGCAATCTGTCCTATATGCTCTTTGGCATAATGCTGATGACCCCGGAAGGGCTGCTTGCCGGTATGGCCCACATGCTGTTCCACGGTGTCATCAAGATGTCACTGTTCCTCTGCGCCGGCGCGTTCATGCATGTGACAGGTAATGAATATATTTATGAAGTGAACGGCGTCGGACGGCGCATGCCGCTGACGTTCTCGTTCTACACGCTTGGAGCTCTGTCCCTCACCGGAATACCTCTTTTCTGCGGGTTTGTAAGCAAATGGCGTCTTCTGCTTGCCGGAGCCGCTTCCGGCACAATGACCGGTGTTATCGGTGATGTGTGTCTTATCGTCGCTGCTTTTCTCTGCGCGATGTACACGCTGAGCATCAGCATTCGGGCCTTCTTCCCTGTCAGAGGATCGGACAGATATCCGTCCGGTATCAGGGAGGCCGGATTGCCCATGCTCGTGCCGATTGGCTTCTTTGCTTTCCTCAACGTACTGTTCGGTGTCTGGTCGGGGCCGGTCATGGATTTTCTGGGCCGTATCTCGGCAGGACTCATATGACCGCGTTTTCGTTCCGCAATCGGGACCAGATTTTGACTTTGTGAAAGGGGGCTGTCATGGTAATTGCGGCTCTGGTATTTCTACCGATTATCATATCGCCGTTCTTTTATATATTGGGAATCCGAAACGAGGACCTGCGCGATAACTGCGCAATAGGGCTGACGTTCTTCGAGCTTTCTCTCTCCCTGCTGCTTGCTCATCGGGTGATTATCACGGGAGGGGCGTGCCTTGACATCCCGGGTATATTCTGGGGAGGTCTGCATTTTGACGTGGACGGATTCCGGTCGATTTACAGTATTATCACATCCGTGATGTGGGCAGGAACTACGCTGTTCGCCAAAGAATACTTCAGGCACGAGAGGGAGGGTCTTGCGCGCTACTGGCTGTTCGTCATCCTGACTCTCGGAGCGACGCAGGGAGTCATGCTCTCGGCAGACCTCATGACTACATTCGTGTTTTTTGAGATTCTGTCTCTCACCTCGTTCACATGGGTCATTCACGAGGAGACGAAGGGTGCAATCCGAGCTGCCTACACGTATCTCTTTATTGCGATCATCGGAGGGCTCGTCCTCTTTATGGGCCTCCTTCTCATGCAGGCGACTGTCGGAACGCTGTACTTTGCGGATATGAAGAATGCGATCGAACTAGCCACGACCGGGGGAATGCGCGAGGGCGCAGCGGTCTCCGCTGCCGAGGCGGACTTCGCAAAAGGAGCGGTACCGATACTTCTCAGTGCGGAGGCATGCCGACGCAGGATTCTTGCTGCCGGTATATGTATTCTGCTTGGCTTCGGTGCCAAGGCGGGCATGTTCCCGGTACATGTCTGGCTGCCAAAAGCTCATCCGGTAGCCCCGTCACCGGCGTCAGCCCTGCTCTCGGGTATCCTGACCAAGGTTGGTGTCTTTGGCATCCTGATGACAGCGACAAGGGCTATGGCCACGAACCTTACGTTCGGAGTGATTATTTTTTCTCTGGGTGTTGTCACAATGTTCCTCGGGGCCCTTCTTGCGCTCTTTTCCGTCAATCTGAAGCGCACACTCGCCTGCTCCTCTATGTCCCAGATTGGATTTATTCTGGTCGGCATCGGCAGCAGTGTTCTTGCGCGAGCACTGTTTGAGGAGGATGGAGGCGAAGCCTATGTTCTCGCTTATTCCGGGACGATGCTGCATATGGTGAACCATTCGCTTCTCAAGCTGGTCCTCTTTATGTGTGCAGGAACTGTTGTCATGAACATCCATGCGTTGGATCTCAATGCGATCCGGGGCTATGGCAGGAACAAGCTGCCTCTCAAAATTGCTTTTCTTCTCGGAGCAGTGGGTATCGGAGGCGTTCCGCTCTTTAACGGCTACGTCTCCAAGACGATGCTGCATGAAGGTATCGTAGAACTCTACGAGATGATCGAGGAGGAGCTTCCGGTCTTTGCGGGCGCGGTCGGGCTTCTCAAGTGCGCGGAGTGGGTATTCCTCATATCGGGCGGACTTACCTGCGCATACATGCTCAAACTCTTTATCTGTGTATTTGTTGAGAAGAATGAGGACCCTGTCAGGCAGGCTTTTTTCGACGCGGATGATTACAGCATGAATACCGCGTCAAAAATTGCGGTATGCGGAGGCTCCGCCTACATGGTGCTTCTGGGAATTCCGGCAGTCATGAAGAACCTTGCTGCATTTATGACAGGCAGCGAGGAGATACTGGAATTTCAAGCATTCACACCCGGAAATCTGAAGGGAGGCGGAATCTCCATTCTGATAGGTCTTCTTATCTATATTGTGCTTGTCAGGCATGTATTCATAAGAGACGGGCACTACGTGAATCTGTGGCCGGAGAAGCTGGATCTCGAGGATCTTCTTTACCGTCCGCTCCTTACTGTCTGGCTGCCGAACATCTTCGGTGAAATTGCCGGGGTATTCGGTGAGAATCGGATCCTTGCCCCGGTCTGCCGAAGGATTCCGAAAGCCTTCGGAATGGCCGCGGCCGTCTTCGGTGAGGATATGGTTCTCAGGCCGCTCGCGCGTGCCACGGTCTTTGCGGGTTCGCTCGTCGGCCGTGTGCTCTCAGACAGCATGGATGCTGTTATTGTGCTCCTCAGAAAGACGGTAGTCAGAGAAAGACCTGTAAAAGGAGCAGGTACCGGAAGGCGCAGCAGGCTTCAGGTATTTATGCGGCAGACAGAGGACGCGGTCGTTCCTCTTTTTGCCAATTTCTCGTTCGCTCTGCTTATGACCTGTATCGGAATCCTTGTGATTCTGGGGTGTCTCATGTACTATATGCTGCCGTGACCTATTCAGACCTCGCCGGTGAGATGAAAACGCGGGGCTTAGGCCAGCGCCTGCTGACATGTTTCCGGGATGAATCCCTGCGGATCCTCGCGATCATCTGACCATGCCATGGAGGAAAATGAATGAACGCATCACTCAGCACATTGTGTTATATTGAAAAAGACGGTAAATATCTGATGCTTCACCGGACAGTGAAGAAGAACGATGTGAACAAAGATAAATGGATCGGAGTCGGTGGACACTTTGAACAGGATGAGAGCCCGGAAGAGTGCGTCCTTCGGGAAGTCTTCGAGGAGACGGGATATACACTGACGAGCTATACATATCGGGGGCTGGTGACGTTTGTATCCGGCGGGGGAGTGACAGAGTATATGTCCCTCTTCACGGCGGACTCATTTACAGGTGAACCTCACGACTGCGATGAGGGTGAACTCTGCTGGGTCGACAGGGAGGCGGTTTTTGACCTCAATATATGGGAGGGTGATAAGATATTCTTCCGACTTCTCAACGAGGGAATCCCGTTCTTTTCACTGAAGCTGGTCTATGACGGCGGCGACACGCTTGTGCGCGCCGCGCTGAACGGGCAGGAGCTCAGTCTTTAAGCCTTTACATGTGCATAAGGAGAAGTCTTATCAAAAAAAGGGCGCCGCATTTATAAGTGCGGCGCTCCATTTAAGTTTGGTCTGCATCGGTCATGCTGCCCAAAGCGGTGGACCTGGGCGAGACATCAAGCTCCTCGAGCCTGTGCATATGCTCCTTGAGTCGCTTGAACGTTTCATCGCTTATATCATGCTCTATCTTGCATGCGTCCGCCTCGGCGTTATTGTGACCTACGCCGATGCTCTCGAAGAAATTGGTCAGTACTTTGTGGCGTGAATAGGTGTGGCGCGCAATCTTGGCCCCCTCATCTGTCAGCGTTATATAGCCGTCAGAATCCATGTTGATGAGACCTTTTTCGCGAAGTTTCTTCATCGCTATGCTGATGCTGGGCTTGGAATAACCAAGTTTATATACGATGTCAATGGAGCGGACCTTGCCGAGCTGTTCTCTCAGCATCAGGATAGACTCGAGATAATCTTCAGATGATTCATTATAATTCATTTTGATACCTCCGCTATCGGAATTCTCAATTAGCATACCATAATCGAACTGCTATTTCAAGTCTCCGCAAATGCACTGAAATGCTGTAAATACGACATTTGAGACAGTTCAGACAGGCTGCGGCCTGATTCCGAAATCCGGTGCAAACATCATCTTCATCGAAAAACGCAGGTCTTCATATAACCTATAAAAATGCGGCAGAAGTGAAAAATATAATTGCAAATGTACTTATACCGTGTCAATAACATTGGAAAAGTGTATAATATATTTTATAGCACAGCCTTATTTTGCGCGAAGGAGACGGGAATGAAGAAACAGCCGCTTGACAGAAGCTTCGGTTACGCGTTCGAGGGTATATGGAACACCGTTAAGAGCGAGCGCAATATGCAGATCCATCTGGGCTTTACTGTGTGCGTCATCATTGCCGGCTTCATTTTCAGAATATCAAAGATCGAGTGGCTGCTCTGCCTTGTCCTTTTCGGTCAGGTCATGAGCCTTGAACTTGTCAACACAGCCCTGGAGGCGGCGGTCGATGTGGCGACGGATGAGTGGAAGCCGCTGGCCAAGAAAGCGAAGGACGCCGCTGCCGGCGCTGTTCTGGTGTCGGCGATCATAGCGGCGCTTATCGGTCTGTGGATTTTTATCCCCCGGCTTTTTGATATGATTCATCTGATTGTCGGGTGATGAACTTAAGAAATAAAGTGGAATTTAACGATGAGACTGCTTATTGAACTGAATGCGTGCGAGACTTGAATCTTATGTGAGTAATAAGGAGGATACGACATGGATAACAACAAGATGATAACTGACGGGCTCAGAACACTGCTGCTGGCAGGCGTCGGCGCAGCTGCGCTCACGGTCGACAAATCCCAGGAGATTCTGAAGGACCTGGTCGACCGCGGCGAACTCACAGTTGAGCAGGGAAAAGCTCTCAACCAGGAGCTTAAGCACAAGATACGTGAGACTAAAGAAGTTTCGGAAGAAAAAAAGGCGGAGGACACAAAGAAGAATTTTGCGGATATGATAGCCGACCTCTCTGCGGATGACCTTGCTGCCCTCAAAGAAGCTATACTCAAGGCGGAGACGAAAGAATAATGAGTGATAATAAGCCTGGATCAAAAGAGGAAGCAGCCAGGCAGAAGGCTGAAAATGACGCACGCTTCAGGGAGATCCGGGAAGTATTGTCAAGAAACAAGATCACGCGCGGCGTTTCTCCGGAAAAGCTGCGTGTGATTCTTGAGGAACTTGGCCCGACCTATATTAAGCTCGGCCAGATTATGTCTCTCCACTCGGATATACTGCCGAAGGCATACTGCGATGAACTCATGAAGCTGAACTCGAATGTCACGCCGATGCCTTTCTCGGAGGTCGAGGAAGTCATCAAAGGGTCCTTCAGAGAACCCTGGGATGAAGTGTTCGAGTCTGTGGACAGGCAGCCGCTCGGCTCGGCCTCTATCGCTCAGGTCCACCGGGCTAAACTTCGTACCGGGGAGGATGTCGTTGTTAAAGTCGAGAGGAAGGGTATCTACGACACTATGGCGAGAGACATCCGTCTTATGCACAATGCCGTGAGACGTCTGCCTCCGGTGGGTAATCTGCGTAATATCGTGGACCTGGATATGGTCCTCGATGAGATGTGGACAGTCGCGCAGGAGGAGATGGATTTTCTCAAGGAGGCTGCGAACATTGAGGAGTTCTCTGCCAACAACGCGCAGTTCCGCTATATTTACGTGCCTAAGCTTTTTCGCGAGCACACGACGCAGCGTGTTCTGGTCATGGAGTATGTCGATGGAATTGATATCGATGACAAGGAGAGGCTGATCGCGGAGGGATATGACCTCGACGAGATCGGAACAAAATTTGTCAATAACTACATACATCAGATCATGGATGACGGTTTCTTCCATGCCGATCCGCACCCCGGCAACGTCAAAGTCAGGGATGGAAAGATAGTATGGCTCGATATGGGCATGATGGGACGGCTCACGGAGCGCGAGCGGAAAATTATGGTGAGAGGTGTTCAGGGCATCGGGATGAAAGACGTCACGATGGTGACAGATGCAGTTCTCGACCTGGGTAAGTTCTGGGGAAAACCGGACAGAGACCAGCTTTACAGAGATCTCAGGGAATTCATCGAGGAGTTCGGAACGGTATCGATGGGACAGGTAGATGTCGCCGAGACTCTGCAGGCTATCATGGAGGTCATGAAGTCCAACAAAATCGGAATGCCCCACGGTCTCACGATGCTTGCACGCGGCATGGCCCACATGGAGGGTGTCCTGGCAGAAATCAGTCCGGACATCAATATGATACAGATTGCCGCGACATCGGTGGCTGATACAACTCTCAGGGACATAGACTGGAAGAATGAGCTGGCGAGGACCGGCCGCCATATGGCCAGATCGATAAAAAAAGGAATCGATATCCCTCTGCTTGCCGCGGATATCATGCAGGAGTATCTGGAAGGGCAGGCCAGATTCAATCTTAAGCTCGAGACTTCGCCGGAGCTCGAGATGATGGTGGCTTCCGCGGTGAGAAATCTGGTCATAGGTATGTGCATCGTCGCACTGCTCATAGGGTCCAGTATTCTGTGCCTCACGGATATGGAGCCCAGGCTGCTGGGAATACCGGTCCTTGGGGTGATTGGCTACCTGACGGCATTTGCCTCCACTCTGTATTTCTTTATCAGATATTTCTGGAGAAAATACTTTAAGAAGAAATAAATAACGGAAGAAAAGTGTTGGCGATGAGACTGGAAAGAAAATTCCGTTCAAGTGACGGTGAGACAGATATACATGTGCTTTTATGGATGCCGGAGGGTGAGATCCGCGGAGTCCTGCAGCTTGCTCACGGTATGTGCGAGTTTGCCGGGAGATATGACGAATTTGCAGCTTTCCTGGCCGGACATGGCTATGTGGTATGTGCAAATGACCATCTGGGCCACGGAAAATCAGTAACCGAGGAGAGGCAGCTCGGTTTTTTCCGGGAGAAGGATGGGGACGGAGCGCTGATTTCCGACATGAGGAGACTTCATATTATTATGAAGAAAAAGTATCCTGAGGTCCCTTACTTTATGCTCGGCCACAGCATGGGATCTTTCCTTGTCAGGCAGTATATGGAAATATACGGCGGAGAACTTGCAGGGGTCATCATTCTCGGTACCGGAAGTTACCCGCGCGCGGTGGTCAAGTTCGGAAAAGGCCTGTGCCGATGCCGTGCCCTGATGAAAAACTGGCATTACAGGAGCCGACTCATTGAGAACATGGCCAAGGGTTCCTATAATAAAGCCTTTGAACCGGTGCGTACGCCGTATGACTGGCTGAGCAGGGATGAGAGCATAGTCGACAGATTCGCGTCTGATCCGCTTGACACCTTCGCCTTTACAGTCAACGGGTACTACTCAATGTTCGCAGCTATAGAGAAAGCCCAGAACAGAAAGCTTATTGCCGGGATACCGAAGGATCTTCCGATTCTCCTTGCCTCGGGAGCGATGGATCCGGTCGGCAGTTTCACAAAGGGTGTGAAGACCGCATATGAGGATATGAAGAAGGCGGGGCTTTCGGATGTGCATCTGCGTTTTTTTGAGGGAGACCGGCATGAGATACTGAACGAGCTCGACCGCGAAGAGGTCTACCGGTATCTGCTGGACTGGCTCGAGGCGCATTTGACGTGAGCGGATATGTGCTTTTCGATGAAGATGATGTTTGCGCCGGATCCTGAAACTCCGCTGCAGCCTGTATTTGATTCGGACGAAAAAATAATATTGACCTTGACGGACCTGTTTCTTCATGCTATTATCTAATGGCGACAAGAAACAGGTCCTTTTTTTTTGCTCCCGTTTTTTAAGACGGGGGAATCTAGGAAGGCCGCAAGATTATCATTGGAGGTGAAAAACCGTGCGTACAAGGATAACTTTAGCGTGCACAGAATGCAAGCAGCGTAACTACAACACTAAGAAGGATAAGAAAGAACATCCGGAGAGAATGGAGACGAAGAAATACTGCAAGTTCTGCCGCAAACACACGATCCACAAAGAGACCAAGTAATTAAGGGGAACAGGTGATTTAAATGGCAGATAATTCCAAGAAGGCACCGAAAGAAAAAAAGAAACAGAGTTTCTGGAAAGGTGTAAAGCAGGAGTGGAACAAGATCCAGTGGCCGACGGTCGATGACCTGAAGAAGCAGACCGGACTTGTCGTCGTCATCTCTGTCCTTATGGGCGTTATCATTACAATTATTGACAGTGCGGCTCTGCAGCTGGTCAACTGGCTGATGTCTATCTGACACACCTGATGGCCACGGCAGAAAAATATTGAGAGGTAGCAGATGTCAGAATCGAACTGGTATGTAGTACATACGTATTCAGGTTATGAGAATAAGGTCAAGGCCAACATCGAGAAGACGATCGAGAACCGTCACCTTGAGGAGCAGATCCTTGAAGTAAAGGTCCCGCTGACCGATGTTCAGGAGACAAAGAACGGCGTCACGAAGACGACGAAGAAGAAACTGTTTCCGGGCTACGTGCTGATCAACATGATCATGAATGACGATACCTGGTATGTCGTTCGCAATACCCGCGGCGTTACCGGATTTGTCGGTCCGGGAAGCAAGCCGGTTCCGCTTACACCGGATGAGATGCGCAACCTCGGTATCGGCGGCGGCAAGGTCGAGCCCGCACCGAAGCAGAAATACCTCGTGGACTTTGAAGTCGGCGATACGATCGTTGTATTTGCCGGTGCATGGGAAGGCACGACGGGCATGGTCACTGCCGTTAATGCTCAGAAACAGACCGTGACGATCAATGTAGACATGTTTGGCCGTCCGACTCCGGTCGAAATAAGTTTCGGCGAAGTCAAAAAGAAGTAAAATCATTTGCAAATAGTTATAGTTTAAGACACAGGATGTCTTGAAGGTGGAAGGGCGAAACGGGCCCGACATTTACCACATAAGGAGGAACAAAGTCATGGCAAAGAAAATAACAGGCTATATCAAACTGCAGATCCAGGCCGGCAAGGCAACACCGGCTCCGCCGGTAGGCCCGGCTCTCGGCCAGCACGGCGTTAATATCATGGATTTCACGAAGCAGTTCAATGCCCGCACATCAGCTATGGGCGACTATATCATCCCGGTCGTCATCACAGTCTATGCGGACAGAAGCTTCACATTTATCACAAAGACTCCGCCTGCAGCAGTTCTGATCAAGAAGGCTCTCAATCTTCAGTCCGGTTCCGGCGAACCGAACAAGAAGAAAGTTGCAACGATCACACAGGCACAGCTCAGAGAGATCGCTGAGAGAAAGATGCCGGACCTTAACGCTGCAAGTATTGAAGCCGCAATGAGCATCATCGCAGGCACATGCCGCAGCATGGGCGTTGTAGTAGCTGAAGACTGATAATGAGTGGAAGGGACAAAACCCGATAGTACCACAGGGAGGTTATATAAAATGAAACATGGCAAGAAGTACGCAGAAGCCCTGAAGGTTTATGATCGCCAGAACCTGTATGACATGGCTGAAGCTGTTGAAATCGTAAAGAAGACCGCAATCGCAAAATTTGATGAGACAATCGAAGCTCACATCCGCACAGGCTGCGACGGACGTCATGCTGATCAGCAGGTCCGCGGCGCTGTCGTTCTTCCGAACGGCACAGGCAAGTCTGTCCGCGTCCTCGTATTTGCCAAGAGTGCAAAGGCTGAGGAAGCAAAGGCTGCCGGAGCTGATTATGTCGGCGAGATGGAGCTTGTCACAAAGATCCAGAAAGAGAACTGGTTCGATTTCGACGTTGTTGTCGCCACACCGGATATGATGGGCGTTGTCGGCCGTCTCGGCCGTATCCTTGGTCCTAAGGGCCTCATGCCGAACCCGAAGGCCGGAACAGTTACCATGGATGTCGCTAAGGCAGTCAAGGAAATCAAAGCCGGTAAGATCGAGTATCGTCTTGACAAGAGCAACATCATCCACTGCCCGATCGGCAAGGCTTCCTTCACGGAAGAGCAGCTTTCCGAGAATCTCAAGACTCTCCTTGACCAGCTCATCAAGGTTCGCCCGGCAGCTGTTAAGGGTCAGTATCTGAGATCCATCACCCTGGCTTCCACAATGGGCCCGGGCGTTCGCGTCAACCCGACAAAGATCTGATATAAACACAAGAATACAGCTTGACATTGCGCTGCCGCGCGTGTTAATATCATGAAGCATCAAGCCGAAGACAGCAGGTTCCCTATAGGGAGTAAGCAAGGTCGCCCGCCGAGGTCGTGAATTCATTTTGAAATTTACCGTACCCCTGCGCCCTTGCGCAGGGGTTTTTTACCAAGAGCTTTGATGCGAAAATTCAAAGAAGGAGGAATACAGGAAACATGGCAAAAGTTGAACTGAAACAGCCGATTATCAATGAAATCGCTGAGGCAGTTGACGGCGCTCAGTCCGCAGTCCTTGTCCAGTATCTCGGAATTACTGTAGAGCAGGATACTGCTCTTCGTAAGGAACTCCGTGAAGCAGGCGTGCATTACAAGGTCTACAAGAACACACTTATGAAGCGTGCTTTTGAAGGAACCGATTTCGCGCAGCTGGATAAGCACCTTGATGGCCCGAATGCTCTCGCAGTTTCCAAGGAAGATGCCGTTGCACCGGCAAGAATCCTTGCGAAGTATGCAAAGCAGTTTAAGGTCATGAGCATGGTAGGCGGCGTTATCGAAGGCAAGTACTTCGATGACAAGCAGCTTCAGGATCTCGCAAATGTACCGTCCAGAGAAGTTCTTCTTGGAAGACTCTTTGGCAGTATGCAGTCCCCGATCGCGAACTTTGCTCGCGTTATCAAGCAGATCGCAGAGCCGGAAGGCGAAGGCGATGCAGCTGAGGCTCCGGCAGCAGAATAATGCTGCTTAGGAAAACGAAACTAAGATTCATCAATTAAAAATGGAGGAAAATATACAATGGCTAAATTAACCACTGCTGAATTTATCGCAGCTATTAAAGAGCTTACAGTTCTCGAGCTTAACGATCTCGTTAAGGCTTGTGAAGAGGAATTTGGTGTTTCTGCAGCAGCAGGCGTCGTCATGGCTGGTCCGGCAGCAGCTGCTGAAGAAGTTGAAGAGAAGACAGAGTTCGATGTCGAGCTGACAGAGATCGGTGCTTCCAAAGTTAAGGTCATCAAGGTTGTCCGCGCTGCTACAGGTCTCGGCCTGAAGGAAGCTAAGGAACTTGTTGATGCAGCTCCGAAGGTAGTCAAAGAGCAGATCTCCAAGGAAGAGGCTGAAGCTCTCAAGAAGGATCTTGAGGAAGCCGGTGCTAAGGTCACTCTTAAATAATACGACTATTGAATGTTCCGGGGGTTGCCGCATGTGCGGCAGCCCCTTTTAGCGTGTTTGGGTATCAGAATCTCGTAACGGTTCAGACAGGCATATTTTGCAATTCGTTTCCGGTGCTTGCACCGGATTCAGGAACTTCGCTGCAGCCTGTCTGAACTGTTATACGTGCTCAATCAAAATTGTGTAAAATTGTGTTTGACAACTTGACAATGCTGTGGTAGTCTTAAGGATGCACTATTGTGGTGGATTGGCTTTTTGCGCCCTTTCGTAATGAAAGGCTTGTGTAAGTTGCCCAAAATTCCCACCTGTCAATAAATATATAGAAATAACGGGGTGAAACGTCGAATGGAGAAAAACAGAATTCGTCCAATAAAGTCCGGCAGATCGGTTCGAATGAGCTACCAGCGGCGGCAGGAAGTTCTGGAGATGCCAAATCTGATCGAAGTTCAGAAGGCCTCCTATGACTGGTTCGTTAATAAGGGACTCAAAGAGATATTTGATGATATCTCTCCGATCGAAGACTTCAGCGATAAGCTGAGCCTCGAATTCGTTGACTACAGACTTGACCGAGATCGTGTTAAATATCCGATCGAAGAGTGCAAGGAGAGAGATGCGAATTACGCGGCACCGCTGAACGTCACAGTCAGACTTATCAACAAGGAAAACGGCGAGATCAAAGAGCATGAAATTTTCATGGGCGACCTTCCTCTGATGACAGCGACCGGCACTTTTATCATAAACGGTGCCGAGCGAGTTATTGTCAGCCAGCTCGTGCGTTCACCCGGTATCTATTACGGTATTGCGCACGATAAGATTGGCAAGAGACTGTTCTCCTGCACCGTCATTCCTAACCGCGGCGCATGGCTTGAGTACGAAACGGACTCCAACGACATTTTTTATGTCCGTGTGGATCGTACAAGAAAAGTTCCGATTACTCAGCTGATCCGCGCCCTCGGTGTCGGCACCAATCAGGAAATCATCGAGATGTTCGGCGATGAGCCGAAACTGCAGGCATCCTTTACGAAGGACACGGCGACGAACTATACGGAAGGCCTTCTTGAACTCTACAAGAAGATTCGTCCGGGCGAGCCGCTGGCGGTTGATTCGGCTGAGACACTGATCCATGGAATGTTCTTCGACCCGAGAAGATACGATCTGGCTAAAGTCGGACGTTATAAGTTCAATAAGAAGCTTCTTCTTCGCAACCGCATCGCTGACCATGTCCTGGCTCAGGACGTAGTCGATGAGCTGACAGGGGAAGTTCTGGCTGAGGCGGGAACAACGGTCACACGCGAACTTGCTGATACTATTCAGAACGCCGCAATACCGTATGTATATCTCAGGGTAGAAGGCGTGGACCGTGACATTAAGGTCCTCTCGTCCATGATGGTCGCGATCGAGAACTGGATTCCGATGACTGCGGAAGAAAAGAAGGATGCGGGTGTGACAGAGCTTGTCTACTATCCGGCACTCCGGGAAATTCTTGATTCGTCAGAGGACGAGGAGGAGAGAAAACGCCTTGTCCGCCGCAACATCACAAAGCTGATCCCGAAGCATATCACACATGAGGATATTTTCGCCTCTATTAATTATAACATGCACCTTGAGTACGGCATCGGCAACAAGGATGACATCGATCATCTCGGAAACCGCCGCATCCGTGCCGTCGGCGAACTTCTGCAGAATCAGTACCGCATCGGTCTCTCCAGACTCGAGAGAGTTGTCCGCGAGCGCATGACAACACAGGATGCAGATTCTGTGACACCGCAGTCGCTTGTCAATATCAAACCGGTGACCGCTGCTGTCAAGGAGTTCTTCGGATCATCCCAGCTGTCCCAGTTCATGGACCAGAATAACCCGCTGTCAGAGCTGACTCACAAGAGACGTCTCTCCGCACTCGGACCGGGCGGTCTGTCACGTGACCGTGCAGGCTTCGAAGTCCGTGACGTTCACTATTCTCATTACGGACGCATGTGCCCGATTGAGACTCCTGAAGGTCCGAACATCGGTCTGATCAACTCTCTGGCATGCTATGCGCGCATTAATGATTACGGTTTTGTCGAGGCTCCTTACAGAAAAATCGATAAGTCCGATCCGTCTAATCCGCGCGTAACCAACGAAGTTGTCTATATGACAGCTGATGAAGAGGACAACTACCACGTCGCTCAGGCTAACGAGCCGCTCGACGAGGAAGGACGCTTTATTCACAGGAATGTCTCCGGTCGTTACCGTGAGGCTACACAGGCATACAATAAGACCATGTTCGATTACATGGACGTATCTCCGAAGATGGTGTTCTCGGTAGCCACATCTCTCGTACCGTTCCTGCAGAACGACGATGCGAACCGCGCTCTTATGGGATCCAACATGCAGCGTCAGGCTGTTCCGCTTCTCACAACAGACGCTCCTGTCGTAGGTACCGGTATGGAAGAGAAGGCTGCGGTCGACTCCGGTCTCTGCGTGCTGGCCAAGAAGGATGGCACAGTCTCATTTGTAAGCTCGACAGATATTGCGATTACTTACGACGACGGAGAGAGAGAGAACTATCATCTGATCAAGTTCTCACGAAGCAATCAGAGCAACTGCTACAACCAGAAACCTATCGTCAAAAAAGGCGAGCGGGTCGTAGCAGGGCAGGTCATTGCTGACGGTCCGTCCACGAGCAACGGTGAGCTTGCTCTCGGCAAGAACCCGCTGATTGGCTTCATGACATGGGAAGGTTACAACTACGAGGACGCTGTTCTGCTTTCAGAGCGCCTTGTTCAGGACGACGTATATACGTCAATCCACATCGAGGAGTATGAGGCAGAATCCCGCGATACAAAACTCGGACCGGAAGAGATCACACGCGACGTACCGGGCGTAGGTGATGAGGCTCTGAAGAATCTCGATGAGCGCGGCATCATCCGCATCGGCGCCGAAGTCCGTGCCGGCGACATTCTTGTCGGTAAGGTCACACCGAAGGGCGAGACCGAACTTACGGCAGAAGAAAGACTGCTCCGCGCTATTTTCGGTGAAAAGGAACGCGAGGTCCGTGATACTTCCCTCAAGGTACCTCACGGTGAGTACGGAATCGTAGTCGATGCCAAAGTCTTTACACGACAGGAAGGCGATGAACTGCCTCCGGGCGTCAACCAGTCCGTTCGCATTTACATCGCTCAGAAGAGAAAGATCTCCGTCGGCGATAAGATGGCCGGCCGCCACGGCAACAAGGGTGTCGTCTCCCGCGTACTTCCGGTAGAAGATATGCCGTTCCTGCCGAACGGACGTCCTCTGGACATCGTGCTTAATCCGCTGGGCGTTCCGTCCCGTATGAATATCGGGCAGGTCCTTGAAATCCATCTGTCTCTGGCAGCGAAAGCTCTCGGCTTCAACATTTCGACTCCGGTCTTTGACGGTGCAAATGAGCAGGATATTCAGGACACACTCGAGATGGCCAACGACTATGTCAATATGGAGTGGGAAGACTTCAAGGCCAAATACGAGGAAAGCACAGACCCGGAGATCATGAAATATCTGGGTGAGCATCTCGAGCACAGAGAACTCTGGAAGGGTGTTCCGATTTCACGTGACGGCAAAGTCCAGCTGCGCGACGGCCGCACCGGCGAGTATTTCGACTCAAAGGTCACGATCGGCCACATGCACTATCTGAAGCTTCATCATCTCGTTGATGACAAGATCCACGCGCGTTCAACAGGACCGTACTCTCTTGTCACGCAGCAGCCTCTTGGCGGCAAGGCCCAGTTCGGCGGTCAGCGCTTCGGTGAGATGGAAGTCTGGGCTCTCGAAGCATACGGAGCGTCCTACACGCTGCAGGAGATCCTGACAATGAAGTCTGACGATGTTGTCGGCCGTGTCAAGACCTACGAAGCGATCATCAAGGGTGACAACATCCCGAGCCCGGGTATTCCGGAATCCTTCAAGGTCCTCCTCAAGGAACTTCAGTCACTCGGTCTCGACGTCCGCGTGCTGGATGAGAATCGCGAGGAAGTCACTCTGCGTGAGACGATCGAGTATGGCGAGACAGATCTCAGAAAGGTCATCGAGGGAGACACCCGCGGCATGAGAAACAACGAGGACCGCGAATTTGCACGTGCCGGATTCACAGCACAGCACTTTGACGAGAATAAGGAAGAGCTTGTCGACGATGAAGACGATACGGATGATGAGATGCTCGATTTCGATCCGTATGACGGACTTGATGAAGATTTTGTCGATGACGATGCATTCCTCGGCGAAGACGAATAAACACTCTTATGAAAGATTTGCGGAGGAATCCCATTGGGATTTCCTCCGGGTTAACCCGTAGTCTATTACTATATGGGAGGCATACATGGCTGAATTTTATAACAAACAGGAAGAATACAAGCCGGTGACATTTGACGCGATCAAGATCGGACTTGCATCTCCTGAACGTATCCGCGAGTGGTCCCACGGTGAAGTCAAGAAGCCGGAGACCATCAACTATCGTACCCTCAAGCCCGAGAAAGACGGTCTCTTCTGCGAACGCATTTTCGGACCCTCCAAGGATTGGGAGTGCCACTGCGGTAAGTATAAGAAGATACGTTATAAGGGTGTTGTCTGCGACAGGTGCGGAGTCGAGGTCACAAAGTCCTCTGTCCGTCGTGAGCGCATGGGTCATATTGAACTGGCTGCACCGGTTTCACATATCTGGTATTTCAAGGGAATCCCGTCCAGGATGGGTCTCATCCTCGATCTTTCCCCGAGAACACTGGAGAAGGTGCTTTATTTCGCTAACTATATCGTTCTGGATCCGGCAGATGCCGCTCCGAACATTGTAAAAAAGCAGATACTCTCAGAGCGTGAGTATCAGGATGCGAGAGAAGCATACGGCTGGAATTTCCGCGTTGGAATGGGCGCGGAGGCTGTTCAGGAGCTTCTTCGCGACATCGACCTTGAGACGGAATCCGCTGATCTCCGCAAAGAACTCAAGGAATCCACCGGCCAGAGACGGGCCCGCATTATCAAGAGACTGGAGGCGGTCGAGGCTTTCCGTGAATCCGGCAACAGACCGGAGTGGATGGTAATGAACGTTATTCCTGTCATCCCGCCGGATCTTCGTCCGATGGTACAGCTCGACGGCGGCAGATTTGCCACATCCGACCTTAACGATCTGTACAGAAGAATCATCAACAGAAATAATCGTCTTAAGAGGCTCCTCGAGCTCGGCGCTCCGGAAATCATTGTCAGGAACGAGAAGCGTATGCTGCAGGAAGCGGTTGACGCGCTCATTGACAACGGCCGTCGCGGCCGTCCGGTCACAGGCCCGGGCAACCGTGCTCTGAAGTCACTGTCAGATATGCTGAAAGGTAAGTCCGGACGTTTCCGCCAGAATCTGCTCGGCAAGCGTGTCGACTATTCCGGCCGCTCCGTTATCGTCGTCGGTCCGGAACTTAAGATCTACCAGTGCGGTCTTCCGAAGGAGATGGCGATCGAACTCTTTAAGCCTTTCGTCATGAAAGAGCTTGTCAGCCGCGGAACCGCGCACAATATTAAGAGCGCGAAGAAGATGGTTGAACGTCTTGAGGGCGAAGTGTGGGATGTTCTCGAGGATGTGATCACAGAGCATCCGGTCATGCTGAACCGTGCTCCTACCCTTCACAGACTGGGCATCCAGGCGTTTGAACCGATCCTTGTCGAAGGCAAGGCCATTAAGCTCCATCCGCTTGTCTGTACAGCGTTCAACGCCGACTTCGACGGCGACCAGATGGCCGTTCATCTTCCGCTGACAGTTGAAGCGCAGGCTGAGTGCCGTTTCCTCATGCTGTCCCCGAATAACCTGCTGAAGCCGTCTGACGGCGGCCCGGTCGCGGTTCCGTCCCAGGATATGGTCCTCGGAATCTACTACCTCACGCAGGAGCGTCCCGGCGCCAAGGGTGAAGGTATGCGGTTCTCAAGTCTCAGCGAGGCAATTCTGGCTTATGAGAACAAGTATATTACGCTGCAGTCCCGCATCAGAGTCCGCCGCACTAAGAAGCGCGAGGATGGCACAGTAGCCAGTGCGGTCATTGACAGCACGCTCGGCCGTTTCCTCTTCAATGAGATTATTCCTCAGGACCTCGGGTTCGTCGATCGCGAAGATCCTGCAAATGAACTCGCGCTCGAAGTCGATTTCCACACCGGCAAAAAGCATCTGAAGAAGATCCTGACCAAGGTCATCAACGTACATGGCGCGACAGTAACAGCAGAGGTCCTTGATAAGGTCAAGGCTATGGGATACAAGTATTCCACAATTTCCGCGATGACCGTTTCAATCTCGGATATGACCGTTCCGCCGGAAAAGCCGAAGCTTATCCAGGAAGCTCAGGAGACTGTCGACAGGATCACAAGAAACTATCAGCGCGGCTTCGTCACAGAGGAAGAGCGCTACCGTGAAGTCGTCGAGACATGGAAAGAGACCGATGCGGTCCTCACAAAGAAGCTTCTTGACGGCCTTGACAAATACAACAATATCTTCATGATGGCGGATTCCGGTGCCCGAGGCAGTGACAAGCAGATCAAACAGCTTGCCGGTATGCGCGGACTTATGGCTGACACGACCGGTCACACGATCGAGCTTCCTATCAAGTCCAACTTCCGTGAAGGTCTTGACGTTCTGGAATACTTCATGTCTGCTCACGGCGCCCGTAAGGGTCTGTCCGATACGGCTCTCCGTACAGCTGACTCCGGTTACCTGACAAGGCGACTGGTCGATGTCTCTCAGGAGCTGATTATTCGTGAGATGGACTGCTCGGAGGATCGCGATGAGATTCCGGGTATGTGGGTGAGTGCATTTGCGGATGGCAAGGAAAGCATTGAGTCCCTTCAGGAACGTATCACCGGCAGATTTGCCGCTGAGACAATCTATGACAAGGATGGCAACATCATTGTCAAGAGGAACCATATGATCCGTCCGGCGAGAGCAGAGCGTGTCGTAAAATACGGCGTTGATGAGAACGGTGAACCGATCAAAAAGGTCAAGATCCGTACAATTCTCACTTGCCGTTCCAAACTCGGCATCTGCGTCAAGTGCTACGGAGCTAATATGGCGACAGGGGAAGCGGTTCAGGTCGGCGAGTCCGTCGGTATCATTGCCGCTCAGTCGATTGGCGAGCCCGGCACGCAGCTGACCATGCGTACGTTCCACACCGGCGGTGTTGCCGGCGGCGATATCACACAGGGTCTTCCCCGTGTCGAGGAGCTTTTCGAAGCCCGCAAGCCGAAGGGTCTTGCAATCATCTCGGAGATCCCGGGTCTTGTGCAGGTCCTTGATCAGAAGAAGAAACGCGAGGTAGTTGTCACTGATGTCACTCAGGATGAGGGCGTTAAGGATCGCCAGAAGACTTACCTTATCCCATACGGATCCAGACTGAAGGTTACCGACGGTCAGATCATTGAAGCCGGCGACGAGATCACGGAAGGTTCTGTCAACCCGCATGACATCATGAAGATTCGCGGTATCCGTGCGGTTCAGGATTATCTGCTCCGCGAGGTCCAGAGAGTCTACCGTCTGCAGGGCGTTGAGATCAATGACAAGCATATCGAAGTCATTGTGCGCCAGATGCTGAAGAAAGTACGCATCGAGAAACCTGGCGATACAGATTTCCTGCCGGGCGCGTTCGTAGATTTCCTCGACTTTGAGGACATGAACGAGCAGCTCGCCGCAGAGGGCAAGGAAGTTGCAGAGGGTACGAGAGTTGTACTCGGTATTACCAAGGCTGCGTTGGCTACAAACTCCTTTATGTCGGCCGCATCCTTCCAGGAGACGACAAAGGTGCTGACAGACGCTGCAATAAAGGGCAGGGTCGATCCGCTCATCGGTCTCAAGGAGAACGTCATTATCGGTCAGCTTATCCCGGCCGGCACAGGTCTCCGCAGATATCGCGGTGTCAAACTTGACACTGACGCCAAAATAGAGCAGAAGAAGGCCGAGGAGGCCCTTGCTGCGAAGTCTGCAGAGGAGGCTGAGGTCGCAGCTCCGGAAGAGGAACCCGATGATGCGTCCGAAGAGGTGCTTGTCCCGGAGGAATGATCGGTTCCCGGAGTACCTACTATAATAAGAAGTAATGTAACGGGGCTGCCGCTTTGCGGCAGTCCCGTTTGTATGCCGATAGACCAAAGCTCAGTTCAGACTTGCAATGCTTTTCTCATGAAGATGGATATTTTCACCGGTAACCAACATCAAGTTCAGCCTGTCTGAACTGACGCCCGGCGGCACAGACTTGGCAATTGGGCAATATCGTTAAAAAAAAGCTTGACTCTGTTTTTTACGAGATATATAATATGTGAGCGTGCGCAGTACACGGCGCTATTTTTGCGCTTATATTTAAGTGCTCCGCACCACGTATGAAAAATACAGCCGAACCCGCCGCGAAAGAAATGACGCGGACTAAGTAAAGGAGGAGATCAAAAAGGAATGCCTACATTTAATCAGTTAGTCAGAAAAGGAAGAGAAACTTCTGCTAAGAAACCGAAGGCACCGGCTCTTCAGAGATCATTCAACTCCCTGAAGAAGAAGAGTGTCAAGAACAATTCTCCGCAGAAGCGCGGTGTCTGCACAGCCGTTAAGACTGCTACACCGAAGAAGCCGAATTCAGCGCTTCGTAAGATCGCCAGAGTTCGTCTTTCCAACGGCGTTGAAGTTACGTCCTACATCCCGGGCGAAGGCCACAATCTTCAGGAGCATAGCGTTGTTATGATCCGTGGCGGCCGTGTTAAGGACCTTCCTGGTACAAGATATCATATCATTCGAGGCACTCTTGATACCGCAGGTGTTGCGAACCGCCGTCAGGCCCGTTCAAAATACGGCGCTAAGAGACCGAAGAAGTAAAGATCCGCAGACTTGCGGTCAGATGACCGCGTGAGCCGAAGAGGCTTACATGTCTGCACACTGCAGCATATCATCAGATTCACATTCCAAAGCTATTACATTTGTACGGTATCTTTGATGTCCCGTTCGGCTGTGGGCCATATAGAGATTACGTCCGTGCGAACACATAGGAAGGACTATTGTGAGTACCTGTGATAAAATCATTATGATTTAGGAGGGAAGTTACGTGGCACGTAAAGGACATATCGCAAAACGTGAGACCTTAGCAGATCCGATGTACAACAGCGTACTTGTTTCCAAGCTGGTCAATCAGATCATGCTGGACGGCAAGAAGGGCGTTGCTCAGAAGATCGTTTACAATGCATTTGCAAAGGTCGAGGCAAAGTCCGGGAAACCGGCAGTAGAAGCATTCGAGGAAGCTATGAACAATATCATGCCGATCCTCGAGGTAAAGGCAAGACGTATCGGTGGTGCAACATACCAGGTTCCGATCGAAGTTCGTCCGGACAGACGCCAGGCTCTGGCTCTGCGCTGGCTGACCAACTTCTCAAGAAAGCGTTCTGAGAAGACTATGGAAGACCGTCTTGCAAATGAAATTCTGGATGCAATCAACAACACAGGCGCATCTGTGAAGCGTAAAGAAGAAATGCACAGGATGGCAGAGGCTAATAAGGCATTTAGTCACTACAGATTCTAATGAAATGACACCGCAAGGTGCTGTTTCGTGCCAATTCAGCTTACAACCAGACTTTTAGAGGAGAAGAAATTCATGGCTGGGACAGGAAGAGAATACCCCCTGGAAAGAACTAGAAACATCGGTATCATGGCTCATATTGATGCCGGTAAGACAACATTGACAGAGCGTATCCTGTACTATACCGGTGTAAACTACAAAATCGGCGACACGCATGAAGGCACGGCGACAATGGACTGGATGGAGCAGGAACAGGAGCGTGGTATCACGATCACATCCGCTGCGACAACATGCCATTGGACACTGGAAAAAGAAGGCAAGCCGATGCCGGGAGCCCTTGAGCATCGTATCAACATCATTGATACTCCCGGTCATGTAGACTTCACCGTAGAGGTTGAGCGCTCTCTCCGCGTACTTGACGGCGCGGTAGGCGTTTTCGACGCAAAGGGCGGCGTCGAGCCTCAGTCCGAGAACGTATGGCGTCAGGCCGATAAGTACAATGTTCCGCGTATGGCATACATCAACAAGATGGATGTCATCGGCGCGAACTTCTACGGCTCTGTCGATCAGATAAGAACCCGTCTCGGAAAGAATCCTATCTGTCTGCAGATCCCGATCGGCGCTGAGAGTGAATTCGAAGGACTGATCGACCTTTTTGAGATGCAGGCATACTATTATGAAGGCAAAGACGGAGCAGAGGTCATCGTAAAGCCGATTCCGGAAGAGTATGAGGAAAAGGCTGAAGAGTACCGCTCACTGCTCGTCGAGCAGATCTGTGATCTCGATGAGGATCTTATGATGATCTACCTTGAGGGTGAGGAGCCGTCCGTAGAGGATATGAAGGCTGCTCTCCGCAAGGGATGCGTCGAAGGTACCGCTATTCCGGTATGCTGTGGTTCCGCTTACAGGAACAAGGGCGTACAGAAGATGCTGGACGCAGTCATCGAGTACATGCCGAGCCCGCTCGACATTCCGGCAATCGCCGGCACAGACATGGACGGCAACGAGGATCATCGCGAATCTTCAGATACTGAGCCGTTCTCTGCACTTGCTTTCAAGATCATGACAGACCCGTTCGTGGGTAAGCTCGCTTACTTCCGCGTGTATTCCGGTACACTTGACTCAGGTTCCTACGCTCTCAATTCTACAAAGAACAAAAAAGAGCGTATCGCACGTATCCTTCAGATGCATGCCAACAAGAGAATGGAACTTGACAAAGTCTACTCAGGTGACATCGCTGCGGCAATCGGTCTGAAGAACACAACAACAGGAGATACACTCTGCGACGAGAAGCACCCGATCATCCTTGAATCCATGGAGTTCCCGGATCCCGTTATCGAGCTCGCGATCGAGCCGAGGACAAAGGCCGGACAGGATAAGCTTGGCGCGGCGCTTGCAAAGCTCGCGGAGGAAGATCCGACATTCCAGCAGCATACAGATCAGGAGACAGGCCAGACTATTATCGCCGGCATGGGCGAGCTCCATCTGGAGATCATCGTGGACAGACTTCTGCGTGAGTTCCATGTTGAGGCCAATGTAGGTGCTCCTCAGGTTTCCTACAAGGAGACATTCTCCAAAGAGGTCGACCAGGAGTACAAGCACAGAAAACAGTCCGGCGGCTCCGGCCAGTACGGTCACTGCAAGGTCATCTTTACACCGATTGATCCGAACGGTGAGAATCTGTATCAGTTCGAGAACACAACAACAGGCGGCTCCATCCCGAAGGAATACATCCCGGCAATTGACGCGGGCATTCAGGACGCAATGAAGGCCGGTTCCCTCGGCGGATACCCGGTCGTCGGCATCAAGGCCAACGTCTATGACGGATCCTATCACGAAGTAGACTCGTCAGAAATGGCATTCCACATTGCGGGATCCATGTGCTTCAAGGAAGCTATGAAGAAGTCTGACCCGGTTCTTCTTGAGCCGATCATGAAGGTCGAAGTCACTATGCCGGAAGAGTACATGGGCGATGTCATCGGTGATATGAATTCTCGCCGCGGACGCATCGAGAGCATGGAGGACGTAGGCAATGGCAAGCAGGTGACAGGTTATGTTCCGCTTTCCGCTATGTTCGGCTATGCGACCGACCTTCGCTCCAGAACTCAGGGCCGTGGAAACTACTCGATGTTCTTCGAGCGCTATGAGCCGGTTCCGAAGAATGTAGCTGCTAAGATCCTTAACGTCAAGGAATGATGTTCATAATCACCGGAACCCGCGATAAGACGTGGATTCCGCGTGATACAAGCAATATTATATAAAAGTAAACTTAGAAACTACTTGCAAAGATTGCTGAATTGAAATATAATCAACTTTAGCATTTTGCGCGAACACTACTGTACAGTCCGCAAAGTTCGGGCTGACCATTAAGGAGGAGAAATACAAAATGGCAAAGCAGAAATTTGACAGATCAAAGCCGCATGTAAACATTGGTACAATCGGTCATGTCGATCATGGCAAGACAACTCTTACAGCAGCTATTACACAGGTCCTTGCTAAGAGAGTTCCGTGCGCTGGCAACCAGTTCGTCGATTTCGCTCATATCGATAAGGCTCCGGAAGAGAGAGAGCGTGGTATTACTATCCAGACTGCTCACGTAGAGTATGAGACAGCGAAGAGACATTACGCACACGTTGACTGCCCAGGCCATGCTGACTATGTCAAGAACATGATCACTGGTGCTGCTCAGATGGACGGCGCTATCCTTGTTGTTGCTGCAACAGACGGTGTTATGGCTCAGACAAAGGAGCACATCCTTCTTGCACGTCAGGTCGGTGTTCCGGCTATCGTTGTTTTCATGAATAAGGTTGATATGGTCGACGACGAAGAGCTTCTTGACCTTGTCGAGATGGAAATCACAGAGCAGCTTGAGGAGTACGGCTTCGAAGATTGCCCGATCATCCGTGGTTCTGCTCTTAAGGCTCTTGAGAATGTTGACGATCCGTACGCTGACAACATCATGGAACTCATGGATGCTGTTGATGACTTCATTCCGGAACCGGCTCGTGAGACAGATAAGCCGTTCCTTATGCCGGTCGAGGACGTTTTCACAATCTCCGGACGTGGCACAGTTGCTACAGGCCGTGTAGAGCGTGGCGTTCTTAAGCTGAACGACCCGGTCGAGATCCTTGGCGTTCGCGAAGGTAAGAAGACATCTGTTGCTACAGGTATCGAAATGTTCCATAAGCTCCTTGACTACGCAGAAGCAGGCGACAACATTGGTGTCCTTCTTCGTGGTATTGAGCGTACAGGCATCGAGCGTGGCCAGGTCGTTGCTAAGCCGGGCACAGTAACATGCCATAAGAAATTCACAGCTCAGGTCTACGTCCTTACAAAGGATGAAGGCGGCCGTCATACACCGTTCTTCAACAACTATCGTCCGCAGTTCTATTTCAGAACAACTGACGTTACTGGCGTTATCTCTCTGCCGGAAGGCACAGAAATGTGCATGCCTGGTGACAACATCGAGATGACAATCGAGCTGATTCATCCGATCGCTATGGAGCAGGGTCTTACATTCGCTATCCGTGAGGGCGGCCGTACAGTCGGTTCAGGCCGTGTTGCTTCCGTTATCGAATAATCTCGAAATAGCCTGAGTTTATCAGTAAAATCAAGATTAAAGGAATCCCCGTCACTTACAGGTGGCGGGGATTTTTACGTTGGTTGATGCTATTTGATGCTCGTCAACGAGGCCAATCCAGTCTGGAGCGGGACCGCATCGGAACTGCTTGTAGCAATTCCCGATATTGAAAAAGGCAAATGTTCTGACACGATATCTGAACGCCAAGACCAATTGGCTCCTGAACGAGTATGGTATTGAATATCCTGCCATAGAGCGCACGCTGTTCCGCAGAGAATTCAGCCTGAGGCTGATGGAAAAAGAGTAGATGTGAGGATGTTTTTTATATAGGGCGCTATATAAAATACCGTCACAATCGTCATTGACGGAGATGATAACGGTCAGATACATAAGGATGCTTCAGACAGGATACATGCCGGTAAAGCAGGCAGTGCATAAAGAGAGCTCGCCGATCATGGATCTAAAGTCTTCAATTGATAAATAATTCAGGGAGTCCGCTTCGATTCTCCTTCTTATATCTTCTGTTGAATGCTCGGAAGCGATCAGCTGCTGGCTGTTCGGAACATCCGTCCCGTAATAACAGGGGTATAAAAACGGAGGCGAACTGATCCTTACATGAACCTCTCTGGCTCCGGCCAGGCGAAGCATTCCAACGATTTGACGCATTGTAGTTCCCCGCACAATGGAGTCGTCAATCAGAATGATTCGTTTTCCATCTACCATACTTTTAAGAACGTTCAACTTCCTGTGTACAGCAGCCTCGCGTTCGGAAGCACTTGGCTTAATAAAACTTCTGCCGATATAACTGTTCTTATGAAACACCAAAGCAAAAGGAATGCCGGATTCGAAAGCGAATCCTTCTGCAGCTATCAGTCCGGAATCCGGAACGCCTGCAACAAGATCTGCTTCTGTCGCAGATGAACGGGCAAGGGCCTGTCCTGCCCGGAACCTGGCATCATGTACTTCGACCCCATCAATCACAGAATCACTTCTCGCAAAATAAATATATTCAAATATACAGTGCGCCTGATTCATTCCGCAGAGATCTTCCCTGCTGCAGATGCTGTCTTCTGAGATTATAATAATCTCGCCTGGCCGGATATCACGAATGATTTCTCCGCCGACCGCTTGAATGGCTGCACTTTCCGAGGCAAGTATGTATGCATCATTCTTTTTTCCAAGAATCAAGGGTTTGATTCCGTGCGGGTCTCTGAACCCAATGAGTTTTCGGGGGCTCATAATGATGCAGGCAAATCCTCCTTTCAGCTTTCCAACCACCCGCAGCACTGCCTCTTCTACGGATGAGCAGTTAATCCGTTCGCTGATGATCTCATAAGCCAGTACCTCGGAATCGGACGTTGTATAATGTGCCTGACCACGAAACATTTGCGCTTTTTTGATTTTCTCCGCGTTCATGATATTCCCGTTATGTACCAGTGCAAGACTTCCCTTTATATAGTTCATGGCGATCGGTTGTGCATTTTCCGGTGTACTGCCTCCCGTAGTTGAATAACGTACATGCCCGACCCCGATATTTCCCTGCAGTTCTTCTATTTCTTTCGAACTGAACACTTCACTGACAAGGCCCATTCCTTTTTGGGTCATCAGATTGCCTCTGGCTCCGGATGTGTCGGATACGGTAATCCCTGCCGATTCCTGACCCCTATGCTGCAGCGCAACAAGGCCGTCATAGATATCATATGATACATGTCTGCCGGAAGATGAGTAAATGCCAAACACTCCGCACTCTTCATGAATATGATCCGACTCTGATTTTGCCATGACAGTTTTCCTCACTCCTTTCCTCTTACCATAAAAAAAACAGACACGGCCTCCATCAGGCACCTTTGTCTGTATGCGGTAATAATACACAAAACAGGCAGATTCGTCAAGAGAGGCACTTTTGATTTACTACATTGAAAAGAAGTCTTGAAAGTTATAAAATGTCATTAGATTTGTCAAAAGATGTTTAAGCTTAACACAGCCATAGTAGTTATTATAGATCTGTTTTATTGGTATGCTAAGATTTAGCTTGAGGCATTGATTCGTATTTGATGAGTTAAATATACTTAAGATAATAAAAAGAATGTCTCAATCGTAAATGTCAGTGAGGTGATTTCAGCCATGATGTATAGATATATGACACTGAGTGACGGTACGGAAATAGCTCACTCAGAAATGAAAGACAATGACCGCGTTAAGGTTTATATTGAAAAGCCCGTCTATGGTGGCTTCCACCATGCTACTTGCTGGCTGCCTGATTATGAATGGCAGGATATCGTTGGATTCACTGAAGAGGAGCAGAACCATCTGAAAGAATTCGTAGAAGCCAATGCTCACCTCATAATTGAGTTTTCCCAGGAAGGGGGCTTTGATAATGCCTCAAATCTTTAAGATTGGTCCCTATGTCATCTACTTTTGGTCTGATGAAAATATGCCTCTCGAGCCAATTCATGTTCATGTAGCAGAGGGGGTTCCTCATGCAAATGCGACTAAAATATGGATTACACGTAAAGGGAAAGCATTGCTCTGCAACAATAATTCAAAGATTCCGCCCAGACAGCTGCGCAAATTAATGCGCGTGATTGAAGCCAATAGCTCTGAAATAATTGATGCTTGGTTCGATTATTTTGACGAAGGCCGGTATTTCTGCTGATGCTATTTTGATGCTAAAAATCTTTGATAATCAAAATCATGCAAGAAATGGTATGGCACTTTGCCCGGATTTAATACCGATTTATATCAGAAATACCACAAAATACGGCCAACCGGATCCGCGAAGGTGGCCGTACAGTCGGTTCAGGCCGTGTTGCTTCCGTTATCGAATAATTCGAGTTTTTTAAGCCAAGAGAGCCGCAGTCCTTCGGGACTGCGGTTTTTGTGTAGGATTGAAAATTATAGCTAGTCTTTTCTGGCAGTTGTGATATACTTGAATCACTTGCGTTAGATATGTCTAAGCAGCAGATCACGCCTTAGCTGACGGCGGGGAGAAACAGCAGGTCGGAGAGCGAAAAGCTTCCCACCTAAAGGATTACAGATAATGAAGTTATTAAACGTTATTAAGAAATCACCTGCAGGAAAACTGATTATTGCGGTTCCGGTGATAATACTCGTAATCGTCATTTTCCTGGTTTTCAGGAAAGATAAAGTCGATAACAGCGTTAAACTGCAGCAGGGAATAGCGTATCTCGAGGCTCTGGAGGCTAAGAATCCTCAGGATATGGTGGAGGAGCTGCGTGAAAAGCAGCGGGAAGAGGAATCGGCCAAGGTCGATGAGATCCTCGCCCAGATAGACAGCGGCCAAATCTCCATCTGGTCTCAGTTCAATGGGGCTGCCATTCTGGGAGATTCGAGAGCTGAGGATTTCGTCTTTGACGGATTTCTCACCACAACAAATGTATTTGCGGAAAAAGGCACGATGTGCACTGATGCTATGAATTACATTGACGCTGTCGCCGCTGCCAACCCGACACGAATATTCTTTACTTACGGGATGAATGATGTCGACGGCTACTGGAATACTGCCGCTGAGTTTATTGAGGGCTACACTAAGGTGATCAAGGCATACCGCGAGAAGATACCCGGCGCAGTCATATTTGTCAATTCCATCATACCTGTCAATGCTCACGCAATCGAGAATGACTCAAATTATAAGAACATTCCGGAGTACAATGAGGCTCTGAAGAAGATGGCTGACGATCTGGGCGTATGCTGGATCGACTGTGACAGCTATCTTGATGACTATCCTGAGCTTTATGACACCGACGGTCAGCACTTTTTCCCGGATATGTATCCGATCTGGGCAAGAACAATGCTTAAGACGGCTTTCGACTATGAGTATGAGAAGACCGGCGACGCGGATGCGCTGTCTCAGGAGGTTTCTGCAAATGCAAGCGCCGCCGCAGAGGCTGCAAATGCCGAAAATGCGGACAGCAGTGAGCAGACAGCTGACGATTCGGCAGAAGTCGATGGGGATACAGAAGCTTCTGACGGTGACACTGAGGCCTCTGCCGATGGCAGCGGGGAGACAGAAGAAGCTGAGACTGCGGATGAGACAGAAGCAGAAGATATGACAGATGGCGGAGATGCTTAAGACAGGGTAATATTGACCGACCCCCGTATGGGATCGGCAGATTAAGGGGTAGAGCCGTGAGGGAGACACGAAGACGTAGAAATACACCGGTCGCGCCGTGGATCTATGTGGTCGAAGCGGTAAAGTGGGCTGCATTTGCAGCTCTTATTGTCATGCTTATACAGACCAAGGCCAGTGCGCGCCCGTCAAAGACAGGATTTGATGAAGTGAAAGCCGCAGTCACAAAAGACGCGGATCTTGACAATACGAAAGAGTCGGATATGCTGCTTCTTAAGCGGTTCTACTCGCTCGATTCGTCGGAGTATGACGGAGCAGTATATTACAGTCCGAAGACCAATATGGGCGCAGAGGAACTGGTCCTCATCCGCCTGAAAGACGCGGGGCAGAGAGATCAGGTCATGGCGGCCTATGATGCCCGCATCAGGACGCAGCTCAGCAGTTTCGAGGGTTACGGCGTAGATCAGACAGAGCTTCTTAAAAACGCGGTATGTGACTGTGCGGGTAATTACTGTCTTCTGTATGTGGGAGCCCGCGCGGATAAGGTACAGCACGCGTTCAGAAAAGCGCTGTAAACGGAGGGAAAATTCATCATGGTATTTAACAGTATATATTTTCTCTTTGTTTTCCTGCCGATCACGCTGATTCTCTACTATGTCATTCCCGCGCCATTGAAGAATGCACTTCTTGTGATCGTAAGTTTTCTCTTTTACGCGTGGGGAAATCCAAAGTCACTGGTATTTCTTCTCTTTGCAGTGGGATTTAACTATGTCAGCGGGATCGAGATCGAACATCTGAAGCTCAGCAGGCATACTGATGCGGCAATGAAAGTACTCATTGCGTCCGCAGCAGCGAATATTCTCCTTCTGGCATCATTCAAATATATCTTTGACGATATGCCGGTGGGAATGTCCTTTTTCACATTCACAGTGCTGTCCTATCTCTTCGATGTTTACGGGGAGCGCACGGGCGCGCAGAGAAATCTTGTGAATTTTATCCTGTATGTAAGCTTTTTCCCGAAGTTGTTATCCGGACCGATCGTCCAGTATGCAGATATGGAATCTCAGCTGACGAACAGGAAAGCAGATTCTGACAAACTGATGGATGGAGGCGTTCTCTTCCTCGTCGGTCTGGGAAAGAAGGTCCTGCTTGCGGATGCTCTCGGAGCCGGGTTTGCCCTGCTTGGTCAGGCGGAAAACTCGATCCTCGGGGCATGGCTCATGATGATCTTCTACAGCCTGCAGCTGTATTTCGATTTCAGCGGATACTCTGATATGGCGATTGGTCTGTCCAAAATGTTTGGATTTGAGTTCGAAAAGAACTTTGATTATCCTTACATGTCACTGACCATAGCGGAATTCTGGAGACGCTGGCATATTTCTCTTGGCAACTGGTTCAAACAGTATGTCTATTTCCCAATGGGCGGCAGCAGAGTCCCGGATCTTATGATTCTGAGAAATCTGCTTGTTGTGTGGATCCTGACGGGTATCTGGCACGGAAATACGTTCTGCTTCGTCGTCTGGGGTCTGTACCACGGCGCGTTCGTCATCCTTGAGAGATTCGTTATTAAGGGAAGATTCGACGGTTTTCCGAAAGCGCTCCGCAGACTCGCGACCTGTCTTATTGTCGGGATTGGATGGATCTTTTTCTTCTCGCCGACACTTGGGTCGGCGTTCAGGGTGATATTGGCAATGTTCGGCGGGGCTGCATTTGCAACACGCACTGCAGTGTATGTATTTCGAAGCTACTTCATCCTGCTCATCGTGAGCGTCATCGGGTGTACTCCGTTCGGAAGCTTTATATGGAACAGGCTGTTTACTGAGAACAATGTCGGCCTTAATGAGAATGTCCTCGCGCTGATCGCCGTTGCGCTTCGTCTGGGACTTCTGATCCTGTGTACGGCATCGCTGCTCGGCAATACATACACGTCTTTCCTGTACTTCCAATTCTGACAACAGACACCTTTATATAGAGAGTGGTCAAAATGAACAGTTCTGAAACACAGATCCCTGAGAGCAGGGCAGCAAGAAGAAGAAAAAACAGAATTCTGCGCGAGCAGAAAAGGAGAAGGCGCCTTAGCTATATCACAGGCCTTGTATGCGCCCTCTTCGTTATAGTGTTCACGGTGCTCAGTATACTGACGCCGGATAAAACTTTTTCTGCAAATGAAAATCGAAATCTCCGGCAGAGACCGGACATCAGTGTGGACGGTCTTGTGCGCGGAAGTTTTTTTAGCGACACTGTGACGCATTTCTCTGATCAGTTCGCTCTCCGCGACAGATGGATATCACTGAAGCTCGCTTATGACAAGCTGATCGGAATGAGGGAATCACATGACGTCTATCTGGGCAGAGACCACTATCTGCTGCAGAAGACAGTTGAGCCGGACGCAGAGGCTCTGGATGATATTGCAAATGCTGTAAATGCGTTCGCCTCAGCTCACTCCGGCCTGTCTACCAGAATGCTGGTCGTGCCCTGCGCGGCGGCTGTCCTGCCCGACAAGCTGCCCGGCAGCGCACCGGTCAGAGACCAGGCTGCGGATATTGACGCGTTCGGTCAGAAGCTCAGCGGAGTCACATTTACGAATGCCTCTGAAGCGTTGAAATCATCCAACGATTCGAGAAGTCTCTTCTATCGGACGGACCATCACTGGACCAGCTACGGGGCACGGACGGTATACGAAAAATGCGCTCCCGGCCTCGGTATCGATGCACCGGTGACGGAATTCGACGAGTATCTTCTCTCGGAGACTTTCCTCGGGACTCTCGGATCGCAGAGCGGAAGCTTTCGCCGAAGAGATACGATTGAAATTTATGTTCCGAAGGACTGCCCCAATTATTACGTGTATTATGCGGACCTGGGAAAGACTGTCTCATCTCTTTATATGAGAGATAAGCTGAATGAGAAAGACCAGTATCAGGTCTTTCTGGGCGGCAACCATCCGATTGTCGAAATCCACACAGCTGCAGGTACCGGCAGATCTCTTATGATTTTTAAGGATTCCTATGCAAACAGTTTTGTTCAGTACCTGGTTCCTCACTATGATACGATTATCATGATAGATCCCAGATATTACTTTAACCGGCTTGATAATGTTATTCAGGCCAACGGGATTACAGATGTCCTTTTCTTATACAGTGCCAATACGCTGCTCGCCGATCATTCTCTGTCGGTGTGCCTTAATGCCTCAGCATAGGAGAAAAACATCATGGGTAAGCTGCTTTTTTTTGACATCGACGGTACATTGGCTATGCCCGGCAGAACGGTGAGTCAGCGGACACGGGACGCGATACGGGCTGCACGTGCCAACGGTCACAAGGCTTTTATATGCACCGGGAGGAGTCCGGAGCTAGTGAACGAGGATATTCTGAGCATCGGCTTTGACGGCGGTATATTTCACGCCGGTGGCAGAGCCGTGATAGACGGGAGAACAGTCTATGAAAATCATGCGGACTCAAAGATGCTTGATGACGTTCTCCCCTCAATTAAAGAATATGCCGTATTCTATAACTACGAGACGACAGATGGGGATTATTTCAGCAGATTTGATCCGGATGTACTGAAGGAAGTGCAGGTGGACGGAGCAAATACGGAACTTCTGCGCCTTATTGAAGCTCTGGCGTCACCGGAGAATCGCCCCGTGTGCGACTATGCAGGACAGGGAATCTACAAAGTGTTCTTCTTTGTCAGAAAAGTTGCTGATTACGAGAAAATTATTGAGGCTTTCGGACCGGGGTATCTGCCGACGAACTTTTCCAATATGATCGAGGATCTGCCCATCGTGGCATGTGAAGTCACACGGGCGGATATCAATAAAGGCGCAGCCATTCTCGGATTATGCAGATGCCTTGGTGCTGATATCTCTGACACGATTTCATTCGGCGACAGTATGAATGACATTATGATGATTCGCACGACCGGACTATCGGTCGCGATGGCCAATGCGGAACAGCGGGTCAAGGATGAGGCGGATGTTATCTGCGAATCATGCGACGACGACGGTGTAGCAAAAGAGCTTGAAAGACTCGGTCTCATCTAAATGCTCCACCGCTTGCATTTGACATAATTCTCTAGTATCATATAGGTTACATGGGATTTACCGGGGACCGAGTTATGATCCCCGGTTCATTATGAGTGTGACTAAGACAAGGCTATCCACGGAGGTTTTTATGCTAGAATTAAAACATGTCGGCTATGTGGCTGAGGATGACACGGAGATCCTGAGTGACGTAAGCCTTTCCATCAATGAGCGGTTCGTAGCCATCACCGGTCCGAACGGGGGCGGCAAGTCTACCCTCGCCAAACTGATTTCCGGCATCTATATGCCGACCAGCGGTCAGATTCTTCTGGACGGCATCGACATAACCCACATGAGTATTACGGACAGGGCCAATCTCGGAATATCCTACGCGTTCCAACAGCCGGTGCGATTCAAGGGACTCAGGGTGCGCGATCTTCTCCGCCTCGCAGCGGGTAAGGATACGACTCTCGCTCAGGCTTGTGATTACCTCAGTGAAGTCGGTCTGTGCGCGCGGGATTATATCGACCGTGAGCTGAATGATTCTCTCTCCGGCGGCGAGCTGAAGAGAATCGAGATTGCCATGGTCCTGGCCCGCGGAACAAAACTCTCTGTATTTGACGAACCAGAAGCTGGCATTGACCTGTGGAGCTTCCAGAATCTGATCAGGGTCTTTGAGAAAATGTATGAGGAGACCCGGGGCAACATCCTGATCATCAGCCACCAGGAGAGAATCCTGAACATTGCCGACAAGATCGTCGTTATCAAAGAAGGCAAGGTTGACAGAGTCGGCAGCCGTGATGAAATCCTTCCGGGACTCCTTCGAAGTGCTGATGCCGGGAACGCGGTATGTGATATACTGACGCAGAAAGCAATGTCTTGAGGAGGGCGAGATGGACGAGATACGCATGAACTTACTGAAGGAGGTCGCCGACCTCGACGCGCTGCCGGTCGGAGCGTACAACATACGAGAGAACGGCAAGGCTGCAGGGCGCAATACCACTGCGAACATTGATATAGTTACCAAGAAAGATAAGCCGGGCATCGATATAATCATAGCTCCCGGGACCAAAAAAGAGAGTGTCCATATCCCGGTCATTATTTCCCAGACAGGTCTCACAGACCTTGTGTATAATGATTTTTACATCGGCGAGGATGCTGACGTCGTAATCATTGCGGGCTGCGGCATCCACAACTGCGGCGGCGAGCTGTCCCAGCACGACGGTATCCACACATTCTGGCTCGGAAAGAACTCCCATATCCGCTATGTTGAAAAGCATTACGGTGAAGGGGACGGAAGTAAGAACGTCATGAACCCGACTACGATCGTTCACCTTGACGAGGGAGCTTCCATGGAGATGGAGACGACCCAGATCGCGGGCATCGACGACACGGACCGCCGTACAGAGGGTGATCTCAAGGCCGGAGCAAAACTTGAGGTCAGAGAGAAGATTCTTACGAACGGCGTACAGAACGCGAAAACATATTTTAATGTCGATCTCAACGGGGAGGGCTGTTCGGCCAATGTGGTCAGCCGCAGCGTTGCCCGCGAGAACAGCACACAGTTCTTTGACAGCCGCCTCAACGGAAATGCGCCATGTGCCGGCCATTCCGAGTGCGATTCGATCATAATGGAGAACGGCAGAGTCACGGCATGTCCGTCCCTTACCGCCAATGATATCGACGCAAGCCTGATCCACGAAGCCGCCATCGGCAAAATCGCCGGCGAGCAGCTTATGAAACTGATGACACTGGGACTTACCGAAAAGGAAGCTGAAGAACAGATTGTCAACGGATTCCTGAAATAAGGTGAAAAAGGCACACCAACGGATGAAAAGGAGATAGTTATGGAAAATTATGTCATTTACACTGACACATCCGCCGATGTGAGCAAGGAGTTCCTCAGGAACAACGAGCTGTTTTTTGTACCTATGACCTACACGCTTGGCGAGGAGGAGCTCATCTGCCGCGGGATGGAAGACGAGAATCTCCTGAAAAAATTTTACGATGGCCAGCGGGCAGGCGATCTCACGCACACTAGCCAGATCACCCCGCAGCAGTATATAGACGTCTTTGAGAAGCATCTTGCGCAAGGTGAATCTGTTATCTATCTGTCTCTGTCGAGTGGATTGACAAAGACGTTCGACAGTGTGCGGATCGCGAAGATGGATATGGATGAAAAATATCCTGACGCAAAGATATATCCGGTCGATACACTGTCCGCAACAGGCGGAATGGGATTGCTTGCTGAGCTGGCAGTCAGGAATAAAAAGAACGGAATGAGTGCGTCTGCAAATGCAGCCAATCTAGAGGAAATGAGCCACAAAGTCTGCCATATCTTTATGGTGGAGGATCTCATGTACCTTAAGCGCGGAGGGCGTATTTCAGCGGCTACAGCCGTTGTCGGTACCGTCATGAATATCAAGCCGATTCTTGTTATAGATCAGGAAGGCAGGCTCATCACTGTGGCCAAGAAGCGAGGCGAAAAGCTGGCCCTCAGAGAACTGATGACGAGATATCTGGACAGCAGAGATACGAGATACGGTAAGGAAGCATATATTGTTCATGCAGATGCCGGGGAACGGCCGGCGATTCTCGAAGAAATGCTTAAGCGCCATGACGCCTCTGTCAGCTATACGGAGATGTATCTTTCTCCGATCATCGGTGCGCACACCGGCCCCGGCATGACAGCGATCCTTTTCTTCGGCGACCGCGCTAAAATATGCGAGTGATTCTACGTAACGGTTCTACATAACGGTCCTACGTAACGGTTCAGACAGACTGTAACGAAGTTTTGAATCCGGCGCAGGCACCATCTTCATCGAAAAACGCAGGTCCTTCCCTGCGAGCTTGAGCAGCGGCGACCAGCCGCCACTGCTCGATCTCTCGGTCGGACCTGCAATGTTTTCTCACGAAGATGGATGCCTGCTCCGGAAGCGAACTGCATGAGCAGTCTGTCTGAACTGTTACTTACATCTGACCAAAAAATATAGCTCTTCGTAGGTGCTTGAAAGCATCACGAGGAGCTTTTTGATTCATAAAAACTTCCCACTCTAAATCCATGCTATAGCCGCATTCATAAATAATGTACTAGTAGGGCGTCGCCGAGCGGCAGGTACTTGAAAAGTTCAAGCGTCAGCCTGAACTTTTCTTATGTACCGCTGCCAGCGAGGCCGAGCGGGAGCGCCCCTGAGAGTACATTTTTATGAGACGGCGTTCTATAGACTAGGCTGTGGGAAGTTTAGCAGACTATTTCTCCGTAAAGGAGAGGCCCGCCGCAGCCAGCGGGAGCAGCACATACACGCTGCTGAAGACGTAGAGGCTCTTGGTCTCCCACACGAGGTGGAACAAGAACACGCCCAACAGGAAGAGAATCGGAAATGCCGCAAAGACCGTGACGGTATCACTGTGACTGTATCTGTCTGTCAATAGCTGCATCCGACGGATCAGACTCTTTGCCAGGAAAAGGACGCAGCCCGCAAGCAGCACGAGATAAACAATACTGCATATCACGCAGGTTATGTCGTAGGCAGTACCTCCGCTGTAGATGTTCCTGAATAGAAAACCGCCGATATTCCCGGCTGAGGTTTCCTGAGGACCGACCCATACAGACTGGAACGTCGGTTCTGACCATGTGGACGCAAGCTTTCTCATAAAGAAAGTGTATGCGTAGTCGTGGTCATCGCGGAAGAGCTGAATGCGTTCACCGATCAGGGCACGGGCAGCTTCGTCGGTTGCTTTCTGATCATAACCGGTCTCCTGGAATGTATTATAGTTATAGCCGTTGTACCATCCTTCCGCTCTGGTTCCCTCAGTGAGGCCCATGACCATCCAGGCGGAGCGCGGAATGCTGTTTTCGATCTTATGACCGCTGATGCTTCCGATGCCGATTTTGAGAATCATATTCGGAATTATCATGGCAGCAATGAGCAGGAAAGCTGCCACAATATATCGAATCCTGCCGACGATTTTTCTCTGGTCATGTTCAAATGTGCGGAGAAATATAAGGAGCAGAAGTATTACTTCCGCAATTATGCCGATCATGTAGTTGCTTCTTAAGACGACAGCTAAAGATCCGAAGAGCACTGCACAGACAGCGTGGAAAATGTTCCCGCTCTTTTCAAAGTTCACAAGAGCCAGGAAAGAAACGAGCAGTGCCGTGAGACCGGGAATGATGCCATAGCAGAAGATGCTGAAGAAAAAATGCGGAAGCATGATGAACGTCAGAAGCACTGTCATAAAATTGATCTGGTCATTGTTGAACAGTGCGTCCGAAATATTGAGCATCAGGAGATTATTGAGAAGGATCAGAATCAGATTCAAAATAAAGATGCCGCGAAGGCCGGGCAGGATCCTCAGCAGAAAGCTCAGAATGAGAGTGATCCCGATCTGATGAGGATATGCGGCAAGATAGCCGTTTGCATAAGTCCCTTCTCTTGTGGCACTGTCAAGGATCAGTGATGAAAAATTGCCATTCTTTATCTCCGCTGCGGCTGTATAAATGGCATACGCGTCCGCCCGCAGATCCGTTGGCACACGAAAAATCAGATAAAGACCGAAGCCAAGGTACATGACTGTGCCGATGATAAAGAACAGCAGCGTTCCGTTTTTCGGGAAAAAACCGTGGGGATCCCTGAAGGCAAAAAAACCGAAGGCGATTATACATGCAAGGATTGTCAGCGCGACAAGGTAAAACAGGACGTTATCAGTCTCAAATGAAACGAGTTCCGCATCTGTAAGCGGCATAAAAGCCGTACCTGTCAGATTCAGATATGTGATGAACAGGAGCGCGCCTCCGCCGAGGATATATATGATGCTTCTCAATATACTGTTAAGAGTTTTCAATGGTCGAACCTCACTGGATGTAATGGTATTAGAAACGTTTTCTCTCCTGCAGACTTATATAGAGATCATAGAGGGGAGACCCGGTCTGCCCTCTGGCGGGAAAATCGCTCTCGGGAAAATCAATGATCTGATGATCGAAGCAGTTGACAATCGTTGTGCCGCTGCTGTGAGTGGTCACAGGGTGAAAGTGTCCGTAGGATTTATGCACGTGGCCATGGATAAAATACCGTGGCTTCCATTTCTCAAGCAGAGGATTGAAGCACATAAACCCCATGTGGGGAAGATCATCCATATCTCCATATCCCCGTGCGGGCGCATGGGAAAGAAGGATATCGAAGCCGTTCATCAGAACAGCTCTTATCTCAGCCATCCGGACCCGGCGGCGCATATCGTTTTCCGTGTACTGATTGCTCCCGCTGTTATACCGCATACAGCCCCCGAGCCCCAGGATGCGAAGTCCCTTGTAATTGTAGATTTTATCTTCGATGCAGATACAGCCTCCGGGCGGCTCCGTATCATATTTACTGTCATGGTTCCCGCGGACGTAGAGGAGAGGACAGTTTGTCAGTGTGACCAGAAATTCCAGATAAGCAGGAGAGAGGTCTCCGGCGGACAGAATAAGGTCCACACCGCGTAAGCGTTCCGGGTCATAATAGTCCCACAGGCTTTTTGACTCCTCATCCGCGATCGTAAGTATCTTCATACGGACTCCTTATTTTTTGACGCCCGCGACAGATACGGACTTTTTAGCGCTGTCATTCATTTCCCATGCCGGAGGAATTTCACCGTCGACGTTTTCGTTCAGCCAGCTGATTGAAAGAATCTCCTCATATGTGAGGCGGTCCGAACCTGCAGGCTTCACAATACCTTCACGGCTTCTTAGCTCTCCGTCGAACGGGCTGATCGTGCCCTTGATGAGGCCGTCCCGGAGAAGGTCGAGCAGCTTCAGGGTATTATAGGAAAGCTTTTTTGAGTATATCACATCGATGACACCGGATGAAATGCCGTACCAGTAGTTCAGGGACTGACTTTTATCTGTCAGAGATTTCGATTCCCATGCCCCGGTCAGTATACTTTCAATGATCAGAGCATAGTAGCGTCCCCAGTTCTGCATCGGTGCTGCCAGGTTCTCAGCACTGCCGTCCTCGAGAATGCGGTAGAGACCGTGACGACGTTTCTCATCTCTCGGAGTGATAAATTCCTTGCCGGATATGACGGAAATGCCGCGGGACGTAAGGTCTGCTTCCCAGTCATAGTTTTTTTTGCTCGTCCAGACCAGCGTGATACGGGCTTCGGGATCGATCATTGAAGCACCGATCGCAAATGCGTTGATCTCCGCCAGCGTTCCGTAAATCGGAGCACCGGCGCAGTAGCCGATCCTGTGGTTGGGAGCAACGATGGCGGCCAGGGCACCCATCAGGAATTTGGCCTCATAGGTTCTGGCTTCATAAGAGCGAACAGCGTTGACCGTGAGACCTGTTGAGCAGTTAAGGAACTTTATACTCGGATTATCTATGGCGGCTTTCAGGGCTGCAGGCATCATGAACGGGGATGTGGTGAAGATGACGTCATCATCGTCATCGATCGCCAGGTTCACACCCCGGAGGGTGGAAGCCTCATCGTTGCAATTTTCGATCTTGATCGTGTCGATCAGATCTCCGTAAATGCGGTGGAGCTCGTTGCGACCCAACTCATGGCCGTAGGTCCAGCTGGAGGATGCTTCATCATTTGCATAAAGAAAAGCGGCTTTCAGCGGGCGGGAGGCGGTGTAGACCGGCATGACATTGAGCATCTTCATGATTTTGGCATCATGAAGCGCCCCGGCTTTTTTGTCGACCTGCCACGGGTTTTCGATGAGCTTCAGATTTTCGGGATCAGACTCTGTGAGGAACTCCTTCCATAAACGGTCCATGTGTCTGCCGAGGGCATCGTTTTCGGCGTCGCGAAGAGTCTCAAGAGGATAGATCCCGAGTGAGATGAGCAGAGCGTCTTCCGCTCTCAGCCCGGTCCGAGAACCGCCTTTCTGATAGAAGACCGACGCGAACTTTTCAGCTGTGTCCTTTAAGTCCTTCACAAGTGTCTCCGGCCACGGCGTGACCAGGTCACGTCCCAGCAGTGCGGCAAGTTTCTCGAAACAGCCTTCGCGGGTGAACATGAAACCGAAGATACCGGTCACTTCATAGAAAGGAAGATACTCGTAGTAGATCTGTATGTCGCGGTCATTGCTTTTTTTCGGAAGACAGCGGATCACGTGTGTCGGGATCGAGTAGGAACCAAGGTACTTCATGACAGAGACTCGCTTGTTGCCCTCCTCGACGTAAAAGCGTCCCATGTATTCATATGCCTTGACCGGCTCTCTGAGGCCCTCTTCAAGCTGGGATTCATAGAGATCCTCCCATTTTTTTGCAAATTCAGAGCTTTCATCGAGCAGCGGCATGAAGTTTTCCGCAAATGCATTCTGCCTGCCCCGTGTCCGTGTACCTGCATACAGATAGAGAGGAATCTCATGAATGCCGAGCTCCTGCTCAGCAGCTATATCGGAGGAAGAGACAAATTCTTCCATCGATGTGAGATAGGGATTGCGGCCTGATACAGTGGCCCAACGCCTGGCACGCTCGCCCCGGCGCCTGGCGTTATTATAATCATTAGTCATAAGCGCTTTTACCTCCTTGTCCTATCTGTTAATCATACCAGAAATAAGCGGAAAAGTAACTATTAAAAAACTGCCCTGCCCGGGAGACCGTATCAAAATCAGATATGGTCTCCCGGGCAGGGCAGTTATCGAATTCTGCTGTATCAGCCGAACAGCTCAGAATCTACATAAGCTCGCTGGCCGTTGTAATTAATGACGAACCAGCCGTCTTCATTGCCAAGGATAGTGACTCGCTCATCAGTGTCAATCGTACCGATGATCGTGTCCGAATCTCCGCCGGGCTCGCTGTAGACGTCCGCGATCTCAAGAGCGATCGCCGTGTTTCCCTCAGCGCCCTGATCGGTGTCCTCGTCGTCCTCGACGACACCGACGTCATAATATTCTACATTTTCTGACTGATCCTCGTCTTCCTCTGCGTCTCCGTCATCCTGTACCCAGTTATCAGATTCTTCTAAATCATCTTCATCGGGGTCACCGTTCAGAACCCATTCCGCAATTGAGTCAGGATCGGATTCCAGAATTGCGGGAATAGGGGTGGGGGTGGGAGTCAGAGCCGGTGTCGCAGTCGGGACAGAAGCGATGACTGAATCCGGTTTTGGCTGATTGGCATCTCTGCTGCCGCAGGCACAAAGAAGCAGGATTCCACCAAAGAGAATCACAGTGCCGGTTCTAAACAATTTGGTCATAACAAAATTCCTTTGCGTTTAAAATTTCTGACCTTCTTTTGTATACAGAAGGTGGTTCTACGAATGCAGTATAGCGATGATTTTAACATTTTCAAATTGATACGTCAATTCCACTTATGTTTACGTTTATTTACGTTTTTGTTAAAGTGTAGTATCATATCACATAAAATAAGAAAAAACCGGACGGAGAATAATATGTGGATCGCTGAAAATTGGAAAGATTATGAAGTTCTGGATACAAGATGCGGAGAAAAGCTGGAGAGATGGGGAAAGTACCTCCTGATCCGCCCGGATCCTCAGGTCATCTGGCAGACCGAGGAAGCTCATGAAGGCTGGAGACATCCGAACGGACACTACCACCGCAGCAGCAAGGGAGGCGGTAACTGGGAGTTCTTTGATCTGCCGGAGACATGGCAGATAGCCTACGGTGATCTTCGGTTTAATTTAAAGCCGTTCAGTTTCAAGCACACAGGTCTTTTCCCCGAGCAGGCAGCAAACTGGGACTGGTTCGGGAAACTGATCCGTGAAGCCGGACGGCCAATCAGGGTATTGAATCTTTTCGCCTATACAGGCGGCGCAACCTGTGCGGCTCTGGCTGCAGGTGCCTCAGTGACCCATGTGGACGCCTCTAAGGGTATGGTCACATGGGCGAGAGAGAATGCGGAATCGTCAGGCCTGGCAGATCGCCCTGTTCGCTGGCTGGTCGACGACTGTACAAAGTTCGTGCAGAGAGAGATCCGCCGGGGCAATACGTACGATGCTGTCATCATGGATCCACCCTCATACGGAAGAGGACCCAAGGGTGAAATATGGAAAATCGAGGATACGATATACCCGCTGCTTCTGCTTACTCAGCAGATACTGTCCAAAGAGCCGTTGTTCTTCCTGCTGAATTCCTATACGACCGGCCTGCAGGCAGGTGTGCTTACTCATATGCTTAAGACGTCGCTCGCCGCGTCGCATCCGGCAAGCGTTGAGTCCGGTGAGGTAGGACTTCCGATTCGTGATACAGGACTTATTCTCCCATGCGGCTGCGCGGGGCGTGTCGTGTTCTGATACGGGAATGAGTATTTCCCGCAGTTGACACAAAAAGAGCCATTACGTATAATAATTGCAATTATGGGGAAGAACAGACCGATCGGTTTTTGACCACGGCAGGTGGTCTTGGAGGAATTATTATGAAACCTTATCTGGAAATGACATTTGCCGAACTGGCAGAAGAAAAGAGCAAAGTAGAGAAGCAGTACAAAGAGTTGCAGGCTATGGGACTCAAGCTGGATATGTCCCGCGGAAAGCCTTCTAAAGCTCAGCTGGAATTATCCAGACCGATGCTTGACGTTCTGCATTCCAATATTTATTTTAATGACGAGACAGGTACAGACTGCCGTAACTATGGCGTTCTGACAGGTATCCCTGAAGCTAAGAGGCTTATGGGTGAGATGTCAGAAGTGGGTCCGGATGACATGATAATTTTCGGCAACTCCTCGCTCAATGTAATGTTCGATTCAATTTCGCGCTCCTACACACACGGCGTGTGCGGCGGAACTCCCTGGTGCAAGCTGGATGAAGTCAAGTGGCTGTGTCCGGTCCCGGGCTATGACAGGCATTTCAAGATCACCGAATTCTTTGGCATCAAGATGATCAATGTACCGATGTCGGAGAATGGTCCCGATATGGATATGGTCGAGGAGTATGTCAACAATGATCCGACGGTAAAAGGCATCTGGTGCGTGCCGAAATATTCGAATCCGCAGGGATATACATATTCCGAGGAGACAGTCGTGAGGTTCGCGCATCTCACACCGGCCGCTATGGACTTCAGAATTTACTGGGATAACGCCTACTCGATCCATCACCTTTATGAGGATCCGGAAAAGCAGGATTACCTGCTCGAGATCCTGAGGGAGTGCCGCAAGGCTGGCAGACCGGATATAGTATATAAGTTCATCTCCACGTCCAAAGTCTCCTTCCCGGGTTCGGGTCTCGCAGCTCTGGCCGCTTCCCACAGGAATCTGGAAGATATTAAAAAATATATGAAGGTCCAGACTATAGGCCATGACAAGCTGAATCAGCTGCGCCATGTCAGGTTCTTCGGCAATGTTGCGAACATGCGCGATCATATGTCCAGGCATGCTGATATTATGCGCCCGAAATTTGAACTGGTAGAGAATACTCTTGAGAGAGAACTCGGACCGCTTAAGATCGCGACGTGGACAAAACCGCACGGCGGCTATTTCATCGGATTTGACTCACTGGAGGGATGCGCCAAATCAATCGTAAAGAAAGCCAAGAACGCGGGTGTCGTAATGACCAGCGCCGGTGCGACCTATCCTTACGGAAAGGATCCGAGAGATACCAATATCCGTATCGCTCCTTCCTACCCGACGGAAGCAGAACTTGAAAAGGCCTGTGAAGTATTTGTGGTCAGTGTCAAGCTGGCTACGCTTGAAAAGCTGCTCCATAGATAAATTCTTAGGGGTGCCGCGCTTTACGCGGCAGCCCTATTGCTATTAAAATGAGTGGCATTTCAGACTCTGCCATATTGGGGAAGATAAGGCGGATATTGAGAATTCAAGTCTCGCTCTCGAGACTTGGCGCGGGATTCGGGTCAACGTTAGTTGACATCATCCAAACCGAATCCCTGCGCATCCTCGCGGAGCGTATATCTCAGTGGGGGATTGATACCCGCCACTGAGACTAGTTTGTTGCCCACCGCCTATAGAGGCGGGGGTCATCTCACACTGAGATATAGGGAGTTATTTATGAAAGATAATATGAAGGATAACATTCTGAATACGGGTGGAGATCCTCCCGCGACAGAGGGCATGGATTTCTCAAAAATGGCGGATGAAGAGCTCATGAAAATGGACATTTCCGATATTTTTCTTGAGGATCTGGACAGATTTCTCGCAGAGAAAGAGGTGCGCCTCAGCAGGCGTGAGAGAATGGAAGCCCGGGCGGAGGAGCTGAATGAGAGCATGAACGGCATGTCTGCTCCAAACGATGGTGAGACGGAAGTCGCAGGCACTTTGGATGCCGGACAGGCGGAGCCTGCAGAAGAACCGGCTTCAGAGAGTCGGCTGACAGAGAGCTCTGAGCCTGCGGAGGAATCTAAAGTGGCGGAGCCCGCTGAGACAGCAGATAAAGCTGAAACGGCTGAGCCCGCTGAGACAGCAGATAAAGCTGAAACGGCTGAGCCCGCTGAGACAGCAGAGAAAGCTGAAACGGCGGAGCCCGCTGAGACAGCAGAGAAAGCTGAAACGGCTGAGCCCGCTGAGACAGCAGAGAAAGCTGAAACGGCGGAGAACACTGAAACGGCGGAGACCGCTGAGATAACGGAGAAAGCTGAAACGGCGGAGACCTCTGAGACAACGGAAACCGGACCTGCAGAGGATGCCGGCCAGACCGGCAGTGCCAATCCCTCGGCGGCCGATGCTGCGCAGCCGACAGCGGCACCTGCTCCGGGAGGACCGGGGTATGTATTGCCCCCGCCGGCACCTGTGACACCGGAGCCTGAACAACAGAAGAAGTCGAAGAAGAAACCGGGAATAGCAGCGCTTATCTTAGTCGGATCCCTGCTTTGCTGCGCAATAATAGCCATTGCAGCGGCATATTTCTACTATGCAGACTATTTTACAAAAAGATTTTTCCCGGGCACGATCATCAACGAGCGGGATGTGTCCGTTCTTGAACCGGCCCAGGTCAAGCAGGATATTGCAAATGATATTGTGACCTACCGCCTCGACATCAAAGAGCTGAATGATGTGACGGAGACGATCACATCCGAGGATATCGCTCTGGCTTACGTTGATGACGGTGCTGTCGATAAGATTCTGCAGGAGCAGGATACAAAGTTCTGGTTTCTCAGACTTCTCGGCACAAAATCTTACGAGGTCAGCACCGGAACCACATACGATCACGAGAAGGCAGAACAGGTCGTCAATGGCCTTTCCTGCCTGAATCCTGAGAACATTACGGCTCCCGCCGATGCTCAGCTCATCGATAACGGGACATCCTTCTCCATCCAGCCCGAGGTTGAGGGCAATCAGCTGGATGAGGAGAAATTCAGGACGATGGTATTCGATGCATTGGACTCCGGAGCGACAGAAATTGACGTGGTGAAGGATGACTGTTACCTGCACCCTTCTGTGCGCAGCGACAATGAGAACCTGAATACGCGTATGAACGAGTACAACGCGATACTTGGTGTCAATGTGTACTATGTGTTCGGCGAGAACACTGAGTATGTCAATGCGGATACGCTGAGACCGTTCATCACGGATGACGGGAATCACGTCACTCTCGCGGATGATTACGCAAGAAAGATCGTCTATGGCTGGGGGCAGAAATATGATACGTTCGGACTTGCCCGTGAGTTCACGACGCACTCGGGTGAGGTCATTATGCTGCCGGACGGCGGAGACTACGGATGGGTCATTAACAAGGATGTTACGATCGCCGATGTTCAGGATGCCGTGACGACCCAGGCAGCCGGCGAGAGAACGCCGACATTCCTCTACAGTGCTATGGGATGGGATAACGGAGACATCACCGGGACATATGTTGAGGTCAGCATTTCGGAGCAGCATCTCTGGTGTTACCACAACTATGAGCTTGTCATGGATACGGACGTCGTCACCGGCCTTCCGTCAGCGGAACGGGAGACGAGAAGAGGCATCTATGCCATCGATGCCAAGAAAGAGCATGCAACACTGGGCAGACTGGATGTCCAGGGATATGCATCTCCTGTCGACTACTGGGCACCGTTCGACGGCGGCCGCGGTCTGCATGACGCACCGTGGCGAGGTTCTTTTGGCGGAGATATCTATCTGTATGACGGTTCCCACGGATGTGTCAATATTCCGTCGGAGAACATGGCTGCGATTTTCAACGCTATTGAGATTGGCAACGCGGTCATAGTCTACTGATGTTGAAATCTATTGAGATTGGCAACGCGGTCATAGTCTACTGATGTTGAAATCCATTGAGATTGGCAACGCAGCCATTATTTATCGAAGCTGATTTGAGACGGACAGTGCGAAGACTGCGTCTGCAGCATAAGCGCCATCCTGCACCGGAAGGTGCGGGTGCATAAATACTGCATAATGAGAAGACAAAGTATATGAAGAAAAAAAAGAAAAAGAGAAGGGGCGGGATGGGAATCATACGAGCGATTCTGTTCGTGGCAGCGCTCTGTGTGTTCCTGTATTCCGCTTACAGGCTCTACATAATTTATCACGGCTATGCTGCCGCCGACGCCGAGTATGACAATCTGGCGGATGAATTTACAAAGCCGGTCGGGAAGAAAGAGCCTGACAGTACGCCGACTCCGACCCCGACGCCCGCACCGGTCAAATCGGAGGAAGGACAGGTGGTCGATATTATCGAGGATGCGGATCCGCCGGTCGAGGTCGACTGGGAGAACCTGAAAGCCATCAACCCGGATATTGTCGGCTGGCTGTACGTTGATGCCCAGGACAATATTAATTATCCGATCTGCCATACGACGGACAACGAGTACTATCTGCACAAGACTTTCCGCAGAGAATACCTCTATGCGGGATCGATTTTCGAGGAGTGCCTGAACTCGGGCGATTTTACAGACCCCAACACGATTGTATACGGGCATAACATGAAGAGCGGCAGCATGTTCGGTATGCTTAAATATCTGCGGGGACAGGAAAGATACGACTCCGCTCCATATTTCTGGATCCTGACACCGCAGGGCAATTACCGCTATCATATATACGCGGCATTTCAGACGGCTGTCGACTCGGAGGTGTATAATTTATTTACTGCGAGGGGAAAGGAATTTCTCGAGTGGGAGAGAAGGCTTCAGGCATCTTCGGAAGTGAGCAATAATGTACCGCTGACAGAGAACGATTTTACAGTTACACTGTCAACCTGCACGTCGGACAGTTCGATAAGGTGTGTCGTTATAGGCAAATGTGTATCGAGCACTAAACCGGTCAAGGCAGCCAAAGCCGCTTCCTGAGAAAACCCTGCTTCTTCCGCAGAAGAAATGTGAATTCGGAAAAAAGCCTTATGATGCGTGAGATCTGTGCCGAACATCGCACATTGAATTTTATAAATAAAATAAAAAGGAAGGTGAAACTATGAGCCGCGAGGTAGATGAACTTCAAAAGATTATCGACACTCACAAGAACATCGTATTCTTTGGCGGGGCAGGCGTCTCTACGGAGAGCGGAATACCGGATTTCCGTTCACAGGACGGTCTCTACAATCTGCAGTATAAGTATCCGCCGGAGCAGATCATCAGTCACTCGTTTTTTGTCCACGATCCCAAAGAATTCTATCGCTTTTACAAGGATAAGATGCTGATTCTTGATGTGGAGCCGAACGCGGCCCACAAAAAGCTCGCGGAACTCGAAGCCGCGGGAAAGCTTCTGGCAGTTGTCACACAGAATATCGACGGACTTCATCAGAAGGCGGGAAGCAAGACAGTATATGAACTGCACGGTTCAATTCATCGGAACTACTGCACGCGGTGCGGGAAGTTCTATGGTCCGGAATTCATTAAAAACAGTCCGGGCGTGCCTGTGTGCGATGACTGCGGCGGACTTATCAAACCGGATGTTGTCCTCTATGAAGAGGGTCTTGATAACGACGTGATAAGCGGTGCGGTCAGGGCGATTGCCAGAGCTGACTGCCTCATCATAGGCGGGACATCATTGGTCGTTTACCCTGCAGCGGGACTGATCGACTATTTTAAGGGAGACAAGCTTGTACTCGTCAATAAGTCGGCCACGGCCAGAGACACGATGGCTGATCTTGTGATCAGGGAGCCGATCGGGGAAGTATTCTCTCAGATACATGTATAAGAATCCGGAAAGGTAGCAGCGGCCGCTCGACAAAACCCAGAGAAAAAGGAAATATGTCAGCGGCCGCTGACATATTTCCTGCGCCAGATACGTGAGTGAGATCCGGCTCCGGACATTTTTAGTAAAGGAAGAAGAGATTTGAATAAAAGGTTTATAAGAAAAACGATTGCATGTCTTCTAGCAGGAACGCTTGTGGCAGCAGTACCCGGAGAGATTATTCAGACAGAGCAGGTATACGGTGCTGAGGACTCGTCATATGAAGAAGTCCCGGCGGATGAGGTCGCCGATGCCGACGGGATCGGAATCATTTCGGAAGACGAATCTTACGAATCTGCTGACATAAGTCGTGAGGAGACGGATGTCCCATTTGCAGAGAGCGAGACGGAAGCCCCTCATGCAGGTGAGGAGTCAGATACCCTCAGTGTGCCTGAATTCGGCGGTCAGTCCGAGTCAGATGATGAGGAATCACAGATAGAGTATAATGAATTGTTCTATGAGGATTATGAGCACGCGTCAGGAGGAGTTGTTCCGGTCATATGGAATTCTTCTGACTATGTCAATGTGCAGAGCGATCTCAGAGGCTTCACCGAGGAGATCGTCGGCGCGGAATCACTCCCGACTTCCTATACTAATCCTGTGCGGTCCGGAATCAGGAACCAGGACGGCAATTCGTGCTGGGTCCATTCGCTGACGACTTCCTCGGAGATGAGCATGATCTCAGCCGGCATGGCTGACGAACTCGATTACTCAGAGAGGCAGATTCTGTACGGCTACTTTAATCAGACGGGCGGAGACACGGGAGTACCTTCGAGCGGTTATTGGGCGGGTACCCCGGGAAGTCCGCTGATGGCTGCAGCTGCCATGGCAAATCATATTGGCCTTGGCAATGAGGATGATTTTCCCGAAAACAGCGGCATGACACCCTTCGATATCGAAAATGATATATCGCATATAGAAAAAGTCATTTTTCTCGGAAGCTGGTCGGATCTGAAAACTAAGGATCTCTGGAAGGGCAGCACCTGGAAAGCCCTGAATGAGTCTGTGAAAGCTGCAGTCATGGAGTACGGGGCATGTGCCATTACCTGCTACTCCGGTTCCGGCAGCCTGAATTTGAATACGTACGGTTTTTACACGGACTGGACCGGAACGGATAAACCCCAGCCGGATCATTCTCTCACGGTAATCGGCTGGGATGACAACAAGACCGTAGCGGATGGGGTGGCACCGGGGGCCTTCTACGTCCAGAATTCCTGGGGAAGTGCAAGTCCGAGAACCCAGAAAGGTTACAACTGGGTCTCCTATTATGACGCTTCTCTGGGCTCGGCAACCGTGTTTGTACCCGAGCATGAGGCGATTGGGACCCTGCGCGATGAGGATGTCTTTTCCTATTCGGGCACGGGCTATATGAATGAGCTTAAGGGCATTTCATATACTGCAAATGTGTTCGAGCCTGAGCACGATGAGATTATTGACTGCGTCGGTATCTATACTACTGCTGCAAGCAAGTATACGATTTACGTGATGACGAACCTTGAAGATAACACGGATCCTTCGAGCGGAATTCAAGCGGTACTGCAGAGCGGAACTGTCGAAGGCAGGGGCTTCTTCAAGATCTATTTGAAGAAAGATGTAGAGGTCGCCGCCGGAGATAAATTTGCGGTGATCGTGAACCTCAGGGAGATCGCCACCGAAGCTAAGGTATCCACATTCGAAGGACCGTCAAATGAGCGGCGCAGGACTTCCTGCGAACCGGGGCAGTCTTATGTTTTTGACGGCAGCAGATATCTTGACTGCGCGAAGGATTCAATGACGGTTTCCGGCAGGCAAGTCTCTCTGAAAGATACATTTGGCAATGCCTGCATCTACGCGTATGGCAATCCTAAGTCGGATCCCGATCCTACTCCTACTCCCACACCTAAGCCGAAGGGACCGTTCCCCGATGTGCCATACAATCACGTGTACGCGAAGGCGATTGAGTGGGCGGTGAATCGGGGTATCACCAAGGGCTACAGTGACGGCACATTCGGAATCAATAAGATCTGCACACGCGGTCATATCATGATGTTCCTGTGGCGCTACGCGGGCTGCCCTCAACCTAAGACTGTGGCAAAGAGTCCATTCTCAGACGTTCCCAAGACCCACGCTTTCTACAAGGCGATTTTGTGGGGCAGCCAGAAAGGAATCACCAAGGGCTACAGTGACGGCACATTCGGAGTCAATAAGGATTGTACTCGCGGCCATATCATGATGTTCATATGGAGATATAAAGGCTGCCCGCAGCCCAAATCAACGAAAAATCCATTCAAGGACTCTATAACCGCAGCGTTCCGCAAGGCGGTTATCTGGTCCTACGAAAAGAAAGTGGCGGCAGGCTTCTCTGACGGAACTTTCCGCGACACGAAGAGCTGTACCAGAGGCGAGGCTGTCAAGTTCCTCCACAATCTCTACCTGAGGACGTAAGAAGAACGCCTGAAAAAGTTGAAATTCTGCTTGATTTCATGGTGCCCCTATGATATAGTATATTTCCGTGAAAATTTATAAATGTTCCTTGTCTTCCGTGAAACAGCGGAAGGCCAAAGGCCAAAAGGAGGAAAAGACACAGCATGAATAAGTATGAATTGGCACTGGTCGTCAGCGCAAAGCTGGACAGCGAAGCGATTGCCGCAACTGTTCAGAGAGCTAAGGATTACATCGAGCGCTTCGGCGGCACAATCGGCGAAGTCGAAGAGTGGGGAAAGCGCAAGCTCGCTTATGAGATCCAGAAGCAGACAGAAGCTTACTATTTCTTCATCAATTTCGAGGCAGATACGCAGGTTCCGGCACAGCTCGAGTCCGTCCTGAGAATTATGGATAACGTTCTTCGTTACCTTGTACTTGCCAAGGATGAGAATGACACATTCAAGGTAGCTCCGGAGAAGGCACCTGCAGCAGAGGAAGCCGAGGAAGCACCTGCAGAAGAAGCTCCGGAAGAAGAAGCACCGGCAGCCGAGGAAGAAGCGGCAGAATGAACAAAACCCATTTCCTGAACCGATATCAGAAAAATGAGGTGAATATATGAATATTTGTGTACTTATGGGGCGGCTTACGCGCGACCCCGAGACCCGTTTCTCCGCGCAGGGACAGGGCGTTGGACGTTTTTCAATTGCCGTGGACCGCAGATTCAAGAGAGAAGGACAGCCGGACGCAGATTTCTTTGACTGTGTATGCTTCGGCCGTCAGGCGGAATTTATGGATAAGTACCTCAGAAAAGGTACAAAGGTTGTCATTAACGGATCCATCCAGAATAATAATTATCAGGACCGCAACGGCCAGATGGTCTACAGACAGCAGATCGTCTGCGATAATATCGAATTTGCAGAGAGCAAGTCGGTAAGCCAGCAGAATGCGGGCGCTTATCAGGCTCCGCAGTATCAGCAGGCTGCTCCGGCTCCGGTTCAGACACCGGCTCCGGCGCCTGTCTCTGCACCGGATATCTCCGGCGACGGTTTCATGAATATACCGGATGGCATAGACGAAGAGCTTCCGTTCAATTAAGAGACGGAGCGTAATAGAAGGGAGATACTATGGCTTACCAGAGAAATAGCGAAGGCCGTGAAGGCGGATACAGAAGAAAGCAGAGCGGATTCCGCAGAAGAAAGAAAGTCTGCGTATTCTGCGGCAAGGACAGTGAAATCAGCTACAAGGACGTAAACAAGCTTAAGAGATATATCTCTGAGCGCGGCAAGATTCTTCCGAGAAGAATTACAGGCAACTGCGCAAAGCATCAGCGTGCCGTCACACTGGCTGTCAAGCGTGCTCGTCACCTTGCAATCCTTCCGTATGTACAGGATTGAGACTGAGACCTGCATTGCAAAGGATTACTGAATAAGTTATAATGATGGGGAGTTGCCGCATATGGCAGCTCCCCATTTTCAATTGAACTTTAGCGCGGAATTTCAGATGCGGGTACAAATATGGATGAGAAAAATGTAATTGAGCGGATCAGAAAATATATACAGTGGCCGCTCTGGTTCGGAGCATACTGGCTTGCGATGGCTATCCTGTTCCGTTTTGCGATCGGCAGGGGCGCGGCTCTTTTGACCGTGCTTGGAGGTGCTGCCTATATGGCCTGTGCTGCCTTCCTCTACAACCGTGAAAAGACAAGAGTGGCATCGGGACTCATTCGTCTGGCTGCTGAGTACGGACAGATCCAGAATAAGCTGCTCAAAGAGTTCATACTTCCCTATGCGCTCCTCGATATGAAGGGTGGCATCCTGTGGATGAACGATGAGTTCGCCGCACTGACAGGAAAGAATAATGATTTTCACAAGAACGTGGCAGCTGTCTTTCCACAGATCACTAACAGCAATCTGCCCGGCAAAGACGCTCAGACCGAAGTCACCGTGTCAAAGGACGACCGCAAATACCGCGCTGCCATGACCCTTGTCGATGCGGGTGAGCTGTTCGGAGAGGATGCGGAAGAGACTGGAGAGAACAACTCCATGATCGCTATGTATCTCTTTGATGAGACTGAGCTGGCGGCTATCCGTGAGGACCGCGATAACAACAGGATCTGCTGTGGTCTGCTCAGCATAGACAATTACGAGGAAGCCCTCGAGAGCGTCGAGGAACTGCGCCGATCTCTGCTCGTTGCACTTGTCGAGAGAAAGATTAACAAGTATTTCGCGGACGTCGACGGAATCGTTCGAAAGACTGAGAAGGATAAGTATTTTTTCCTTATCCGAAAGAGTGCACTGGATGCGCTGGAAGCCGGGAAGTTCTCACTGCTGGAGGATGTCAAGACAGTTAATGTCGGCAACGAGCTTGCACTGACGATTTCTATGGGAATCAGCTATGGCTCCCACTATTATATTCAGAATGCGGAACAGGCCAGAAGCGCGATCGATATTGCGCTCGGAAGAGGCGGCGACCAGGTCGTTGTCAAGGAGGGCTACAATACGAGATACTTCGGAGGCAAGACTGAGTCGGTCGAGAAGTATACCCGCGTCAAGGCCAGAGTAAAAGCCCACGCTCTCAAGGAAATCATTACGGCCAAGTCATCGGTCTTTATCATGGGCCACCACATCCCGGATATGGATGTCCTCGGTGCCGCTGTCGGTATATATGCCTGTGCCAAGAGCCTCAATAAGCCTGCATATATCGTTATGGACAAGTCTCCCGACGCGATTTCCATGATGGTCGATACTTTTAAGGACAGCCCTGTATACGGGGAGGAGATGTTCATCAGCTCACGCGACGCGATTGAGATGGTCAACTCCGCGGCGGTCCTTGTCGTTGTCGACACCAACAAGCCGAGCTATACGGAATGTGAGGATCTGCTCCGCCGCACCAACGCGATTGTCGTTCTCGACCACCATCGCCAGGGCAAGGAGATGATACAGAATGCGGTCCTGTCCTATATTGAGCCATACGCATCGAGCGCGAGCGAGATGGTAGCGGAGATTGTTCAATACTTTGACGACGCGCTCAAGATTCGGCCGATTGAAGCGGATGCCATGTACGGCGGTATTATGGTCGATACGAGCAACTTCCTCACAAGGACAGGCGTCAGGACCTTTGAGGCGGCGGCCTACCTGAGAAGGAACGGGGCAGATGTCACCCGGATCAGGAAGATGCTCAGAGATACAATGGAGGATGTCAGAGCCAAGTCTACGGCAATAGCCGGAGCGGAGATCTACGAACAGTGCTACGCGATCTCCATATGTCCCAGCAGCGGCCTTAAGAGCCCGACAGTCGTGTGCGCTCAGACGGCAAATGAGCTTCTGTCTGTAGTCGGCGTGAAAGCATCATTTGTCCTCACATTCTATAACAACCAGGTCTATATCAGTGCCCGCGCGATCGACGAGGTCAATGTACAGCTCATCATGGAGCGCCTCGGAGGCGGCGGCCACCTGAACATAGCGGGAGCACAGCTTCAGGATACGAGCGTATCCGAGGCAGTATCGCTCCTTAAGAGTACAATCAGCGAGATGCAGAAAGAAGGAGATATCTGATGAAAGTCATATTATTGGAAGATGTAAAATCCCTCGGAAAGAAGGGTGACGTTGTTAAAGTCTCTGACGGCTACGCAAGAAATATGCTTTTCCCGAAGAAACTCGGCATCGAGGCTACGGCCGGAAATATGAAAAATCTTGAGCAGAAAAGAAAAATTGACGAGAAGAATGCGGCGGAAGAACTGAAGCGTGCGCAGGAGTTCGCTAAAGACCTCGAGACAAAGTCCGTCACTGTAGGCATCAAGGTCGGCACGGGCGGAAAGACTTTCGGCTCTGTCTCCACGAAGGAGATTGCCGACGCGGCCAAAAAGCAGCTGGGGATCGATATTGATAAGAAAAAGATGGTGCTTTCCAGCCCGCTCCGCGAGCTCGGCGAGACACAGGTCCCCGTGAAGGTCCATCCCAGGGTCACAGCCAATCTGAAAGTCATTGTTAAGGAAATCTGATAAGGTATAACTGTTCAGACAGGTTGCTCTCACATGGCTTATAAGGCAGGTGCAGCCTGGCTGAACGGTTACGATAAGGGAGATCCGATGGAAGAAGCTCTCATTAAACGCATTCCGCCCCACTCGCTTGAGGCGGAGAAATCGGTCATAGGCTCCATGCTGATGGACCGGGAAGCCGTACTGACTGCACTTGAGATCCTGACCAAAGAGGATTTTTATGAACAGCAGTACGGTATTATTTTCGAGGCCATGAAGGAACTGGCTGAAAAAGATAAACCGGTAGATGTCATCACGCTTCAGAATGCTCTCAGGGAGAAAGACGTGCCGCCGGAACTTGTCGACATGTCTTTTATCGCAGAGATTGTTGCATCTGTGCCCACATCTGCCAATATCCGCCATTACGCCAATATTGTGGCTGAGAAGGCGACTCTGCGCCGCCTGATCCGTGTCGCTCAGGATATTGAAAATGACTGCTTTCTTGGTCATGAGGAAGTCAGCGCCATACTTGAGAAGACGGAAAAGAACGTCTTTAATGTACTTCAGCAGAAGTCTTCCAGTGAATATACTCCGATCAGGGATATAGTCATGCAGACGCTCGAAAAAATCGAGAACGCGTCCAGGTTAAAGAGTTCCGTGACAGGTCTGCCGACGGGATTTCTGGATCTGGATTACAAGACATCCGGTTTTCAGCCGTCTGATTTTATTCTGATCGCCGCCAGACCCTCTATGGGAAAGACGGCCTTCGTGCTGAACATTGCAGAGTACATGGCGTTCCGGAAGAATATTCCGTGCGCACTGTTCTCTCTTGAGATGAGCCGTGACCAGCTGATGAACCGTCTGTTTGCGCTCGAGTCGCGCGTCAACGCCCAGTCTCTTCGAACGGGAAAGCTTAAGGACGAGGAATGGGCAAAACTTGTGGAAGGGGCAGGCATTATCAGCAATTCGCAGCTGGTCATCGACGATACTCCCGGCATCAATCTGCAGGAGTTCCGGTCCAGAGCCCGCAAGTATAAGCTGGATCACGATATTCAGATTATATTTATTGATTATCTTCAGCTGATGGCGGGCAACGGCGGCAGGAATGACAACCGCCAGCAGGAGATATCGGACATCTCACGTGCTCTGAAGTCCCTTGCCCGTGAGCTGAACATTCCAATCGTCGCTCTGTCTCAGCTCAATCGTGCGGTTGAGCAGCGTGAGGATCACAGGCCGATGATGTCAGACCTTCGTGAGTCCGGTGCCATCGAGCAGGATGCCGATATGGTCATGTTCATTTACCGCGATGACTATTATAATAAAGATACAGAGGAGAAGGGCATAGCCGAGATCATTATCGGCAAGCAGAGGAACGGTCCGATCGGAACCGTGAAGCTGGTGTGGCTGCCTGAGTACACGAAATTTGCAAATATGTCCAAAAATACGAAGCAAAACGGGTAATACATCTGCAAATCTCCAAAGCTTGCGCAGCTTGGCGTGTTTGATTTGGCATTTCGATTCAACTCATGTATAATAAGGGAGTTAATCGCACAGAAAACCTTAACCGCAGGAGGAAAAGAATTGTATACTCTCGAAGATATAAAAAAAGTTGATCCCAAAATCGCAGATCTTATTCAGAAGGAATTTGACCGTCAGAATTCACATATTGAACTTATCGCGTCCGAGAACTGGGCAAGCAAAGCTGTTATGTCAGCACTCGGTTCTGTACTGACCAATAAATACGCCGAAGGCTACCCGCTTCACCGCTACTATGGCGGATGCGACGTTGTCGACGAGATCGAAGAGCTGGCAATCAGCCGCGCGAAGAAACTGTTCGGCTGTACATATGCCAACGTCCAGCCGCATTCCGGCGCCCAGGCCAATTTTGCCGTGTTCTACGCGCTACTCCAGCCGGGCGATACATTTATGGGAATGAAGCTTGACGAGGGAGGACATCTCTCTCACGGATCATCTGCCAATGTATCCGGTGACTATTTCAAAGCCGTACCCTACGGAGTCGACGCGAACGGTTTCATCGATTACGATGAGGTCGAGCGCATCGCGAGATCCTGCCGCCCAAAGATGATCATTGCCGGCGCTTCAGCATACTGCAGAACAATCGACTTCAAGAGGATGCGCGATATCGCGGATATGGTCGGCGCTTATCTCATGGTTGATATGGCTCACATCGCAGGACTCGTAGCGACCGGATATCATCCGAGCCCGATTCCGTATGCTCATGTCACCACAACAACGACCCACAAGACACTTCGCGGACCGCGCGGAGGAATGATTCTGTCCGACGCTGAATTTGCCAAGGTTCACAAGTTGAACAAGTGCATCTTCCCGGGTACGCAGGGCGGCCCTCAGATGCACTCGATCGCGTCGAAGGCAGTCATGCTCAAGGAGGACCTGCAGCCCGAATACAAGGAATATGCAGGCAGGGTCATCGACAATGCACAGGCTCTTGCCAAAGGCCTCATGGACCGCGGTATCAAGCTTGTGAGCGGAGGTACGGACAACCACCTCATGCTGGTCGACCTTCGGGGAACTGAGCTCACAGGTAAAGAGCTTGAAGCGCGCCTCGATCTGGCCAATATCACTGCAAATAAAAATACAGTTCCGCGCGACCCGAGATCTCCGTTCGTTACGAGCGGCGTTCGTCTCGGCACACCGGCGTGCACGACCCGAGGCTTCAACACTGAAGATATGGACCGCGTCGCGGAAGCGATCACTATGGTCGCGAAAAGCGAGGACAACATTGACAGTGCGAAGGCCATTGTTAAGGACCTCACAGAAAAATATCCGCTCGAATAATAAGCGGAAATCTCAGGGATCCGGAAATATACGGAGACAACTATATGATGAACAGAAAATGGCAGCGAATTGTCGTTGCGATCATTGCTGTTATTCTGGCTTTGACCATGATTCTCAGTCTGGTCATGCCTGCGCTGGCATCTGATTTTGACAGTGCCGCAGAGAGTTCTGCGGCGTCAAATGTCCCGGATGATGAGAGCAGCATCTCAGCCGCGTCCGAGGACAGCGGAAAGTCGAAGGAACGCACGATCCTGAACGGTGTGACGATCGGCTCGGTCGATGTATCCGGCATGACGGGGGCAGAGGCGCAGGCAGCGGTCGAGGAGCACATTAATGAGATGGCTGCCTCAAAGCTGAAGATCCATGTCGGGGAGGATTATACCCGCGAGATCGCCATGTCTGACCTCGGCTTCCACTGGACCAATACGCATGTTGCGGAAGAAGCCCTGGAACTTGGCCAGAGCGGCAATATTATTGAAAGATATAAGATTCGAAAAGATACGGCAGAGGAGGGGAGAACATTCCTTCTTGAAAAGTCCTATGACACGGACACCGTAAGATACTTTATCGAGGAGATTGCCGACGAGGTGTACAAAAGCCCGGTGAGCAGCAAAATATCTGTCAATTCGGACGGGTCTCTCACGGTAACTCCCGGTTCTAACGGTATCGAAGTCGATCAGGACAGCTCCTACAGCCAGTTGAATGTCTATCTGAATTCCGGCTGGCAGAACGGAGATCCAGAAATCACGCTGTCATCGAAGACTCTCACACCGAGGGTCCCGGCAGACTCACTGGACAAGGTCAAGGACGTCCTCGGAAGAGGCTGGACAGACTACGGCGGCAGTTCAAACGCGCGCAGTAAGAATATCGAGAACGGTGTAAGCCTCATATCCGGCACGATCATTATGCCCGGAGATTCGTTCTCCCTGCTTGACCATGTGGTTCCATTTACTGCGGAGAACGGTTATGCACTTGCGCCGTCAATCGCGGAGGGTTCACTTGTCGATACTTATGGCGGTGGCATCTGCCAGGTCGCGACAACACTTTACCTGGCCCTTCTTGATGCTGAGCTTCAGGTGGACGAGAGACATAACCATTCTATGATGGTAAGTTACATAGAAAAGTCCAAGGATGCCGCTATATCCGAGGACGGAGGAAAAGATCTTCAGTTCACCAACAATCTCGATGTGCCTATCTATATATACGGGGAGGCGGACGACGGAGATCTGCGCTTTGTCATCTACGGCGCTGAGTACAGACCTAAGGACAGAGAAGTGACCTACGAGTCAAAAGTTACCCATACTGAAAAAGTCGAAGTTGTTATAAATACGAGTGAAGAGAAATATCTCGGCTATTTCGATTGTGTTTCGGGGGGCTCGGAAGGGATTGATGCCGAACTGATCAAAACTGTGACTCAGGACGGAGAGACCTACTCGGAGACAGTAAATACCAGCTATTATCCCATGCAGCCCTGCACATATGTGGTCGGTCTTAAATCTTCGGATGAGGCGGCCAGAGACAAGGTGGCATCAGCGGCCTACACGCAGAAAATCGAAAAAGTCGAGCGTGCACTGGCGGAGTGTGGATATTGACGCGTATGAGTGAAAAAATCTATGTTGTAAATTCAATCGCGAAAGGAGCGGCAGGATGGCTGCTCGAAAATAAGAGGGAGGAACTTGAATCGTTCTTTCCTCATTTTTTCATGAGGCGGGCCCGGGAGGCGTTAAAATGTGATACTTCCCGCACCGGGCAGCTCACGGCATCTCTGTCGGAGATCTGTATATATGCGGCTGAGATCGGAGAGCAGGGAATTCTCTCAGCACTCTGGCGCATGGCCGAAGAGCTTGGAACAGGACTTGAGATACGCCTCAGAGATATACCGATCAGACAGGAGACCGTCGAGATTCTGGAAAGCTTCAGTCTCAATCCCTATTATGCGCTGTCGGACGGCGCGTATCTTGCTGTGACAAGTCATGGGGACGAATTGCTCGAGGCAGCGAGCAGAGCGGGTCTCACCTGCGATGAGATCGGGGAGCTGAGACCGGGCATCGCGAGAACTGTGATAAACGGTGAGAGTGTCCGCTATCTGGACCGGCCGCAGCCGGAAGAACTGAATAAAGTACAATAGTTCAGACAGGCTATAACGTAATTCCGGAAACGGATTGCAGGATATGCCTGTCTGAACTGTTAATTAAGAACGGTGTTCTTTTGTTATGCCATCTCGAGAGTAAATATGAACTCTGTGCCAACGTTCTCCGTGCTGACGACGGAGATTGTCTGACCGTGTGCGCTGATGATCTCCTTGACGATCGAGAGCCCGAGGCCTGTGCCCTGGCGATCCCTGCCGCGTGAGGAATCGCTCTTATAGAAGCGATCCCAGATTTTTGTAAGATCGTCGCGGGCTATACCGCAGCCCTCGTCTTTGACCGAGACGGCGCATTTGCCCCTCTGAATAGTCGTCTCTACCTTGACTTCAGAGTTCCTGTCACTGAATTTTATTGCATTATCGAGCAGGTTATAGACGACCTGCTCGATTTTTTCTCTGTCTCCTCTGACAAAGAGCTCGGTTCCGGTCAGCACCAGATTGATGCTGATCTTTTTCTTTCTGCAGCTGCCCTCAAACACTGCTGCCGTGCTCTTCAGCATGGCGTTGATGTCAAAACGTGACATGTTGAGAGAGGTCCTGTCCCTGTCCATACTGTTGAGTTCAAGTATCGTGTTGGTCAGCTTATTGAGTCTCTCCGTCTCCTGAACAATGATTCCGAGATATCTGTCATGCATCTCCGGCGGAATTGTACCGTCCAGCATGGCCTCCGAAAACCCTTTGATAGAGGTCAGCGGGGAACGGAAATCATGGCTGACGTTGGAGATGAAGTTCTTCTGGTAGTCATTGTTCTTCCTCAGCTCGCCGGCCATGAGATTCAGCGTGTCTGCGAGATATCCCATTTCGTCGTGGCTCGTGACTTTGATCTTGTGCGTTAGGTTGCCCGAGGCAAATTCCTTCGCGCCGTCCATGATCTGCAGCATCGGCCTGTATGTAGTGAGCGCAAAGAAGAGCAGGATGAGGAACGAGAGGCCGAAATTCACGGCGGCTATGATCATCATGATACTGACAATCGCTATGACATCATCCCGAATTAACGTCAGGCTTTCGGTGATCGCGATATAGCCTCTCACACGGACTCCGCTCGTTACCGGGCAGATCACGCTCAGGCAATCCTCGTCATATTCATCATAAAACGTACCTATCTCATATGTTCCGGGACCAAAGGCCGCGTAATTGAAAGATTCAATGATGTGCGGATTCCTGGGGTCATAAGGCGTTTCCGTGTTAATGATTTCAGTTCCGTCCGTTGCTATCACCCGAATCACAGTATCGTCGGCGTCGGCAATTACTTTCAGATTTTCATATCTTTCCCTGAGATCCGCTGATTCGACAAAATACCTGATTCCATGGGCTGCGGCAATGCGGGATGCCTCCTCATACATAGTGTCGGACTCCGATCTGACCCGACTGTTCAGCACCAGCTGTCTGCCGAGTGTTGTCACGACCAGCAGGGACAGGATAGCAAGAATCAGGTAAGCAAATATAAATTTCCAGTAGAGCGTTCTTCTCATGAAATTCTCTCCGAAGGATCCGCGTTCATTTTACTTCGAACTTATAACCGATTCCCCATACTGTCCGGATCGCCCAGTTCTCATGATCGCTTATTTTCTCCCTTAACCTCTTGATGTGGACGTCCACTGTACGCGTGTCACCGATATACTCATATCCCCAGATGTGGTCCAGCAGCTGTTCTCGCGTGAAGACCTGATTCGGCTGTGATGCCAGAAAGTAGAGGAGCTCCAGTTCCTTGGGAGGCATGACAAGTTCCCGTCCGTTATAAGTGACTGAATAGTTGGTCTGATTGATCGTCAGGTTCGGATATTCTACGACCTTGATCTTTGGTTTCGGTTTTTCCGGGGCAGGTGCTGCTTTGCGGTAGCGGCGAAGAACGGCCTTGACCCGCGCGACGAGCTCCTTCGTGTCGAAGGGCTTTATCATATAGTCATCCGCACCCAGCTCGAGGCCGAGTACTTTGTCAAAGGTCTCCCCTTTAGCGGAGAGCATGATGATCGGTGTGTCTTTTTGCTTTCGTATCTCTCTGCACACCTCATATCCGTCTTTGCCCGGAAGCATGAGGTCGAGAATGACCAGATCCGGCTCAAAGCTCTCAAAGAGCTCCAGAGCCTCATAGCCGTCCTCAGCGACCTTTGTCTCAAACATTTCCTTGATCAGATACAGGGAAATGATTTCTGCGATATTAGAATCATCATCGACAATTAAAACTTTTTGTCTTTCAGCCATAAGAAAACCTTCTCTCTTACTTGAGTTCTGCGATTGTGACACCCGCATCGCCCTCACCGTATTCACCGAGGCGGAAAGTCTTTATGTGTTTATTGCGTTTCAGATACTGCTGCACTCCCTTTCTGAGCGCGCCTGTGCCTTTGCCGTGGACGATCCGCACTGACGGCAGATGCGCCATGTAAGCATTATCGATGAATTTTTCAAGTTCCATGCAGGCTTCATCAACAGTCATTCCGAGCAGATTGATTTCTGTGGTGGCTGATGATGATTTCTCCATTCTGAGCTTGCCGGTCGAGCTCTTCCTGACGCCCGGCGCTGTGATCTCGACTTCATCGATTTTTTCGAGATCCGTGAGTTTTACTTTTGTTCTCATGATGCCCAGCATAACGAACAGATTTCCCTTTGAGTCCGGAAGAGAATTGACCGTTCCCTTCAGGTTCAGGCTGATGACCCTGACTGCATCTCCGATTTTGATGTCTTTGGCCGTCAGCGTGCCGGATTTGGACTTCTGCTCATCGATGTCCGTGAGACTGCCGTTTAAATCATTGATCTTTGTGCGAAGAGCCTGGCGCTCCTTCTCCATATCCTTGCCGGAGGCAATACCGCCGTGCTTTGCGAAATAGCTGATTGTGCGGTCTGCGTAATCTTTCGCGTCCTGCAGAATCTTTCTGGCTTCGACCTGAGATTGGGCAATCAGCTTTTGCTTCTGCTCCGTGATGTGGGCCTTCTGATATTCGAGGTCCTTCTTCAGGGCTTCGATTTCCCGGCGCATTCTCTCGGCATCCTCTTTTTCCTTTTCGAGGCCTGCCCTCTTGGATTCCAGGTCGGAGATGACGTCCTCGAACGACTCTGCCTGATCGGAGAGCAGGGATTTTGCATCCTCAATGATGTCCTCTGACATCCCGAGTTTTCTGGAAATTGCAAATGCGTTGCTCTTGCCGGGCACCCCGATGAGAAGTCGGTAGGTCGGGGAGAGAGTCGCGACATCGAATTCGCACGAGGCATTTTCCACACCGGGAGTCCGCAGCGCATAGACCTTGATTTCAGCATAGTGGGTCGTCGCAATCGTGCGGATTCCTCTCTTATGCAGGCTGTCAAGGATTGCGACCGCAAGAGCGGCGCCTTCCGTCGGGTCGGTTCCGGCTCCGAGTTCGTCGAACAGCACAAGAGATCCTTCATCTGCCCGGGCAAGGAAGTCGACGACATTCGTCATGTGGGACGAGAAAGTTGACAGGCTCTGCTCTATGCTCTGCTCATCGCCTATATCGGCGTAGACTTCATCAAAAAGCGCAATGCGGCTTCTGTCAGCCGCCGGAATGTGAAGGCCTGACAGTGCCATCAGCGTGAGAAGACCTGTCGTCTTAAGCGTTACTGTCTTTCCGCCGGTATTGGGTCCTGTGATGACCAGAAGGTCGAACTGCTCTCCTATACGGATATCGATCGGAACGACTTTTTTCTTGTCAATCAGCGGATGGCGGGCTTTTTTGATCTCAATGATTCCCTCGCTGTTTACGAGCGGCTTGGAAGCGTTCTGCTCAATTGCCAGACTTGCCCTCGCGAAGATGAAGTCGAGAGATCTCATGATCTCATAGTCGTACTTGATGGCCCCATCGTATTCCGCCAGCATATCGGACAGCTTTGAGAGAATGACCTCGATTTCCTTCTGCTCAGCCAGCTCAAGCTCGCGGATCTCATTGTTCAGCTTTACAACGGACGCAGGCTCTATGAACAGAGTGCTGCCGGAAGAGCTCATATCGTGGACAATACCGCCGACGTTGGCCTTGTGCTCGACCTTGACCGGAACACAGTAACGCCCGTCGCGCGTTGTGATAATGCTGTCCTGGAGATAGTCCTTGGAGTGCTGGGCGATGATCTTGTTGAGTTCGGAATAAATTCGCTCACCGGCCGATTTGATATTTCTGCGTATCTGCCTCAGAGTGCTCGACGCATTGTCGCTGACTTCGTCTTCCGAGACGATGCAGCGGCGGATCTCATTTGTTGCAGACGGTATCGGATCGAGACCGTTAAAAAGAATCGTCAGGATATCATCGGGCTGGTCCTCCCGCTCCTTCCTGCCGTAGGCGCGGACAAGGGCCGCGTTCTCCAGGAGCTTGCAGATCTGAAGCAGCTCGCGGATGCCCAATGCGCTGCCCAGCTGGAGGCGCAGGAGAGAAGCGTTAACGTCAAACGTGTTTCCGAAGGATATACTGCCTTTTGCAAATATCCGCCCGACGGCTGCGGCTGTCTCCTCCTGCAGCATCTCTATTCTAGTAATGTCCGTCAGAGGCGTGATCGCACGGCAGAGAGCCTTGCCGGGGGCGGAAGTTGCGCGCTCCTCGAGCAAGGTGACAATTTTATCATATTCCAGTGTGTGCAATGCTTTCTCATTCATATAGTTATTTTACCCTAAACTTGCGCTGTATAAAAGAGTTTCCTTTGTCTACCTTTACATCCCATTCATAAATTGTTCATATTCAAATGCTAAACTTAAGTTTGGTATTTAATCAGAGTATACCTTTTTGCAAGACGGGTCCAGGATCCGCATCGTCCGAAAAAATGGAAGAGAACTTTAAAAGAAAAGACAACGATAACAGCGACGAAGAATACTCCTTTATAAAAGAGACAGTAAAAGATGTGCCGGTCGATCCGAAAAAAAGGCGCGAGTACGCTCTTAAACTTGTAGTATCGGCTTTGGTATTCGGTCTTATAGCCGGCCTTACATGCTCGGCTGTTTTTAATATGCGGATGCGTCAGGCTGTCAGCGCCGTATCGATCCCGGATGACGAAGAATACTATGAGGATATGTCACAGGACACCGCGGAGTCCGGTGTGGCTGAATCGGATGCGTCCGGGGAGGAACGTCCTCCAGAGGAGATTCTTACGGAGGAGGAGAAGACTGAACTTGCGGTAGAAGATCTTGAGCGTTTTAACAGGGCGGTCAAGGCGACTGCCGATGAGGTGAGGACCTCAATGGTCACTGTGTCCGGCTATGAAGGGGCTGAAGCGTACGCTGACGGTATTGATGAGGCGGTCACATCGAGGAGCGGCATTATCATTGCGGATAACGGTCAGAACCTCCTTATACTGACGGAACAGGATGCGGCATTTGAGGTTGCGACAATCATGGTCACATTTGTCAATAATGTAGCCATAGAGGGAAGCCTGATCAGCCGTGATCCGGTCACCGGGCTCTGCATTGTCCAGGTATCTCTGCAGGCGGTCCCGGACAGTGTTCTTCATGCAGTCAGCATAGCGCAGCTCGGTACTTCGTACGGGACAACGACCGGGACGACGGTGATCGCAGTGGGATCCCCCTGCGGTACAGAGCGTGCATTTGAGGTGGGACGAGTCGCGGCTATGTCGCGGAAAGTGGTCGTGACCGATGGCGCGTATACAATGATTGATACGGATATAGCGGGAACAGAGACCGGCAGCGGAGTGCTTATCAACATGAACGGTCAGGTCCTTGGGATTATAGCTCAGAAATATGTCCAGAAGGGATCGGACTGCATCGCTGTTATCCCTATTTCTCCGATAAAGAATTTACTGGAGAGACTCTCTAACAATGAGAAGCTATGCTATCTCGGTATCAGAGGGCAGGATGTCTCGGCTGTCATGACGGAAGTGACCGGAGTGCCGACAGGTGTCTACGTCGTAAAGGCATTTGATGATTCCCCCGCCCAACAGGCGGGAATCCAGCCGGGTGATGTTATAACGGCAATCGATGACACGAATGTCACATCACTGGCAGTCCTCGGCCAGAGGCTGACCACAAAGCAGCCGGGAGACGCGATTGTCATGACCGTGCAGAGATTCGGCGCAGGTGAATATGTGGAGGTCACACTTCCGATGACTGTGGGCACACGAGAGTGAGACTTGCATTTTGCTTTCGACTTGCTATACTAAGTGGGAAGTAAAAAATAGATTGGAGATTTTCATGCGTTATATCAGTGAGCTCAAAGAAGGGTCACGCATACAGGATATTTACCTCTGCAAGCACAAACAGTCAGCTGTAACAAAAAACGGCAGGAACTATGAGAACGTCATACTGCAGGACAAGACCGGCCAGCTTGACTGCAAGATCTGGGATCCGAATTCCGGCGCCATCGGTGAGTTCGAAGCTCTCGATTATATTTATGTAGCCGGCAGCGTCAGCAATTTCAACGGGCAGCTGCAGGCATCGCTCAAGCAGGTGAGAAAGGCCGACCCGGGTGAGTATATCCCGGCGGACTACCTCCCGGTCACCAAGAAGAACCGCAAGGTCATGTACAGTGAACTTGTGAACTATATCCGCTCTATCGAGAATCCGTATCTGAAGCAGCTCCTTCTCAGCTTCTTTTCTGATGATAAAGAGTTCATTAACGCTTTTGTCGGTCACTCCGCGGCCAAGACCGTTCACCACAGCTTTGTGGGCGGTCTTCTTGAGCACACTCTGCAGGTGACCAAAATGTGCGACTTTTTGGCTCGCAGCTATTCAGCCATCAACAGAGATCTGCTGCTCACAGCCGCCATGCTTCACGACATAGGTAAAGTGCAGGAGCTTTCAGACTTCCCGTTCAATGAGTACACGGATGACGGACAGCTGCTCGGTCACATCATGATCGGAGCGGAGATGGTGCATGACCACGCCTCCCGCATCGAAGGCTTCCCGGCAGAGCTCGAGATGATGGTCAAGCACTGCATACTCGCTCACCATGGCGAGTACGAGTACGGCTCACCGAAGAAGCCTGCTATTATTGAGGCTATGGCCCTCAACCTTGCGGACAACACGGATGCCAAGCTCGAGACGATGTCGGAGGTGCTCGAGTCGGCTCCCGCTGAGGAGACGTGGCTCGGGTGGAACAGGTTCTTTGACACCAACCTGAGAAGAACAGGGAAATAATACGTAACCAGGTCACGGGTCCGGTCTCGCGCGTTTGCGTTCATGTGCCGGACCCGTGTTTATTCTTCATCGCGCAATACTCGTGACGCAAGTCTGGATACGCGCGCAAAGTGACATTCGCCTTCATCGTGAGTACAATCTTACGATGAAGAATAAATGTGTACAGAGGGTGGAAATGGCAAAGAAAAAGAAGAGTGAAGCCACATACGTGTTCAATAAGAATGACATTGTCCGCACGGATATTGTCGATATGACGAATGAGGGCGACGGCATCGGCCATGTGGACGGGTATACTTTGTTCGTCAAGGATGCCGTGATCGGCGATACGGTTCTTGCAAAGATCACAAGGCCGAAGAAAAGCTTTGCCTACGCAAGGCTGGAGCAAATCCTAACACCATCTCCGGACCGGGTGGAGCCGCGTTGCTCCGTCGCAAGGCAGTGCGGCGGCTGCCGCCTGCAGGCGATGAGTTATGCAAAGCAGCTCGAGTTCAAGGAAGGTGTAGTGCGAAGGAACCTCGAGCGGATAGGTGGCTTTCGCGACATCCCCATGGAGCCGATCATGGGCATGGAGGATCCGTGGAGATACAGGAACAAAGCCCAGTACCCCATAGGGACGAACAAAGAGGGAAAACTGGTCGCCGGCTACTATGCGGGAAGGACACACAGCATTATAGATATAAGGGACTGCGCGCTGTCTCCGGAAAAGAATGAGGAGATTCTGCGGACAGTGCTGACATTTGCAGAAGAGTACAAAATATCCGCCTACGATGAGGGGACGGGGACCGGCCTCCTCAGGCACCTGCTCGTGAGAGAAGGTTTCTCTTCAGGCCGGATTCTCATCTGCCTTATCATAAACGGAAGGAGGCTGCCGGAGGCTGACGTGCTTGTAACTCGCCTGAGGAAAATTCCGGGTATCACCAGCATTTGTCTCAATGTCAACACAAAGCGGACCAATGTCATCCTCGGACAGAAAATCATTCCTCTTTTTGGAGAGCCCTGGATCGAGGATTCGCTTCTGGACTACTCCTTCCGCATTTCGCCGCTCTCATTTTACCAGGTCAATCCCGCGCAGACGGTGAAGCTCTATGGGAAGGCGGTGGAGTACGCAGCCCTTACAGGCGAGGAGACTGTATTCGACCTCTTCTGTGGGATAGGGACCATTTCTCACTTCCTGTCTGCGAAAGCCCGTGAGGTCTACGGTGTTGAGATTGTGCCGGAGGCTATCGAGGACGCTAAAGCCAACGCGCGGCGGAACGGGATCACGAATATGAAGTTCTTTGCGGCTGCTGCCGAGGATGTTGCGGAGCGAGGATACTTCGACGAGAAGAATCCGCTGGTCAGACCGGATGTGGTCGTGCTTGATCCGCCCAGAAAGGGCTGCGAGGAGTCGCTTCTTTCTGTGATCCGCGAACTTGAGCCGGATCGGATCGTCTATGTGAGCTGTGACAGCGCGACGCTGGCCAGGGATCTTAAAATCTTGTGTGAAGATATGTATGAACTTGAGAGGGTGTGCGCATGCGACATGTTTCCTCAGAGCTGCCATGTCGAAGTCGTGAGCCTTTTGCAGCGAATGAACAACACCCGGGAGAGAACGATCACACTTGATGTCGAGATGGAGGACTATCATAGGATCAAGAACGGAGAAAGATAGACGGGCATTCCCGTCTAGAGATTGTGTATATTGTTTAAACTGCATGTTAGGAACAAAGTAAGACAAATTTCAAATTAGGTGAACTTTAATGAATCAAAGGAGGAGACGTTATGGTAGATATTATAATTGATAGTGAATGGTTCTTGAATAAGATTACGGAACCCAAATGGCATTATGTGTCATGGACGCCTTATTCAACACAGGCGTTGTTGGAGTATGCATCCATGTCTTATGTATATGCGATTTGTTTAAATTCAGTGAAATTATCTGAGAAAGAGATTTGCGCTTTATTTCATCAGATTGATAGAAGTGGCGAAACTGGCACATTTTATCCAGCTGCAAATATTACAATTATGCCATCAAGAAGATACAAAGAGTATTCTCCTGAACAAATTAAACAGCATATTGATGATGTTAGGAAAGCCCAGGAATTAATTAATTCGGATAGTATTTATTGGGATTGCCGATTTGAAGATGAAAAAATCGCTAGAGGATTGTTTACAGTATTGACTGTTGATGAATACTGGAGAGGGAAGAAGTGTTTCATCGTTTGTAGTCGTCACTTCTCATTATGATGGCAAGGTGTTGCTCAAGTATAACGACGTCGAGACGGTAGTGCTGTCACGTAAAGATGCATAAGAGGCCGTAAAAGGCTTGAAGAGTAACCGGCGCATTCTCGTGTTTTTAAACATGAGTTGGCCGGCAGGGACCCGCGCTTGTTTCTTCAGTCGCTGTTAACAAGGGATCTTCTATATATTTATTCAAGGGGCGTCAGCCCCTCTTTATTTTTATTCTGCCGATCTGTGGTCTAAGGAAAATAATGGTATGGTGGACCATGATTGGTGGTGATCGGTATGGACATGGCGGCTAGGGCCATGTATAATATGGAAAAGAACATTTGTTCTGATTTGCGTTGACGCACGGGCAATCATATGGTATAATACATATATGGGAAAAGATATTGATTTTACTGTTAAGAACGATCTAGCATATGGTCGTGGATATGTCTATTCGCTGCAGTACCATCTCGTATGGTGCACGAAGTACAGGAAGAAGGTGCTGCGCGGCGGGATCGACACGGAATGC